>NZ_KQ414499.1:0-716766 GCF_001263295.1 Agrobacterium sp. SUL3
TGCGAAAACTCATCACGATCCTCAACGCTATCGCTCGATCAGACCCTGCTTTCCAGCAATAACTCCACGGTTGCTTGTCCCGAGGATCCACGTTGCGACAACAGGAATGGATCCTCGCCTCAAGGGCGAGGATGACGGTGCGAAAGTAGCAAGCTCGAAACCAACAAAAAAGGCCCGGAAAGCTTGCGCTCTCCGGGCCTTCGTTTTTCTGCAGGAACCCGATCAGTTCTGGGCGACCGGCTTCACCAGCGGCGTCACGCGGCGGATGGTGACGCGGCGGTTCTGCTGTTCCGGCCCGAGCGTCTGGACCTTCAGGTAACGCTCGCCATAACCCTGCGTCGCGAGGTTTTCCGGCGGAATGCCGTAGACATCGGTCAGCACGTTGGCAACGGAAGCGGCGCGCTCGTCGGAAAGAACGAGGTTGCTTTCATCGGAGCCGACGGCATCGGTATGGCCTTCGATCAGGAAGGTTTCCGCCGGGTTCTTTTCCAGCGCCTTGTTGATCGCATCGGCCACCTTGCGCAGTGAGCGAGCCTGCGCCATCGGAATGTCGGCGCTGCCGGTGGCAAAGGTAATCGTATCGAGGTCGATACGGCGCACCTTGTCGCGGATACGGGCCGAATAGCGCACTTCATCCAGCGAATAGACACGCTCCACGGGTTCGACCGGCGGCTGCTCGAGGAAGCGGTAATAATCGCGGTCCGGATCGCTCGACGTGTCGATGATGTAGTCACGAACGGGAATACGCAGGCGCATCGGCGGCAGGTCGAGGCCCGGATCACGATAGACATAATCGCGGTCTGGATCGTCCATCAGCTCGGGCGCATAGAACAGCACATATTCCCGGCCGCGATCATCGATGCGCGAGCGCTGGATCACGTCGCCATAACGATTGCGGATCGTCACCACCTGCGTACCATCACGGCGCTCGACGGTTTCGCGGACACGACCGCCCTGCAGACGCTCGTAATAGGGCTCGCCGCCATCACGGATGAAGCGCTGGTTGTCATCGCCGCGCACGACGACACGATCGCCGAATTGCAGGATGATCGGCGCATCGCGATCACGGTCACGCGGGCGGCCCTCACGTGGCTGCCACTCGCGCACGCCTTCCGGCCGCTCATATTGCGGACGGCGGTCGATGCGCTCACCCTGCTGGGAGGTGATCGCCTCCATTTTCACGGGCGGCGGCGGGGTCTTGCCTTCAGCGGCACCGGCGCGCTGCGCCTCGGCGTCCGAGGTAGGCACCTTCACCTCACCGGCCTGTTCACGCTCGCGGCGGCGTTGCTCTCGGGCCTGATTGTTGCCGGAGCGCTCCACTTCCTTATCGCTGTCGAGAACGGCCGCACCCTTGTCGACCGGCAGGATGACGGTGTCGGCGGTCTTGGACGGGTCCTTGGCAACCGCCTTGGCCTTGTCCAATTCTTCCTTCGTCATCGGCGGTGCTTCCGTCTGCGGAACAGCAACCTGGTTGGGAACGGGCTCACCGGCAGGCGCCTGTCCGGTCGTGGCGCCGCTTGGCGGCGGGGGCGTCGGGGTGCCCGGCACCGGCGCTGCAGGCTCGGTTTTGCCCTGACCTTCGGCCGGTTTTTCGGAAGGCTGCTGGCCGGGTGCGGGGTTGGGCTGCGCCTCCGGCGCCGGCGGACGTGCAGGTGTCGGCGCTTCCGTCGGAACAGGCGCTTCCTTCGCGGCAGGTTCTGGAGCGTCAGGTTTTTTCTCCGGAACAGCCTTTTCGGCCGGTTCGGATTTCTGTTCCGGAGCCTTTTCTTCTACCTGCGGCTTTTTCTCACGCGGTTTGGCTGGCTGCTCGGCATTGTCAGGACGTGCGGCAGGCTGCTCAGCGGCAGGCTCTTTCGCGCGCTCCTTGCGCGGACGTTGCTCGCCCTCACCCGCAGGCTGTTCCGCGCGCTCAGGTTTACGTGGGCGCTCCTTCGGCTGCTGTTCGGCAGGCGCTGCCTCAGGTGCAGCTTCAGGAGCGGCCTCCGGGCGCTGGCGTGCGGGGCGCTGCTCGCCTTCCCCTTGAGGCTCCTGTGCCCGCTCCGGTTTGCGTGGGCGTTCCTGCGGCTGTTCGGCAGGCGCCGGCTCAGGGCGGGCTTCGCGCTGCTGCGGCTCACGCTGAGGTTCCGGCTGTGCTTCACGCTTGGGTTCGGGCTTGGGTTCCGGCTGCGCTTCACGTTGCGGCTCGGGGCGCGGTTCGGCGGGTGCTGCTTCGGGCTTCGGCTCAGGGGCCTGCTTCGGCGGCTCGGCCTGCGGCTGCGCTTCTTCGGCCTGCTGGCGCTGTTTGCGCAGAAGCTCTTCCGGGTTCTGCTCTTCGGCGAGCTGGCCTTCCGGTTGCGCCTGCGCCAGAATAAGCGGGCTCTGCAACTTGGGCATCTGCGTCTGCGTCCGCGCGGCTCCGGCAAAACCGGCAGCAGCGGGCTCCACCGCAATCGCCAGCGACATGAGGGGGAAAACCACCCCCGTCAGCAATCTGTTCTTCTTCAGCATCGGTGCTTCCTCATCTGCCATTATTGGTCGCTTGTGTCGCGACATCTTGAACCGGCTGCGCATGCAGGCGCTGGTCAACGCCTTGCACACGCTTCGGTTCCCATGATGGACAAAGCCTTGTGTACCGGAAATGAACAGATCAAGGCGTTTTCGTGAAAGCTCTGCGGCGCAATCGAGGTGACTAATATTGCAGTTGCATTTTTTGACCAACCGGATGAATAATTGCCCCGGCGCTGAAGGCCACGGAAAACAAAAAACATTCCGTCGCGCCTTGCGCTTATGGCGTCCGCACTGAAAACAACAACAGACTGCGGATGAACGACCAAAAGAGAGGATCGAAATGCCTATTTCCACCCGTCTGCTCGCAGCCGCATCGATTGCCGCCATCTCGCTGTTTTCAGGCGCAGCCCTTGCGCAGGACAAGATCGTCATCGGCACCGAAGGCGCCTATCCGCCCTTCAACAATCTTGAAGCCGACGGCACGCTGACCGGCTTCGACATCGACATCGCCAAGGCGATGTGCGAACAAATGAAGGCTGAGTGCACCTTCGTCACCAATGACTGGGACGGCATCATTCCAGCCCTTCAGGCCAAGAAGTTCGACGCCATCATCGCGTCCATGTCGATCACGCCCGAGCGTCTCGAGAAGGTCGACTTCTCCAAGAAATATTACAACACCCCGCCGGCCATCGCCGTGCCGAAGGATTCGCCGATCAAGTCCCTCGACGACCTGAAGGGCAAGTCGCTCGGCGCACAGGGTTCCACCACCCACTCCAACTACGCCGAAAAGCACTTCCCGGATGCCGACGTGAAGATGTATCCGACCGCCGATGAATATAAGCTCGATATCGCCAATGGCCGTATCGACGCCGTCATCGACGATATCGTCGTGCTTTCGGAATGGCTGAAGACGGATGCCGGCGCCTGCTGCAAGATCCTGACGCCGCTCAAGGTCGATGTCGAGATCAACGGCAATGGCGCGGGCGTTGCGGTGCGCAAGGGTGACACGGCGCTCGCCGATAAATTCACGGCTGCCATCGCCGGTATCCGCGCCAGCGGCAAGTACCAGGAGATCAATAAAAAATACTTCGATTTCGACGTTTACGGCGAGTAAGCCTGCTCGATCTGTTGAAATCTGGTGGCGGAAGGCTTGCCCTTCCGCCATTTTTGTTTGAAAACGTCACCATAACAATCACGGCGGCTTAAGACCGCGGGGGAAAACTGGCATGAGCGGAGCATTTTCCGCCATAGGTGCGTTCTGGACCTATGTCTCGACACTTCTCGACCCCTTCTGCGGTCCGGTCGGTCTCTTCTCGCTTTTCGGAAACGGCACCCTTGTTGCGTGTGGTGATGCAGGCTGGGGCGATGAAATCGCCTTCGGCGTCAAGGTCACCATCTCGCTGGCGCTTGCGACGTTGCCCGTCGGCCTGCTGATCGGCTTCCTCATTGCGCTTGCGGCGCAATCGGAGGAGAAGTCGCTGCGGCTGGCGACCGGCATCTACACAACCATCTTCCGTGGCCTGCCGGAACTGCTGACGCTCTTCATCGTCTATTACGGCATTCAGATGCTGCTGCAATCAGCAGCGGGTTATGTCGGCATCACCGGCCCCGTCGAGATCAACGCCTTCGTGGCCGGCATGGTCGCGCTATCGGTCGTGTTCTCATCCTATGCCTCCGAAGTGCTGCTCTCCGCCTTCAAGGCCATTCCCAGGGGCCAATATGAGGCGGGCCATGCGCTTGGCCTGTCACGCGGCCGCACCATGGTGCTCATCATCATTCCGCAACTGGTCAGGATCGCCCTGCCCGGCATGACCAACCTCTGGGTCATCCTGCTCAAAGACACGTCCTACGTCTCGATCATCGGGCTTGCCGATATCATCCGTCAGACCGGCATCGCCGCACGTGTCAGCAAGGAAGCATTCTTCTTCTACGGCATCGCCTGCCTGCTCTACCTCATTCTCGCACTTCTCTCCTCCATCGGGATCGGCTTCATCGATCGCTGGTCACGCAAGTCGGAGGCACGCCGATGAGCCATATCCAGGAACTCATTCCGCCGCGCCCGGCGCCAGCCATAGCCGACAAGCCGCTCAACATATCGCGCATCGTCGGCATCGCCGTCATCACGCTCTGGCTGCTGCTCGCCGCCGGCTTGATCTTCGCGATGATCGAAGGGTGGGACTGGGCGAAATTCGAACGTTACGGGCCGCGCTATATTGACGGCCTCATCACCACCATCACGCTGGTCGGCAGTTCGATCATTCTCGGCGCAATCCTCTCGGTGCCGATCGCCTTTGCGCGTATGTCGAAAAACCGCGTCCTCGGCGCGCTGGCCTATGCCTATGTCTACGTCTTCCGCAGCACGCCGCTTCTGGCCCAGCTTTTCCTGATCTATTACGGCCTCGGCAGCTTCCGCCCGCAATTGGAGACGGTCGGGCTGTGGTGGTTCTTCCGGGAAGCCTGGTATTGCGGCCTCCTGTCGCTGACCCTCAATACCGCCGCCTATCAGGCCGAAATCCTGCGCGGCGCAATCCGCAGCGTACCGCTCGGCCAGCATGAGGGCGCCGCCTCGCTCGGCATTTCGAAATTCATCACCTTCCGCAAGATCATCCTGCCGCAGGCACTCATCGTCGCGCTGCGTCCTTACGGAAACGAGATCATCCTGATGATTAAAGGCTCGGCAGTCGTCTCCATCGTCACGGTTTTCGACCTGATGGGACAGACCCGCTACGCCTTTTCCCGCACCTTCGATTATCAGGCTTATCTTTGGGCGGCGATCTTCTACCTGACAATCGTCGAGACGCTGAGACATGTCTGGGCCTGGCTGGAAGCCCGCCTGACGCGCCACCTCAAGCGTTAGGCCGAAGCTTGGCAGCACTCGTCAACTGAGGCTGCCAACATTTTGAAAAATATAACTATTTTGTGACAACTTATGGCTTTGGCAAGGTTGGATTAACCCTGTCGTGTTCCCATGTCAGATACAGCGGCAACGCTGTGATCGGCAATCATGGAAACGGGAACCGCCGTCATGAACAAGGACATGGAAATGATGCTGAGAGGCTACGGCCTCACCACCGCCCAGATATTTTACCGCATGCCGGACCATCCGCTGGTTCTGCAGACCTATGTCTGGCAGGACTACGATCTCGCCCCGGATTTCCCCGAAATGCACGGTTTCCTCAAATTCTGGCAGGAAAAGCTCGACGGACCGTTACACTCCGTCCGCTACGTGCACCGGCAGGTAATCTCGGCGCAGGAATGGCGTGCGCTTAAAGGGGAGTTCATCCTCCACTGAAAACTGTTCCCACATAAACGTTGCGCCAACCACCGTTGCGGCTTACAGCAAACGTCAACCGAAGACGTTATGGATACCGCACGATGACGAAAAACCAGAAAATCGACGAAGAGGCGCTTGCCGAGGCCTATAACCGCGCACTGACGCTTGAAAAAGCCGGCGATGTGGACGCGGCGGTAAAAGCCTATCAGGACGTTCTGGCGATCGACCCGGAAGATCACGGCGGTGCCGCCGTGCGTATCGCCGCCATGGGCCGGGGCGAAACGCCGCCGAAAGCGCCCGACGCCTACGTCGAAACCCTGTTCGATCAGCACGCCGAGGCCTTCGAGGATATTCTTGTCGAACAGCTTGGCTACGCCGTGCCGATGATGGTGCGCCAGCGGCTGCAGACGCTGAACCTCGGCCCATTCAAGCGGCTGCTCGATCTCGGCTGCGGCACCGGCCTCACCGGCGAAGCGCTGCGTGACATGGCTGATGACATTACCGGCATCGACATTTCCGAAAACATGGTCGAAATCGCCCATGAGAAGGACCTCTACGAGACGCTTTACGTCGCCGAAGCCGAGGATTTCCTTGAGGATAATGACGACGAACCCTTCGATATCATCACCGCAACCGACGTTCTGCCCTATCTCGGCGCGCTGGAGCCGCTGTTTTTCGGCGCCGCCGAAAACCTCAATGCCGGCGGCCTGCTGATCTTCTCCTCGGAAACCCTGGACGAAGAGACCTTGGCCGGACGCCCCTATATGGTCGGCCCGCACCACCGTTTCGCCCATGCGGAAAACTATGTCCGTGAAAGACTGGCGGCAACCGGTTTCGATATCCTCGAAGTCACCGATATCAACGTCCGCATGCAGGACGGCAACCCGACACCGGGCCATCTGGTGATTGCCAAGCTCAAGGGCTGATAACTCGGCATTTCGGCATATTTCTTCTCCCCGGCGGGGAGAAGAAACAAGTGGCGTCCGCTCGCTCCAATGCGATGAACTCTGCCTTGCTGAATCAATATCTCATCAAGATCACCCAGACCGTTGAAGAGATTCGACTTTCCGTCGCAACAACCGGCAAATAAAAAAGCCCTCCCCGGCAACCGGAAAGGGCATTGCTCAAAAACCGGATGAGCGGCGCGTCACTCCTCGCCGGATTTCGGATTATCCAGCAGCATGTAATCGAGCGGCAGTTCCGTCGTATATTTGATCTGCTCCATCGCAAAAGCAGACGACACATCGCGAATTTCGATCTTGGCAATCATCCGCTTGTAGAAGGCGTCATAGGCAGCAATGTCAGGCACAACGACGCGCAGGAGATAATCGACATCGCCGCTCATGCGGTAAAATTCGACGACCTCCGGAAATTCGGAAACCACCTCCGAGAAACGCTTCAGCCATTCGATGGAATGGGAGGCGGTGCGGATGGAGACGAAAACCGTGACCTTGGTGTTGACCTTGACCGGATCAAGCAGCGCCACGCGCCGGCGGATAACGCCGTCCTCCTCCATCTTCTGGATACGCCGCCAACAGGGCGTCGTGGAAAGTCCGACCTTTTTCGCCAGATCAGCGACGGCCAGCGTGGAATCCTCTTGCAGAATGCGCAAAATCTTACGGTCAAGGCGATCCAATGCGTCTATCCTCCTGAATTAATTTCCTTTCAATACACTAATTTTCGCAGAAAAACAGAAAATTGTTTCACTAAAGTCGCATTTCCACATGTTGCCGCAGAACCGGAAGCAGCTCTTGCGTGAACCATGGGTTCTTTTTCAGCCAGCCGGTATTGCGCCAGCTGGGGTGCGGCAGAGGTAAAGTGCCGGGGCCGGAATTGGCATGCAGGTAGCCGCGCCAGTCCTTGACGGTCTCGGTCATGGTTTTGCGCCGCCTCTCACCCAGGTGAAAAGCCTGCGCATATTGGCCGACGGCAAGGATCAGCTCCACCTGCGGCATCGCCGCCATCACCCGCTCACGCCATGCAGGCGCACATTCACGCCGTGGCGGCAGGTCGCTGCCCTTGTCATCGTAGCCCGGAAAACAGAAGCCCATGGGCACGATGGTGAATCGGTCGGGATCATAAAAGGTCTCGCGGTCGACATTCAGCCATTGCCGAAGCCTGTCACCGGAAGCGTCGTTAAAGGGCAGTCCCGTCTCATGCACACGCAGCCCCGGCGCCTGCCCCGCAATCAGGATACGGGCCTTCTTCGACATGACAACCACCGGCCGCGGTTCATGCGGCAGGCGATCGGCCATGCCCCTGACAGGCGCGTCACGACAGATGCGGCAGCGGCCAATCTCACCGCGCAACTCATCCAGCCCATCATCAAACCTCGGCATGGATTGATCCATCTCAGCCATGCGACCATCCCAGAAGATGGCGGATGACGGTCAGGAACCCCGCCGCCGGTGTCTCGATATCCGCTGCGCGGTGCTCACGCCGCCATTCGGAGGGCTTTTCGAATTCTCCCGCCCAGATGCCTCGCGCTTCCCGACGCGCCGCCGCCTGTTCGCCTGAAAACTGGAAATACCCGGAGGCAACGGCAAAACCCGCCGATACCATTTCCGCCGAGACATCCCTGCCGCCGGCGGCGCAATAAACGAGCAGCCGCCCGTAACGGTCCCTCGAACTGCCGGAACAGGAAAAATTCTGCGCCACGACCAGCCGTTGCAGCACACGGCGCGCCTCCTCCCCGCAGGGCCAGGTTTCGGCGCCGCGCCGGCATGTCTGCGACAGTTCTGGCGCATCGATACCGAGCAGGCGAAACCGTTCTTCACCCTTTGAAAGCGTATCGCCGTCGATCACGAAGAAACGGCCGCTATAGGTCTCGCTGTTGATCTGGTCGAGCTTGGCGGCGATGAGGATGCCGAGAAAAACCGCGGCAAGAAACAGCCCGCCGTCGCGGAACGCCGAAAAACCCCTGCGCCTGCCTCCGTTTCGTCCCATGTAACAACAAACCCTTGTCAGAAATGGCAAACAAATCCTTTCACGGCAGCATCTTCTTAAGATTTTGCACGTAGTCTGCAAGGGTTCATGTCACCTGCGTTGTAACAATGAGTAAAAGCGTCAGCACGTCCACCGACAAGATCATCGTCGACCGCTCGAAAAAACACCGCAACAAGGCGGTTTTCGACACGGTGAAGACGACGCGTGAACGCCTGCAGCAGGGTGCCGGCGGAACCGAAGCCTATGAACGCGAAATGCTGACCATGCACATCGCCGAGACCCTTCAGGGCGCGATGTTCATGCCGCTTTTCATCGTGCTCGCCTCCGTCATCGGTCTTTATATCACCCGCGACATCGGGCTGATCATCTGGTCGCTGATTGCGCTCAGCTTCCACGCCATGGCTCTGGTGCTGGCCAAGAGAGCAGCGAAGCAGGAGATCACGCCCGAAAATCTCCAGCACTGGAAAAACCTGTTCCTCGGCATGCAGATCCTCATCGGCTGCGCATGGGCTATGTTCGCGCTGGCAGAACCGGCGCGCAACGACCCGACGCTTGTTCTCTTCTTCAAGGGCGCAACGCTGCTGATCGCGCTTTCGCTGACCGCCATGGCCAATTTCATGCTGCGGCGGGCGACCTTCATGACCTTCCTGCCGGTGATGGCGGCGCTGTGCGTCACCTCGGCCATCTCGCGTGATCCATTCGATGTCGGCCTTGCGCTGATGTTCGGCATGGCGATCCTCTTCTGTCATCGCATCACCAGCCGGCTCTACCAGACCAGCGTCAAGCTCCTCTCCTCCCAGACGGAAAAGGACGACCTGATCGCCGAACTCGAAGTCGCCAACTCGGTTTCGGATGAGGCGCGACGCCGCGCCGAAGAGGCTAATCTGGCCAAATCGCGCTTTCTCGCCTCCATGTCGCATGAGCTGCGCACCCCGCTTAACGCCATTCTCGGCTTTTCCGAGGTCATGGCGTCAGAAGTGCTCGGCCCGCTCAACAACCCGCTCTACAAGGAATATTCCGGCGATATCCATCGCTCCGGCCAGCACCTGCTCGATCTCATCAACGAAATCCTCGACCTGTCGCGCATCGAGGCCGGTCGCTATGATCTCAATGAGGAATCCATCTCGATGCTGGAAATAGCCGAGGATTGCATCGGCATGATCCAGCTGCGGGCCCGCGCCAAGACGATCAGGATTTCGCAGCAGTTCGAAAGCAGCCTGCCGCAGGTCTGGGCCGATGAAAAATCGATCCGCCAGGTTATTCTCAACCTTCTCTCCAATGCCGTGAAATTCACGCCGCAGGGCGGCGAAATCCTCGTGAAGGCCGGTTGGACGGCGGGCGGCGGACAATATGTGTCTATCAAGGACAATGGGCCGGGTATTCCCGAAGATGAAATCCCCGTGGTGCTGTCGGCCTTCGGTCAGGGATCGATCGCCATCAAGAGCGCCGAACAGGGAACCGGGCTTGGCCTGCCCATCGTTCAGGCCATTCTTGCCAAACATGACGGCCAGTTCATCCTGAAATCGAAGCTGCGCGAAGGCACAGAGGGCATCGCCATCCTGCCGGCAAAACGCGTGCTGCAGAGCCTGCCGGCCGTGGAGGAAACCCACGCCATCCAGCCGCGCCGACGGTCCTTCGCCTGATCCCGGTTTCCCAGCCGCTTAGAAGAACAACGTCGTCACCAGCGAATAAAGCACGAAAAATCCGTTCGCCATCAAAAGGCAGAAGACGGCGAAGGAACCGAGATCCTTGGCATGTCGCCCGACCGAGGAAATTTCCGGCGAGATGCGGTCCACCAGTTCCTCGATCGCAGTATTGAGCGCCTCGACCGCAAACAGCAGCAACATCAGCACAGTAAAGACGAGAAGATGCGCAAATGGCGCACCGACGATGAGAAGCAGGCCAAGCCCGATGCCGAAGGCCAGAACCTCATGCCGGAAGGCCGCCTCCTGCCACAGCCGACCCAGCCCCTGCACGGAATAGCGGGCAGCGGCAAAAAGATGCCGCCAGCCCTTTTCCTTCCGGAATGCCGGTTCAGCTTGCTTCTTTTGCGGCGTCGCGTCCATCTTTGACCTCAATGATCGGTACGGGGGCTGGTGCGGGTGTCCACACCCGCCGCTTCGAAAGTCGCCATGCCGGAATGGCAGGCGGCGGCAGCCTTGACGATGCCGGCGGCAAGTGCCGCACCCGTGCCTTCGCCCAGCCGCATGCCAAGCGCCAGAAGCGGCGTCTTGCCAAGCTTTTCGACGGCGGCCAGATGGCCGGGCTCACCCGAGACATGGCCGATCAGGCAGTGATCGAGCGCCGAAGAATTGGCCGCCTTTAGGAGAGCGGCAGCCGCTGTTGCCACATAACCATCGATCAACACGGGAATACGCTGCACGCGCGCGGCGAGAATGGCACCGGCAATTGCCGCAATCTCGCGTCCGCCGAGACGGCGCATGATTTCCAGCGGATCGGACAGATGGTCCTTGTGGAACTCGACAGCGGCCTTCACCGCCGCGATCTTGCGGGCCATGACCTCGCCTTCCGAACCGGTGCCCGGGCCGGTCCATTCTTCCGCGGTGCCGCCATAGAGCGCCAGATTGATCGCCGCTGCAATCGTGGTGTTGCCGATGCCCATTTCACCGACGCAGAGAAGATCGGTGCCGCCGGCAATCGCCTCCATGCCGAAGGCCATGGTGGCGGCGCAGTCGCGCTCCGAAAGGGCCGGCTCGCAGGTGATGTCGCCGGTCGGATAATCAAGCGCCAGATCGAAAATCTTCAGGCCGAGATCATTAGCGACGCAGATCTGGTTGATTGCCGCGCCACCGGCTGCAAAATTTTCCACCATCTGCTGGGTTACGGATGTCGGATAGGGCGTGACGCCGTGGCGGGTGACACCATGATTGCCGGCGAAAATCGCCACCAGCGGACGGGTGACGGCGGGCGAACGGCCGGACCATGCAGCCAGCCACATGGCGATTTCTTCGAGGCGGCCAAGCGAACCGGCAGGCTTGGTCAGCTGCGCATTGCGCTCCTTGGCAGCCACGAGCGCATGCGTATCCGGGCCGGGAAGCTCACGCAACAGCGCGCGAAAATCATCGAAGGGCAATCCGCTCATGCTCATGGTGTCGGTCTCTTTCGTAGCCGGGTTGGCTGTCGCATCGGCTCATGCGTCCGGAACTTGTGTTTTCCGGCAAATCGGTCTTTGTTGCGCCTCTCATAATCGCGGATGCGCCGCGGAACAACCGGAAATGCAAGTGCAGCAACGGAGAGAGCATGAAGGCCCGGGATTTCATAACAGATGTCATGCATTCCGTTGCCTTTCTCAGCCGCCTGCCGGTTCCTTCGCGGTTTTTTGAAAATGCCGATGGCGTGTCGATGCGCCGCACCGCCCGCGCCTTTCCCGCCGCTGGCCTGCTGATCGCCCTGCCCGCGGCTTTTCTGGTGGTGACTTTCGCCGCCTTCGATGCCTCGCCGCAGCTCACGGGCTGGCTCGCCATCGCCCTCACGGCGCTTCTGACAGGAGCACTGCACGAAGACGGGCTGGCCGACATGGCCGATGGTTTCGGCGCAGGCAAGGACAAGGCGCGCACGCTTGAGATCATGAAGGACAGCCGCATCGGCAGCTATGGCACCATCGCCATGGTACTGTCCTTCGCGCTGCGTGCCACGGCGCTCGCATCGCTGATCGAGACACTTCCCGCAAAAACTGCCGCCGCCGGCCTGATCGCCGCACTTGTCCTGAGCCGCGCCCTGATGGTGTGGCACTGCCAGGCCCTGCCCGCCGCCAAAACCTCCGGCATCGCCGCCGGCGCCGGCCAACCCGGAGACAGCGAGCGCAATATTGCGCTAGCGATCGGGCTGCTGGTCTTCATTCTCTTCACGCTGCACGCTTTGCCCATTCTGTCGATTGCACTTGTGCTCGCTGCAGCCATTCTGGCGACGGTGCTGTTCGGCCGTCTGTGCGACAGGAAGATCGGCGGCCACACCGGCGATACGATCGGCGCCTGCCAGCAGATCACGGAGATCGTTACTCTCGTCGCCCTTGCCCTAGCGGCGTAACGGCCTGATATAGACCATCATGGAAACACCCTGCATCCACATCTGCCGCCTCAACGCGACCAGCAGCCTCTGCATTGGCTGCGGCCGCACGCTGGATGAAATCGGCGGCTGGGCAGGCTATAGCGACGAGAAGCGTCGAACGATCATGCAGGCGCTGCCGCAAAGACTGGAAAATTTGAGCGAGACCACCAGGGAGACGCATACCGCATGAACAGGCTGACCATCGTTCTCCTTCTCCTCGCCGTGGGCCTCGGCCTGCTTCTCATCAATCACGATGGTGGCCGCACACTCGGCATCGATAATGATCAATTCGCACAGGCTCTCTATCTCGTGCCCATTGCCGGCCTCCTGTCGGTCGGCATCCTCGCCGGAAGGCGGGGCGGCTTCGGCACCGTCATCCGCCAGCTTGCCGTCTGGCTCGTCATCATCCTCGGCCTCGTCTCGCTTTATCTCTATCGCTACGACCTGCAATCCTTCGGTGATCGCCTTTTGGGCGGCCTGATGCCGGGCCGCGCCGTGGTGGTAACGACATCGGGCGGCGAACAGGAGATCGTGCTGCACAAATCGATGAGCGGCCATTTCGAGGCGAATGTCGGCGTCGATGGCAAGACCATCCACATGCTCGTCGATACCGGCGCAAGCTCCGTGGTGCTGGCCAATGCCGACGCCGCCGAAATCGGTATCGACACGGGCAGCCTGCGCTATACCGTACCGGTCATGACTGCAAATGGCCGCACGGCAGCGGCCCCTGTCACCCTGTCGGAAATCGGCATCGGCCCGATCGTGCGCCGCAACATCCCCGCCCTCGTCGCCCAGGATGGCCAACTGGGCCAGAGCCTGCTCGGCATGAGCTTCCTGTCGACGCTCGGTTCGCTGCAGATGCAGACGGACGAGTTACGGTTGCGGGATCGATAAACCCCAGGCATCAGTGAGCGCCGCCGCGGCACTCCGCTTTCGTCATCGGCCGCGGAAAGGAAATACCCCGTTTTAGGGCCAATCGGGATGTTCTTTTCGCACCGACCGGTCGTCGCAGGGCATTGCCCCTTGATTCCTTCCCATTTGATAATTTATGTTGGTGCTGTTCTCAGGGCGGGGTGCAATTCCCCACCGGCGGTATCGGGATTTTTCCCGGAGCCCGCGAGCGCTTCCGGTCTCCAAAGCCGGAAGGTCAGCAGATCCGGTGAGAGGCCGGAGCCGACGGTATAGTCCGGATGGAAGAGGACAAGGCATAGGACGCCCGCGCGTGAGTGGGCTTCGCATTGCATTGTTCGCCCAAGGGATATTTGGCGCTTCTTGAAGCGCGAAAATGCCGCAAAACGGCATAACCCCTTGAAAGGCTTGAAATAGAATGACCATTGCTAAAATTGAAGACGCGATCGAAGCCATTTCCCGTGGCGAGATGGTGATTGTGGTTGACGATGAAGACCGCGAAAACGAAGGCGATATCATCGCCGCTTCCGATAGCATCACTCCGCAGCAGATCGCTTTCATGATGAACCATGCGCGCGGGCTGGTGTGCGTCGCCATGCCGGGCGAACGTCTGGATGCGCTCGACATTCCGCTGATGGTGTCGCGCAATACCGAATCCCTCAAGACGGCCTTCACCGTCTCGGTGGACTATATTCCCGGCACCACGACAGGCATTTCCGCCGCCGACCGGGCAAAGACCGTGCGTGCGCTGGTTTCAGAAGATTCGCGCCCGGAAGACTTCGCCCGTCCCGGCCATATCTTTCCGCTGCGCGCCAATCCGCAAGGCGTCCTTGGCCGCACTGGCCATACGGAAGCAGCCGTGGACCTCTGCCGCCTTGCCGGCAAATACCCCTCCGGCACCATCTGCGAAGTCGCCAATGACGACGGCACCATGGCCCGCCTGCCCCAGCTCGAAGTCTTCGCCGAACGCCACGGCCTGCTCGTCGTGACGATCAAGGACCTCGTTGCTTACCTCAAGGGCGAGGTTGTCGAGGATGTGGTGCAGAAGCAGGTCGCTTGATCTGCGCTTGCTTGTACTTTGAATACGAAAACGCCCGGCAATAGCCGGGCGTGAAATTCTTGATTGAGGCGCTAAAACCTCTCTCCTGCGTCATCCTCGGGCTTGACCCGAGGATCCACAACCCAGCCGCCCATGGATCCTCGGGTCAAGCCCGAGGATGACGTGGAGTGTGGTGAACCGCCGATTGAAGCGGTCGTTTATGTCTATTGGACAAAGAACCTCAACACTTCCGCACCAAACCTTACCAGCAGCAAAAACCACCATCCACCAGCAGGTCCACGCCCGTCACGAAGCTCGCAGCGTCAGACAGCAGGAAGATCGCCGGGCCGACCATTTCATCGACGCCGGCCATGCGCTGCATCGGCGTCTGCTCTTCGAAGAGCTTGGTCTGGTGCACCATTTCCGGCCGCGTGTTCATTGGCGTCGCCGTGTAACCCGGCGAGATGGTGTTGACGCGGATGCCGCGTCCCACCCATTCCATCGCCATGGATTTCGACATGTGGATGACGCCGGCCTTCGAAGCGTTGTAATGGCATTGCATCAGCCCGCGATTGACGATGACGCCAGACATGGAGGCGATATTGACGATCGAACCACGACCGTTCTTCAGCATGGCATTGGCTTCCGCCTGGCAGGAGAGGAAAACGCCCTTCAGGTTGATGTCCATCATCGTCTGGAACTGGCTTTCCTCCATCTCCTCGGCCGGATTGGCGTTGGCGATGCCGGCGGCATTGACCGCGAGCGACAGCGCACCAAGTTCTGCCTCAGTGCGGGCAACCGCATCGATCAGCGCTTCTTTGCTGGTCACATCAGCGGCGATCTGGATCGACTTCCGCCCGGCCTTGGCGATGAAATCCGCCGTCTGCGCCAGACCGTCATCGGTGCGGCGGTCGAGCAGCGCGACATCGGCGCCGGACTGGGCAAGCCCCATGGCGATCCGCTGGCCGATGCCGGAACCGGCGCCGGTGACAAGCGCCACCTGGCCGGAAAGATCGAACAGTTTCGGCGCGTTGAGGGTGATGGTGGACATCGCTATTTCCTTCTTCAGATGGTCGCCAGTTCCATGACCGAGACGTCGTTTGCTTCGTCGCGGTTGAGGATGCCGGCCTGTTTTCCCTGCGCAAGCACGAGGATCCGGTTCGAAACGCCCAGCACCTCTTCCAGATCGGAGCTGACGACGATGACGGCGACGCCGTCTTTCGCCAGACCGACGATAATATCGTAGATGCCCGCCCTTGCGCCGACATCGATGCCGCGTGTCGGCTCGTCCAGCACCACCACACGCGGATTGCGGGCAAGCCATTTGGCAATGACCACCTTCTGCTGGTTGCCGCCGGAAAGATCCGATGCTGGCTGTTCGCTGCGGCCCTTGACGCCGAATTTGGCGATGGCTTCCCTGGTAAAGGCGCGCTTGATGCGTGGCGTGATCCAGCCGGTGCCAACGCGGTCGAGATTGGCATAGATCAGGTTTTCACCGATCTCGTGCTCCACCACCAGCCCCTGCAATTTGCGGTCTTCCGGCACCATGACGATGCCCCTGGCGATGGCATCCGCCGGGCTTTTCAGCGTCAGCACCTTGCCATCCAGCAACACCTCACCCGCACTCGTCGGATCGGCACCGGAAATAGCCCGCACCAGTTCGGTGCGTCCCGCGCCGATCAGCCCGGCAATGCCTAGGATTTCACCGGCGCGAACGCCGAAGCTGATGTCGCGGAAAGCATTGTCCGCGCCGGTCAGCCCCTTGACCTCCAGCACCATCTTGTCCTGCGGTTCCGGCAACGTCGGGAACAGGCGCTCCAGCGAGCGGCCGACCATGCTTTCGACGATGGTGCGCACCGGCGTCGCGCTATCGGCAAATTCATGCACCCGTTCGCCGTCGCGCAACACGACGATGCGGTCGGTGATCTGTTTGATCTCTTCCATGCGGTGGGAAATATAGATGATGCCCACGCCCTCGGCGCGCAGCTTGCGCACCTGCTCGAACAGCGCCTGCGTTTCCGCACCGCCAAGTGCCGCCGTCGGCTCGTCGAGGATCAGGAGCTTGGCGTCGAGCGCCAGCGCCTTGGCGATTTCGATCAACTGCTGGTTCGCAGTCGAGAGACCGGCCACCTTGCGGGTCGCGGGAATGTGCAGGTTGAGGCGCGCCAGCTGCTGCTGTGCTCTGCGCACCATCTCGGCGCGGTCGACAACGCCATTCTTCATCGGCCAGCGGCCAATGAAGACATTTTCGGCAATGGAAAGTTCCGGCAGAAGCTTCAGCTCCTGATGGATCAGAACGACACCCTTGTCGATCGCTTCACGCGGGGACGACGGCGCATAGGGCTGGCCAAGCCATGTCATCTTGCCTTCGGACGGCTCACGCGAACCGGCGATGATGCCTGACAGCGTGGATTTGCCCGCACCGTTTTCACCCAGCAAGGCCACCACTTCCCCCGGATAGACGTCGAGATCGACGGCTTTCAGAACCTCAAGCGGACCGTAACGTTTGCTGATGCCACGGAGCGAAAGAACCGGCTCGCGCATGACGGGACCTCCCAGGACACGTCAGCAGCGGGAATGCCCGAAGCCTTGCGTCCGAAATAACCTAAAGACAAACCAATGAATGCCCCGCGCATCAGATTGGACGCGCGGGGCAACGGGATCAGGGGTGGTTGGCGATGAAGCCTTCGACATTTTCCTTGGTCGTCAGCGTCGCATCGGAGAGCTGCACGGCCGGAACCTTCTCGCCGCCGACGATCTTGACGGCCATTTCGACAGCCATGCGGCCCATCTTCTGGGTCTGCTGTGTCGCGGTTACGTCGAAGACGCCGTTCTTCAGCGCCTCAAGGGCTGCCGTGTCGCCATCGAAACCGCCAACGACGATCTTCTGCGAAGGATTGGCAACCTTGATCGCTTGTGCCGCGCCGAGCGCCAGACCGTCGGCCTGCGCAAAGACGATGGAAACGTCAGGATTGGCCTGCAGCATGTTCTGCATGATCTGGAAGCCTTCATCCTGGCTCCACATGTTGGACCACTGTTCGGCGACGATCTTCACGCCGGAATTGGCGTTTACGGATTCCATGCAGCCCTTGGTGCGGTCCACTTCCGGTGTCGTGCCCTTCTGGCCATGGATGATGACCATCTTGCCCGAACCGCCGGCCTGCTTGATGATGTAATCGCAAACCGACTTGGCGGAAGCGACGGAATCGGTAGCGAGGAAGGTATCGCCCGGCGCGCCATCGGCATTGCGGTCGATGTTGATGACCGGAACGCCGGCGGCTTTCGCAAGCTTCACCGGAACGGTCGCGGCAGCGGCACCGGCCGGAATGTAGATCAGCGCATCGATATTCTGGGTCAGCAGATCCTGAATCTGGTTCACCTGCGTCGGGCCGTCACCCTTGGCATCAACGGTGACGACGGCAATGCCGCGCGTCTTGGCTTCGGCTTCGACGGCCTGCTTGATCTGGTTGAAGAAGTTCGCCTGCAGATTGGCGACGGCAAGGCCGATCTTCTTGACTTCGGCGGCATTGGCCTGGCCGAGCGACAGGGCGAGAAGGGCAGCGGATGTCAGCAGAATGCGTGAAAATTTCATGATTATTCCTCCATTTGTTGATTGTTGACCTTTGGGCAGATCGAACCTCCTCCCCTCCGGCCGTTTTTCACGCCTCCCATGCCGGGAGGGTCGTTTATTGCGCGGACGGCTCAGCACCATCCGCAGGCAAATTCAGCTTCTGCGGCGGCGCAAAGTTTCAGCACCCACGGCCAGCACGATGACGACACCGATGATGACCTGCTGGAGAAAGGGAGAAACGTTGAGCAGGTTGAGGCCGTTGCGCAGCACGCCGATGATCAGCACGCCGATCAGCGTTCCGCCAATGCCGCCCGCACCGCCCGAAAGCGAGGTTCCACCGATGACGACGGCCGCAATCGTATCCAGCTCGTAACCGAAGCCGCTGGAGGGCTGTACCGAGTCGAGACGTGCGGCGAGAACGATACCGGCAAGACCGGCGAGAACCGCGCAGGCGACATAAACGCAGATCGTCACCAACGGCACGTTGATGCCGGCAAGACGCGCCACTTCCGGGTTGCCACCCACCGCATAAACGGTGCGGCCTTCCGAACGGAAACGCAGGAACGCCCAGGAAATCAGCACCACGACCAGCATCAAAAGCACGGTTGCGGTCAGCACGCCGAAATGGCGCTCAATCGCCAGCATCATGAACCAGTCAGGAAAACCGACGATCTGCTGGCCGTCGGTGATCATATTGGCAAGTCCGCGCGCCACCGACATCATTGCCAGCGTGGCAATAAAGGCAGGCACCCGGAAAGCGGTGACGAGAATACCGACCACAAGGCCGCAGGCGGCAGAGGCGACAAGCGCCAGCACGATGGCCATGCCCATCGGCATTCCCGCGACATTAGCCGTCCAGCCCATGATCATCATCGACAGCGCCAGAACCGAACCAACAGACAGATCGATGCCGCCGAGCAGGATCACGAAGGTCATGCCAACGGCCATGATGCCGAGAACGGTGATCTGGTCGAGAATGTTCAGACCGTTTCTGAGCGACAGGAAGTTCTCGCTGGCGAAAGTCAGAAACACGCAGAGCAGCAGCAGGCCCAAAAGAGGTCCGGTCGCACCACTCAGCCAGGCAAGCGGGCTCCTGGTGTGTTTGACCCCCTCATTGCGTTCAATCGCGGACATGGCTCCTCCCGGTGACTGTCTTGCATTTTTTAAACCGATTAGAATAATTATTCATCATCGGTGAAACATGCATAAGCCAGTTCTGAGAAGCTTGTCAATAGGCTTGGATGGCGAGGCAGGCCTTGCGCAAGATGGGAGAGCTGGAGACTTGCGCCTCCCCACCTCATTCCTGCGCTCGTCACAGGAATCCAGCCGACGCGCGCCTGCACGGCGGGAAGAGCCCTTTCAGCCCAAGGACTTGGGCTGACTGGATTCCTGTGACAAGCACAGGAATGAGGGCGGTGGAGATGCTCTTCACCATGAATGCGAATGTAGCGGCAGAAATAACCAGCACGAATTGAAACAAGAGAATCCGCAATTCCGGCTTGACAGAAACGCCATCTCTGCAATTATATAAATAGCTGTATAAATATTCACACGCATGTTTTGAAGAGGATTCCATGCAGTCCCAGGAGCTAGAGCGCATTGCGCGCCAGATTCGCCTTCGCGACGTACAGGCTGTTTTCGAAGCGGGTGCGGGCCATGTCGGCGGCGAGATGTCGGCTATCGACATCATGACGGCCCTTTATTTCCGCGTATTGCGCATCTGGCCGGATGATCCGAAGAACCCTGCGCGCGATCGTTTCGTGCTTTCGAAGGGCCACACGGCCTGCGCGCTTTATGTGACGCTCGCCAAGCGCGGCTTCATCCCGGAAGAGGAAATCTCGACCTTCCTGCAGCCGAATTCGCGCCTCAACGGCCACCCGAACTGTAACAAGGTGCCGGGCGTCGAAACAAATACCGGCCCGCTCGGCCATGGATTGCCCGTCGCTGTCGGCATGGCGAAGGCGGCCAAGCTTTCCGGCGCGGACTACCACACCTATGTGATGACCGGTGACGGCGAGATGCAGGAAGGCTCCAACTGGGAGGCCATCATGTCCGCCGCACAGTTCGGCCTCAACAATCTGACGCTGATCGTCGACCACAACCGCTTCCAGCAGGGTGCGGCGCTTTCGGAAACCAACGATGTCGCGCCGCTTCGCCCGAAGCTCGAGGCTTTCGGCTGGGAAGTCAGCGAAATCAACGGCAACGCCATGGCGGAAGTCGTGCCGGCGCTGGAGCATCGCGGCAATCGCCCGCATTGCATCGTCGCCCACACAAACAAGGGTCACGGCATTTCCTTCATGCAGGACCGCGTCGACTGGCACCATAAGGTTCCGAGCAGGGAACAATATGAAATCGCCGTCAAAGAACTTTCGGAGACATTGTGATGAACGCGCCCGTAACCGCCGCCAAGCTGTATGACTGCCGCGACGCCTTCGCCGAAACGCTGGAGGCGCTGGCCGCCGGCAATGACAAGGTCGTCGCCGTCTGCAACGATTCGGTCGGCTCCTCGAAGCTCGGTGGCTTCAAGTCGAAATTCCCCGAGCGCCTCGTCAATGTCGGTATTGCCGAACAGAACATGGTCGGCGTCGGCGCCGGTCTCGCCAATGGCGGCCAGCTGCCCTTCGTCTGCGGCGCATCCTGCTTCCTCACCGGCCGCGCGCTGGAGCAGATCAAGGCGGACCTTGCTTACTCCAACGCCAATGTGAAGCTGATCGGCATATCCTCCGGCATGGCCTATGGCGAACTCGGCCCGACGCATCATTCCATCGAGGACTTTGCCTGGACCCGCGTTCTGCCGAACCTGCCGGTCATCGCCCCCTGCGACCGCATCGAAACAGCCGCCGCTGTCAAATGGGCGGCGGACTATGCCGGCCCCTGCTTCCTGCGCCTGTCACGCGTCGGCGTGCCGGATCTGCTGCCGGAAGGCCATGTCTTCGAACTCGGTCGCGCCAATCTTTTGCGCGAGGGTTCCGATCTGACGCTGATCGCCAACGGCACGCTGACCCACCGCATCGTCAAGGCCGCCGATATTCTGGCAAGCCGCGGCATCAAGGCCCGCGTACTGAACATGGCGACCGTGCGCCCCATCGATGAGGCGGCCATCGTCGCCGCAGCGACCGAAACCGGCGCGATCCTGACGGCAGAGGAACATTCGATCTTCGGCGGCCTTGGGTCTGCCGTTGCCGAAGTTGTGGTCGAACAGGCCCCCGTGCCGATGAAACGCCTCGGCGTTCCCGGCGTCTTTGCTCACACGGGTTCGGCCGAATGGCTGCTCGATGAATTCGGCATGGCGCCTGCCGCCATTGCGGATGCGGCCGAAGTGCTGATCAAGAGAAAATAAAGTCTCCTCCCAGAGTCGTCGCGTGTCTTCGGATGCGCGGCGACACCCTTTCTGCAATATCGTCGTTTAATCGCCGCAAGGCCGAAACGAAAAACTGCCGACGAAAGACTCACGTGATGCGCGCCATTCTGTCCATTGATCAGGGCACCACCAATTCCAAGGCCATTCTCGTCTCGGAAAGCGGAGAGCTGCTGGCGCGCGGCTCATCACCGGTCGGCATCGCCTATCCGCAGCCCGGCTGGGTGGAACAGGAGCCGCAGCGCATCTGGGACTCGGTCCGCGAAGCGATCTCCGCTTGCCTTGCCGCCTCGCCCTCTGACGTTGATGTCGCGGCCATCGCCATCTCCAACCAGCGCGAATCCGTGACCATCTGGGACGGCGAAACCGGCGAGCCGCTCGGCCCGGTGCTCAGCTGGCAATGCCGAAGAACGGCGCAGGATTGCGCCGAACTGATCGAGAAGGGCCATTCCGAGCGCGTCATGGCGCTGACCGGCCTGCCGATCGATCCGATGTTTCCGGGTGCAAAAATGCGCTGGCTTCTGGAGCGCGCGCCGAAGGGCCGCAGGCTCCGCCTCGGCACCATCGATAGCTGGTTGATCCATTGCTTCACCGGCGGCAAGGTCCATGCCTGCGATGCTTCCAACGCCGCCCGCAGCCAGGTGCTCGATCTCAACCGGCAGGTCTGGAGCGATGAGCTTTGCGATCTCTTCGGCATCGATATCAACGCTCTGCCGGACCTGCGCGACAGCAGCGGCGATTTTGGCGTCACATCAGGCGTTCCCGGCATCAAGGACGGCACGCCGATTCTTGCCGCCATCGGAGACAGCCACGCCGCCCTATTCGGCCATGGCGCCTTCAATCCCGGTGACGGCAAGGTGACGTTCGGCACCGGCTCGTCAGTCATGACGACCCTGCCGCATTTCATCGCGCCCGAACGCGGCATCACGACCACCGTTGCATGGCGGCTCGGCGGCAAACCGACCTTCGCCTTTGAAGGCAATATTCTCGTTTCGGCAGCCTCCCTGCCCTGGATGACCGACATTCTCGGCCTGCCGGATGTCGCGGCCCTCGTAGAGCTTGCCGCCACGGCAGAACCCGAAGGTCCGGGTTTCGTACCGGCATTCGTTGGCCTCGGCGCGCCCTATTGGGATACGCATGCCCGGGCCTTGTTCTCCCAGATAAATTTCAGCACCACCCGTGCCCAGATGGCCCGCGCCGTCACCGATTCCATCGCCTTTCAGGTCCATGACGTCTTTGCCGCCATGCGCGCGCAGTCGCCTTCCGGCTTCGGGCGACTATTCGTGGATGGTGGGCCGAGCCAGAACCGTTTTCTCATGCAATGCGTCGCCGATATGTTGGAACACCCCGTCATCCAACGCGACGCGCCGGAAGCTTCCGCGCTGGGTGCAGCCTATCTCGCCGGCCTCGCCCTCGGTTTCTGGAGCGATCTTGCGGCCATCGCCGCCCTTGCAAGCCAGGGCAACATCATCGCGCCCGCCAACAGCGAAAGCCGGCAGCAGCTCGGCATCTGGCGCGACGCGATTGCCCGCTCGACCTTGCCTGTAACCTCGGGTAATGGTGAATAAAAATTCACCCTGGAGGGCTTATGGGCAGGCTAAACGAACTTCGAATGATTTCCCGCGTGGCGCAGATGTATTTCAGCGAACACAAGCGTCAGGCGGAAATCGCGCAGCATCTCAACCTGTCGCAGGCAACCGTCTCGCGCATGTTGAAGCGTGCCGAGGCGGAAGGCATCGTCCGCACCAGCATCATTCCACCGCCCGGCACCTATAGCGATCTGGAAGCGCAGCTGCGCGAACGTTTCGACCTGCCGGAAGCTATCGTTGTCGATTGCAGCGAGGATCGCGACGGCGCGATCATGGCCCGCATTGGCGAGGCAGCGGCGCATTTTCTTGAGGTGACGCTGTCGCAGAACGAGATCATCGGCGTCTCCAGCTGGAGCCAGACGATTTTCAAGATGGTGGAAAACATCCATCCGCTTAAAGGTGCCAAGGCGCGTTATATCGTCCAGACGCTGGGCGGCATGGGCGATCCTTCCGTGCAGACGCATGCGACCCAGATCACCACCCGGCTGGCCCGGCTGACGGAAGCCGAACCGAAACTGCTGCCGGTGCCGGGCGTCGCCACCTCGCGGGAAGCCAAACTCTTGATGCTCGCCGATCCCTTCGTGCGCGAAACCATCGATCTCTTCGGGTCCATCACGCTCGCCATTGTCGGCGTCGGCGCGGTCGAACCATCGGAGCTACTTGCCCGTTCCGGCAATATCTTTTCCGCCAAGGAACTGGCCGATCTAGCCCAGGCGGGTGCGGTGGGCGACATCTCGCTGCGCTTCTTCGACAAGGACGGCAAGCCGGTGAAGACGCCGCTCGACGACCGGGTCATCGGCCTGCCGCTGGAAAACCTCTCCAATGTCGATCGCGTCATTGCGCTCGCCGGCGGCTCGAAAAAGACCGAGGCAATTGCAGGCGCGCTCAGAACCGGTGTGATCGACGTGCTCGTCACCGATAAATTCACCGCCGAACGACTGGTCGGCAAAGAAACATAGCCAAAATCCCATAAAGGAGGAGACATGAGGCGCTTTGAAGGTCAATCCGTATTCGTGACCGGAGGCAACAAGGGCATCGGATACGGCATAGCTCGCCGTTTTGCCGAGGAAGGCGCAAAAGTCGCCATCGCCTCTGTCGACAAGGACACCCATGACGCCGCCAGAAAACTGGCGGACGAAACCGGCACCATTACCCATGGCATCATCCTCGATGTGCGCGATGCGGCAGCGGTGCGCGACGCCTATAGCGCAGCCGAAGAGGCGATCGGCGCGCTTTCCATCTCCATCCAGAATGCCGGCGTCATCACCATTTCAAAGATTGAAGAGTTGACGCAGGAACAGTGGGATTTCAATCTCGACGTCAACACCAAGGGCGCGTTCCTGTGCTGCCAGGAGGCGATCCGCCGCTTCCGCGCCAGCGGCACCAAAGGCCGCCTCGTCAACACTGCTTCCGGCCAGGCGCGTCAGGGCTTCATCTATACCCCGCATTACGCCGCCTCGAAGTTCGGCGTTATCGGCCTGACGCAAAGCCTTGCCAAGGAACTCGCTCCGGAAGGCATCACCGTCAACGCCATTTGCCCCGGCATCATCCACACCGAAATGTGGGATTATAACGACCGCGTCTGGGGCCAGATGCTGGGTGAGTACAAGCCCGGCGAACTGATGGCCGAGTGGGTGCGCAACATCCCCATGCGCCGCGCGGGAACGCCCGCCGAAGTGGCCGCACTGGTGGCGTTTCTAGCTTCCGACGATGCGGCATACATCACCGGCCAGACGATCAATGTCGATGGTGGGTTGATCATGTCTTGAGGCTTGTTGGAACTGGGCAGCACGCCCCAATCTCCCTCATCTCTGTGCGTGTCACAGAGATCCAGCCAGCCCAAGTCTTTGGGCTGAAAGGAGTCTTCCCGTCGCGCAGACGCGCGTCGGCTGGATTCCTGTGACAAGCACAGGAATGAGGGAGGTAGGTCGTACCGTCAGTTGCGCAGCCGGTAACCCGTCTTGAACATCCAGCCGACAACACCGAGGCACAGCGCCAGAAACAGCGTGATCATCGCAAGGCTGATGACGGGATTGACGTCGGCGATCTCGTAAAAACTCCAGCGGAAACCGCTGATGAGATAAAGCACCGGATTGAAGTGGCTGACCGTCTGCCAGAAGGGCGGCAGCATGTCGATGGAATAGAAGCTGCCGCCAAGGAAGGTCAAAGGCGGCACCACCAGCATGGGAATGAGGTTCAGCTGCTCGAAATTCGTCGCCCAGATGCCGATGATGAAGCCGAACAGGCTGAAACTGATAGCCGTCAGCACGAAAAACAGCACCATCATGAACGGATGGGCAATGTGGATATCCACGAAGAAGGTGGCCGTGATCAGAATAATCGTGCCGATCATCAGCCCCTTGGTCGCCGCCGCCCCGACATAACCGGCGACAATTTCCGTCATCGATACGGGTGCGGACAATATCTCATAGACCGTGCCGGTGAATTTCGGGAAATAGATGCCGAAGGAGCCGTTGCTGATGCACTGGGTCAGAAGCGTCAGCATGATCAGGCCGGGCGTTATGAAAGCGCCATAGGAAACGCCGCCAACTTCCTGAATCCGCGAGCCGATCGCAGTTCCGAACACGATAAAATAAAGCGATGTTGAGATGACCGGCGAAATCACGCTCTGCAGCAGTGTGCGCCGCGTGCGCGCCATTTCGAACAGATAGATGGACTTGATGGCTTCGAAATTCATTTCTGGCCTCCCACCAGCGAAACGAAGATATCCTCAAGCGAACTCTGCCGCGTGGAAATATCCTTGAAATGGATGTTGGCGGCGGAAAGAGCGCCCAGAAGATCGGCGATGCGGCCCTGCTCGCCGTTGTCCTCGATTTCATAGGTGAGCGTACAACGATCATCCGAAAGCGTCAGGCCGAAGGGCGCGAGACTGTCGGGCAAGGTTTCCACCGGCTGCGCGAGTTCAAGGAAAAGCTGCTTGCGTCCGAGTTTCTTCATCAGCGCCGTCTTTTCTTCCACCAGCAACAGCTCGCCGCCATTGATGACGCCAACACGGTCGGCGATCTCTTCCGCCTCCTCGATGTAATGCGTGGTCAAAATGATGGTGACGCCCTTGGTGCGCAGCTCGGAAACGACATTCCACATGTCGCGGCGCAGGGTCACGTCGACGCCGGCGGTCGGCTCGTCGAGGAACAGTACCTTCGGCTCGTGTGCAAGCGCCTTGGCGATCAGCACGCGCCGCTTCATGCCGCCGGAAAGCTCCCGCAGCATGTTGTCTTTCTTGTCCCACAAGGACAGGGACCTCAGAACGCTTTCGATCAGTTGCGGGTTCTTCTTTTGCCCGTGCAGGCCACGCGAGAAGCTTACCGTGTTCCATACGGTCTCGAACATATCCGTCGTCAGCTCCTGCGGCACGAGGCCGATCAGGGCGCGGGTCTGGCGAAAATCCTTCACCACATCATGCCCGCCGACAAAAACGGAACCTTCGCCCGGATTGACGAGACCACAAACGATGGAGATCAACGTCGTCTTGCCGGCACCGTTCGGACCCAAAAGAGCGAGAATTTCTCCCTCTCTGATATCAAGGCTGACGCCTTTGAGCGCCTGAAAGCCATTTGCGTAGGATTTGGTCAGATTCCGTATCGAAACAATGGCATTCATCGCGAATCTTTCGAAAAACCGAGTAAGATGCACGCCATATAGGCCGTGAAACGCGCAAATGCCAGCCCGGAGGCCTGAACACTGCGTTCGGCAATCGAGGAAAATCAGCCGTAAACGCTGTAGAAAAACTGCGCCGCGACGAAGACCAGAAACACCCCGAAAGCCCGCTCCAGCTGCTTTTTGCTGAGCGCATGCGCCAGCCGCGCACCATAGGGCGCAACCACGAGAGTAATGGGGATCAGGAGCACCACGGCGATCCAGTTGATGAAGCCGGTTGAAAACGGCGGCAGGCCCGCATCCCCCCAACCGGCCCAGATGTAACCCAGCAGCCCCGGCAGCGAAATCAGCACACCAACGCCGGAGGACGTGGCAACCGCCTGATGGATGGATCGCCCGTAAAGCGTCATGAAGGTATTGTTCATCACCCCGCCGCCCACACCCATCAGGCCGGAAAAAAGCCCGATACCGGTGCCCACCAGAAAACGGCCCGGATTTTTCGGCAGGTCGGAGCCGAGTTGCCAGCTCGCCCGGTTGAAAACCATCCGGAAGGCGAGCGCCAGCGCGATGAAGGCGAAGATCAGCCGCAGCGCAACACTGGAGGCATAGGCGGCCACGACGGATGCGAGGATGGTGCCAAGCGGCACGGCGACGATCCAGCCCTTCAGGAGATCGATATCGACGGCGCCTTTCTGGCGATGGGTCAGAAACGAGCGGATGGAGGTCGGCACGATGATGGCAAGCGAGGTGCCGAGCGAAAGATGCATGCGCACCGCCTCCGGCACATCCAGAAGCCCGAAGACGTGGTAAAAGACCGGCACCAGAACCGCGCCGCCGCCGATGCCGAACAGCCCTGCGAGAAGGCCGGCGACAACACCCGCCGCCGCAAGTGCGGCGGCAAACACCATTATCTCTGAAACAGGGGGCATCAAAACAGGCTCCCGGGCGCCGTTGTCACAAACATGTGACCCTCATAGCGTATCAGAAAGACGCGGCAAGCCATGTTGGCCGCAGGTCAGTACGGCGCGGTGTCTTTTGCCGCGCATCCGCACCGGATCGACCACTCTATGGGATCGCTTCCCATTTTATGCCCTTGCAAAGACGCCGATATCCCCCCGATAAGGCAGTCTTTTTCACCGGCCTTCGGGCCGGTTTTTTTTGCGCATGTGACAGGAGCGTATGTGTTGGGAGATGGATGCCAACGCCCTCCCTCCGTCATTCCGACTCATCCTCGGGCTTCGGGGACGGGAATGACAGGAAATACACGGCGTCACAACAAACGCCGATCTGCCCAGCGAATATCGTCCCGCACCACCAGGCAGGTCTTACCGAGCGTCCAGGATGTTAGCTTTCAGGGGGGTATCCATTGGGGTCGAAGATGCGTGGGGCTTACCCCCCTCTGCCCTGCCGGGCATCTCCCCCTCAAGGGGGGAGATCGATCTGCGGCAAGGTCTCGCCCATCTCAGCGCCGGCGAATGAAGCGGTGGTAGCGCCGCTTGCCGATCTCCCCCCTTGAGGGGGAGATGCCCGGCAGGGCAGAGGGGGTAAGCCCCACGCACCTCCAGTCCGTTGTCAATGGACAACCTCCTGAAAACTCACACCTAGAGCATCGAAACGAAAACTGTATTGTGGCTTTCGGAAAATCCGATGCTCAAACAAGAACTGGGAGCGGCGGGACCGATTTCGATTTATCTCTCGCCGCTCTAATCGCAATGCCTGTAACCGGATTTGCGGGTGCGCAGATCGAAGTGAAAATGGTTCCAGTGGTTGGGATCGCTGCCTGGCCCGAGAACGGTCGAGAAATATTTGCAGCTGTCGGACCTCACCGCCTTCAGCAGAGCCTTTTCGCGGAAGGCGAAGAAGTTCTTGCTGCGGACGTCGATTTCCTTACCGTTCTTGAGCGTGATCGTACCGATATCGATGGCGTTGCCGCGCGCATGTTCCGACCACGGGTTGCTGGAGCGCGAATTCATCTTGCGGCAGGAGTAACCACCCATCGGCGTGATGCGGCCGACGCCCGAGAGATAACGGAAGCGCGAGGATGGCACGAGTTCGAACTTCACCCATTTGGCGAAGGCAAGCGTGACCTGGCAATTGAGCTTCACCGCCGGGCGGATGGCGACGCCGCTGGCAAGTCCGCTGAGTTCGATCGGATAATCGATGCCGCAGGTCGGACCGTCGGCGATACGCGCAACATCGCGGAAAGCGACGCCGAGACGACGCAGCTCGGAGCGACAGGCAACCTCGGAGGAAGGCATGACGCCGGGCGGCATGGTCGACCGGTTGCTTTGCCCGCCGCGCGCCATCGGATCGTTCGGCATCAACATGGCAACCTCCTCCACCGGTTGGCGGCGAGAAGACGAGCCAAGGGGTGGCGGCGGTATCAACCGTGATTGACCGGCGCTCTGCTGCCGGCGAGGAGGAGAGACGGCCACCGGATTGTCGGTGCCGATACCATCCACCACCGGCTGCTGCGAGACGCCCTCGGCAATATCGGCATCCTGCTCTTCCGCAAGCCCGCGAACCGGTTCCACGCCCAGCATGGAATCCATGTTCACCCCACCCTCGCCTTCGGCAATCTGGCTGTCAGCCATCGGCTGCGAGGACATGGCCTGGTTTTGCATCGCCTGAGTTGGCATCGTCTGAGTTGGCATGGGCTGCGTCGTTGCGCTGTGACCGCTCGCGGCCATACGCGCCTGATGCTGGGTATCGAGTGTGGAATAACCCTGTCCGCCCTGCGGCGATTGCAGAAGGGGATCCTGCGAAGCGTAAGGCTCCGGCATCGGCTGCGACACGGCCGTGGGATAATCGTTGGCCTGCCCCGCCCGCTCGGCCTGATAGACCGCGCCCGGCGGCGCGCTGTAACCCTGCTGCCGCGACGACCTTATGGCGCTGACACGCGTGGTGCCATCGACCTCGGCCGGCGGCACGAGGCCTTCCGCCGAACACGACACCATGACCGTGGAAATCATCAGCAACGTCACAAGACGACGCGGAAGGGAAACATACGCCATACGAGAACCTGTACCTTCAGCGGCCGCAAACGCGGCAATACAGGTCAAATTTTAAAGAAATGAGGTAAACGAAACCTTATTGGTTGCGGGAAATAACGAACCGGCCAGTTTTGGGGTGTTCGAAAACCCAGCGCAAACAAATTGCTTCCGTCATTCCGGCCTTGAGCCGGAATCCAGCCGACGCGCGTCAGCGCGGCGAGAAGAATCTTTTCAGCCCAAAGACTTGGGCTGGCTGGATACCGGCTCAAGGCCGGCATGACGGGAGGAGAAAACTTGGTGAAACAGTAGCCGCTGGAATGCACGAAGTGCTGTGCCAAAACGTCAGAAAGACATCTAGAATTAAGCCGCAACAAAAAGGGCGCAGCCAAAGCCGCGCCCTCCAATTAATCCCAAGCGGATCAACTCACGCCGCCCGAGAAACCTCGCGCCCTGCCCCCTGTCCAAGTTCGAAACGGGAAAGCAGCGAGCGCAGCTGCTGGCTTTCCTCGGCGAGCGTCTGGCTGGCCGCCGTCGTCTCCTCCACCATGGCGGCATTCTGCTGCGTCATCTGATCCATGTGGTTGACGGAGGTATTGATCTCCTGCAGGCCGGTCGCCTGCTCCCGCGCCGCCGTGGCGATGGAATTCACATGGCCTTCGACGCGGTTGACCAGCGCCACGATCTCCTCCAGCGCATCGCCCGTGGAACGCACGAGCGCGACACCGCCGCCGACCTCTTCCGCCGAACGGTTGATAAGGGTCTTGATCTCCTTGGCGGCATTGGCGGAGCGTTGCGCAAGTTCGCGCACCTCCTGCGCCACCACGGCAAAACCACGTCCAGCCTCGCCCGCCCGTGCGGCCTCAACCCCGGCATTCAGCGCCAGAAGGTTGGTCTGGAAGGCGATTTCGTCGATGACCGAGATGATCTGCCCGATGCGTTTCGAGGAATCCTCGATACGGCCCATGGCATCGACGGCGTTGCGAACGATCTCGCCTGAGCGGCCGGCGCTGGTTTTCGTGTCCTGTACCATCTGCCGCGCCTCATTTGCCCGCTCGGAAGCGGTGCGCACCGTGGCGGTGATCTCATCAAGAGCCGCTGCCGTCTCCTCCAGCGCCGCCGCCTGCTGTTCGGTCCGGCGCGAAAGATTACCCGTCGCGCCGCTGATGTCAGAGGCGCTGTCATTGACGACATGGCCGGTTCTGGCAATGGCTTCAATGGCGCCGTGCAAAGCGCTGACGGCACGGTTGAAATCCATGCGCAGTTTTTCGTAATCCGCGCCAATATCGGCAAGCTCGACGGTCAGATCGCCATTTGCAAGCGCCTCCAGCGAATTGCCGAGCTGGCTCATGGCAAAGGCCTGACGTTCGGATGCGGAGCGCAGAACCGTCTCATTGCCTCGCCGCGCCTCTTCCAGTGCCCGCTGCTGGTCAGCCTCCCGGGCCTGCAGGGCGCTGCGCTCATTGACGCTGTCACGCAAGACCAAAAGCGTCTTCGCAATTGCACCGATTTCGTTGCGGCGGTCAGCGAACTGGATTTCGGCCGTGCCGTCACCGTCGGCGATCCGCTTCATGCTTTGGCGGATAAGGTCGATCGGTCGCGTCACGCTGCGTACGACGGCTGCCGCGACGCCGATGACCAGAAGACCGGAGAGAACGCACAGACCGATGTTGAAATAGGCATCGCTCCAGAACACCGCCTCAAGATCGTCCACATAAACACCAGTGCCGACAATCCATCCCCAGGGCGCGAAACCGGCGACATGGGAGAACTTCTCCACCGGATCCGGCGCGCCGGGCTTCGGCCAATAATAATCAACAAAGCCCTGACCTCCCGCCTTCACCGTGTTCACGAATTCGACGAACAGCGCCTTGCCGTTCGGATCCTTGTTGGCGGTAAGATCGGTGCCGTTCATTTCAGGCTTGATCGGATGCATCACCATTTTGGGATGCATGTCGTTGATCCAGAAATAACCGCTGCCATTGCCATAACGCATCGCCGCAATTGTCGTTTTGGCCTGCTGCTGCGCGGCTTCCCGTGTCAGGCTGCCGCTCTGCTCCAGACGATAATATTGCTCGAGAATGGCAACGGCGGTTTCGTTCATCGCCGCAAGCCCGGCTTTGCGCTCGCGCTCCATCTCGTGGAAGGTTTCAAAAAGGCTGAATGTCAGCGCCGCGGTCAATATTGCCAGAAACAATGCGACAAGCGCATAAAGACGCATAGATATCGTAACGTTTTTCATATTCCCCCCAACGCCGAAGATGGCATTCCCATCAGCCGATGTTAAAGTTGAAAAATTTATTATCATTAAATACGCATCTTATACGTTAGTATTATTCCCGACCGTCTCATCGAACCCCGCCAATACTCTCCGCAGCCACTCAAAAGCGGCATGGCTGTCCGAAATTCGACAAGCGTGCCCATGGCTTTAAAGGGCTCGTTAACTCTGGCGTCCTATCCTCCTTTGCCAAATATACGGTATGGGAAGCACGCGATGGCACGGCCGAATTTCCGCTTTACGCACTACGACCTGAAGGAATTGCGGGCTGGGACGACCATTGAAATATCCCTGTCGGCCGTCAACAATGTGCGGCTGATGACAGGCGCGAATTTTCAGCGTTTCACCGAACTGCTCGACTTCAAATATCTCGGCGGCGTCGCGAAAAAATCACCGATCCGCATCGCCATTCCGGAAACGATGCACTGGCACCTGGTGATCGATGCCGAGGGGCATAGCGGCCTGGCGGAGTCCTCGGTAAAGATGCTGCCGGCGCAGCCGCAGGTCGCACCGCAGCGCAAAGCGTCCTGATTTCTTTAAAGCATTTCCGCTTTTCTCCGAAATGCGAAACGCTCTAGCATTTTCACGCATTTTACGGGCGTAAAAGCGCCACGCATTTTGACGGAAATTCCCTAATAAACAAAGAGATAGCGCGTATTTACGACTCTTTTTGCCAAGCACATGATTCTGTTTGTGAAGAACGCCGCCTACCGCGCGCCGCGCTCACGGCGCAGCTTCGCCCACCAGTCGAGACGTTTGCGAATTTCCCGCTCGAAACCCCTGTCGGGCGGATCGTAAAAGGTCGCGCGACCCATTTTTTCCGGGAAATAATCCTGTCCCGAAAAAGCGTCCGGCTCGTCATGGTCATAACGGTAGCCGTCACCGTAACCCTCGCCCTTCATCAGCTTGGTCGGCGCATTGAGAATGTGTTTCGGCGGCACCAGCGAGCCGTTTTCCTTGGCCGCCCGCATTGCCGATTTGAAGGCGGTGTAAACGGCGTTGGATTTCGGTGCGGTGGCGAGATAGACGCAGGCCTGTGCCAGCGCCAGCTCACCCTCCGGTGAACCGAGATAATCATAGGCATCCTTGGCGGCATTACAGACCGCCAGCGCCTGCGGATCGGCAAGGCCGATATCTTCCACCGCCATGCGCACCAGCCGGCGCCCGAGATAAAGCGGGTCCTCGCCGGCATCGAACATGCGGGCGAGATAATAAAGCGCCGCATCCGGGTCCGAGCCGCGAACCGACTTATGCAGCGCCGAAATGAGGTTGTAGTGACCGTCCTGGCTCTTGTCGTAAACCGGGGCGCGTCGCTGCACGATGCGTGTCAGCCCTTCGGTATCGAAAGTCTCATCCTTGCGCGCCGCCCGCCAGACCTCTTCGGCAAGCGTCAGCACAGCACGACCGTCGCCATCCGCCATGCGGATCAGGCTCGCCCGCGCCTCCTCCGTCAATGGCAGGGGTTTGCTCTCCGCCTCCTCGGCCCGCTTCAGAAGTTCACTGAGACTATCCTCATCATGCGAACCAAATGTCAGCACCCGCGCTCGCGACAAAAGAGCGGCATTGAGTTCGAAGGACGGGTTTTCGGTGGTTGCCCCCACCAGAATGATGGTGCCATCCTCCATGACCGGCAGAAAGCTATCCTGCTGGGCGCGATTGAAACGGTGTATCTCGTCAACGAACAGCAGCGTCTGCCGGCCGTTCATGCGGCGGGTGCGCGCCGCCTCGAATACCTTCTTGAGATCAGCGACACCGGAAAAGATCGCCGAAATCTGCTCGAAAGCCAGCCCCGCCTCGCCCGAGAGCAGGCGGGCAACCGTGGTCTTGCCGGTTCCGGGCGGCCCCCAGAAGATCATCGACCCCAGGGAGCCGCTGTCGATCATGCGGCGCAGAACGCCCTCCTCACCCGTCAGATGCGGCTGCCCGCTCACCTCGGCCAGCGTCTTTGGACGCAGGCGGTCGGCAAGAGGCCGCCGATTGGCGACCTCGACAGGCACTTGCGGGGCGAAGAGGTCGTCACTCATCGCAGGAACTGCCGGATGCGCTGCCCGTCGCGCAGGATCTCCACCCGCCAGAAACCGGGATTGTCATCCAGCGCCTTCTCGACCGCAGCCGTGGAGCCGATATCCGCACCGTTCAGCGACAGGATGACGTCCTTCGGCTGGAAACCGACGCGATAGGCTGGCGAACCGCGCTTCACGTCGGTAATGACCACGCCTGTCACCTGCGAAGGCATGCGCAACTCATCGGCAAGCTTCGGCGAAAGATTGGCGACGGTGGCGCCGGCAAAGGGGTTGCGGCCCTCGATCAGGCGCTCATCAGGCGGCGCGGTTTCCGGCGCCGTGTCGAGTGCGATGGTCAGCTTCTTTTCCTTGCCCTTGTCCATCACGGTAAGTTCGGCGGATTTGCCGATGCCCGCCGTCGTCAGGCGATAACCAAGAGCGTCGGGATGCTCGACCTCGAAACCATCAACGGCTGTGACGACCTGTCCCGGCTCGATACCCGCCTTCTCCGCCGGGCCATCCTTGACGACACTGACGACGAGCGCACCACGGGCGCGATGCAGGCCGAGCGCCTCCGCGACATCAGACGTAACGGGATCGAAAGTCGCACCAATATAGGGGCGCTGAAAGTTTGCATCCCCACGCTCAGCCGCAGCGACGAATACGCGGACGAGGTTGGCCGGAATGGCAAAGCCGATGCCGTTAGACCCGCCGCCCTTGGAGAAGATCGCGGTGTTGATGCCGATCAACTCACCGGCCATGTTCATCAGCGCACCGCCGGAATTGCCGGGGTTGATGGAAGCATCTGTCTGGATGAAGAAGCCGAAATCGCCCTGCGTCACCTGGTTGCGCGCCAGACCCGAAACGATGCCGCTCGTCACCGTCTGACCCACACCGAAGGGGTTGCCGATGGCCAGCACCAGATCACCGACCTCGATGGCATCCGAATTGCCGAGCGACAGCACCGGAAACTGCTCCTTGGCATCGATCTGCAGAATGGCAAGATCGATGCGGTCGTCCTTCATCAGCACCTTGGAGGAAAACTCGCGTCCATCGGCCAGCGCCACCTTGATGTCGTCGGCACCATCGATGACGTGGTTGTTGGTCACGACAAGACCGCCGGCGGTAACGATCACGCCCGATCCGAGCGACGACTGCTTTTCCGTGCGGTTCGGCATCTGCTGGCCGAAGAACTGTTCGAAGAACGGGTCGCCGGCAAAAGGCGACAGACGTCGCTGCACGACGCGCTCGGCATAGACGTTCACCACAGCACCCGCGGTGCGCTTGACCAGCGGCGCGAAGGAAAGCTGCATTTCCGTGTGGCTTGCCGGCACGGTCTTGTTGTCTTGCGCCTGAGCGCCCGCAGGCAGGAGAATGAGCGCGGCGAGAAAGCCGGTGGACAGATACTTCAACACGCTTCGCATGTGATTCCTCATCGTCATCAGTATGATGGAGTTATAACGCCAAAGCCTGTAAAGCAAAGAGCGGCAAGATGATGGCCAGCCTTTTCCCTGTGCAGGCCGGTTCCGGCAATTGGAACCACCGACGCCCCTTTTTGGTTTCATCCGCATCGATTGTCCTTGAAAGAAACGATCCATGCATCTGAAAAAGACTTTTTTCACCTGCTTCCTCCTTTGCGCCTCCACTCTCGGCTCGCCGGTTTCGGCAGCCAGCTTCGATTGCACCAAGACCGATCTGGCGGCGGATGAAAAGGCGATCTGCGACAACCGCGCCCTGAACGACCAGGACGTGAAGATGGCCACCACCTTCGACATCCTCACCCAGCTGATGGCCATGGGCGCCCGCGACACGCTGCGCGACGAGCAGAGCCAATGGCTGAAGAAACGCCAGGAATGCGCGGCGGATGTCGCCTGCCTGACGGGCGCTTATGACGAGCGGATGAAGAAGCTCGGCGACGCTTTCCAGAGCATCAACAGACCTCTTTGAGCAATGCAGCGACAATTACGCTGCACGGATAATGTTCTCCACGAGACCGTGCAGCTGATCGCGATAACCGGTTCTGGCCGAAGGCGCATCCTCACGCGAGGTTATGACCACGGACAGGCGCTTGGCGGGAACGATGTAGAGCATCTGCCCGCCATAACCCCAGGCGTAATAGACCGTTTCCCCCGCCATCTCCTTGATGAACCAGCAATAGCCATAACCATCGCCATTGAAGACGGAAGTGGTGCGCTGTTGCCAGGATTGGTCGATCCACCCCTGCGATATCAGCCGCTCACCATCAGGCGTCACCCCGCCCCGTCGGTAAAGCTCGCCAAAAGCCAGCAGCGAGCGCGCCGTCATCGCCATCTGGTTACCGCCGAGATAGATGCCCTGCGGATCACGCTCCCAGCCGCCAATGGCAAATCCATTGAGCGGCCGGAACCAATCCCGCGCCAGAGAGAGCGTCGAGCGGCCGGAGGCCTTGGTCAATATCGCCGAAAGCAGATGTGTGGAACCGGTGGAATAAAGCATGCCACCGTCAGGTTCTCCGGCAAAACCGGACCCCAGCGCCATGCGCACCCAGTTGCGGCTGGCAACCCAGCGCCCATAATTCGGACCGGACATGCGCTCCAGACCGGATTGCATTGAAAGCAGGTTGCCGATGGTGACCCTCTCCAGCCGTGGATCGGGGTTTTGCGGAAACTCACTGCGCAGGATGGTCGCAATCGGCTGATCGGCACCCGACAGTATCTTCCGGTCAATCGCCATGCCGACCAGCGCCGAAATGACCGATTTCGATGCCGACTTGATGTTGGTGGAGCCGTTAAGGCTCGCGCCATGATAGGCGCGGCTGGCGACCTCAGCCCCGTCAATACTGACGATGACGGCCTTGAGACTCGAAAGCGCATCCGCGTCCCTCAGCAATGGATCAAAACGGGCGGTATTGCCGGAGCTTTGCGCGCGGGCACGCGGGGCGAAAGGCAGCGAGGCAATGAGAGCGAGTGCGGTTCGTCTTTTCATGCTGATGAAGTTAGGCATCGCGGGGTTCTGGAAAAGGCCCGGTGGCGGAACATCACTCCAATGTGACCGTGCCGCATTCTGACGAGCGATCATGGACATGCAAGTTTATGACGCCAAAACAGCATGTTGCGCGAGCTTGAGGAATCATCCTCTAAGGCAGTTGAATCTGTTTCTGAACCGCGACTTGGCATTTGTGGAACATGCAGCAAAAAGCCGCCCCGGAAGAGCGGCTTCAAATCTCGCTCACAACCCGACGTCATGCTCGGGCTTGTCCCGAGCATCTGCGACGTCTCGACTGGAGGAAACGTGATCAGATCCTCGCCTCAAGGGCGAGGATGACGGAGAAGCTCTTCCCCCGTCAACTCGCAACCGTCAGCGACAACTTACTCCGGCAAAATCCGAACCGCGCCCTTGTCCGCGCTCGACGCAAAGGCGGCATAGGCCTTCAACGCTGTCGTGACATTGCGCTTGCGCGTTGCCGCCGGTTTCCAGCCCAGCTCTTCCTGCTCGGCGCGGCGCGCTGCCAGTTCGGCATCCGTGACCTTGAGGTTGATGGTGCGGTTCGGAATATCGATCTCGATCAGGTCTCCCTGGCGAACGAGGCCGATGGCGCCGCCCTGCGCCGCTTCCGGCGAGGCGTGGCCGATGGAGAGGCCTGACGTTCCGCCGGAAAAACGACCGTCGGTGATCAGCGCGCAGGCTTTGCCAAGACCCTTGGATTTCAGGTAGCTGGTCGGATAAAGCATTTCCTGCATGCCCGGTCCGCCCTTCGGCCCTTCGTAACGGATGACGACGACGTCGCCCGCCTTGACCTCATTGCCCAGAATGCCCTTCACCGCCGCGTCCTGGCTTTCGTAAACGACTGCCGAACCGTTGAATTTCAGGATGGATTCATCAACACCCGCCGTCTTCACGATGCAGCCGTCAAGCGCGATATTGCCGTAAAGCACGGCGAGACCACCATCCTTGGAGAATGGCTTTTCGACCGAGCGGATGACGCCGTTGTCGCTGTCGGTATCCAGATCGTCCCAGCGCGAGGACTGGCTGAAAGCAACCTGTGTCGGCACGCCGCCGGGGGCCGCCTTGAAGAATTCACGAACCGTCTCGCTGTTGGTGCGGGTAATATCCCAGCGATCGATGGCATCGCCAAGCGTCGCCTCGTGTACGGTATAGGTATCGCGATTGATGAGACCGCCACGCTCCAGCTCGCCGAGAATGCGCATGATGCCGCCGGCGCGGTGAACGTCTTCCATGTGCACGTCCTGCTTGGCAGGCGCAACCTTGGAAAGGCAGGGAACCTTGCGGGAAAGACGGTCGATGTCCTCCATGCCGAAATCGACGCCGCCCTCATGCGCGGCAGCCAGAATATGCAGAACCGTGTTCGTGGAGCCGCCCATGGCGATATCCAGCGACATGGCGTTCTCAAACGCCGCCTTGTTGGCGATTGTGCGCGGCAAAACGGTCTCGTCGTCCTGCTCGTAATAACGGCGGGCCAGATCGACGATCAGATGACCAGCCTCGACGAACAGACGCTTGCGATCCGAGTGGGTGGCAAGCGTCGAGCCGTTGCCGGGCAGCGACAGACCCAGCGCCTCGGTCAGACAGTTCATCGAATTGGCGGTGAACATGCCGGAACAGGAACCGCAGGTCGGGCAGGCGGAACGTTCGATGATCTTGACGTCCTCATCGGAAATCTTGTCGTCGGCCGCAGCCACCATAGCGTCGACCAGATCGAGCGCAACCGTCTTGCCATGCAGAACCACCTTGCCCGCTTCCATCGGGCCGCCGGACACGAAGACCGCGGGAATGTTGAGGCGCATCGCCGCATTCAGCATGCCGGGCGTGATCTTGTCACAGTTGGAAATGCACACCATCGCATCGGCGCAATGGGCATTGACCATATATTCCACCGAATCCGCGATGATCTCGCGCGACGGCAGCGAATACAGCATGCCGTCATGGCCCATGGCGATGCCGTCATCCACCGCGATAGTGTTGAATTCCTTGGCCACGCCACCCGCCGCCTCGATTTCGCGGGCGACAAGCTGGCCGAGATCTTTCAGATGCACATGGCCCGGCACGAACTGCGTGAAAGAGTTGACCACCGCGATGATCGGCTTGCCGAAATCGCTGTCCTTCATGCCGGTGGCGCGCCAAAGGCCGCGCGCGCCCGCCATGTTGCGGCCGTGGGTTGTCGTTCTGGAGCGATAGGCTGGCATGGTGTTTTCCTCGATCTCTCGGACAGAAGAGCCGTCTTCCGCAGCGCGGTCAAAACGGCCCCTGCCCTATTTTGCGGTTTTTCTAGCGCAAACCGCAAGCCCTGTCACTGTCACCTTCGGGCAAAACAGTACGGTTCGGTACGGTACGCTTCATCTACAGCCGCCAATCTGGCACTGGCTCATCACAAATGCGCGATTTTCACTGTGCGGCCGTTGTTTTTCCGCACCGCGCTGAAACATATCTGTGCAGTGGTCGTATTGGCTATCATAATCGATTTATCGCCGATGCACCCGGCTTTTGTGGAGGTTGAAATGCCCGCCTATCGCCCGCCCCTCATCTCGGCAAGTGAAATCACGCCGAAGAATATTTACCTGTCCCGACGCGGCTTTCTCGGCACGGCGGCTGGACTTGCGGCAATTGGGCTTACGGGTCGCGAAGCGATCGCCGCACCTCTTTCCGCAAAACCCGGTGCCTACAAGCTGGATGAAAAGCTCACCCCGCTCGACGCCGTCACCAGCTACAATAATTTCTACGAATTCGGCGTCGGAAAATCCGACCCGAAGGAAAATTCCGGCAAGTTCAAGCCTACCCCTTGGACGGTAAAGGTAGACGGCCTCGTCTCCAAACCGCAGGAATTCGGCATTGAAGAGCTGATGAAACATCCGCTGGAGGAGCGCACCTATCGCATGCGCTGCGTCGAAGGCTGGTCGATGGTCATTCCTTGGATCGGCTTCCCGCTCGCCGCTCTGCTCGACAAGGTGGAGCCGCTTGGCAGCGCGAAATATGTCGCTTTCGAAACCGTGGTGCGGCCGGACGAAATGCCGGGACAAAGCGGTCTGTTCCAGCCTCTTTCCTGGCCCTATGTCGAGGGGCTTCGCCTCGATGAAGCACGCCATCCGCTGACCATTCTCGCTGTCGGCCTTTACGGAGAAACGCTGCCGAACCAGAACGGCGCGCCGATCCGCCTCGTCGTGCCGTGGAAATACGGTTTCAAGGGCATCAAATCCATCGTGCGCATTTCGCTCGTTGAGAAACAGCCGGAAACGACGTGGAAAAACTCCAATGCCCGCGAATATGGCTTTTATTCCAATGTGAACCCGAAGGTTGACCACCCACGATGGAGCCAGGCGACGGAACAACGGATCGGCGAAGGCGGCTTTTTCGGCACCCAGAACCGCCCTACCCTGATGTTCAACGGTTATGACGAGGTGGCAAGCCTTTATACCGGAATGGACCTGAAAGCGAATTATTGACCATGGCCTTCGCCCTTCCGCTTCCATCGCTGCCAAAGCGTTACCAGCCGGCGGCCATCTGGTCGCTTTACGTGATCGGCCTCTGTCCGGGCCTCTGGTATTTCTATCTCGCCGCAACCGGCGGCCTCGGCTTTAATCCGGTCAAGGATTTCGAGCACCTGCTCGGCATCTGGGCGCTGCGCTTTCTCTGCCTTGGCCTGCTGGTGACGCCGCTGCGCGACCTCTTCAACATCAACCTCATCGCCTATCGCCGGGCGCTGGGCTTGATCGCCTTTTATTACGTGCTGGCGCATTTCACCGTCTATCTGGTGCTGGATCGCGGCCTGATCGTCAGCTCCATCGCCGGAGATATTCTCAAACGCCCCTATATCATGCTCGGCATGGCCGGGCTTGTCATGCTCTTGCCCCTTGCGCTCACCTCCAACCGCTGGTCGATCCGCAAGCTCGGCAGCCGCTGGAACACGTTGCACAAGCTCGTTTATCTCGTACTCATCGTCGGCGTGCTGCATTTTGTGCTGGCGCGAAAGTCGATCACGCTGGAACCGGTGTTTTATATCAGCACGATGGTGATCCTGCTCGGCTATCGGCTGGTGCGGCCCTCGATCATGTCGATGAAGAGAGCCAAACGCGCGAGACCCGTCCGGCCATAATGGCGGCAGCACCAATTCCAGCGATATAACAGACTATATTCCACAGCGAAAAAACACGGCCGAGCAGCAAGGCGCCGGCCGTCGTCGCACGAAACGCATCCAGCGCCGGGAAATGAACAAGTCGGATGAGTTCCACGAGAACAACGGCAAGAATGGCGATGTGGACCTCATAGCCATTCCAGCGGGATGGAAAGAAGGCTGCCAGCAGCAGATAGACCATCGCTCCCCAAAGCACGGATCCGCCATATTTTACCGCCACGAACGGCAGTCCCACGTCGTAACCGAAAGCCCGCAGGCAAAGGCCACAGACGACCACCGTCATCGCCCCCGCCAGAAACCCGCTGCGGGAGAAATAAGATGGGGATACGTGTGGCAGGCCCATACGGGTTCCTTCGGGTTTTCGTATGAAAGGTGACGAACTGAGATCGGGGACGGAAATGAGCACAGGAACAAGCCCGGCCGCAAGCCGCCTCTCCGTCTTGGACAATCTGCTCTGCGATACCTATCCCTGGGGCGAACTCAAGGGCATCAGGCGTTTTATCGTCGAGTTTCTGTATTTCGGCATCAAGGAAGCCCGCGCCTGCATGTTCGCCGGCTTGTTCTTCCTCTCCATCTTTGTGGTGCCGCATGGCGGAGTGCTCGGCATTCCCCGTTATGACGTGCTGCTGATCATTGCACTCAGCATCCAGTTCTTCATGATCTGGAGCAGGCTCGAAACGCTTGACGAGGCCAAGGCCATCCTGCTGTTCCATATCGTCGGCTTCGCACTGGAGGTGTTCAAGACATCGAGCGCCATCCAGTCATGGTCCTATCCGGATTTCGCCTATAGCAAAGTTTTCGGCGTACCGCTGTTTTCCGGCTTCATGTATGCCGCGGTCGGCAGCTACATCATTCAGGCGTGGCGGCTGCTGGATGTGCGCATTCGCCACTATCCCACCTACTGGATGGCGACCCTGATCGGCATCGCCATCTACGCCAACTTCTTCACCCACCACTTCATCGGCGACTACCGCTGGTACATCGCCGCCTGCGCCGTCGGGCTCTACTCCCGCGCAACGGTGATTTACCGCCCCTATGACCGCGACCGAAAGATGCCATTGCTTCTCTCATTCGTCCTCATAGGATTTTTCGTCTGGCTGGCGGAAAATATCTCCACCTTCTTCGGCATCTGGAAATATCCCGACCAGCTCGGCGCCTGGTCCGTCGTTCATATCGGGAAATGGAGCTCGTGGTCGCTGCTGGTCATCATGACCTTCACGATTGTCGCACACCTCAAACACATCAAGGCTCGTATTTACATTCCGGAGTGAAGAGGGAGCCAAAGACGTTCGGAAATCTCTTGTCATAAATGTCATCGAGACACTTGCTACGACGATATGGTCGGAGAAACGATGAGCTTCTCTGCGAGAGAGGCAAGACGACATCATGAAGAAGAGCATTACACCCGCGCCCGTTTTCCTGAAATTTACAGGCTACATGATCCAAGACTTCGAAATGTTCGAAAGCTTGGATGGCGTCTTACTTTTAGGTTTGTATCACTTAACCAAAAAGGAGCGGAATGAACTAAATACCTTCTTGGCGTCCCTGTTGCGCTCTGACGTTTCAGATAGCTTGATTGAAGATCTTTGGAACACGTCCAATGCTGAATTTGGTGCCGGAGGCAAGGGAATTAGATGGCTTCTCAATCGGACCATCGAGTTGATAGAAAGTGACGACGGCACTGACGGTTACTATCTGCGTCGCTCATGACTATTCCTTTGGAAAACAAAAAGCCGGGTGATCTCTCACCCGGCTCTTTAATTCACGACGCCTGAACGGCGTCAAACCTTATGCTGCTTCGGCAGCAGCAGCTTCTGCAGCAACGCGAGCCTTGTCGGCTGCGCCCTTGGCATCAACGTCGCGCTCGACGAATTCAACGACGGCGAGAGCCGCGTTGTCGCCCTGGCGGTAGCCGGCCTTCATGATACGCAGGTAGCCGCCGTTGCGGGTTGCGTAACGCGAAGCGATCGCGTCGAACAGCTTGCGAACGGCGTCCTGCTCCTTGATCTGCGAGATCGCCTGACGACGAGCGTGCAGGTCGCCGCGCTTGCCGAGGGTCACGAGACGCTCGACGATCGGACGGATTTCCTTCGCCTTCGGAAGGGTGGTGACGATCTGCTCATGGGTGATGAGCGAAGCAGCCATGTTGGCAAACATTGCCTTGCGGTGGCTGGCGGTTCTATTGAGCTTGCGGCCTGAATTTCCGTGGCGCATTGCTATTCTCCTTTAGTGCAGGTTTCCTGTGCGGACCTGCCGTTTCCTGGCACATGCAGATGACTTATCTGCTGTTTGACGGGGAAAGGCAGTCTTTAAAGGGTCTGCCTTTTTGATTGTTAGTACTGGTCTTCGTAACGCTTTGCGAGATCTTCGATGTTCTCTGGCGGCCATGCCGGCACTTCCATGCCGAGGTGCAGACCCATGGAAGCGAGAACTTCCTTGATTTCGTTCAGCGACTTGCGACCGAAGTTCGGCGTGCGAAGCATTTCGGCCTCGGTCTTCTGGATCAGGTCGCCGATATAAACGATGTTGTCGTTCTTCAGGCAGTTTGCCGAACGAACCGACAGCTCGAGCTCATCGACCTTCTTGAGAAGCGCCGGGTTGAACGCGAGTTCGGTAACCGATTCTTCTTCTGCTTCCTTCTGCGGCTCGTCGAAGTTGACGAAGACGCCCAGCTGGTCCTGAAGAATGCGAGCGGCGAAGGCAACGGCGTCTTCGCCGGAAACCGAACCGTTGGTCTCGATCGTCATGATCAGCTTGTCATAGTCGAGAACCTGGCCTTCACGGGTGTTTTCCACCTTGTAGGACACTTTCTTGACCGGAGAATAGAGGCTGTCCACCGGAATGAGGCCGATCGGGGCATCTTCCGCGCGGTTGCGCTCAGCCGGTACGTAACCCTTGCCGTTGTTGACGGTGAATTCCATGCGGATTTCAGCGCCATCATCAAGCGTGCAGATCACGTGGTCTGGGTTCAGGATCTCGATGTCGCCAACCGTCTGGATATCACCAGCGGTAACGGCACCCGGGCCCTGCTTGCGCACGACCATGCGCTTGGAATCGTCGCCATCCATCTTGATGGCGATTTCCTTGATGTTGAGCACGATATCCGTCACATCTTCCCGAACGCCGGGGATGGAGGAGAATTCATGCAGGACACCGTCGATCTGCACGGCCGTTACAGCGGCGCCACGCAGAGAAGACAACAGAACGCGACGCAGCGCGTTGCCGAGGGTAAGACCGAAACCACGTTCCAGCGGCTCGGCAACCAGTGTTGCCTTGGTGCGGCTGGACGAGGTGAACTCGACCTTGTTCGGCTTGATAAGTTCCTGCCAGTTCTTCTGAATCATCTTTAAACCTTCCGTTCGCCGCCACCATCCAATCGTGACGGACCGAGCATGAAAACACCGAGAGGAACCTAATTCAGTGGTTCATCAGTGGGTTCTTGAGCGCAAGTCCGTCGATCGAAATCGACGCGCACACGCCAGATACACGAAAATTCCGCCTGACCTGAGGACAAGGCGGAATTTCCGAACCACGGTCGCGTCAGACGCGGCGCTTCTTGCGCGGACGGCAACCATTGTGCGGGATCGGCGTCACGTCGCGAATGGAAGTGATCATGAAACCGGCAGCCTGCAGAGCGCGAAGTGCCGATTCACGACCGGAACCCGGACCGCAAACTTCAACTTCAAGCGACTTCATGCCGTGTTCCTGAGCCTTCTTCGCGCAATCTTCAGCAGCGATCTGGGCAGCGAACGGGGTCGACTTGCGCGAACCCTTGAAGCCCTTGGCACCAGCGGACGACCAGGCAATAGCATTGCCCTGTGCGTCGGTGATGGTGATCATCGTGTTGTTGAAGGTCGAGTTGACGTGCGCAACGCCCGACGTGATATTTTTGCGTTCGCGACGACGGACGCGTGCGGCTTCCTTGGCCATGTTATACCTTTCATTGATCTCTTCACCGCCGTAACACCAGCGGCTACACCGGCAATCAGCCCGTATTCGAGCTTTTCGCCAAACTCAGAAAGGCTGGCGCGGACTGCACCAGCCTCCCCTTTCCGGAGAACCGGAAAATTACTTCTTCTTACCAGCGATAGCCTTCGCCGGACCCTTGCGGGTGCGGGCGTTGGTGTGCGTGCGCTGACCGCGGACCGGAAGGCCACGACGGTGACGCAGGCCGCGGTAGCAGCCGAGGTCCATCAAACGCTTGATGTTCATCGACGTGTCGCGACGAAGATCACCCTCAACCTGATAGTCGCGGTCGATGGCTTCGCGGATCTGAAGAACTTCAGCATCCGTCAGCTGATGAACGCGCTTGTCAGCCGGAAGACCGACCTTGTCCATGATTTCCTGCGCGAATTTCGGACCAATCCCGTGAATGTAGGTCAGCGCAATAACAACGCGCTTCGCAGTCGGGATGTTGACGCCAGCGATACGTGCCACGTCTTTTCTCCTTGGTTCCAGTTGCCATCCGGCAAGTGGTGATTCCAGTCGAGCGACCAACAGGGCCGCCAGTTCAAAATTGATGTCCGTGACAGGTCAAAACGACCGAACCCGGATCTCCCTTCCCTGAGGGAAATCCGCGCCAGTCGCTTGGGATGTCGCGAGTTGGCGCGGTGTTTAACGGAATCAGCGCAAAAAAGCAACCGGCTCCGCCAAGATTCTTTTGCTATCCAAAGGACGAGCTAAATCATGAGAGCGGCAAATCGGGCGAAAATCGCCAGCAGATTTTGCCACCCCGCCCCAGCCGTCAGACTGAAGCTTTCTCGAGGACGTTTTCAATAGCCTCGGTCACGGCATCGACATCCGCCATGCCATCCAGCGTCACAAGCTCACCCTGTTCGCTGTAATAATTCGACAGGGGCGCGGTCTTCTCGCGATATTCCGTCAGCCGCTTGCGGAAGGCTTCCGGATTGTCATCCGAACGAACCGTACCGCCGGCGGCGATGGTTTCTGCGACGCGGTTTTCGATTCGGCGAATCAACGCCTCTTCGTCCACCTTCAGTTCAATGACGGCATCTAGGGCAAGATTCTTCTTGCGCATGTTCTCGGCAAGCGCCTTGGCCTGCGGAACGGTGCGCGGATAGCCGTCGAGAATAAAGCCCTTGGCACAGTCAGGCGCCTCGATGCGTTCGGAAACGATCTGATTGACGATATCGTCGGACACCAGCCCGCCGGCGTCCATGACGGCCTTGGCGCGCTTGCCGATTTCGGTGCCCGCGCTGACCGCAGCGCGAAGCATGTCACCGGTGGAAAGCTGCGGGATCCCGTACTTGTCAGTCAGCCGCTTGGCCTGGGTTCCCTTGCCCGCACCCGGCGGACCCAAAAATATCAGTCTCATCGTCCCCTCTTTCCTCCACGCAACTTCGACTTCTTGATCAGCCCTTCATATTGCTGCGCGATCAGGTGACCCTGAATTTGCGCAACCGTGTCCAGAGTTACACTGACAACGATCAAAAGCGAAGTACCACCAAGGGCTAATGGAATGCCCGTGCGTGCGATAAGTGTCTCAGGAAGGATACACACGAAGACCAGATAAATCGCGCCGACCACCGTGATGCGGGTCAGGACGTAATCGATGTACTCCGCGGTGCGGTCACCCGGACGAATGCCCGGAATGAAGCCACCGTGCTTCTTGAGGTTATCGGCCGTGTCCTTCGGATTGAAGACGATAGCCGTGTAGAAAAACGCGAAAAACGCGATTAGCAGGCCGTAGAGCGCCATGAACAACGGCTGCCCATGCTGCAGCGACGCGATGATCGCGGTCGCCCAGGATGGCAGATTGGTGTTTCCGGCAAAACCGGCAGCCGTCGCCGGCAGAAGCAGCAGCGAGGATGCGAAGATCGCGGGAATGACGCCGGCCGTATTGAGCTTCAGCGGCAGATGCGAGGTATCGCCCTGGAACATCCGGTTGCCAACCTGTCGCTTCGGATATTGTATCAGCAGACGACGCTGGGCGCGCTCCACAAAGACGATAAGCGCGATGACGCCGATGGCGACAAGGACGACCATAAGGATAAGCGGGGTCGAAAGCGCACCGGTGCGGCCGAGTTCCAGCGTGCCGGCAAGCGCCTTGGGCAGACCTGCGGCAATGCCTGCAAAGATGATCAGCGAAATACCGTTGCCGATACCACGCGAGGTGATCTGTTCACCGAGCCACATCAGGAACATCGTGCCGCCAAGCAGCGTGATGACAGTGGAAACGCGGAAGAACCAGCCCGGATCGACCACGAGGCCGTTGCCGCTTTCAAGGCCGACCGCAATGCCATAGGCCTGCAGCGTGCCGAGCAGCACCGTACCGTAGCGGGTGTACTGGTTGATGATCTTGCGGCCGGCTTCGCCTTCCTTCTTCAACGCTTCGAGCGAGGGCACGACAGAGGTCATGAGCTGCACGATGATCGAAGCGGAGATGTAAGGCATGATGCCGAGGGCGAAGATCGCCATACGCTCGACAGCACCACCCGCAAACATGTTGAAAAGACCGAGAATGCCGTTGGCCTGGCCCTGGAAGGCCTGCGCATAGGCTTCTGGGTTCAGGCCCGGAAGCGGAATATGGGTGCCAAGACGGTAGACGAGAAGTGCGGCAAGAGTAAACCAGAGACGCTTTTTCAGATCCTCCGCCTTAGCGAAGGTCGAAAAATTCAGGTTCGAAGCCAGTTGTTCCGCTGCGGAAGCCATAAATTTCTCCGAATGACCCTTGCCAGCCGACGAAACCGGCCGATGCGGAAAGGTCTAAAAGATACCGGTTCAAAAACCGGGCTTCGGACGAACACGGCTTTGCGCCGCCATCATGCCTCACCCTGTTTTTTTATGTCCTATCCCCTCCCCTACGGAAGTTCAAGAACTGTGAGGCTCTCCCTGCAGCACTTTATGCCGCAAGCGGCGCGCATAACAGCTGCACCGCGAAGAGTTTGCCATGATGCATCTCTAAATCGATTTAGATCGAAAGCAACATTGGCCAGGGAGCGCAGACGCCCGGAACACGAAGCCCCGGGCGCCTGAAGTCTATATATTACTCGGAAGCTTCGGCTGCAACCACGAGAAGCTTGATCGAGCCGCCGGCCTTCTCAATCTTTTCGAGTGCAGGCTTGGAAGCGCCGGCAACTTCGAAGGCAACCTTGGCCTTCAGCTCGCCGTCGGCGAGGATGCGTACACCGTCCTTGACGCGGCGGATAACGCCGGCTGCCTTGAGAGCAGCAGCATCGATCGTTGCGGAAGCGTCGAGCTTCTTGGCGTCGATGGCGGTCTGGATGCGGCCGAGCGACACAACAGCATATTCGGAACCGAAGATGTTGTTAAAGCCGCGCTTCGGCAGACGACGGTAGATAGGCATCTGACCGCCTTCGAAGCCGTTGATGGCGACGCCCGAACGAGCCTTCTGACCCTTCACACCGCGACCACCGGTCTTGCCCTTGCCAGAACCGATACCACGACCTACGCGGATACGATCCTTGGAGGAGCCTTCGTTGTCTCTGATTTCATTGAGTTTCATGATAGGTTACTCCGTCTCACTTCTCGTCAACGACGCGAACGAGATGCTGGACCGCACGGATCATGCCACGAACCGCCGGAGTATCTTCCAGGGTGCGCTGACGATGCATCTTGTTGAGACCCAGACCCACCAGCGTCTGACGCTGGATTGCCGGGCGGCGAATAGGGCTGCCGATCTGTTCGACCGTAACAGTCTTCTTGGCTTCAGTAGTTTTCTTGGCCATGATCCAGCTCCTTATTCTTCAGAAGCGTTGCCGGACGCGGCGCGGCGAGCCTGAAGGGTCGCAAACTTCAGACCACGCTGTGCAGCGATGTCCTTCGGATGAACCTGATGCTTCAGAGCGTCGAACGTTGCGCGAACCATGTTGTATGGGTTCGACGAACCGGTCGACTTCGCAACGACGTCATGAACGCCCAGCGTTTCGAAAACAGCGCGCATCGGACCACCGGCGATGATACCGGTACCGGCCTTGGCCGAACGCAGCAGAACCTTGCCGGCGCCATGACGGCCATTGACGTCGTGATGCAGCGTGCGACCATCGCGCAGCGGAACGAAGATCAGATCGCGCTTTGCGCTTTCAGTTGCCTTGCGGATCGCTTCCGGAACTTCACGAGCCTTGCCGTGGCCGAAGCCGACGCGGCCCTTCTGGTCGCCGACGACGACGAGAGCGGCGAAGCCGAAGCGACGGCCACCCTTAACAACCTTTGCAACGCGGTTGATCGCGACCAGCTTGTCGACGAATTCGCTATCGCGCTCTTCGCGGTTCTGGCGATCTTCGCGAGAACCTCTTTTATCCTGTGCCATTGTCCTTGTCCTTTTTCTTTTACGGGTGGAACGGCAAACGAAAAGACCAGCGGCCTCGATGAGGAGATCCGCATGGCCCGGTGAAATTCCGCCCGGATCGTTGTCCGGGCGGAAAAAAATCAGAAGTTCAGACCGCCTTCGCGGGCAGCATCTGCCAGGGCCTTGACGCGGCCGTGATAGATGAACGCGCCTCGGTCGAATACGACATCCTTGACGCCAGCCTTGACGCCGCGCTCGGCAACCAGCTTGCCCACGACAGATGCCGCAGCAACGTCGGCGCCGGTCTTGAGCGAGCCGCGCAGATCAGCTTCGAGCGTGGAGGCAGACGCAAGCGTCTTGCCAGCAACATCATCGATGATCTGGGCGTAGATGTTCTTCGACGAGCGATGAACCGACAGGCGCGGGCGGCCGTTGGCAACCGCCTTGATCTGGCGGCGCACACGGCTCGCGCGACGTGCAAGTGCTTCTTTCCTGCTAGCCATTTCGCGTGATCCTTACTTCTTCTTGCCTTCTTTGCGGACGATACGCTCTTCAGCGTACTTCACGCCCTTGCCCTTGTAGGGCTCGGGACCACGGTATTCGCGGATTTCCGCGGCTACCTGACCGACCTGCTGCTTGTTGATACCGGAAACGATGATTTCCGTCGGCTTCGGCACGGCAATGGTGATGCCGACCGGCGGCTCATAAACCACGTCGTGGGAGAAACCGAGCGCCAGTTGCAGGTTCTTGCCCTGCAGGGCGGCACGATAACCAACGCCGTTGATTTCGAGCTTGCGTTCGTAACCGTCCTTAACACCCTTGAAGATGTTCTCGATCATCGTGCGGGACATGCCCCACTTCGAACGAGCTTCCTTGGTGCCATTGGCGGGCGTTACGGAAACGCCGTTATCTTCGAGTTTCAGCTGAATATCGTCGTTTGCGACGAAAAACAGTTCACCCTTCGGGCCCTTCGCAGTGACCTTCTGGCCGTCGACATTGGCCGTCACACCTGCGGGAACCGGAACGGGCTTTTTACCGATACGAGACATTGTTCAATCCTGTCTGTTCGTTATGGAGATCCGTGCTCGATCTTAGAAGACCGAGCAAAGAACCTCGCCACCAACGTTCTGTTCGCGAGCCTGGTGATCGGCCATCACACCCTTCGGGGTCGAAAGGATGGTGATGCCGAGGCCGTTCGCGACCTGCGGAATGGACTTTACCGAGACATAAACCCGGCGGCCCGGCTTGGAAACGCGGCCGATCTCACGGATCACGGACGCGCCTTCGTAGTACTTCAGTTCGATGGTGAATTCGGACTTGCCGTTTTCGAAATCGACCTTGGAATAACCGCGAATGTAGCCTTCAGCCTGCAGCACGTCGAGAACGCGTGCGCGGAGGCTGGAAGCAGGCGTGCTGACCGCAGACTTGCGGCGAGCGGCACCATTGCGGATGCGGGTGAGCATATCACCCAAAGGATCAGTCATGGTCATGTGCCCGTCTCCTTACCAGCTCGACTTGACAATGCCCGGCACCTTGCCGGAATTGCCCAGCTCACGAAGCGCGATACGCGACATCTTGAGCTTGCGATAGAACGCGCGCGGACGGCCCGTTACTTCGCAGCGGTTGCGGATACGCGTCTTCGAGCCGTCACGCGGCAGCGAAGCGAGCTTCAGAGTGGCCTTGAACCGGTCTTCGATCGGAAGGGACTGGTTCATTACGATCGCCTTGAGTGCAGCACGCTTGGTGGCCTGCTGGGCGACCGACTTGCGGCGGCGCTTGTTCTTTTCAACTGCGCTTGTTTTCGCCATATCGGAGTTCCTTTTCTACGCTCGTCGTTACGGTTAGTGACGGAACGGGAAGTTGAACTCTGTAAGCAGAGCCCGAGCTTCGTCGTCCGACGTCGCCGTCGTGCAAACGATGATGTCCATGCCCCACATCTGATCAACCTTATCGTAGTTGATCTCAGGGAACACAATGTGTTCCTTGATGCCCATGGCGAAGTTGCCACGGCCGTCAAAGCTCTTGGGGTTCAGACCCCGGAAGTCGCGAACGCGCGGCAGCGCGATGTTGATCAGACGATCAAGGAATTCATACATGCGTGCGCCACGAAGGGTAACCTTCGCACCGATAGGCATGCCTTCGCGAAGCTTGAAACCAGCGATCGAATTACGAGCGCGGGTAACGACCGGCTTCTGGCCGGCGATTGCAGCCAGGTCACCGGCAGCAATGGTAGGCTTCTTGGAATCGGCAGTCGCTTCACCAACACCCATGTTGATCACGATCTTTTCAAGCTTCGGGATCATCATTACGTTGGCGTAGGAGAACTTCTCCTGCATGGCGCCGCGGATGCGCGACACGTATTCCGTCTTGAGACGCGGCTCGTACTTGTCAGCCATCGATCACTTCTCCCGAACGCTTGGCCACGCGGACCTTCTTGCCTTCTACAACAGAAAAGCCAACGCGGGTCGGCTTGCCATCCTTATCGGCGATGGCAATGTTGGAGATGTGCAAGGATGCTTCCTTGTTGATGATGCCGGCTTCCTGGCCCTGGGTCTGGCGCTGGTGACGCTTCACCATGTTTACGCCACGCACAACAGCCCGGTCTTCCTTCGGCAAAACCTGGATTACTTCGCCGGTACGGCCCTTGTCCTTACCGGTCAATACGACAACCTTGTCGCCTTTACGAATTTTCTGCATCGCAATTGCTCCTTACAGTACTTCCGGAGCCAGCGAGATGATCTTCATATGGTTCTTGGCGCGAAGTTCGCGCGGAACCGGTCCGAAGATACGGGTGCCGATGGGCTCTTTCTTGTTGTCGATAAGAACGGCTGCGTTATTATCGAAACGGATGACGCTGCCGTCAGCGCGACGGATGTCCTTGGCGGTGCGCACGACAACCGCCTTCATCACATCGCCCTTCTTGACGCGGCCGCGCGGAATAGCTTCCTTGATGGAAACGACAATAATGTCGCCAACAGAAGCATATTTGCGCTTCGAGCCGCCCAGCACCTTGATGCACATGACACGACGTGCGCCGGAATTATCCGCCACGTCGAGGTTTGTTTGCATCTGAATCATGTCAGGTCGCCTTCTTGTTGTTACCGGAACGGTTGGGCAAACTCTCCCGAGCAAGCCCCCTGCTCCAGCTTATGAATATCTCTTTTTTTGCGCGGAAATGTCGTGACAGGGTGGTTTCCCGAAGGACCTTCCGTGCGCATCAAAGCAAAAGACGCTCGATTCACGAGCGTCCTTGCGCTGCTTCATACAGGAATTCGCGCCAAGTACAAGATGCCTGGCGCGATTCTGATGAAATTAAGCCTGGGCGGCGACGACCGTCCAGCGCTTGTCCTTGGAGATCGGTGCGCATTCCTCGATGGAAACGACATCGCCGACCTTGTATTGATTGTTTTCGTCGTGCGCCTTGTACTTCTTCGAACGACGAACGGTCTTTTGCATGAGCGGGTGAGCGAATCGACGCTCAACCCGGACCACGACAGTCTTCTCGTTCTTGTCGGACACTACGACGCCCTGCAGAATGCGTTTCGGCATATTATTTTTCCTTAGGCCTTGGCTTCTGCCGCCTTCTGGCGGGCAATGGTTTTAACGCGGGCGATGTCCTTGCGGACTTCGTTGATGCGCGAGGACTTCTCCAGCTGGCCGGTCGCCTTCTGGAAGCGCAGGTTGAACTGCTCCTTCTTCAGATCGGCGAGCTTGTCCTTGAGCTGGTCGGCGCTGAGGCCGCGAACTTCATCGGCTTTCATGTGCCTTGCTCCTTACTCTGCGATGCGCTGTACGAAGCGCGTCTTGACCGAGAGCTTGGCAGCGCCGAGACGAAGCGCCTCACGGGCGATCTCCTCGGTAACACCGTCGATCTCGAACATCATACGACCGGGCTTGACCTTGCATGCCCAGTATTCGACCGAACCCTTGCCCTTACCCATACGAACTTCGGTCGGCTTAGCCGTTACCGGAACGTCGGGGAATACGCGGATCCACACACGACCTGCGCGCTTCATGTAACGCGTGATCGCGCGGCGGGCCGCTTCGATCTCGCGTGCATTCACGCGGTTCGGTTCCTGCGACTTCAAGCCGAATTCACCGAATGCCAGGTCAAAGCCGCCCTTGGCGACGCCCTTGATGCGTCCCTTGAACTGCTTACGGTACTTAGTACGCTTTGGCTGCAACATTTTCTTACTTCTCCGAGCTTATCTTTCGCCAGCGTCAATCAAGCGTTTTCGCGACGACGATCGGGACGATCGCCACGCTCACGGCTTGCAGGGCCCTGCGCATCGCCTTCGAGACCGCGACGCTCAGAAGCCATCGGATCGTGCTCAAGGATTTCGCCCTTGAAGATCCAGACCTTGATGCCGCAGATGCCGAATGCGGTTTCAGCTTCAGCTGTGCCGTAGTCGATGTCCGCACGCAGCGTGTGCAGCGGAACGCGACCTTCGCGGTACCATTCGGTACGAGCGATTTCAGCACCGCCGAGACGGCCGCCGCAGGTGATCTTGATGCCTTCGGCGCCAAGACGCATGGCAGACTGAACCGAGCGCTTCATTGCGCGGCGGAAAGCCACGCGACGCTCGAGCTGCTGGGCGATCGACTGGGCAACGAGAGTTGCGTCGATTTCCGGCTTGCGCACTTCAACGATGTTGAGGTGCGTTTCGGAGTTGGTCATCTCGGAAAGCTTCTTGCGAAGCTTCTCGATGTCCGCGCCCTTCTTGCCGATGATGAGACCCGGACGAGCCGAGTGGATCGTAACGCGGCACTTCTTGTGCGGACGCTCGATGACCACCTTGGCGATACCGGCCTGCTTGAGTTCCTTGATCAGGTATGCCCGGATCTTCAGGTCTTCATGCAGCAGCTTGCCGTATTCCGCGGTGTCAGCGTACCAGCGGCTATCCCAGGTACGGTTGATGCCGAGGCGGAAGCCGATTGGATTGATTTTCTGACCCATTATGCGGCCTCCCCTTTTTCCTCAACTTCACGAACAACGATCGTGAGATGAGCGAACGGCTTTTCAATGCGGGACGCACGACCACGGCCACGAGCGTGGAAACGCTTCATGGTGATGGACTTGCCAACATAGGCCTCGGCGACGACGAGAGCGTCGACGTCGAGGTCATGGTTGTTTTCCGCATTGGCAATTGCAGATTCCAGCGTCTTCTTGACGGTGCCTGCAATGCGCTTGCGGGAGAATTCGAGCTCGGCGAGAGCGCGATCAACCTTCTTGCCACGGATAAGAGCGGCAACCAGGTTCAGTTTCTGGGGGCTGACGCGGAGCGTACGGGCAATGGCCTGAGCCTCATTGTCCTTCAGCCGGCGTTCGGTCTTAGCCTTCGCCATGATTACTTCCTCTTTGCCTTCTTGTCCGCGCCGTGACCGTAATAGGTACGGGTCGGAGAGAATTCACCGAACTTGTGTCCGACCATGTCTTCGTTGACCGAGACGGGCACATGCTTGCTGCCGTTATAAACGCCGAAGGTCAGACCGACGAACTGCGGCAGGATCGTGGAGCGACGGCTCCAGATCTTGATTACTTCATTACGTCCGCTCTCGCGCACCTTCTCAGCCTTGGTGAGAAGATAGCCGTCAACAAACGGACCTTTCCATACTGAACGAGCCATTAGTGACTACCTCTCTTACTTCTTACGCTGATGGCGCGAGCGCATGATGAACTTGTCGGTCGACTTGTTCGAACGGGTGCGCTTGCCCTTCGTGGGCTTGCCCCACGGAGTAACCGGGTGACGACCACCCGATGTGCGACCTTCACCACCACCGTGCGGGTGGTCGACCGGGTTCATGACGACGCCGCGAACGTGCGGACGCTTGCCACGCCAACGCGAACGACCAGCCTTGCCGTCGTTGATGTTGCCGTGATCCGAGTTCGAAACAGCACCGATTGATGCGAGGCACGAGCCATGCACCAGACGCTGTTCGCCCGAGTTGAGACGCAGGATGGCCATACCGGCATCGCGGCCGACGAGCTGGACATACGTACCGGCGGAGCGGGCGATCTGACCGCCTTTACCCGGCTTCATCTCGACGTTGTGGATGATCGAACCGACCGGAATGTACTGAAGCGGCATGGTGTTGCCGGGCTTCACGTCCACTGCCTTGTCGGAGGCGATCACCTTGTCACCAGCAGCGAGACGCTGTGGCGCGAGAATGTAAGCCTGTTCGCCGTCGGTATACGTAACCAGCGCGATGAACGCGGTGCGGTTGGGGTCGTATTCCAAACGTTCAACGGTGCCTTCAACGTCGAACTTGCGACGCTTGAAATCCACCAGACGGTAGGTCCGCTTGTGACCGCCACCCTGGAACCGGACGGTGATCCGGCCCTGGTTATTGCGGCCACCCTTGGAGCTGAGGCCCTGGGTCAGAGCCTTTACCGGCTTGCCCTTGTAGAGCGAAGCGCGGTCCACGATAACCAGCTGGCGCTGGCTTGGCGTGGTCGGATTGAAACTTTTCAATGCCATTTTATTGTTCCCTTTTGGGTCTTTGCCCGCTTGGGCCTAACCTTTAGAGTCCGGTGGACACGTCGATGGATTGACCTTCGGCGAGCGTAACGACGGCTTTCTTGACGTCTTTCAGCTTACCGGCGAACCCACGGAAACGACGGGTCTTACCCTTGCGGATAAGCGTGTTCACAGCCGTGACTTTGACGCCGAAGAGAGCTTCCACGGCAGCCTTGATTTCAGGCTTGGAAGCGCTTTTGGCGACGTTGAATACGACCTGGTTCTGTTCGGAGACCAGCGTCGACTTTTCCGTGATCGAAGGAGATACGATCACATCGTAGTGGCGAAGATCCGTCATTTGAACCGCTCCTCCAGAGCCTCTACAGCAGCCTTGGAAAGCACCAGCTTGCCACGGCGCAGGATGTCGTAAACATTGATGCCCTGTACCGGCAGAACGTCCACATTCGGGATGTTCTGGGCTGCGAGCTTGAAGTTGCCATCAAGTTCAGCGCCACCGATAACGAGAGCGTTGGTCAGGCCAAGCGAAGCGAAGCTGCCCAGCAGAGCCTTGGTCTTTGCTTCAGATGCAACGAGCTGATCAACGATGATCAGTTCTTCAGCCTTCAGCTTTGCAGACAGGGCGTGACGCAGAGCGAGCGCACGAACCTTCTTGGGAAGGTCATGGGCGTGGCTGCGAACGACCGGGCCGTGGGCCTTGCCGCCGCCGCGGAACTGCGGTGCGCGAGCCGAATGATGACGAGCGCGGCCCGTACCCTTCTGCTTGTACATCTTGGCACCGGTGCGGGAAACTTCCGACCGGTTCTTGGTCTTGTGGGTTCCCTGCTGCTTCTTAGCAAGCTGCCAGCGAACCATGCGGGCCAGAATGTCCTGGCGGGGGTCGAGGCCAAAGATCTCATCCGACAGAGAAACCTTGCCGGCGTCTTTTCCCTCGAGGGTCTTGACGTTCAATTCCATGATAAGGCTCCCTTACTTCGCAGCCGACTTGACGGCGTCGCGGACGATGATCCAGGAACCCTTCGAACCGGGAACTGCACCCTTCACGAGGATGAGGCCACGGTCTTCGTCAGTCGAAACGACTTCGAGGTTCTGGGTCGTAACGCGTGTCTGGCCCATATGACCAGCCATGCGCTTGCCCTTCCAGACGCGGCCCGGATCCTGGTTGTTACCGGTCGAACCGTGTGCACGGTGCGATACGGAGTTACCGTGCGAAGCGCGGCCACCACCGAAGTTGTGACGCTTCATAGCACCGGCAAAACCTTTACCGATTGTGGTTCCAGTGACGTCCACCAGCTGGCCGTTCTGAAAATGAGTTGCGGTCAGTGTTGCACCGATGTCGATCAGGTTCTCGGGGGAAACCCGGAACTCGACGAGCTTGGCTTTCGGTTCGACATTGGCAGCGGCAAAATGACCGCGAAGCGCCTTCGTCGTGTTCTTGACCTTGGACTGGCCGGCACCGAGCTGAACTGCGGTGTAGCCATTCTTGTCTTCCGTGCGCTGGGCAACGACTTGTACGTTATCCAGTCGCAATACTGTTACGGGGATATGTTCACCTGCGTCGTTATAGACGCGTGTCATACCCACTTTCTGTGCAATCACACCTGAACGCATTGGTTCATCCTCTTGCGAGCCTTGAAGGGAAAACCCTCTCTGGCCTTTGTTAAGGAGTGCCCTTCGACATCTCACGATGTTTCCGGTCTCCGGTTTGGAAGTCGTTGGATTGCTCCACGTACCTTCCTTGTTATTTCAGCCCTCACCTTGGATGGATCGGGCCGGGTCTTAGAGCTTGATTTCCACGTCAACGCCAGCAGCGAGGTCGAGCTTCATAAGAGCATCGACAGTCTGCGGGGTGGGGTCAACGATATCAAGAAGACGCTTGTGCGTCCGCATTTCGAACTGTTCACGGCTTTTCTTGTCAACGTGAGGAGAGCGGTTGACGGTAAACTTTTCGATGCGGGTGGGGAGTGGAACCGGGCCGCGAACGCTGGCGCCGGTGCGCTTTGCGGTCGACACGATTTCACGGGTAGAGGCATCGAGGATCCGGTGATCGAACGCCTTGAGGCGGATACGGATATTCTGGCCGGTCATTCGTCTTGTCCTTGTTCTTTGTTATTCGTTTCCGCACGCGGAAACACATGAACTTCTATTGATCGTGGCGCCGCAGATTTTCAAAAATCGAGAGGGATGCGCCTCGCACCCCAATCATTTCAGTAGTCTGTATTGCTAAAACACCGCGTTTCGCAAATGCTTGCGAATCCAGCGGTGAGTGTGAGTGCGCGTTTACGCGCTTTCACCGAATTTTTCAAGCACTAAAAATGCAACGCCGCCAGGCTTTTTATTAAAAGCCCGACGGCGGTGTTTGTGACACCGCCGTCGGAGCGAATTTTAAAAGTCGAAATTACTCGACGATCGAAGCAACGATGCCGGCGCCGACGGTACGGCCGCCTTCGCGGATAGCGAAGCGCAGCTTTTCTTCCATCGCGATCGGAACGATCAGCTCGACTTCAACCGTGACGTTGTCGCCAGGCATAACCATTTCCGTGCCTTCCGGCAGCGAAACGATGCCAGTCACGTCCGTCGTGCGGAAGTAGAACTGCGGGCGGTAGTTCGTGAAGAACGGCGTATGACGGCCGCCTTCTTCCTTCGTCAGGATGTAGGCTTCTGCCATGAACTTCTTGTGCGGCTTGACCGAACCCGGCTTGCACAGGATCTGGCCACGCTCAACGCCGTCACGGGTAACGCCGCGAACGAGAGCACCGATGTTGTCGCCAGCCTGGCCCTGATCGAGCAGCTTGCGGAACATTTCAACGCCGGTAACCGTCGTCTTCGAGGTCGGACGAATGCCGACGATCTCGACTTCTTCACCAACCTTGACGATACCGCGCTCAACGCGACCCGTCACAACCGTACCACGGCCGGAGATCGAGAACACGTCTTCGATCGGCATCAGGAACGGCTGGTCGATCGGACGCTCAGGCGTCGGGATGTAGGCGTCAACAGCGGCCATCAGCTCGCGGATCGCGTCTTCACCGATCTTCTTGTCGGAATCTTCAAGAGCAGCAAGTGCCGAACCCTTGATGATCGGGATATCGTCGCCCGGGAAGTCGTAGGACGACAGAAGTTCGCGAACTTCAAGCTCGACGAGCTCGAGAAGCTCGGCGTCGTCAACCTGGTCGACCTTGTTGAGGAACACGACGATTGCCGGAACGCCAACCTGACGGGCAAGCAGGATGTGCTCGCGGGTCTGCGGCATCGGGCCGTCGGCAGCCGAGCAAACCAGGATCGCGCCGTCCATCTGCGCAGCACCGGTGATCATGTTCTTCACGTAGTCGGCGTGGCCGGGGCAGTCGACGTGCGCGTAGTGACGGGCAGGCGTCTCATATTCAACGTGTGCCGTCGAAATCGTGATACCACGGGCCTTTTCTTCAGGCGCGGCGTCGATCTGGTCATACGCCTTGAATTCGCCGAAGAACTTCGTGATCGCGGCCGTCAGCGACGTCTTGCCATGGTCAACGTGACCGATCGTGCCAATGTTGACGTGCGGCTTATTGCGCTCAAACTTGCTCTTTGCCATTAGTGGCTCTCCATTCTTGTCCCTTGACGGGAATAATCTTCAAATCTGGTGGGGCGTACCCCGATCACTTCTGACCGGAGTACTTTGCCTGGATTTCCTGCGCCACGTTCGACGGAACCGGCGAGTAGTGGTCGAACGTCATCGAGTACTGAGCGCGGCCTTGGCTCATGGAGCGCAGGTTGTCGACGTACTTGAACATGTTCGCGAGCGGAACATGCGCGTTGATGACGATGGTGATACCACGGCTTTCCTGGCCCTGGATCTGACCACGACGGGAGTTCAGGTCGCCGATAACGTCGCCGACATAGTCTTCCGGCGTTACGACTTCGACCTTCATCATCGGCTCGAGAAGCTGTGCACCAGCCTTCTTGGCTGCTTCACGGAAGCAGGCACGCGATGCGATTTCGAAGGCGAGAACCGACGAGTCGACGTCGTGGAATGCACCGTCGATCAGCGTCGCCTTGACGCCGAGCATCGGGAAGCCAGCCAGCGGACCGGAAGACAGAACGCTTTCGATACCCTTCTGAACGCCCGGGATGTATTCCTTCGGAACAGCACCACCGACGATCTTGGATTCGAACTTGAAGTCTTCGCCTTCAGGGTTCGGTTCGAAGATGATCTTGACGCGAGCGAACTGACCGGTACCACCGGACTGCTTCTTGTGCGTGTAGTCTTCTTCGTGCTGACGCGTGATCGTTTCGCGATAGGCAACCTGCGGCGCGCCGACGGTGGCTTCAACCTTGAACTCGCGACGCATACGGTCAACGAGAATGTCGAGGTGAAGTTCGCCCATGCCCGCGATGATCGTCTGACCGGACTCTTCGTCGGTCTTGACGCGGAACGAAGGATCCTCAGCAGCCAGACGGTTGAGCGCGAGGCCCATCTTTTCCTGGTCGCCCTTGGTCTTCGGCTCGATCGCGATCTGGATGACCGGCTCGGGGAATTCCATGCGCTCGAGGATAACCGGCTTCAGCGGATCGCAGAGCGTATCGCCAGTGGTGGTTTCCTTGAGGCCAGCCAGAGCAACGATGTCGCCGGCAAAGGCTTCTTCGATGTCTTCGCGCGAGTTGGAGTGCATCTGCAGCATACGGCCGACGCGCTCACGCTTGTCCTTAACCGTGTTGATGACAGACGTACCCTTTTCGAGCTTGCCCGAATAGATACGCGCAAACGTCAGCGAACCGACGAAGGGGTCGTTCATGATCTTGAACGCGAGCATGGAAAGCGGCTCGCTGTCGTCGGCATGACGCTCGATCTCGGCTTCGGTCTTGAAGTCGATGCCCTTGATCGCCGGAATGTCCAGCGGCGAAGGCAGATAGTCGACGACGGCGTCGAGAAGCGGCTGAACGCCCTTGTTCTTGAACGCGGTACCGCAGAACATCGGGTGGAACTTCACGTCGATGGTGCCGCGGCGAACCAGTGCACGGATCTGCTCGTTGTCAGGCATGATGCCGTTCAGGTAGTTTTCCATCGCTTCTTCGTCGATCTCGACAACGGTCTCGATCAGCTTTTCGCGATATTCGTCAGCCTTGGCCTTCATGTCATCAGGAATTTCGACGACGTCCCACTGAGCGCCGAGCGATTCGTCGCGCCAGATGAGTGCGTTCATCTCGATCAGATCGATAACGCCCTTGAACTCGGTCTCAGCGCCGATCGGCAGCTGCATGACGACGGCAATGGCGCCGAGACGGGTCTTGATCATTTCTACCGAGCGGTAGAAGTCAGCACCGGTCTTGTCCATCTTGTTGCAGAAGATCATGCGCGGAACATGATACTTCTCAGCCTGGCGCCAGACGGTTTCCGTCTGCGGCTCCACACCGGCGTTGGCGTCGAGCAGCGCGATGGCGCCGTCGAGAACGCGCAGCGAACGCTCGACTTCAATGGTGAAGTCAACGTGGCCGGGGGTGTCGATGATGTTGAAACGGCGCATCTTGCCGTCACGGCCCTTCCAGAAGGTCGTGGTGGCAGCAGACGTGATGGTGATACCACGCTCCTGCTCCTGCTCCATCCAGTCCATCGTGGCTGCGCCATCGTGAACTTCACCGATCTTGTGCGACTTACCGGTGTAATAAAGGATACGCTCGGTGGTCGTCGTCTTGCCGGCGTCGATATGCGCCATGATACCGAAATTGCGGTAGTCTTCGATTTTATATTCGCGAGCCATAATGGACTGCCTTTCGATATGCGACCGGTTAAGATTACCAGCGGTAATGCGAGAATGCGCGGTTGGCGTCAGCCATCTTGTGCGTGTCTTCGCGCTTCTTGACAGCCGAACCACGGTTGTTCGCAGCGTCCATGAGTTCGCCGGAAAGGCGATCGACCATGGTCGTTTCGTTGCGCTTGCGCGCAGCGGTGATCAGCCAGCGGATGGCCAGAGCCTGACGGCGCTCGGGGCGAACATCGACCGGAACCTGGTAGGTAGCACCACCAACGCGGCGCGAACGCACTTCAACATGCGGAGCAACGTTGTCGAGGGCGGAGTGGAACACGCCGAGCGGCTCCTGCTTCGTCTTGCCCTGAACGACGTCGAACGCGCCGTAAACGATGCTTTCTGCGACCGACTTCTTGCCGTGAAGCATGATGGCGTTCATGAACTTGGTAACGATCAGATCGCCGAACTTCGGATCCGGGTTGATCTCACGCTTTTCTGCACTATGGCGACGGGACATATTCTTTGTCTCTCAATGTTATTGACGCTTTACCACGCGGAGAACCTCGCGCAGCGCCGGAATTTGTTTAAACCCGAATTACTTCGGACGCTTCGCACCGTACTTGGAGCGGCGCTGCTTGCGGTTCTTGACGCCCTGGGTATCGAGAACACCGCGGATGATGTGGTAACGCACGCCCGGCAAGTCCTTTACGCGGCCGCCGCGGATCATGACCACGGAGTGTTCCTGAAGGTTGTGACCTTCGCCCGGAATGTAACCGATGACTTCGAAGCCGTTGGTGAGGCGGATCTTGGCAACCTTACGCAGAGCCGAGTTCGGCTTCTTCGGGGTCGTCGTGTAAACGCGGGTGCAAACACCACGCTTCTGCGGGTTTTCCTGAAGAGCAGGAACCTTGTTGCGCTTTACCTGTGCCTGGCGAGGCTTGCGGATCAGCTGGTTTACGGTAGGCATATAACCATCCCTTGCAAAAACTACTTTAGCCACCCGAACGGGTGGCGGCTATGCCGTTGCCGGCGACGACGCACGTATATATCCTCATGCGCAAAACGTGGCCCGATCCGTTTTCACGGATGGACCACCAAGAGCAGAGGACACCTCAACGAGGCGTCTTGCATGCAACATTCGTGTCTTCTACGTGCAATGGAGTCTTGTTTGAATTGATGTTCGGAAAAAAGGTTTCCGAACGGCCAGCACCCACAGAGGCTCCGATGGCGGGCGTACTACTGTTTTAGCCAGCTTTCGTCAAGGCCGAATCCGCATTTTGCGCCCGCGCCCGCGGCCACAAAGCCCGCAGGCGGGCCATTTCCCCCTCCTTCTAACAGAAGTCACCATCGGCAACAGCGATTTTGCGCTCCGGCCTTTGGCTTTTCATAAAATCCGTCTATTGATTCCCTCAAGCGGCCAGACTTGGCCCGCCACGCGCAAGGCCCGCTCCGGTCGACCCGCGTACATAGCAACGACAGATCAAGGAACCGCGTCATGAGCACCCTCCCCGACAACGACAACGGACGCGACGAGCCGATGGTCTTCATCGTCATCGGCAAGGCTTACGAGACCGATAACTCCGAGGGCATCGACATCCACGTCATCCTTCGGGCGCCGGACGACGATACCGCCGTGCGTGAAACACTGAACGCGCTTTCCGAGGAAGGCTTCATCGAGGCCGACCTCGACCAGATCGGCATGCTGACCGAAATCCCGGATGAAGAGCCGCACGCTTCCGCCTATCAGGGCGCACTGGAAGGCGAAGTGGCGATCATCCGCTTCGCCTGAGGCACAGCCATGACGGTGAGACGCATCGTCACCAATATCGCGACACCCGACCTTGAACGGGCGGGTGTCTTTTATGGCGATATTCTCGGCATGACCATCGCCATGGATCACGGCTGGATCGTGACCTATGCAAGCCCGGTTGAAACACCTGCCCAGATCAGCTTTGCCCGCGAAGGCGGCTCCGGAACGGCGGTCCCCGACATCTCCATCGAGGTCGACAATTTCGACGAGGTTTACGCCCGCATAGTTAAAGCCGGGCTGCCGGTCGAATACGGACCGGCCATCGAAACATGGGGCGTGCGCCGCCTGTTCCTGCGCGATCCCTTTGGCAGACTGATCAATATATTAAGTCACTTATAGATTATATACTTCAAACTCGTTAGTATTACTTCGTTTCCCATTGAACATCATGAAGATATTAGCTTAAATAACCCCGACATGAAATTCCGGTGGCGGGTTGGACAATATATCTTCGGCAGACATTATTGATGACATTTACGAGGCCGCGCTTTTTCCCGACCGCTGGGCGAAGGTCATCGCCACAATCGGTCAACGGCTGGATTTCTGGGGCGGTGCCCTCACCTGGGGCAAGGGTGAGGAAGAAGCCTGGCTTTTCACGCCCAATTTCCAGGAATTGATGCAGGCCTTCATGGAGGGCGGCTGGAACCACCGCAATGACCGCCTCACCCGCGCGGTTCGCGAGGGACAGTTTTCCTTCGTGCATGATTTCGATGTCTTCACCCATGATGAATGGGCCGGGCTACCGATCGTGCGCGACTTCCTGATGCCACGTGGATTGGGATATGGGGCGGCAACCCAGGTCGCTCCACCTGACCATCCGGAAATGACGGTGCTTTTCGAACGCAAGCTCGACAGCGGCGTCATCGGCCCGGAGACGATGGCCGCGCTCGGCAGGCTGAGGCCGCATATAGCCCGCAGCCTCACACTTGCAACCCGGCTGCAGCGCCAGAGGGCCGATGCGATGACACTCGGTCTCAATGCCATTGGCGCGCCGGCGGCGGTGCTGCAGGCAAGCGGGCGTGTCCTTTCCGCCAACGGCCTGTTTCAGACGCTCCAGAAGTGCATATCCACCCGCGCCCGCGACAGGATCTCCATTTCCGACGAAAGAGTAAACCGGCTGCTCTACAAGGCGCTGGCCGGGCGTGGCGTCAGCTCTTTCCCCATGCCGACCAGCGAGGAGCGGGCCTGCATCCTTCACGTCATCCCGCTGCGCAAGGATGCACTGGACCTCTCCCCGAACGGCAGCGCCATCGTTCTGATATCGCAACCCGTAGGCGCCGTCGCGGACGCGACCTTGCTCCTGAAAGGGCTTTATGACCTCACCAGGGCCGAAGCCCGCGTTGCTCTGGAAATCATGAAGGGGCTTTCGCTTCCCTCGGTGGCGAAGCAATTGCAGATTTCCCACGAGACGGTCCGCAGTAACGCCAAGTCGATCTATGCGAAGACCGGCAGCACCGGCCAGACCGATCTCGTCCGCCGGCTTTCCGTTCTGACGCGTTACAACATCGGCGAGCAGGGCTGAACCTGCCGCACGGCTTGAACCCCTCGGCCACGCCGATCTGAATATCAGCCAGCCCCCGCATCCGCAGCAGTGACCCGCCGAAACGAAAAAACGCCCGGATTGCTCCGGGCGTTTTTATGAACCGTGGCGGGGCTTCGTAAAGCCCCTGCCCTTTCGGCTTCGTTCGCCTTATTCGGCGGCCGGAACCTGATCCGTCATGTCCTGCAGCATCTGGTTTGCAGAACCTGCACCCGTACCCTTGCGGCGTTCCTCGAGAATGAGGTCGTCGCGCGAGGTAGCGATGCGGCGGATCTGCGTCATGGTGCCGCCAGTACCGGCCGGGATGAGACGGCCGACGATGACGTTTTCCTTGAGGCCCTGCAGCGTATCCGTCTTGCCGGCAATCGCAGCTTCCGTGAGAACCTTGGTGGTTTCCTGGAAGGATGCGGCCGAAATGAAGGACGGCGTCTGCAGCGAAGCCTTGGTGATGCCGAGCAGAACAGGATCGCCGTAAGCCGGCTTCTTGCCCTCCTCGATCAGGCGGTCGTTCATGTCATCCAGCTCGATACGGTCGACGTTGTCGCCGACGATGTACTGGCTGTCGCCGGCATCGGTGATCTCAACCTTCTGCAGCATCTGGCGAACGATCACCTCGATGTGCTTGTCGTTGATCACAACGCCCTGCAGTCGGTAGACTTCCTGGATTTCGTTCACGAGGTAGGAAGCCAGAGCCTCCACGCCCTTGATCGCCAGAATGTCGTGCGGTGCCGGGTTGCCGTCGAGAATGTATTCGCCCTTCTCGATGTAGTCGCCTTCCTGAAGATGGAAGGGCTTGCCCTTCGGGATCAGGTATTCGACCGGCTCGACGCCGTCTTCCGCAGGCTCGATCATCACGCGACGCTTGTTCTTGTAGTCGCGACCCAGGCGGATCGTACCGTCGATCTCGGCGATGACGGCGTGATCCTTCGGACGACGTGCTTCGAACAGTTCGGCAACGCGCGGCAGACCACCGGTGATGTCCTTCGTCTTGGCGCTTTCCAGCGGCGAACGTGCAAGCACGTCACCCTGGGAGACCTTCGAACCCGGCTCGACCGACAGGATGGCGTCCACGGACAGCTGGAAGCGGGCTTCGCCACCACGGGCAAGCTTCGCAACAGCGCCGGAAGCGTCCTTGATGACGATCGCGGGCTTGAGGTCCGAACCGCGCGGCGTCGAACGCCAGTCAATGACCTGACGCTTGGTGATGCCGGTGGATTCGTCGGTGGCTTCCAGAACGGAAAGACCGTCGACGAGGTCCTCGAAGTGAACGGTGCCTTCCACTTCCGTCATCATCGGACGGGTGTAGGGGTCCCACTCTGCCAGACGCTGGCCACGCTTTACCTTGTCGCCATCATCCACGAAGATCTTCGAGCCGTAAGCGACGCGCTGCGACGAACGTTCCGCACCGCGCTCATCGAGAATGGTGACGGCCATGTTACGGCCCATCGCGATGAGAGTGCCTTCCGAGTTGCGCAGGATGTTACGGTTCTTGATCGCAATCGTGCCCTCGTAAGAGGCTTCAAGGAACGACTGGTCGACCACGTTCGCCGTACCGCCAAGGTGGAAGGTACGCATGGTGAGCTGCGTGCCTGGTTCACCGATCGACTGTGCGGCGATAACGCCAACGGCTTCGCCCATGTTGACAGGCGTACCGCGTGCAAGGTCACGACCGTAGCAGACGCCGCAAACGCCAACCTGCACTTCGCAGGTCAGAGCCGAGCGGATGCGCACGGACTGGATGCCCGCCTTTTCGATGACGGCCACATCGGCCTCATCGATGAGCGTGCCAGCCTTGACGAGGTTCTCGCCGGAGACTGGATGATCGATATCATCAAGAGCCGTACGGCCGAGGATACGCGCGCCGAGCGAGGCAACGACCTGACCGGCATCGACGATGGCGGTCATGGTGAGGCCCTTGTCGGTGCCGCAATCGGTGGAAACGACGATGCAATCCTGCGCGACGTCAACCAGACGACGGGTAAGGTAACCCGAGTTCGCCGTCTTCAAGGCGGTGTCTGCCAGACCCTTACGGGCACCGTGGGTCGAGTTGAAGTACTCGTTAACGGTCAGGCCTTCCTTGAAGTTCGAGATGATCGGCGTCTCGATGATTTCACCCGAGGGCTTGGCCATCAGGCCGCGCATGCCGCCCAGCTGACGCATCTGGTTCGGAGAACCACGCGCGCCCGAGTGGGACATCATGTAGATGGAGTTCATCGGCTTCTGGCGGCCCGTTTCCGGATCGAACTCGACAGCCTTGATGCGCGCCATCATTTCTTCGGCGACCTTCTCGGTTGCCTTGCCCCAGGCGTCGACAACCTTGTTGTACTTTTCGCCCTGGGTGATGAGACCATCATTATACTGCTGTTCGTATTCCTTCACCAAGGCTTCGGTGTCGCCAACGATCTTCACCTTGCTGTCCGGAATGACCATGTCGTCCTTGCCGAACGAAATGCCGGCGCGGCAGGCGTGGCTGAAGCCGAGCTGCATGATGCGGTCGCAGAAGATGACCGTGTCTTTCTGGCCGCAATGACGGTAGACCGTGTCGATCATCTTGGAGATGTTCTTCTTGGTCATTTCCTGGTTGCAGACGTCGAAAGGCACGTTGACGTTCTTCGGCAGAAGTTCGCCAATCAGCATACGGCCAGGGGTCGTTTCATGGATCTTCGAAACCGGCTTGCCATCGGCGTCCACGGTCTTGAAGCGGCCACGAATCTTGGCATGCAGCGTCACGACCTTGTTTTCAAGCGCGTGATGCAGCTCACCGATGTCGGAGAAAGCCATGCCTTCGCCCGGCTCGTTCTGGTTCATGATCGACAGGTAATAGAGGCCGAGAACCATGTCCTGCGACGGAACGATGATCGGGTGACCGTTCGCCGGATGCAGGATGTTGTTGGTCGACATCATCAGCACGCGGGCTTCCAGCTGGGCTTCCAGCGAAAGCGGCACGTGAACAGCCATCTGGTCACCGTCGAAGTCGGCGTTGAAGGCCGTGCAGACGAGCGGGTGCAGCTGGATGGCCTTGCCTTCGACCAGCATCGGTTCGAAAGCCTGGATACCCAGACGGTGCAGCGTCGGTGCGCGGTTCAGAAGCACCGGGTGCTCGCGGATAACCTCGTCGAGGATATCCCAGACTTCCGGCTTTTCCTTTTCAACCAGCTTCTTGGCCTGCTTGACGGTCGAGGAGTAACCCTTGGCGTCGAGACGGGCGTAGATGAACGGCTTGAACAGTTCTAGCGCCATCTTCTTCGGCAGGCCGCACTGGTGCAGCTTCAGTTCCGGACCGGTCACGATGACCGAACGACCGGAATAGTCGACGCGCTTGCCGAGAAGGTTCTGGCGGAAGCGGCCCTGCTTGCCCTTGAGCATGTCGGAGAGCGACTTCAGCGGGCGCTTGTTGGCACCCGTGATGACGCGGCCGCGACGGCCGTTGTCGAACAGCGCATCAACGGATTCCTGCAACATACGCTTTTCGTTGCGGATGATGATGCCAGGCGCACGAAGCTCGATCAGGCGCTTCAGACGGTTGTTACGGTTGATGACGCGGCGATAGAGATCGTTGAGGTCGGACGTCGCAAAACGGCCGCCATCCAGCGGAACCAGCGGGCGCAGGTCCGGCGGAATGACCGGAACGACCTTCATGATCATCCATTCCGGACGGTTGCCCGACTCCATGAAGTTCTCGACGATCTTCAGGCGCTTCATCAGCTTCTTCTGCTTGAGATCAGACGTGGTCTCAGCAAGTTCGGCACGCAGGTCGCCGGCGATCTTTTCGAGGTTCATCGAAGCCAGCATCTCGTAGATGGCTTCAGCGCCGATCATTGCGGTGAACTGGTCTTCGCCGAACTCGTCGACGGCGATCATGTACTCTTCTTCAGACAGAAGCTGGTTCTGCTTCAGCGAAGTGAGGCCAGGCTCGGTGACGATGTAGTTCTCGAAATAGAGAACGCGTTCGACATCCTTCAGCGTCATGTCGAGCAGGGTCGAGATACGCGAGGGAAGCGACTTCAGGAACCAGATGTGGGCAACCGGCGCTGCGAGCTCGATATGGCCCATGCGCTCACGGCGAACGCGCGACAGCGTCACTTCGACGCCGCACTTTTCGCAGATGATGCCCTTGTACTTCATGCGCTTGTACTTGCCGCACAGGCACTCGTAGTCCTTGATTGGTCCGAAGATACGCGCGCAGAAAAGGCCGTCGCGTTCCGGCTTGAACGTACGGTAGTTGATGGTTTCCGGCTTCTTGATCTCGCCGTAGGACCACGACAGGATTTTTTCCGGCGAAGCAATCGAAATCCGGATGGAATCGAAATGCTGCGCAGGCACCTGAGGATTGAAAAGATTCATGACCTCTTGGTTCATGCCTTGTCTCCTTGAGAGGCTAGCTGCTGCCCCTGTTTGCATCCGGACCGGCTTCTTCCCGGGTCACCGTCCAGAGCTTTAAATACGGATTAACCGCACAATGCGGCGAAAGTGTCCCACGCCAGCCGGGCTGACGGGAAACCGGCAGGCGCCCGGAAGGCGCCCGCCTCTCTCATTTTTATTCCGCCGCGTCGGGCAGCTGGTCGTCGGGCTGGTTCTCGATCTTCGAGTTTTCCAGCTCAACCGAAAGACCGAGCGACCGCATTTCCTTGACGAGAACGTTGAAGCTCTCCGGAATACCGGCCTCGAAGGTATCGTCGCCACGGACGATCGCTTCGTAGACCTTGGTGCGGCCGGCCACGTCGTCCGACTTGACGGTCAGCATTTCCTGCAGTGTGTAGGCCGCGCCGTATGCTTCCAGAGCCCAGACTTCCATTTCCCCGAAGCGCTGTCCGCCGAACTGCGCCTTGCCGCCCAGCGGCTGCTGGGTAACGAGCGAGTAAGGACCGATCGAGCGAGCGTGGATCTTGTCGTCTACAAGGTGGTTCAGCTTGATCATGTACATGTAGCCGACGGTGACCTTGCGGTCGAACGGCTCACCGGTACGACCGTCGTAAAGGACGGACTGACCGGATTCATGCAGACCTGCCTTCTTCAGCATCGCGGCGACGTCAGGCTCATGCGCACCGTCGAAGACCGGGGTCGCGATGGAAACACCGCGCTTGGCTTCTTCGGCAAGCTTCACCAGCGAGTCGTCATCGAAGCGCTGAACCTCGTCATTGGCTTCAGACGCGTAGATTTCCGTCAGCTCGCTGCGAAGCTCGCTGATGTCCATCGTCTTGCGATACTCTTCGAGCATCTCGCCGATCTTCTTGCCCATACCTGCGCATGCCCATGCGAGGTGGGTTTCGAGGATCTGGCCGACGTTCATGCGCGAAGGCACGCCGAGCGGGTTCAAGCAGATGTCGACATGCGTGCCGTCTTCGAGGAACGGCATGTCTTCGACCGGAACGATACGCGAGACGACGCCCTTGTTACCGTGACGGCCGGCCATCTTGTCACCCGGCTGGATCTTGCGCTTAACAGCAACGAAGACCTTGACCATCTTCATGACGCCCGGAGGCATTTCGTCGCCGCGCTGGACCTTTTCGACCTTGTCCATGAAGCGCTGTTCAAGGCGCGACTTGGACTCGTCGTACTGGCCGCGAAGCGCTTCCAGTTCGGACTGAGCCTTCTCGTCCTCGACCGCGAACATCCACCACTGCGAGCGGGGATATTCGGAGACGACGGCGTTGGAAAGTTCGACGCCCTTCTTGAAGCCCTTCGGACCGGCGATGGAAACGTGGCCACGCAGCATGTCGATCAGGCGACCGTAGACGTTACGGTCAAGAATTGCCTGCTCGTCGTCGCGGTCCTTCGCTAAGCGCTCGATCTCTTCGCGCTCGATAGCCATCGCGCGCTCGTCCTTCTCCACACCGTGACGGTTGAAGACGCGGACTTCCACGACGGTACCAAACGTGCCCGGAGGCATGCGCATGGAGGTGTCGCGAACGTCGGAGGCCTTTTCACCGAAGATGGCGCGCAGAAGCTTTTCTTCCGGCGTCATCGGGCTTTCGCCCTTCGGCGTGATCTTGCCGACGAGGATATCGCCCGGCTGAACTTCCGCACCGATGTAAACGATACCGGCTTCGTCGAGGTTCTTCAGCGCTTCTTCCGAAACGTTCGGAATGTCGCGCGTGATTTCTTCCGGACCAAGCTTCGTGTCACGCGCCATCACTTCGAATTCTTCGATGTGGATGGAGGTGAACACGTCGTCGGAAACGATACGTTCCGACATCAGGATCGAGTCTTCGTAGTTGTAGCCGTTCCACGGCATGAACGCGACGAGCGCGTTACGGCCAAGCGCCAGATCGCCGAGGTCGGTTGACGGACCGTCCGCGATGATGTCACCCTTGGAGATGGCGTCACCGACGGAGACCAGCGGACGCTGGTTGACGCAGGTGTTCTGGTTCGAACGCTGGAACTTCTGCAGACGGTAGATATCGACGCCCGACTTGCCGGCATCGAGGTCTTCCGTAGCGCGGATAACGATACGCGTCGCATCCACCTGATCGACGATACCGCCGCGGCGAGCCGCGATGGCAGCGCCGGAGTCGCGAGCAACGACCGGTTCCATGCCCGTGCCGACGAACGGCGCTTCCGCCCGCAGAAGCGGAACGGCCTGACGCTGCATGTTCGAGCCCATGAGAGCGCGGTTGGCGTCGTCGTTTTCCAGGAACGGAATGAGAGCCGCAGCGACCGAAACGAGCTGTTTCGGCGAAACGTCCATAAGGTTGATGTTGTCGCGCGGTGCGAGCATAACTTCGCCCGAGTGACGGCAAACAACGAACTCTTCAACGAAGGCGCCTTCGCCATCAAGTTCGGCATTGGCCTGTGCGACGTAATACTTGGCCTCTTCCATCGCGGAGAGATAGATCACGTCGGTCGTCACCTTGCCGTCGGTGATCTTGCGGTACGGGCTTTCGATGAAGCCGTACTTGTTCACACGGGCAAAGGTTGCAAGCGAGTTGATCAGACCGATATTCGGTCCCTCAGGCGTTTCGATCGGGCAAATACGGCCGTAGTGGGTCGGATGAACGTCGCGGACTTCAAAGCCTGCGCGCTCACGGGTCAGACCGCCCGGTCCAAGAGCCGAAAGACGGCGCTTGTGGGTGATTTCCGAAAGCGGGTTCACCTGGTCCATGAACTGCGACAGCTGCGAGGAACCGAAGAATTCGCGAACGGCGGCGGCTGCCGGCTTCGCATTGATCAGGTCCTGCGGCATCACGGTGTCGATTTCGATCGAGGACATACGCTCCTTGATCGCACGTTCCATGCGCAGAAGGCCCAGACGGTACTGGTTTTCCATCAGCTCGCCGACAGAACGAACACGGCGGTTGCCGAGGTTGTCGATGTCGTCGATTTCGCCCTTGCCGTCGCGCAGTTCGACCAGCATCTTGACGACGGCGAGGATGTCTTCCTTGCGCAGCGTGCGCACGGTGTCTTCCGCGTCGAGGTCGAGACGCATGTTCATCTTCACGCGGCCAACAGCCGAGAGATCGTAACGTTCAGCATCGAAGAACAGCGAGTTGAACATCGCTTCGGCCGAATCCATGGTCGGCGGCTCACCCGGACGCATGACGCGGTAGATGTCGAACAGCGCTTCCTGGCGGTTCTGGTTCTTGTCCGCAGACAGCGTGTTGCGGATATAGGCGCCAACATTGACGTGGTCGATGTTGAGGACCGGAATCTCGTCAAAGCCGGACTGCAGGATGAGGCCGAGCGTCTTCTCGTCGATTTCGTCGCCGGCTTCGAGATAGATCTCACCCGTCGAGTAGTTGACGATGTCTTCGGCAAGGAAGTTGCCGTAGAGGTCTTCGTCAGTCGCCTTCAGCGCCTTCAGGCCCTTGTCGACGAGCTGGCGGATAAGCCGCGGGGTCAGCTTCTTGCCACCTTCGACAACGACTTCGCCGGTATCGGCGTCGATCATGTCGGTGATGACCTTGGCGTTCTTCAGCGCTTCAGGCTGGAACGGAATGCGCCAGCCATCGCCGGAGCGCTCGTAGGAAGCCTTGGTGTAGAAGGTCGACAGGATTTCTTCGCCATCCATGCCGAGCGCCATCAGGAGCGAGGTCACAGGCAGCTTGCGGCGACGGTCGATACGCGCATAAACGATGTCCTTGGCGTCGAACTCGATGTCGAGCCAGGAACCGCGATACGGGATGACGCGGGCAGCGAACAAAAGCTTGCCGGAAGAATGGCTCTTGCCCTTGTCGTGGTCGAAGAACACGCCCGGCGAACGATGCATCTGCGAAACGATGACGCGCTCGGTGCCGTTGACGATGAACGTACCGTTATTGGTCATGAGCGGCATGTCGCCCATGTAAACGGACTGTTCCTTGATGTCCTTGATGGACTTCGCGCCAGTATCCTCGTCGATATCGAACACGATGAGGCGCAGCGTCACTTTCAGCGGCGCTGCATAGGTCAGATCGCGCTGACGGCATTCCTCGACGTCGAACTTCGGCGCTTCGAATTCGTAGGATACGAATTCGAGCATGGATGCGCCCGAAAAATCGGTGATCGGGAATACGGATTTGAATACGGCATTCAATCCCTCGTCGGGACGGCCACCCTTGGGCTCGTCAACCATGAGAAACTGGTCATACGAAGCCTTCTGAACCTCGATGAGGTTCGGCATTTCCGCTACTTCTGGAATTTTGCCGAAAAACTTGCGTACGCGCCTGCGACCGTTAAACGAAAGGGTCTGAGCCATCGTCGCTCCTTTAAAATTGCATCCGGGCCTGCAACGGACGGGAACCGATGGCCAGTCGACCCCGTCAAGCAATGGGTATCATCAATCTCGTTCCACATCCCGGATCGATCAGGCCGGATTGCCTAGATGAGCCGGTTCGGAACCATTCTCTTGAAGAACCCATTACCCAAAAGCCATTTTCACGCGGCTTTTGGGTAATAAGGTTTAAAACGATGACAGACGGGGAAGGCTGAGACAGCCTCCCCCGCAAGCAATCGCAAGATTACTTAACGTCAACCTTGGCGCCTGCGTCCTCAAGCTTCTTCTTGAGATCAGCAGCTTCAGCCTTGGAAACGGCTTCCTTGACAGCCTTCGGAGCGCCTTCAACGAGGTCCTTGGCTTCCTTCAGGCCGAGGCCCGTGATAGCGCGAACTTCCTTGATGACGTTGATCTTGTTGGCGCCAGCGTCAACCAGGATCACGTCGAATTCAGTCTTTTCTTCTTCAGCAGCAGCAGCAACGCCAGCACCGCCAGCAGCAGCAACAGCTACCGGAGCAGCGGCGGAAACGCCCCACTTTTCTTCAAGAAGCTTCGACAGTTCTGCAGCTTCCAGAACGGTCAGGGTGGAGAGGTCTTCAACGATCTTTGCGAGATCAGCCATTTTGATAGTTCCTTTTGTTCAGTTCGAACCAGTTTGAATAATTACAGCGAAAAACCGCCTTAAGCGGCTTCGTCCTTCTTGGCGTAAGCCGAAAACACGCGTGCAAGCTGGCTTGCAGGTGCGGCAACAACCGTAGCGACGCGAGTTGCCGGGGCATTGAGAAGGCCCAGCAGCTTTGCGCGCAGCTCGTCCAGCGAAGGCAGGGTCGCAAGCGACTTGACTGCTTCGGCGTTGAGCGTGGTTGCGCCCATGGAACCGCCGAGAACAACGACTTTATCGTTGGCCTTTGCGAAATCCATGACGACTTTCGGAGCGATCATCGGGTCGACGCTGTATGCAATCAGCGTCTGGCCCTTGAAGAGATTTGTCATCCCTTCCGACTCCGTGCCCTGAAGAGCGATCTTGGCCAGGCGGTTCTTCGCGACCTTGACGGTGCCTCCGGCAGCGCGCATTTTCGAACGGAAGTCGTTCATCTGCGCAACGGTGACACCAGCATAGTGGGCCACGACAACCGAACCGGAAGCCTTGAAGACTTCGTTCAGCTCCGTGACGAATTCGCGTTTTTCCGCTCTTTCCACTGTCTGTCTCCAGTAGACGGGACCACATGATTGTGAACCCGTCGGGTTTGCCTTTGCCCCAGGGGACCTTTTTACAAAGATCCCGAGCGACGCTCGAGGATCCTGTCCCCCGCTCTGTCGCCGCAAACGGCTTCAGGCACAGGCACACCAGGTTCGAACCGGACAGTCAGACATCCTCAGATGTCTCAAATCCAGCCTCACCCGTCTCATGCAGGTTGAATGATTAAGGCCAGATCCCGAAAGACATGGCCACCCGCAATCTCGGACAGGAGTTCCGGGTTTCCCCGGAAATCTCCGGCTCCCTGAGAGCCGGAAATTCTTTTAGTCACACGCCCGAAGGACGCGCGAGAATTGATTAAGCCGTAACCGACGAAGGGTCGATCTTGACGCCCGGACCCATGGTCGAGGAGATGGCAACGCGCTTGACGTAGTTGCCCTTGGCACCCGTCGGCTTTGCCTTGACGACCGCATCGGCGAAAGCCTTGATGTTTTCTTCAAGAGCCTTGGCGTCGAACGAAGCCTTGCCGATGCCGGCATGCACGATACCAGCCTTTTCGACGCGGAACTCGACAGCGCCGCCCTTGGACGCCTTGACGGCGCCGGCAACATCCATCGTCACCGTACCGACCTTCGGGTTCGGCATCATGCCACGCGGGCCGAGTACCTTGCCGAGACGGCCGACGAGCGGCATCATGTCCGGGGTCGCGATGCAACGATCGAAGTCGATCTTGCCGCCCTGAACGATTTCAACCAGTTCTTCCGCGCCGACAACGTCAGCGCCGGCAGCCGTGGCCTCATCAGCCTTGACGCCACGGGCGAAAACGGCGACGCGAACGTCACGGCCGGTGCCGTTCGGCAGGTTGACAACGCCGCGAACCATCTGATCCGCATGGCGCGGGTCAACGCCGAGGTTCATCGAAACTTCAACGGTTTCGTCGAACTTGGCAACCGCACGTTCCTTGACCATCGAAATGGCGTCGGTGAGAACGTAGAGCTTGTTGGGATCCACGCCTTCGCGGATCTTCTGAATGCGCTTTGCTACCTTGGCCATGATCAACCTACCACTTCCAGGCCCATGGCGCGGGCGGAGCCCTCAACCATTGCCATTGCGCCTTCGATATCGGCTGCGTTCAGATCCTTCATCTTGGCTTCAGCGATCGTCTTGACCTGAGCCTTGGTGATGGAGCCGACCTTGGCGCCCTTGCCAGGCGTCTTGGAACCGGAGGTGATCTTAGCTTCCTTCTTCAACCAATAGGTCATCGGCGGCTGCTTCATGACGAAGGTGAAGGACTTGTCCTGGTAATAGGTGATGACGACCGGGATCGGCATACCCTTTTCCATTTCCTGCGTGGCGGCATTGAACGCCTTGCAGAATTCCATGATGTTAATGCCACGCTGACCAAGTGCCGGACCGATCGGCGGGGACGGATTGGCCGACCCAGCCTTTACCTGCAACTTGAGCTGGCCTGCAACTTTCTTAGCCATATCTCTCTGCCTTTCAATTCAAACCGGTTACCCGGCTTCTCTCTAGCCGGATCGCTCCGGCGGCTGCGGTTGCGTGGTGCGGCGCCCTGCCCCGGCTTAAGAGCCAGATTGCCTTCCACGCGCTTGGGGCTTCACCCCTCCAATCAGACCTTCTCGACCTGATTGTATTCCAGCTCGACCGGCGTAGCGCGGCCGAAAATCGAAACTTCCACCTTCAGGCGCGAACGCTCTTCGTCGACATCCTGAACCACGCCGTTGAACGACGCGAACGGACCGTCGGAAACGCGAACCTGCTCGCCGATCTCGAACGAAACCGAAGACTTCGGACGCTCGACACCTTCCTGAACCTGACCGAGAATACGATCGGCTTCATAATCGGGAATCGGAACAGGCTTATTGTCCGAACCGAGGAAACCGGTAACCTTCGGCGTGTTCTTGATGAGGTGATAGGCCTCATCCGTCAGGTTGGCGCGCACCAGCACGTAACCCGGAAAGAACTTGCGCTCGCTATCAACCTTACGGCCGCGACGCACCTCGACAACCTTTTCGGTCGGCACGAGGATTTTCTCGAAAAGATGATCAAGACCCTTCTGGCGAGCCTTTTCCTCGATCGACTCGGCGACCTTCTTTTCGAAATTCGAATATGCGTGAACGATATACCAGCGTGCTGCCATTTTTATTCTCCGTTCAATCCTTTGACCGTGCCGTTACCGGCCTACGTTCAGCACGAGGCTGAGCAGCCAGCCGATGAGCTGATCCGCAGCAAAGAAGAACAGAGCCGCAAAAATGACCATCACCAGCACCATAGCCGTCGAAATCATGGTCTCGCGGCGCGACGGCCAAGTAATTTTTGACGCTTCGGCGCGAACCTGCTGCAGAAACGTAAACGGATTGGTTTTGGATGCCATTGACTGCCCACGCAATTACGGCGCGTAAAGCCGAACTAATCAGCCCCACGCACCGCGTGTCTGTTTTGACCTACATAAACACCGATTCCACTTTTAACAAGAGGAAATCGACATTCCGCGAAATTCACCGGAAATCCGGTATCCATCTGCCGTGCAGCGAAGACCGCGCTTGCGAATGGAAAGTGGCAGGGGCAGTAAGGCTCGAACTTACGACCTGCGGTTTTGGAGACCGCCGCTCTACCAACTGAGCTATACCCCTTCATCACCGTAACCGACCGCGAAAATCGCTTGGCCAGTTCGATATGCGTTCCTTTAAGGCCCTGAAAAAAGAATGGCAAGCGCTTTTTGCCGGCTTTCAGAAGTTTATACCGCCCCTCGCGCTGTCGTCGGGTCATAACCCCTGAGCCTTCGGCGCCCCACACCCCACACATCCGCGATCGAACAGGCGTTACGCCCACAAATGAAGCCCTGCCCGCACAAGAGGGCTAGGACTCAGGCATCTTATCCGTCGCCGCCACGCTTTGTTTTTCACGATGTTTGCGCCTTTGATGAGCCACGCGCCGATCGACGGAACGGCGCCATTTTCTGAGCGTCGCCACCGAGAAAAATCGATTCGCACCCTTTAATACCCCTGCCAGACCGCCAGCAGACTTGCTGCCATAATTGCTGCGGCCGAAACCGGAGTGATTGACGTGCGTATCCGCCAGCCATGCCATGATGGCACCAAGGTCTTTATAATAGAGGCTGATTTCCGCTTCGGTGGCAAATCCGGCATAGCCATGGGGTAGTTTCTGGTAATCGGCGAAACGCTTCAGGGTCGGATTGAACGTGAAGCTATGCCAGACCCGATGCGCAGCGGGCGGTATCTTCCAATAGCCGATGTCATTCGACATTTTGGAAAGCCGGCGAACATCTTCCGGCATGTCCTCGTGCGTCCTTAGCTGGACGAGGGCAACCTGCGGGTCTCGCCTGAGTATCTCCAGCCCCCGCGCCACGGTCCCCGGCACGGGAAAGGTCCAATCATCTTCAAGATGCAAAATATAGGACGTGCTGACCTCAGCATAGGCCTTGTCTATCGAGCGATGCTGACCGAGATTGACGCCGTTTAAAATTACCCGCACCGGCTGGTCGGGATATCTTGCCGGAAGATCAAGGACCGACTCGTCACCGGAATCCTCTATGATGATAAACTCGCGCAGCGGGTAATCGTTCGTCGCGAAAAATGCGTCAACCGTCGCAACAAGCAGATCCGGGCGTCGGCAACTCGTCAGCACTACAGTAAGATCAGACATCTTATAATCTTGAATTTAGACAGCATTTACGCGGGATGGAATCTCCCGCCCGAATGGAAAATAATGATGCCTGGCTTCGGAACACCGAGCCGAAAATGAGCTACAACAAACATGCAATAAAAATGTCATCTATTACGCCTCCACCCAGATACGCAGGCATTATAGTTATGAGATCAAGTAACCATAACGCCCCGGCAGATACGCCTAAAAAAAATTACTTATATTTTCAAGTTCACGTCGGCCAAAATCGAATTTTTCAACAAAAAAAGCGGCGACACCAATGGTGCCGCCGCTTTCTGAAATCATACATGCATCACCGGTATTTCTACCGGAAATTATTACTCGACGATCGAAGCAACGATGCCGGCGCCGACGGTACGGCCGCCTTCGCGGATAGCGAAGCGCAGCTTTTCTTCCATCGCGATCGGAACGATCAGCTCGACTTCAACCGTGACGTTGTCGCCAGGCATAACCATTTCCGTGCCTTCCGGCAGCGAAACGATGCCAGTCACGTCCGTCGTGCGGAAGTAGAACTGCGGGCGGTAGTTCGTGAAGAACGGCGTATGACGGCCGCCTTCTTCCTTCGTCAGGATGTAGGCTTCTGCCATGAACTTCTTGTGCGGCTTGACCGAACCCGGCTTGCACAGGATCTGGCCACGCTCAACGCCGTCACGGGTAACGCCGCGAACGAGAGCACCGATGTTGTCGCCAGCCTGGCCCTGATCGAGCAGCTTGCGGAACATTTCAACGCCGGTAACCGTCGTCTTCGAGGTCGGACGAATGCCGACGATTTCGACTTCTTCACCAACCTTGACGATACCGCGCTCAACGCGACCCGTCACAACCGTACCACGGCCGGAGATCGAGAACACGTCTTCGATCGGCATCAGGAACGGCTGGTCGATCGGACGCTCAGGCGTCGGGATGTAGGCGTCAACAGCGGCCATCAGCTCGCGGATCGCGTCTTCACCGATCTTCTTGTCGGAATCTTCAAGAGCAGCAAGTGCCGAACCCTTGATGATCGGGATATCGTCGCCCGGGAAGTCGTAGGACGACAGAAGTTCGCGAACTTCAAGCTCGACGAGCTCGAGAAGCTCGGCGTCGTCAACCTGGTCGACCTTGTTGAGGAACACGACGATTGCCGGAACGCCAACCTGACGGGCAAGCAGGATGTGCTCGCGGGTCTGCGGCATCGGGCCGTCAGCAGCCGAGCAAACCAGGATCGCGCCGTCCATCTGCGCAGCACCGGTGATCATGTTCTTCACGTAGTCGGCGTGGCCGGGGCAGTCGACGTGCGCGTAGTGACGGGCAGGCGTCTCATATTCAACGTGTGCCGTCGAAATCGTGATACCACGGGCCTTTTCTTCAGGCGCGGCGTCGATCTGGTCATACGCCTTGAATTCGCCGAAGAACTTCGTGATCGCGGCCGTCAGCGACGTCTTGCCATGGTCAACGTGACCGATCGTGCCAATGTTGACGTGCGGCTTATTGCGCTCAAACTTGCTCTTTGCCATGTGAATTGCTTCCTGTGAACGTGAAGTAGTTTCCCCGGCGAACCGGTTTGGTGTCGCCGTTTAAGGCTTTGTAAGCGAATGCGCAAGACTTAATTGTGAAAGCGCCTGCGCACGCGCTTCAAGCGTGCCCCGAGGCCCGCATATGGTGTGTTGTTTGCGACATTTAAACCCTTGGGAGGATGACATCGACGCAAGCCGCCGCGAGCGCCTTTCTGCTATTCTCGATCACTAATTAAGATATTTCCATCACAACTTCTTTACCTGCACCGCCATGATGGCTTAAGGACAGTCCATCGCCGGGGGAGACGGGCGATCGCAATGCGGCGCCGGGCGCGCCATCCCATGCCATATCTCGATCCGTCGCTTCCCCGCGGCCTTTCTATCCGTTTCAGGACCATCCCATGGAAATCTTTACAGCCGCCGGTTTCACGGCATTCTTACAGGTCATTGCGATCGATCTCGTTCTGGCGGGCGACAATGCCATCGTCATCGGCCTTGCCGCTGCGGGGCTTCCCGCCCATCTTCGCCGCAAGGCAATCCTGGTGGGCATCATCGCCGCCACCGTTCTGCGCATCGCCTTTGCCGCCGTCACCGTGCAGCTTCTCGCCATTGTCGGCCTGCAATTGTTCGGCGGCCTGCTGCTCGCCTGGGTATGCTGGAAGATGTGGTCCGAATTGCGCGAAGCCGCCGGCTCCATCGAAGACGAGGTGACCGACGAAGAAGCCGATCTGACCAAAGGCCACAAGACCTTCTTTCAGGCCGCAACCCAGATCGTCATTGCCGATGTCTCCATGTCGCTGGACAACGTTCTGGCTGTTGCCGGCGCCGCACAGGAACATGTGACGGTACTGGTGATCGGCCTCATCGTCTCGATCGCTCTCATGGGGCTTGCCGCCAACTTCGTCGCCAAGCTGCTGCACCGCTATCGCTGGATTTCCTATCTCGGCCTGATTGTCATCATCTACGTGGCACTCAACATGCTCTATCACGGCGTGATCGAAGTCTTGCCCTATATCAAGGCCTATCTGGGCTGAGCCGCCCCCGCAGCAACGCCATTTGAAAGGCCCGGAAACGTAAAGGTTTCCGGGCCTTTTTTACGAGCTGACGAGCACGGCGAACTTCTTCAAAAAACCATTTCGACCAACCGGCAGGCACACCTCAAGAATCATCAGGTTCAACCGCTGCAACATCCGGGCAAGGCAGGGAAATCGTAATTTCTCGCCTATGGATTCTGGCAATTGAGGTCAGCCACAAGCAAGCCTAGGGAGCTAGTAATAAGTCATAATAATAAAAAGAAAGGTAAAGCTGCCAATGGCTTATGACTGGAGCGGCGGTCGTACCCGCCGCCTTCGAAGGATGAAACTCGGCGTTGTCGCAAGCTCCCTCATCCTTCTCGCGCTGCTGGCGTCGCTCGTTCTCGTCTGAACGTGCCGCAAGCGCAGACCAACACTGACCGGCGGCATGGCAAGGTTTCATAACCGCCCTGCCGCCGCTCCTTTAAGGGCAGCCGTCGGCGATCAGGACTTCTTCTTTTCCACGCAATGAACCGGCTTCTTCATCTCGGGATCGGCCATCAGATCGTATAGATCGGCCTCATCACCCTTCGACCACCAGACATGGACGCCGCCCTGATATCTGGCCCCTGAGCCTGAAATGACATTCGCGGCAACGATGACGCCATCCTTCAGTCCCAGCCGCACGAGGCTGATGTCGCCGGCATTGAAATAAACGGCCTCCACCGTGTCGGCGGCGCATTGATAGACAGTCTCGACCTTCTCGATCGTCGTGTCCTTCGAAAGCGGAATCATCAGATCATCCGCCAGGGCGGCGGAAGCGACCGGCGACGACAAGATTGCAAGACACGTGACGGCGATGGATTTTTTCATGATGACCCTTTCCTGATCCGGTCGAAACATAAGGTCACGACAGCAAAGCCAAAATTGGGCGGACCATTCCTGGCCTTTTGGAATTTGCGGCAACATGAATGACGGGAGACATACCGCAGCTTATCGACGACGCACGTCAGTTCGTGTCGGAAGACACCCCGGTGCCCTTATCGATACATCCAATAAGCGACACCAAGAATCACCGCCCACATCATCAATGATATGGCCAGCACCGCGAGATAGTTTCGAAATCGTCTGGTCATCCGCCCACATTGCCGGTCGGCCGTCACGGGACAGCTCTCACCGTTGAATTGCTGGATGCGGGTCGAACCGCAGGATCAACTCTTTCTACCAAGATACTGAATCACGGACTATTCACAGATTTTACCCGCCCGAAAACGGGGTTGCCCAAGGGCCCGGATGTCACTCCCCGCCACGCCTGACCATTGGGGGCATTGCCCCACCTCTGTCCCGTCTGGCGATGGACAGCGCGTGAACACAACCCCGCCATTGCCGGCAGGGTTTGCAAAAGAGATAAAGGCGCACAACTTCGGAGGAAGTTCAAACACGCCCTCCCCGGCTGAAACGGTATCCCGCCTGCCGATATGATTTTGGAATCAGTCTGATGGTCGGGCGACGGCAGTCCGCCGCCGCCCTGCCCCATATCAGCTCTTCAGCGCCGTGTTACACAGGCTCCAGTAGCCGCCGCCCTTCTGGATCCACTTCAGATCGCCGAGCGTGCCGTCATCCTTGTTCTTGTGATAGGAGTCGACACAGGTCTTCAGGCGAGCCTTGCCGGGCGTCTCGCTTGAATATTTCTTATCGACAGCACTCGGGAAAGCGACACCCTTCGGGGCCTTTGTCGTCGCTTTTGCGGGTTCCTTGTCTGTGGTGGCCGCGACCTGCTTATCGTCAGCCGCATCCTCGGCCGCCGCCTCACTGCCGCAGAACTTGGCGCGATAGTCGTTCCACTTGACGTCCTTGGCCGACCCGTCGGCTTTCGCCGCCTGATATTTCACGCTGCACTCCTTCATGGTGAGTGCGGCTGCGGGGGAGACGAACGCTGCCGATGCCAGCAGCGCAAAGGATGAGAGAATGACAACCCTGTTAAACATTGAAGACTCCCGTTTGCATGATTGCCGGCCGACTATCCGACCGGATTTTCCGCTTGTCAACGAGCAGTGCGGGAAGGACGCAAAGTCGAATTGACGGGAAATGAAACCTGCTCACGCGACACGGCATCGTCCTGATGAAGACGGCGTCATGCCGCCTCACATTTTGCGCGTGGACGCGTAATGACCAACAGCCCCGGAAGCAGCCGGTCCAATCCCGCCGCTCCACCTTTCCGCCAATCTCGAAGAATCACGTATTCGTGTGACGTCAACCCTCTGACGGAACGAATTTCCTAAATTTTCGTTAGCATCCCGAACGAATAACGAGGATTTATCGATGTTGAGGATGCCGAAGACTATCTCCGCACTCGCTCTTGGCGTCGCATTATCTGGCGCTTCCGTCATACCAGCCCATGCGCTGAGCCTCATACAGCCGGCCTATGAACCGCCGGAACAGGCGCAGAATTCGAACCAGCACAGCTACCCTGCATCCGCCTTCGCCGCGGGAAAGGGTGACGAAGCCACCTCCAATGGTTACGCCCTGTCGCAGGCGGAGATAAACCATGTCAAATGGTGTGCGGCGCGATACACGTCCTACCATCCGACCGACAACAGCTACATGGCACCTGCGGGTACACGCACGCAGTGTCTTTCTCCCTATTGATCCGGCTTCGAGAACAGCGACTTTAAATGGTGGGTGGCACCCAACACGTTTGCGGCAAACGCATATCTGTCTGATCACTCGTCTTCCGGTATGAAGCCGCCGATCTGGCGCTTCCAGAGCCGCGCAAACAGCCCGTCCCGCTCAACCAGTTCCTCCGGCCGCCCCTCTTCGACGATTCGGCCGTGATCCAGCACGATGATCCGATCCATTCTCGCGATGGTCGACAGGCGGTGCGCGATCGCGATCACCGTTTTGCCTTCCATCACCAGATTGAGCTTTTCCTGAATGGCGGCTTCGGATTCGCTATCCAGCGCAGATGTCGCTTCGTCGAGGATCAGAATGGGCGCATCTTTCAAAAGCACGCGGGCAATGGCGACCCGCTGGCGCTGTCCGCCGGAAAGCTTGATGCCGCGGTCCCCGACAAACGCCTGATATCCCTTGCGCCCCTCGCTATCAGCGAGGTCAGCAATAAAACCATCCGCCTTCGCAACTTTCGCCACCTGCTCGATATCCTCGAGCGTCGCCTCCGGTCGGCCGTAGCGAATATTGTCGCCAACCGACCGGTGCAGCAACGCCACATCCTGCGCAATCACCCCGATATTGCGGCGCAGGCTCGTCTGCGAGACATCGCGGATATCCTGACCGTCGATGCGAATGGCACCACCCTGAATGTCGTAAAACCGCAGGAGCAGATTGACCAGCGTCGTTTTTCCCGCGCCGGAAAGGCCCACGAGCCCGACCTTCTCTCCCCCGCGCACCGTCAGCGACAGGTCGTCAATCACCGGCTTTCCAGCCTTGTAGGCAAAGCGGATATGGTCGAAATTTATATCCCCGCTCGAAACACTCAGTTCCGCCGCGCCTGCCCTGTCAATAATGGTCGGCGGCGTCGTCATGACAGGCATGGCATCCTTGATCGTGCCGATCGCCTGGAATATCTGCTGGCCCATTTGCAGGAAGGTGAATGTGTGACCCGACAGCCGCTGCAATATATAGACGGCGCCGACAAATTCTCCGACCGTAATGAAGCCCTTCACCAGACCGGAAAAACCCACCGACAGGATTGCCAGCCATAACGCCATGTTGAGCGCCACGACAACCAGTTCGGACGCGCGGTAGACACGCTGCTCCCTGTGCTGCGTCTGCACCGCCTTGTTCAGGATACGGCGGATTGCGCCCGCCTCGCTGTCTTCGGCGGCGAATTGCTTGATCATCTGCATATTGCTGTAGAGATCGGTGATCGCACCCGAGACAAGGCTCTTTTGCTTGGCCGAACGACGCGACCGCTCCGTGAAGACGGGGGCCAGTTTAACGGCGAGCCCCACATTCAGCACGATCCAGATGAACACCGGCAGCGCCAGCTGCCAGGACAAGGCGGCAAGAAGCGCAAGAGAGCCTATCATTTGCAACAGGAAACGCGGTCCGGTCTGAAAAGCGTTGATGATCTGCTGCTGAACGGCCGACGAGACCTGCGAAAGACGCGAAGCGACCTGCCCAGCATAAAGCTCATGGAAAAACGCCAGATCCTGCCGCTCCACAGCCTTGTGGCCCTGCCACTGGATGGCCGCCGGCATCGCAATGCCGAGCGTATGCGAATTGAGCGTATTGAGAAGAAACGACGCTATCGGCATGGCAGGGAAGATCAGCAGCCCGAGGACTGCGAGCAGCCGCCATTCATGACGCAGGAAAACCTCCGCGCCCTGCGCCGTCACGCCATCGACGATGACGGACAATCCCCAGATGATGGAGAGATTGATGGCTTCCACCGCCATGGACGACAAGGCGAGAGCAATGAGGACGTCGCGAAACATCGAAATGAAATGCAGCAGCACCGCCACGGGGCCTTTCGACGGCAACGGGCGGAAGGGAATCTCGAGTGGCCGTATCAATGTCTCGAAAGGGCGAAAAATCGTATCTGAAATCGACATGGGCCTCTCGGATCACAGCTTGGTATCGACGGGGAGGAATCAGTTACGCGCCCGGCATGGAACCATGACCGGCCTTTGACCTCAATTGCAAAGAATGGCGGACGCCGCCTTCGCGGCAAAGCGCTCAAACATGGTGTCAAATCTACAGATGACGCCATGACGGCCTGATGGCCGAGATTCCGATGCAGATTATCGGCAGGCTCGACAGGTAAGATGATTGCGGGCGAACACCGTTTCGCTTCTGCATAGGCGAGGCAAAACGCTGTGAAATCAGCGCTTAATCGACGTCATGGATTTTATGGGGAGAATAGCTGGAGCGGGTAGCGGGAATCGAACCCGCGTATTCAGCTTGGAAGGCTGCTGCTCTACCATTGAGCTATACCCGCGGTGGTGATTTCGATCCGTGCAGAATGGTGGAGGGAGTTGGATTTGAACCAACGTAGGCGTAGCCAACGGATTTACAGTCCGTCCCCTTTAACCACTCGGGCATCCCTCCAGCGTTCTGCTAGGATCGAGCTACCAAGCTCTTTAAGATTTCGCTGCGGCGAAGCGCCGTTGCGTCGTCTGTGGCGCGTATATGACGGCCTCGTTCGTTTCTGTCAACACGCCCTTTCACGAATTTTCGGGAAAAAATTCAAACATCTTTACAGCCCTGTGGATTATCGCGGGGGCTGGTGCGCGCCTCTTTGCGGAGATATAAGGCGCCATGAGCAAAGACGATCCCAACAACAAATCCACCCGCGATACGCACTACGCCACCCTGCGCCGCGCCGTACGCGACGCCAAGCGCGAAAGGGGCGAAATCCCCACTCCGCCGCAGCAGCGGCGCAGGAACCGCGATGCGGACGACTGGAAGCCCCCGCAGCTTGCGCCGGATCAGGTGCATCTTTACGGCCTGCATACCGTGCGTGCCGCTCTCGCCAATCCCGAACGGCAGATCGTCAAGCTCTCCGTCACCCAGAATGCCCTTGCGCGTCTGGATATCGGCGAGGCGGACGCCCAGCCCTTCCCAGTCGAGATGGTTTCCCCGCAGGATATCGACAAGGTGCTCGGCCCCGAGGCGATCCATCAGGGCGTGATGCTGGAAACGAAGCCACTGCCGGTCAAGAGGCTCGGCGCGCTGAAGGACAGCCCGCTCGTCCTCGTGCTCGATCAGGTCACCGATCCACACAATGTCGGCGCCATCATGCGCTCGGCGGTTGCCTTCAACGCCGGTGCCGTCATCACCACAATGCGCCATAGCCCGACCGAGTCAGGCGTATTGGCAAAATCCGCCTCCGGCGCGCTGGAACTCATTCCCTATATCCAGGTGACCAATCTGGCCGATGCTCTGGGCGAGCTGCACAAGCTCGGCTTCTTTTCGGTTGGGCTGGATTCGGAAGGCCCCGCCCCCATCGAACAGACCTTCAGCGGCGCAAAAGTCGCGCTGGTGCTGGGAGCCGAAGGCAAGGGCCTGCGCCAGAAGACTCGCGAAACGGTCTCGGCGCTCGCCCGTCTCGATATGCCCGGCGAGATCAAATCGCTTAACGTGTCGAATGCGGCGGCCATCGCCCTTTACGCAACGCAGCAATTTCTGGGCAAAGCGTCGTCCTGACGCTTTCCCTTCCTTGCGAAATCCCAAAGCGCAACGCATGCTGCGCTTTTTCGCAAGGAGCAAATTTCAACATGACCGAGCAGACCATCAAACCGACCGGCGAGCTGACGCTCAGGACACTTGCCATGCCGGCCGACGCCAATCCCGCCGGTGATATTTTCGGCGGCTGGGTCATGTCGCAGATGGACTTGGCGAGCGGCATCCGCGCAGCGGAACGCTCGCGCTGTCGCGTGGTCACGGCCGCGGTCAAGGAAATGGCCTTCGAACTGCCGGTGAAGATCGGCGATACTTTGTCCATCTATACCGACATTGCCCGTGTCGGCCGCACCTCCATCACATTGACGGTTGAGGCCTGGGCACAGCGTTCGCGTTTCGACAAGCTGGAAAAGGTCACCGCCGGCACCTTCATCATGGTGGCGATGGACGAAAACGGGCAGCCGACGCCCATTCCCCCGGCGGAGTAGGCACGATGGAGGCCGCCGTCAACGCCGCGGAAGCCTATTCGCACATCCGTGCCGTCATGGGCATGGTGGTCGGCCTCAGCCTCGCCCGCCTGCTGACCGGCCTTGCCGGTTTCGTGCAACATCCAAAGAAGGAACGCATCTATCCCCTGCATCTCGGCTGGGTGGCGTTCCTGTTTCTGATGCTGGTGCATTTCTGGTGGTGGGAGCACCGGCTTTCCGCCACCGGCCACGTGCTGGGCTTCGGCGCCTTCCTGTTCCTTATCCTGTTCTGCTCGCTGTTTTATTTCCTCTGCGTGCTGCTGTTTCCCACCGACATGAAGGAATATAAAGGATATGAGGACTACTTCTTTTCCCGCAAAAGCTGGTTCTTCGGTTTTCTGGCAGCGCTTTTCGTCACCGATGTCGGTGACACGCTGCTGAAGGGACAGGACTACCTCGCCACGCTCGGCCCGGAATATCTCATCCGTACAACCATTTACGTCGTTCTTTTCACGTCCGCCGCCTTCATCGGCAACCGCCGCTTCCACCGGTTCCTGGTGGTCTTCGCGCTGATCTATCAGATCGCCTGGATTTTCCGCACCTACGACCTGTTGGCCTGAAGACCGCAACGCCCTGATGCCGTCATTGTGTCGCGGTGACATTTAGCCGCGATTATGGCATTCCGGCCTTATGGGATATATTCGCAGGATCATGCAGGACAGAAGCTCGGCGGGCGCCATCGCCACGCTGGCCGTCCTGCTTTTCCTTCTGCAGGGTCTCGCCAATGGCCTGACCAGCGGCAACATGGCCATGGCCGCGCTTGCGGCGGATGAGGTCATCTGTTCCAGCCATATGCCGGAAGGGCCAGCAAAGCAGGACCCGGTGGGCAAAATTGCCGCCGACTGCTGCGGAACGCTGTGCCGGCTGGCATCGGCCACCATAGCCACCCTTCCGGTTACGCCTGTCGAACGCGCGGACAGGATCGTTACGACGGACGAAGTCGCCTTTTTGAACTTCGACGCGGCATTGCCGCCCTCGCCGCCGAACCTGGAATCACGCCCACGCGCACCGCCCACCCCCCCGCAGAACTGAAACAATCCCGGCCTGCCGGAAATCACTCTTCTTGCGGAGACATCCATGTCCGTTACGACCTCTTTCGAGGGCGAGCGCGCGCCTGCGCATTCCTCGTCCATCAATCTTTACCGCGCCGTGTGGCGCTGGCATTTTTATGCCGGTCTCTTCGTCCTGCCCTTCATGATATCGCTCGCCGTCACAGGCGCCCTTTATCTCTTCCGGGACGAATTCGATAACCTCATCCATTCGGATTTGAAGCGGATAGAGATGGTTCAAGACGCACCGAAAGCGCTTCCTTCCGAAATTGTTGCCGCTGCACTTGCTGCGGTTCCAGGCACTGCCGTCAAATATACGACCCCGGCCGATCCCGGCGCATCGACGGAAATCACCGTCAATACGGCGGATGGCAAGCGCGCCGTCTACGTCAATCCCCATACGGCTGAGGTTTCCGGCTCCCTGCCGGATCGCGGCACCGTCATGTGGACGATCCGCTATCTCCACAGCCTGAAATATTTCGGCACCTATGCCCGCTATCTGATCGAGATCGCCGCCGGCTGGTCGATCCTTCTCGTCGCCACCGGCATCTATCTCTGGTGGCCGCGAAAACAGACCGGCGGTGTGGTCACCCTGCGCGGCACGCCGAAAAAGCGGGTCTTCTGGCGCGATACCCATGCCGTCACCGGCATCTTCGTCGGCATTTTCATCGTCTTCCTCGCCCTCACCGGCATGCCCTGGTCGGGCGTGTGGGGCGCAAAGGTCAATGAATGGGCGAATGGCAGCAATTTCGGATATCCGGCCGGCGTGCGCACCGATGTTCCGATGTCCGGCGACCATCTCGATCACGTGGCCAAAACAAGCTGGTCGCTGGAGCAGGCAAAAATCCCCGAATCCATTGCGTCCGCCATCGGCCAACCGATCGGGATCGATGCGGCCATTGCGCGTTTCGACGGCTTGGGCCTCGCTGCCGGTTACGCCGTCGCCCTGCCCACCAAATCGTCCGGTGTCTATAGCGGCTCCGCCTATCCTGACGATCTGAGGAAGCAACGCGTCGTCCACCTCGACCAATATAGCGGTGAGCCGCTGATCGATATGAGCTACGCCGATTACGGCCCGCTCGGCAAGGCGCTGGAATGGGGCATCAACGTGCATCTGGGCCAGCAATATGGCCTCGCCAATCAGATCGTACTCGTGATGGCCTGCATCGGCATCGTGCTGCTTGCCGTGTCAGCCGGCATCATGTGGTGGAAACGTCGCCCGAAAGGCTCGCTCGGTGTACCACCTTTGCCACAGGAAAAACGTGCGCTGCGCGGCCTCATCGCCCTGCTCGCCATTGGCGGCCTCATGTTCCCGCTGGTGGGCGCAAGCCTGCTGGTGATGCTGGCGCTGGATCTGATAGTACAGTCTCGCCAGAGAAGGCGGGCCGTTTAAAAAGGCGTGCTCTAAAATGGAAACAGCCGGGCGAAAATCCCGGCTGTCACCCTCGATATCAAGGAAAGCCCGACTTAGAACATCGTATTGTTGTTCGCCGCCGTTTCCGGCACCGGCTGGATCACGTCCCAATGTTCGGTGATCTTGCCATCGGTGACACGGAAGATATCGACGATAGCCCTGCCGCGATCGCTTTCATTTTCCGTCGAATGGATGTGCAGATAGACCAGATCGCCATCCGTGGCGCTGCGAACGATGCGCGCTTTCGACTGCGGATTCTCCTTGAAGAAGCCGGTGAAGTAGTTGACGAACGGCGCCTTGCCGTCCGGCACCATCGGGTTGTGCTGCTTGTAGCTGTCGACGAGGACGGCGGCGCCTTTGTCTACCTCATGCTTGTTGAAGACCGTGTCATAAAACTCGATCACCAGTTTGCGGTTGGCTTCTTCCTGCGCGAAATCCCGTGTTGCGGTTTGCGCAAGTACAGGCGCGGCCGCCAAAGCGGGCACGAGGGCGAAAGCGGCGATGGCAAGACGGCGTGTTACGAAATTCATGGATGATACCTCTCAATAACCGACGGTGAAACGCTGGCGGGAATGCTGCGGCTTCTCGATTTCATCGACAAGCGCGATCGCATAGTCTTCGAAGGAAATACGGCTGCCCTCATCGTTGCTGAGCAGGCTATCCTTGCCGATGCGGAATTTTCCGGTTCTTTCCCCCGGCACGAATTCGGCTGAAGGCGACAGGAAGGTCCAGTCGAGCTGTTTTTCCTGTTTCAGCAGATCAAGAAACTCCGCACCCTTGGTAGCCTCAGCCTTGTAGGCGGCCGGGAAATCCGGCAGGTCGACCACGCGCTGGCCGGGCGCGATTTCAAGGCTGCCGGCACCGCCGACCACGAGATAACGCTGAACACCGGAAGCGCGCACGGCCTCGATGAGCTTCAAGGAATCGCTGGCAGTGAAGTGCACCGAGCTTATCACGGCATCGTGACCCTTCAGCAGCTCCGAAAGCGCTGCCTGATCGAAAACATCGCCCTTCTTGGCCACCACATTCGGCAGGCTGGCGATCTTTTCAGGAGCGCGGGCAATCGCCGTTACCTGATGCCCGCGGTCGGAAAGTTCCTTCAAAATGCGGGAGCCGGCATTGCCGGAAGCGCCGACGAGCGCGATTTTAGCCATGGCTTCTGTCCTTTCGTCACTATCGTTATCGGTCTAAATAATAGACCGCGAAAGAGAGCTATGATATCGCAACCATAGCCGCAAGAAGTCAGCGGCGGCTGATCTGGTCACATGGCGATGACCTTGATGGGTGAAAAAGGGCAAGGGGTAAGAACAGTGACGGATACGCAAACAAAGGAAATCTTCACCTTCGAGCAACCCTGCCCGATCCGTGACGTACTGGATCGCATCGGCGATCAGTGGAGCCTTTTGGTTCTGGAAGCGCTACAGGGCGGCGTGCTTCGCTTCAACGAACTGAACCGCAGGATCGACGATATTTCCAAGCAGATGCTGTCGCGCACGCTGAAGCGGCTGGAAGAGGATGGCTTCATCCGCCGCACGCTTTATGCCGAGGTGCCGCCGCGCGTGGAATATGAACTGACCAATCTCGGCCGTTCGTTTCTGGTGCCCATGCAATTGCTGGTGCAATGGGCGGACGAGAACCATGTCCGCATCTGCAAGGCCCGCCTGCAATATTCCGAAAACGACAATCGCGGCTGACCGTAAGCAGGCCGCGTCTATCCCAGCCGATAAACCTTGCAGACCAGCCCTTCCGGCTGACGATAGGTCGTGAAGCCCATGGCCTCATAGTAATGCTGCCCGAGCATGTTGTCCGCGCCGATGCTGGCATCGATATTCTGAAGGCCCCGCGCCTCCGCCGCCTTGCGCGTTGCCGCAAAGAGGGCGGATCCCACGCCTCTTCGCGCCGCCTGCGGGCTGACATGGGTGCCGATGATGCCCCAGCCTTGCGCCACGCCATAGGGATTGTCCTCCCGCGCATAACGCAGTGACTGGAAGCCCAGAATACGTCCGTCCTCATCCTCGGCAACCGAGCATTCGATACGGTCGGCGTGCTGGATGTAATTCTCCAGCACCGCCGTGATATCCGTCGGTGCTTTTCTGAGGCCGGCCGAGAATATCTCGTTCTGCACCGCCGCCATTCCCATTGCATCGTCAACTTGTGCAGGCCGTATTTTCATCGGTACATCACCTCATATCCGCTGCGACTGGTCCCGGACCGGCAGAGCGCCGGTCTCTTCCGTCCGTCTTCAGGACCGGAAAATGAAGGATGCACCGAAAGCGATCAGCGCAAAACCGATCACATGATTGATGGTGATGCTTTCCTTCAGCCAGAAGATCGAAAACAGCGCGAAGACCGCAAGCGTGATGACCTCTTGAATGGTCTTGAGCTGCGCGGTGGAATAGACCTCCGAACCGATGCGGTTCGCGGGAACGGCAAGCACATATTCGAAGAAGGCGATGCCCCAGCTGGCGACAATCGCCAGGAAGAGCGCGCTGCCCTTGTGCTTCAGGTGGCCGTACCAGGCGAAGGTCATGAAAACATTGGAGGCGATAAGCATCAGGACAGGCCAGATATGGGCAGGGCTGATTGAAAACGGCATGATGGGTCCTGGAAAAAAGGGAAGGATGTCAGGAAATGCGGCAGGAGGAGGCAGTCAGAAGGGAACCCTCATTCTGCCCGTATGGATTTGCTCTAGCGCATCCGCCTGAAAACCGGAATCGATTTTCTACGGATTTGAGCAAAGCTGTTTTCAGCCGCTACGCAACGCATCCGGCCGAATTTTGTTCCACACGCTTCGTTTCCTTTTTGTACTCATTTTTTCACCGCATCCCCTTCCCTTTATGCGTGACTCCCTCCATATTTCGCGCATGGCCAGATCACCGAAAAAGTCCACCTCCTCGCCCCCGGGCTTCGAGGAAGCTCCGCAATCGTCATTCGAAGGTGCGCCGCTCAGCGGCAGCGTCGCCGATTGGGTGAAGCAGCTTGAGGCGGAAGCCGAGGCGGGCTCGGTGGAAACCCAGCGCGAAATCGCCTCGAAAGCGGGCAAGCACCGCAAGAAGATCGAGATCGAGGCCCGCAAGGAAGCGGAAAAAGCAGCCTCCAAGACGGCGAAGAACACCACCGCGTCCAAAACTGCGCGCGGCGTATCCATCGGCGCGTCGAGCGATCCAAAAACCCGCGCCGCCGCCGGCCTCAATCCGGTGGCCGGCATGGACGTGTCGCTGGAAGAAGCCGCCAATCTCGCCCCGGGCGCCGTCACCGCCACAGTGGATGCGCTGTCGAAACTGATTGAAAGCGGCAATCCGCTGTTCAAGGACGGCAAGCTATGGACGCCGCACCGCCCGGCCCGGCCACCGAAATCGGAAGGCGGCGTCGCGATCCGCATGGCTTCGGACTACCTGCCCGCCGGTGACCAGCCGACCGCCATTGCCGACCTTGTTGAAGGCATCGATTCCGGTGAGCGCAGCCAGGTGCTGCTCGGCGTCACCGGTTCCGGCAAAACCTTCACCATGGCCAAGGTCATTGAAGCGACGCAGCGCCCGGCCGTCATCCTTGCCCCCAACAAGACGCTGGCCGCGCAGCTCTATTCGGAGTTCAAGAACTTCTTCCCCGACAATGCGGTGGAATATTTCGTCTCCTACTACGATTATTACCAGCCGGAAGCCTATGTGCCGCGCTCCGACACCTTCATCGAGAAGGAATCTTCGATCAACGAACAGATCGACCGGATGCGCCACTCCGCTACCCGCTCGCTGCTGGAACGCGATGACTGCATCATCGTCGCCTCGGTCTCCTGCATCTACGGTATCGGTTCGGTCGAGACCTATACGGCGATGACCTTCCAGATGCAGGTGGGCGACCGGCTGGACCAGCGCCAGCTTCTGGCCGACCTCGTGGCCCAGCAATACAAACGCCGCGACATGGATTTCCAGCGCGGTTCTTTCCGTGTGCGCGGCGATACCATCGAAATCTTCCCGGCCCACCTTGAGGACGCCGCCTGGCGCATCTCGATGTTCGGCGACGAGATTGATTCCATCACCGAATTCGACCCGCTGACCGGCCAGAAAACTGGCGACCTGCAATCCGTCAAGATTTACGCCAATTCGCACTATGTCACGCCGCGCCCGACGCTGAACGGCGCGATCAAGTCGATCAAGGAAGAACTGAAGGGCCGCCTCGCCGAGCTGGAAAAGGCCGGACGCCTTCTGGAAGCCCAGCGGCTGGAGCAGCGCACCCGCTACGACATCGAGATGCTGGAAGCGACCGGCTCCTGCGCCGGCATCGAGAACTATTCGCGTTACCTAACCGGCCGCAATCCCGGTGAACCGCCGCCGACCCTGTTCGAATATATCCCTGATAACGCCCTCCTCTTCATCGACGAAAGCCACGTTTCCGTCAGCCAGATCGGCGGCATGTATCGCGGCGACTTCAGACGCAAGGCGACGCTGGCCGAATATGGCTTCCGCCTGCCCTCCTGCATGGACAACCGGCCGCTGCGCTTCGAGGAATGGGATGCGATGCGCCCGCTCACCGTGGCGGTGTCCGCCACCCCCGGCTCATGGGAGATGGAACAGGCCGGCGGCGTCTTTGCCGAACAGGTCATCCGCCCGACCGGCCTCATCGATCCGCCGGTGGAAGTGCGCTCGGCCCGCAGCCAGGTCGACGACGTTCTCGGCGAAATTCGCGAGACCGCCGCCAAGGGCTATCGCACGCTCTGCACCGTGCTGACCAAACGCATGGCCGAGGACCTGACCGAATATCTGCACGAACAGGGCGTTCGCGTCCGTTACATGCACTCTGACATCGACACGCTGGAGCGTATCGAAATCATCCGCGACCTGCGCCTTGGCGCTTTCGACGTGCTTGTCGGTATCAACCTGCTGCGCGAAGGCCTCGACATTCCCGAATGCGGTTTCGTGGCCATCCTCGACGCCGACAAGGAAGGCTTCCTGCGCTCGGAAACCTCGCTGATCCAGACCATCGGCCGCGCCGCGCGTAACGTCGACGGCAAGGTCATCCTTTATGCCGACAATATCACCGGCTCGATGAAGCGGGCGATGGAAGAAACCTCCCGCCGCCGCGAAAAGCAGATGGCCTATAACGCCGAACACGGTATCACGCCGGAATCGGTCAAGGCGAAGATCTCCGATATTCTTGATTCAGTTTATGAGCGCGATCACGTAAGGGCCGATATTTCTGGCACTTCCGGCAAGGGCTTCGCCGATGGCGGCCATCTGGTCGGCAACAATCTGCAGGCCCATCTCAACGCGCTGGAAAAATCCATGCGCGATGCCGCCGCCGACCTCGATTTCGAAAAGGCCGCCCGCCTGCGCGACGAAATCAAGCGCCTCAAGGCCGCCGAATTGGCCACCATGGACGACCCCATGGCCAAGGAAGAAGCCCGCGCCGTTGAAGGCGGCGGAAAAAACAACAGACGCAGCCGCTTGCCGATCTCATCCCCAGAGGGGGGTGAGCCACACGCCGCAACCTCCCTCTTCGCCAAACCCGCACTGGACGAGATGGGTCCGGGTTCGGACGCTGGAAAGCCGCTGTTCCGCAGAAACTCGCTGGACGAAATGACAGTGGGCAGAACCGAAAAACCCGTACGCGGCGCCCTGCCCGACAAGCCGGAAACCGAGCCCGGCAAACGTTTCTCACCGCTGCTGGAAGGCCAGCCGGAGCGTACGACGGACGATCCAAGACCGCTGGTACGGGGCAAGATCGGCGCTGGTTCCTACGAGGATGCCGGTGAGCAGAAGCGCAAAAGCCGAACCAAGGGGAAGACGGGGCGGCCGGGCCGCTGATGCGCAACGACCAATCAGGCGGGGGCGATAAATTTGCCCCCGCTTCGGCGTTGTGCCTGGCAGAACAGCTTCCGATCATGGCCGGAGCGCTTCCAATATAGGTTTGCGGCCGCTTTACGCCCGGAAATGCGTAAAAAAGACAAAGCACGTCCGGCGAATCCGTTTAACCGGATACGTTCTAACCTTCACAACGGCTGACCCGCGTCGCAATCTGTGCCGCCCCAAACACCTTCACCAGATCCGCATCGAGGGACATCGGGATGTAGTCCTCATTTTCCGCAGGCCTGATATAAGTCGAGAAATAGATCGGCCCATTCGGCAGGACGCCGGCGACGCAGACCCGCAATATCTCTATCTCCGTGCTGCCGCGGATGCGCGGCCCCTCAATGCGCGAGCGGCGCACTTTCTCCTGTAATGCGGTGAGCCTTGCAATATCCTCAGGCTTTATTCTCCACACGCTGGTGCCCCATCCGGCCCGGTGTTTTACGTTGAACCGTGCGCGGTCAGCCTCAGCCATGTTTTCTTCGATCAGCCCAAATGTTTCGACAGTCTTGTCCTTCACCCCATCGGTGGTGCTACGGATGATCATAACCGCATCGCCGGCGCGTAATGAAAGGAAGGTGGGAAGCTGCAAGCCCACCCGGACATGCTCGAAATTCATCGTCAGAAAATCGAGCCGCATCAGCTTGGGAATACTGGAAATCGGCGTGGTCATGCAGCCGGAGAGGAAAACGAGCAAAATAAGCAATGGTTTGAAACGCGATAATGTCAATGTCATCATGAAACCCTGGAGACTGTGGCGCGATATGAACGGCTGCCGCATCCAGGTTTCCGAAGCTGAAGCCATAAGACCGCCCGCAAACTTGCAAGGAGAGCATTACCGCAACATTATGCCCAGACCACGCGGTTCCCGCGAATGTTGATTATCTTCTGGAAATGGCGGCAGGGAGAACGGCATGCATCGAAAAAATCTGGCGGCCTTCTGCCTTTTGCTTTCCTGGGGACCAGCCTTCTCCGGCCAGATCGAGGATGCCACTTTCCACAGCGCCGCCCTCAACGTGCCGCTTCCCGTCAACATCTACCGCCCGGACGGCACGCCGCCCGAAAACGGCTGGCCGGTGCTTTATCTCCTGCATGGCCATGATGGCGATCAGAACAGCTGGCGTGATCTCGGCAATATCGAAAAGACGCTCGACACGCTCATCGAAGCAGGCGCCATCCGTCCGTTGGTGGTCGTAATGCCCGGTGTCGAAAACAGCTGGTACGTCGATTCCGCCGCCGTCGGTGGTCCCGGCGACTATGAAACGGCCTTGACCGGCGATCTGCGCCACCAGATCGAAAAAAACCTGCCGGTGCGCAAGGATCGTGAAGGCCGCGCCATTGCCGGCCTCTCCATGGGCGGTTTCGGCGCGTTGCATCTCGCCTATGGCCACGAAGACCTCTATGGCGCCGTCGCCAGCCTGTCTGGCGCAATCTGGCAGAACGTGCCCGCCTCCGATCTCGACAAGACGCCCGCCGAACTGAAGCTCATTCAGGACAGCGCCTTCTTCCATCGCATCGACCCCACCACCGTCACCAGCGGCATTGTGCTGCCTTCCACCGGCGATCATTTTTCCGGCGCCTTCGGCACACCTTTCGATGCAAGGCTCTTTAATGAAAAAAACGTCTTCACCCTCGTCGCGCAGCACGTCGCCGAAAGCCAGGATCTTCCCGCCACCTATCTGACCGTCGGCGACGATGACGGCTTCTTCCTCTGGCGCGGCGCCATCGCCCTGTATGAGACGCTACAGGCCGACAAGCGCAAATCCGAACTGCGGGTGACCGATGGCGATCACGTCTGGTCTGTGTGGAAGGTTTCGATCATCGACGCGCTGAAATTCATCGACAGCGAATGGGACAAGGCAGCGGATGTCGCGCAAGATTGAGGAACCCGCCTGTCTTCTTACTGCCGGATCAGCCTGATCATTTCCCAGCCCGCTTTTTTCCGGTTTTCACCGACGCGTTCAACGCCACGGCAGCCCGGATCAACGTTATCAGCGCTTCCTCATCCACCACATCCCCTTCGTGAAAATCGATTGCCCGCCGCATATTGCCCTCAAGGCTCGAATTGAACAGACCCGTCGGGTCAGCGAGTGAAGCACCCTTGGCGAAGGTCATCTTCACGGCGTTCCTGTAGGTTTCACCGGTGCACAGAATGCCCGCATGCGACCAGACTGGCACACCGCGCCATTTCACCTCTTCGATCACCTCCGGATCGGCCTTTTTGATCAGCGCTCGGACATGCGCGAGCGTATCGCCGCGCCAGTCGCCTAGTTCCGCAATTTTCCGGTCGATGAAGGCCGATGGTGCTATATCCCCCGCATCTTTCTCCGCTGTCGTTTTGGCCATGACACTCTCCCGATTTCACTGCGCCGCGGCTGCCGGCCCGCCTCGCGACTGTTTCGTCTTTCAGCATAGACCAAATTTTCATGTCCTCCCACGCGGAACCAAATTCCCGCTTCACCGTTTCCTCCCCGAACGCAACGTTCAGCATACAAAGGGAAGAAACATCATGAAAATCAAGGTCATCGCGCTCGCTGCCGCGGCAGTGCTCTCTTCTTCCGTGGCTTTTGCCCAGACGGCCACCACCGCCCCCGCTGCCGGCGCGGATGCCGCTTTGTCCGGCCCGGGCATCACCATGGGCACCAAGGCCAACGGCCCGCTGAAGTTCGTTAATGTCCAGAAGACCGACCTCACCGCCTCCCAGCTCGACGGTCTCGACATCTACAATGCCCAGAACGAAAACATCGGCGAAATCGAAGATGTCGTCATCGGTGACGGCAAGTCGGTGATCGGCCTTGTGGCCAGCGTCGGCGGTTTCCTCGGCATAGACAAGAGCTACGTGGTGCTCGACCCGGCCTCCGTCGCGGTCCACAACGACAACGGCACCTGGAAGGCCTATGTCGACACCACCAAGGAAGCGCTGCAAAATGCGCCGAAGCTCGACTACGACAAGCTGGACGACTGATTACCCCTGCAGTCGCAAGCTTGCCCCCGCGATCCGTCATCGCGGGGGTTTTTCATGCGGCATATTCCGGCCAGGCATCTGGCAATCCCATCGCACAGACCCTTGCCTGACAGCCCGCCTCTCGCCTATCTTCGGCTCGCAAATCACCAAGGATCCATGCGTGCCCGCCAAGACCATATCCGCCCTCGCCACCAGCACCGTCATGATGTTGCTAAGCGCCGTTCCGTTGTCTGCGCAATCCACCGGCTGGAAACCCGCAGAGCAGATAAAAACCTATGCCATCAGCGGTAATACCGGCGGTGCACTATACCAGTCGATCGGCGAACGCGGCCCGACCGCCGGTGTACAGGCGATCGCCCACACGACCTTCAAGCTGACCTGGCGGCGGGATTATCGTCCGCAGCCAGATGGCGCCTGTGTTCTGGCCACAGCAAGGCCCAATCTCACCATTATCTACACTTGGCCGAAAGCACCGGCGCAATTGCCATCCGCCGTTGCCGCCAGCTGGAGAACCTTCATTTCCGGCGTCGAAACCCATGAACGCGTCCATGGCGACCATATCCTCGACATGGTGCAAAAAATCGAGGCCTTCAGCACTGGCCTCCGAGCAGAAAACGATCCCAAATGCCAGAAGGTGCGCGTTGTCCTGCAGCAACGGCTGGGCGAGCTTTCCAACGAGCAGCGCCAGCGCGGCCGTGATTTCGACCGCGACGAGCTTTCCCCCGGCGGGCGGGTGCACAAGCTCATTCTCGCACTGGTCAACGGTCCCTGAAGAGCGGTTATTCCGCCGCCTCGCCCTTCAGCAGCGGCTCGGAAAGCACCATGGTCTCCAGCTCATAGGAATAGCCCTCAAGCATCGTATAGGCCTGCTCGATTGCCTCGATCTGGGCTTCCGCATTGCGGATGGCTTCGGCGATCGACTGGCTGCGGGCGCGCAGCATGGAACTCAGCACATCGGTCTCCGGCTTGCGGCCGAGACGATCCATATGTTTGCGAACCCGCGTGCGGTGCCGTTCAAGTTCCAGAATATGGAAGCGGCTTTTGAGAATATCGTCTGTCAGCTTGCGGCGCATGGCGGCCACGGGATCAAAGCTTCCGGGCTCGCGCTCATCCAGAATGAACTCGTTGACCAGCGTTTCAAGCATCAGCAGGCCCTTGAGATCCTTGGCATCGGCAAGCTGCGGGTCGTAACCTGTGTCATCGAACACCTTGCGGCGCACCGGATCCTTCAAAAGCTCGTAGGCCGTTTGCAGGCGGGCGAATTGATCCGCGTCGCCACCGCTGTCGGGATGGGCTGCCTTGGCAACCTTGCGATAAGCCGACTTGACCGCCGCCTCGTCGGCATCGCGCTCCACGCCAAGCAAAACATAGGGATCGATCACAAAAACACCTTCAAACGCAAACTGTTACCCGCATGCCTGATACCACCGTCACAAGACCTGCGGGCGGATCATAGGCCAAATCCACCCCGCGCGGCACCCCGCACCGGCGGTTAAACCGGCAAAGCCCACATAAAAGCCTCATGACGCGCCGCAGGACGACCGGCGGAAAAGCCCTTGATGCCGAAATTTGTCGGACCCAAGGCGACTATAATGACAGGCGGGACAAAATTGTGGAAAGCGGCAGCAAAACATGTCGCCATTCCGCACGACGTATTTGTGGCAGGCATCCGTAAAACACCTTTGCGAAGGCGTAACGGGCACGTTTTCAGGAGGTTATGGTGGAAACTCACCAACGGGTGTAAGCTCGGCTTTTGGATCTGAAGGGAGGGATGATCCGATGCCACAAACCATTACCCAGACCGTCACGGACTATGTGCACGCCATGGCCTATGCCGATGAGGGCCTGATGCGTGACGTTTTTGATCCCCGCGCCAGCATCGTCGGTACCTTCGAGGGCGAGACCGAATGGCTGTCTCTGGAGGACTTCGTTGACCAGATGCGAAAAACCGAACGCGGCCTTCCCGATCACGACCCCACGTTCGAAATCATCGGCATCGACAAGGAGGGCGACAGCGCCTCGGTGAAGCTGACGACAAGTTTCGATGGGATGGATTTTTACGAATACCTGTCCCTGCTGGAACACGAAGGCAACTGGTCGATCGTGCACAAGCTTTACCACATCAAGCGGTAGATACGGTCCGGAAGAGCAACAGAAGTGCGGGTGGGGACAGGTTCAAGCTAGTGAAAATACTGGTGCCCCCGACAAGGTTCGAACTCGTGACCCCCTGATTACAAATCAGGTGCTCTACCAACTGAGCTACAAGGGCAATCCAGTGCCTTGCCAACTATCAGATTCTGATCTGGTGTAAAGCAAAAACTGATGACACGGCATCAGCGAATATCTTTTCCACATCACATGCGCTTAACGTCTCGAAGACCATCATCGCGGCAAAGGCCCGGAAAATAAGCGAAGTATTTACGCAGCGCCGGTAAGATGGCGATGAAACATAACCATTGCAGCGAGAAATACGCCTCAGATGCGCGCGAGCATACAGAAAATACAGCTGACAGGCACGATCGTCATCGCCGCGAGTTCAATTCTGCTGGCCACTCTCGCCGCGGTGCCGAGTGTCTCCAATTATCTGCGTTACCGCGCCAATGCCGCCCAGCTCACCCGTTTCGAAACTGCACTTCAGTCCGCATGGCTGATCTCGGCTGAGCGCGGCCCTGCAAACAATCTGATGGGCGCACCCGCCCCCGATCCGAAACTGGTCGAGGGGCTTGCAGCTGCGCGCAAGGCGACGGATGACAAGCTGTCGGAGCTTGAAGTTTCCTTCACCGAGGAAATCAAGACGCAGCCCGAACTGGCGAAATCACTGGCTGAAACCCGCCAGAAGCTCGCCCAATCCCGCGAAGCGGTGGATCGGGTTGCCGCGCTCCCTTCTTCCACGCGCAGCCAGAGCGCCATGTCCAACGCGATTTTATCGATGTTCAAGGCAGCCGATAGCGTCAACCTGCTGCGCGGCAAGGCGGCACGCGCCGTCATCAAGGTCACGCCCGACGTGGCGATCGACATCGCGATGACCGGCACTGCCGGCGTAATGCGCGACAGGATTGGCAGACTCGGCTCCTATGTAGTGATGAGTCTGCGCGCAAACCGGCAGGATAAGCTGGGGTATCGCGCCAAGTTCGATAATGAAATGCAGGGCCTTCTGTCGCTGAAAGCCTCGCTGATCAACTACACCGCCGCCTACCTGTCGACGCCGGGACTGGACAAGGCGTTTCAGGATATGGAGACCTATTATTTCGGTCAGGCACTGCGTTACGCGCAGAACACGATCGTGATAGCCATGCCCTCCGCCCAGCCGAGCATTCTTGAATTCTCCAGGAACTATATTGCCGGCATGCGCTCGTCCGATACGCTGCGCGACCTCATTCTCTCCGAAACGCGGGCAAGACTCGAAAAAAGGAAGAACGAGGCTCTGGTCTTTGGTGGAGCATCCCTTCTTCTCGCCGCCATCGCGGTTCTGGTTCTGCTGCGGCTCACTTCCGTCTATAGAACGGCGCTGTTCCAGCCCATGCAATCCGTCCGGGCGCAGATCGCCGCGATCGCCGCCGGTGACCTTTCCGAAACCCGTTGTGAAGACAGGGTTGCCCCGGAAGTCAAGAAGATGTTCGAGGAACTTGATTTCCTGCGCGAGCAGCTTCGCCAGAAGGGCGAAATGGAGAACCAGCAGCGCGCGCTGGCCGAGCAGCTACGCACGCTCTCTGAAACCGATTCCTTGACGGGCGTCTTCAATCGCCGTGCGCTGGAAAAGGCCGTTCGTGCCATATTGAGCGGCGAGGAACAGTATCAGTCGCTCGGCGTGATGATTGTCGATATTGACCACTTCAAATCGATCAACGATCGTTATGGCCACGCCATGGGCGACCTCGCGCTGCAAAAGACGGCGGGGCTTTTGCGCAGCGCATTGCGCAAGAACGATATTCTGGCCCGTTACGGCGGTGAGGAATTCGTCGTCGTGCTGCAGGATGTCAGCCATGCCACCGCGACGGCAACCGCCGACCGCCTTCGCCGCCTGATCGAAGCCCAGGTGATTGATGAGCAAAGCGGCTTGTCGCTGACCGCAAGCTTTGGCGTTGTGTGGCAGGAAGCGCGGGCGATAAGCAGCTGGGACGAGTTGATCGCAATCGCCGACGACCGGCTTTATGAAGCCAAACGCGCCGGCCGCAACCGCGTCTGGGCCACTTATTTCCCAAAGGTCGCCAACGGATAGATGCTGGCATGGATCGGCAATGCCGGCGGTTCTAGATCAAATCCAGCGTCATCACCACCGGGCAGTGATCGGAAGCCTTGGGGCGATCCCAGCCGGTGCGCGGATAACGCTCCACTTCCTGCCCCGGCGGAAAGATGGTGCGATACGGCTGGCCCGCCCGGATGATTTCAGGAGCCCTAGTCGCGTTGATTTCGGCCAGGCGCGGTGAAAGCCAGATATAGTCCAGCTGGCACAGGTGCTGCTCCTGCGGCCCGCGGGAATGATAGAGCGTCCAGCGATCCATGACATCACGGCGCAGCATCGGATTGGTAACGAAATCATCGGCGGTGAAGACATCGAGCGCGCTCCGCGCTTCCTCAATGGGCGTGAAGCCGTAGCCGTTGCGCCGGTCACCGGAAATCGCCACACGCTCCTGATAATCGTTCATATCGCCGCAAATGGCGAAATTCTTGTTGCGTGTATTGCCGACACCCCAGCGGTTTTCGATGATACGGCGCACGGCCATGGCTTCCGCCTCGCGGATCGGCATGGTGGCGAGCCGCGCATCGACCGGGTCGCGGGAATTGGTCATGGATTTGAAATGCGTGACGTAAAGCGTGAGCGGCTTGCCGCCGATCCGGAGGTCTATTTCCAAGCAATCCCGTTTGAAAATCTTGTCGTCGATCTGGTTAGTCGCAGCCAGCGCCGGATTGAAGAGATCGAGATTGCGATAGGTTAGCGCCGCATGGCTCTTGATGTCGACCACCTCGATTTTGTCACCATCACGGGTCTGCTCGCGCATGACGACGGCGACATCGATGCCGCGGCTGTCATTGCCCTCGACCAGATATTTCTGCAGGTAGCCATTGCCGACCATGCGGTAAAGATAGCCATATTCGAAGGCCTGCAACGCGGCCATGTTATCGACCTCCTGCAGGCAGAGAATATCCGCATCCGCGTCCGCTATGGCGAGCGCCGAAAGCTGGCGCGTATCGTCTGTGGAGGAGACTGTCCGCGCGCTTTCAAGCGCCTGATAGGTCGCCTCGTCCCTGATATCGAACAGCTGGATCGCCCTGTCGCGCCGTGTCTGGTTGCGAAACCCGGTGAAATCAAAACGGGTAAGAAGATTTTCGATATTGAAGGTGGCAAGCCGAAGCGACATGTTTCATTCCTGTTGCTGGAATAGGAGCTTAGCCGCTCCTGCCCCGCCTCGCCAATAGTTTAAAGACGCCAGGCCGCACGAATGGCAACCGGCAAACGGTCTCCGATGGCAACCGCCTCCCGCGAATAGGCCCTGAGCGCCTGCCCATCCGGCAGGTCAAGACGGAGAGCATAACGCTCCCCCTCGTAAAGGACCGAAGTGACGGTGCAACTGACACCCTCAGCGTCCCGCACCACATCCTGTGGCCGCACAAGAAAATCCGCCTGCGGCAAGTGCCTGCCGCTCTCAATCGCCGCCCGAAGCGCCGTCCAGTCAAGATCGCGCGAAACCCCTTCTGCTGTAGGCAGGGTCAGGATCGCGCCCTGCCCCACCAGCGAACCGACCAGCCGTCCCTCCGGCCGCGCATAAAGCTCTGCCGGTGGCGCCACCTGCAGCAACCTGCCTTGCGACATGACGGCCACATCCGTCGCGAGCGCCATGGCCTCGGCCTGATCATGGGTGACATAGATCATCGTCGCGCCGGAGCGGATATGGAACTCGCGAAACGTTTCCTCCATCTCCTGACGCAGATGCCGGTCGAGATTGGCGAGCGGTTCGTCGAGCAGCACCACATCAGGCTCGGTAACGAGGCAACGGGCCAGCGCCACGCGTTGCCGCTGGCCACCGGACAATTCAGCAGGGCGGCGATCCGCGAAACTTTCGAGACGCACGGCCGCCAGTGCCTGGCGCACCTTCTCGCGATATTTCTCACCGGAAATGCCGCGCACCTTGAGGGGATAACCGACATTGTCGGCAACCAACATATGCGGCCACAGGGCATAGGACTGGAACACCATCGCCATGTTGCGCCGCTCCGGCGGCACCATGCTGCCCCCATCGGCCAGCACGCGCTCGCCAAGCAGGATGGAACCGTCGGTCGGCTGTTCGAAACCGGCGATCATGCGCAGCACCGTCGTCTTGCCGCAGCCGGAAGGCCCGAGCAAGGCGAGAAAGCCGCCGTCGCGTACGGTGAGCGACACGTCATCGACGGCGGGCTTCGATCCGGCTCCGAAATTTTTCGACAGGCGGTTGAGAATCAGTTTCGCCAAGGAACCACTCCTTTCGGCAGATAGCGCCCCAGAATTTCGAGCAGAGCCATGAGGAAAATCACCATGATGACGACAAGCACCGAAAGTGCCGAAGCAAGATCGAAGCTGCCGCTGTCATCGAGATTGTAGATGAGCACACCGAGCGTCTGCGTGCCGGCCGACCACAGCAGTGCCGAGACCGTCAACTCGTTGCAGGCGATCAGGAAAACGAGAATGACTGAAGCGCCCGCCGCCGGCCCGACCAGCGGCAGGATGATATCCGTAAGCCGCCGCCAGAAACCGGCGCCGGACAGCCTTGCGGCCTCTTCCAGCGACGGATCGAATTGCAGGAAGGCGCTGACCATGGGTTTCAGGCTGACGGCAAAGAAGGAGGAGAAATAGGCGAGCAGGATGATCCAGATCGTGCCGTAAAGCGTGATGCCTAACAACGGAATGGGAGCCGCAAAAAGCAGCACGAAGGACACCGAGATAACCACGCCTGGCAATGCATAGGGAATATCCACCAGCGCCGAGAGCAGGAACATGAAACGGCTTTTGCCCCGCACCTGAAAATAGGCGGTCAGCACCGTCACCGCCAATAGGCAAAGCGATGTGGCGGTTGCCAGAAACAGCGAATTGCGGAAGGCGGTACGGGTTACGCTCTGGCGATAAAGCAGCTCCTCATAGGCATGCAGCGTCGCGGTCTTGAGGCTGAGCGGCACGCCATAGGCGGGAGCAAGCGAGCTTGCCATCAGCGCGGCGAGCGGCGCAACCAGCATGAAGAACAGCACCAGCCATAGGGCAAGCTCCACCGGTATCCGCCAGCGCGCCAGCCCGAAGGTCGCGGCCTTGCCGGAAAGGCCGATGATCCGATAATCCCTGCCCTTCATCGCCCGTTCCTGAAGAGCAAGCCCGGCGACCGAGATGATGGCGATCATGGTGGAGAGAATGGCGATATCGCCGAATGTGCTGGTGCCAAAACTGGCGAAACGGCTGTAAATCAGCGTCGGCAGGGTAAAGATCGAGCCAGGTATGCCGAGGATTGCCGGAATGCCGAAATTGCCGACGTTGGACACGAAGGAAATCGCCGCCCCGGCGATCAATCCCGGCGTGGAAAGCGGCAGGATGATATCAAACAGCACACGCCGCGGCGAAGCACCGGAAAGCTTGGCGGCCTCGATGCCATCCTGCGGCAGCGCAAGCAGACCGGCGCGCAGCGACAGATAAACCAGCGGCGCGTGCTGCACGCCGAGCAGCAGCGCGATGCCCGCAATCGAATAAAGCGGCTGCGGCGATCCCATCGGCGGCGCAAGGCCGATGGCCTTCAACAACGTACTCGACGGACCGGTCATGCCGATCCACGACAGCGCCGTCACCTGCGGCGGGATCATCATCGGCAGCATGAACAGGAAGCTTAAAATCGACTTGCCGCGAATGTCGCAGAGCGTCAGCGAAAGCGCGAAGGCGCCGCCAATCGCCAGCGAGATCAGCATGCCGAAAAACGAGGTGGAAAGCGTGTTCAGCGCCGCATCCCAAAGGGCAGGATCAGCGAGAAGCCGCCATATGTCACCATTGAGTGACGAGATGATACCGGTATAGGCAAGCCGCCCGAGCGGCAGGGCGCTGAGCGCAAAAACGACACTCACCACAAAAGGAAACAGCCAGCGCGGCTGGCTGCTTCCATAGGTATTTGAACGGGACATGCCGCTATATCAGCCCTTGGAGCCGAAAACATCGGAGAAGGTCTTCAGGTCCTGTTCGGAGTTCTTCAGCGCATCAGCGGCGCTGAGCGGCAGAACCTTGATCTTGTCACGAGCCGGGAAACCTTCCGGCATGCCGGCATCGGCACGAACAGGGATGTAACCGAGCTTGACGAAGCCCTGCTGGCCCTTTTCAGAAAGCACGTAATCGACGAACTTCTTCGCCGCTTCCTCGTGCTTGGTGCCCTTGATGATCGCGACCGGTTCGGTGACGGCGGAAACGCCCTCTTCCGGGAAGACGAACTCGACCGGTGCGCCCTTGGCCTTCTCGCGGATCGGCATGTAATCGACGACCACGCCATAGGCCTTTTCGCCCGAAGCGACCGACTTCAGAACCGCACCGTTGCCGCCGCCGGCAATGGCTTCATTGGCCTTCAGCTGCTTGTAATAGTCCCAGCCGAGACCATCGGCAGCAGCGAGCGTCTGCGCATGGATCAGCGCAGCACCCGAGGTCAGCGGGCTTGGCATCGTCACGAGACCCTTGGCTTCAGCCTTGGCCAGATCCTTCCAGCTCGTCGGCTTCATTGCGGCAGCGGTGTTGTACATGATGCCTGTTGTGATGAGCTTGGTGGAATAATAAAAGCCGTCCGCATCATAAAGCGAAGCGTCGATGTTCTTGGCTTCGGCAGACTTGTGGGCCAGCAACTGGCCAGCCTGCTTCATGCGCTCGAGCGTCACGGTATCCGCGATCAACAGCACGTCGGCAACCGGATTGCCGGCGCTGATCTCGGCCATCAGCTTCGCCATGATCTTCGGCGTTCCGTCACGCACCCATTCGACTTCGAGACCCGGATTGGCGGCCTTGAAACCATCAACGGTCGCCTGCGCGTCCTCGTTCGGCTGGCTGGTATAGAGCACCAGATCGGCAGCATTGGCAGCGGTGGCGATGAAGCCGAGCGATACGATGGCGGTGAAAGCGGAGAGCAGCGTTTTCATGGGTCCAGTCCCTGTTGTTGGTGGGACCGCTAAAACATGATTGCATAACATGTATGTGACAGGCAGGATTTTTGGGGGATGATCTTTTGGGGCCGTCGGGATTGAGAGTAACAATGCTCCCTTATCGCCCGCAGTTTACCCCCCTCTGCCCTGCCGGGCATCTCCCCCTCAAGGGGGGAGATCGATCTGCGGCGAGATTTCGCCCATCTCAACGCTTTAGAATGAAGTGGCGGGAGAACGTCTTGCTGATCTCCCCCCTTGTGGGGGAGATGTCCGGCAGGACAGAGGGGGTAACGCCACAACCTCCACCGCTACCGAAAGCCACGCGCCCTCAGATCGCCGGAAGCACTTCGCCCGTTTCCGCCTGTGCCGTCGTAATCAACCGGCCAAGCCGCTTCATACCCTCTTCGATCATCGCCTCATTGGCGCAGGAGAAGCTGATGCGCAACGTGTTCGTACCCGAGCCATCCGCAAAGAAAGCACGGCCGGGAACGAAGGCCACCTTTTCCGTGGCGATGGATTTCGCCAGCAGCGCGGCCCCATCCATACCCTCAGGCAGCGTCACCCAGATGAACATGCCGCCTTCCGGCTTTGTCCAGTGTGTACCCTTCGGCATGTACTTGTCGAGCGCGGCCAGCATCGCATTACGGCGGGCGCTATAGGCGGCCTTGATCTTGGCGACTTGGCTGTCGAAGCCACGCGAGGCAACGCGTTCGATGGCGATCTGGTTGATGGTCGAGGAATGCAGGTCGGCGGCCTGCTTCATCAGCACCAGCTTGCGGATCACAGGCGCGGAAGCGACGATGTAACCGACACGAAGGCCCGGCGCGAGCGTCTTCGAAAAGCTGCCGCAATAGATGGTGCGGGTGTTCTCGATGCCGCCCGAACGGGCGATGTCGAGCGCCATGATCGGCGGAACAGCCTCGCCATCGTAACGCAGCGACTGGTAGGCGGCGTCTTCGATGACGGCGATATCCAGCTCGTCTGCCAGCGCCAGAACCTTCTCGCGGCCGGCCAGATCAACGGTTTCGCCGGTGGGGTTGGAGAAATCGGCCGAGAGATAGGCGAATTTCACCGCACCGCCAAGCTTGGCAGCCGTTTCGCGATAAGCCTCTGGCGTGCGGTTGCCGCCGGGATTGAGCTGATCGTAATTCGGCTCGTAGGCGTTGAAGGCGGAGAGCGCGCCGAGATAGGTCGGCCAGGTGACCAGTGCCGTATCCTTCGGCGACAGGAACAGCTTGCCGAGATAATCGAGACCCTGCTGCGAGCCGGAAACGATGAAAACGTTGTCGGCGGTGCAGTCTATGCCGATGTCGGCCATCTCGCCCGCCAGCCATTCGCGCAGCGGCTTGTAACCCTCGCTCACCGAATATTGCAGCGCTGCATTGACCTGCGCACCGGAAAAAATTTCCGCATAAGCCTGCTGGAATTCCTCTGCGGGGAAAAGAGCCGGGTCCGGAATGCCACCGGCAAAGGAAATGATATCGGGCTGCTCGAGCAGCTTCAGCAGCTCACGGATTTCAGACGCTTTCATGCGCGAAGAGCGCGTGGCGAAAATTTGTTCCCAATCAAGCATGGGTACGTTTCCTCTTGTGTCGTTTTTATGCGTGCATCTTTACAGAAATGTCGATATGTCAGCAATACTGACTTATCAGTTTTTCGAATTATTTCTGCCTCCCTGCACGGTGTCCGCCACAGCCTCGCATTCGCGGCCGTTTTTCCGGACAAAGCCAGATACACCCTCCGGTAAAGCTTAACAATCTTCCGTTTGAGATTGACGCCACACGCATTTCCGGCTGGATTGCGCGGCAGTGCCGCAAATGGCGTGACCATGATGGGAGTTCGAACACATGTTGAAAAATATCGACCCGGCGCTGAATGCCGATGTTCTGCACGCGCTGCGCGCCATGGGTCACGGCGATACGCTGGTGATATCGGACACCAATTTCCCGTCCGATTCGGTTGCCCGCCACACGACGGTCGGCAAGGTGCTGCATATCGACAATGTCTCGGCCGCCCGCGCCATGAAGGCAATCCTGTCAGTGCTGCCGCTCGACACGCCGTTGCAGCCCTCGGTCGGGCGCATGGAAGTGATGGGCGCGCCCGATCAGCTGGAGCCGGTGCAGGCCGAGGTGCAGAAGGAAATCGACGCGGCGGAAGGAAAATCCGCGCCGATGTACGGTATCGAGCGTTTCGCTTTTTACGAAAAAGCCAAGCAGGCCTATTGCGTCATCACCACTGGCGAGACGCGGTTTTACGGCTGCTTTCTGCTGACGAAGGGCGTTATCCAGCCGAAGTAAGCGGCTACTGGTAATGGAAGCGGCACTGAATAATCTCCAGCTTTTGCTCGCTTCCAGACCCGGACACCCGATAGACAAAGCGATGCTCGCCGGTAATTCTCCGCGACCAGTAACCGGCCATGTCGCCCTTCAAGGGCTCCGGCTTTCCAAGCCCTGAAAAGGGTGTGCGTTTGGCATTTCGAATAAGGTCGTTGATTTTCTCGACCATGCGGGCATCGGTTCTCTGCCAGAACTCATAATCGTCCCACGAACTCAAGCTCCAGACGAGCTTCATTCTTCGGTCGGATCCCGCTCGACTGTATTTCCACGTTCAAGCTCCTGCATGGAATTGCGAAGCCGTGAGGCGTTTGCAGGGTTGGAAAGCAGATGCAACGTTTCCTGCATGCTCTCATATTCACCTTCAGCGAGAACCACCACGGCTTCCTTACCCTGCCGGGTAACCAGCAGGGGCGCCCGCGTCTCAAGAACCCGGTCGAAATGGGTCGCGAAGTTCTGACGGAATTCCGTAAATCGCACATTTGCCATAGAAGCCGCCTTTTGGAAATATGTACAGATTTATGTACGCATTCGACGACGAAAGTCAAGGTTACGTAGTTTGCCCCAGAACGAAAAAGGCCGGAGCTTTCGCTCCGGCCTCCATATCTTCCACCAAACAATGAAGCTTAGTTGACAGCCTTGTCGACCAGCTTGTTCTTGCCGATCCAGGGCATCATGCCGCGCAGCTTGGCGCCGACTTCTTCGATCTGGTGGGCGTCGTTGTTGCGACGAATGCCCTTGAAGCGGGCGCCGCCGGCCTTCCATTCCTGCATCCACTCGGAGGTGAACTTGCCGGTCTGGATGTCGTGCAGGACGCGCTTCATTTCAGCCTTGGTGTCGGCAGTGATGATGCGCGGGCCGGTGACGTATTCGCCCCACTCGGCCGTGTTGGAGATCGAGTAGTTCATGTTGGCGATGCCGCCTTCATAGATCAGGTCGACGATCAGCTTCACTTCGTGCAGGCATTCGAAATAGGCCATTTCCGGTGCGTAACCGGCTTCGACCAGCGTTTCGAAACCGGCGCGGATGAGCTCGACGAGACCGCCGCACAGAACGACCTGTTCGCCGAAGAGGTCAGTTTCGCACTCTTCCTTGAAGTTGGTTTCGATGATGCCCGAACGACCGCCACCAACGCCACAGGCGTAGGAGAGAGCGAGTTCAAGCGCATTGCCGGAAGCGTTCTGGTGAACGGCAACGAGGCAAGGAACGCCGCCGCCCTTCTGGTATTCGCCGCGAACCGTGTGGCCAGGGCCCTTCGGTGCGATCATGACGACGTCGAGCGACGCCTTCGGCTCGATGAGGCCGAAGTGAACGTTGAGGCCGTGTGCGAAAGCAATCGCTGCGCCGTCGCGGATGTTGCCGGCGATGTCGGCCTTGTAGATGTCGGCCTGGAGTTCGTCCGGCGTCGCCATCATCAGGAGGTCGCCCCACTTGGCAGCTTCGGCAACGGTCATGACCTTGAAGCCGTCGGCTTCGGCCTTCTTGACGGTCGGCGAACCGGCCTTCAGAGCGATGACGACGTTCTTGGCGCCGGAATCCTTGAGGTTCAGCGCATGGGCGCGGCCCTGGGAGCCGTAACCGACGATGACGACATTCTTGGACTTGATGAGATTGAGATCGGCATCACGATCATAATAAACGCGCATTTTATGGTCCTTCCCTAATGCTTGTCTCTCAGTTGTCTGAACCGGAATGTCAGGCGGGTTTGCCGCTGAGTTCCGAATGTACCTTTTCCGTGCCGTAGAGGGTCAGAAAGGCGACGACCGCCTTCTTCGCCCGGCCGGAAAAATCCTTGTCCGGCGCCTCGCCCAGCAGCATGCGCACATGCAGATCCGAAACGATGAGGCCGTAAAAACTGCGATATGCCTCTTCGGCATCATCGAAACGCAGGTAGCCGGAACGGCGGCCCGCCTCGATCAGCCCGCGGGCGCGACGGTCGATCTGGCGACGGCCGCGTTCGAGAAGCAGATCGCCGAGCTTGGAACCGTCGCGGCTCGCCTGCCCTATCGCCAGACGGTTGAGCGCCAGCGACACATCGCCCGCCAGAACGTCCAGCAGATCATGCGCGAAAACTTCGAGATGATCGGCCAGCTGCGGCGCGGAGACGCGGTCGCCCGCCTTCTCGAAGGTGCGCACCTTGCTCTGCTGAAAGGTGATCATCGCCGCCAGCAGACCGTCCCGGTCGCCAAACCATTTATAGAGGCTTTCCTTGGAACAGTTGGCCGCGCGCGCCAGACCGGATGTCGTCAGCGCTTTCTCTCCGCCCTCGACCAGAAGACGCAATGCCTGGTCCAGAACGGCGTTCTGGCGCGGCGAAAATTCCTGCGCTGTGATCGGGTCGGAAGCCAAGTCTTTTCCACTCCAGAGGCTCGATTAATGTACCGTACGGTACGGTTCGAGCGCCATTTAAGCGGAGGCAGCGTTAGGGTCAAGCGGATTCTTCAGGGGAGGATGAGAATTGACGTGCTGCCCCGGAGTATGACTGCAAGCTTGAGGTGAACCTCCAGGGAATTTTGCGTGGGTAGCGGACCGAGGTGCGTGGGGCTTACCCCCCTCTGCCCTGCCGGGCATCTCCCCCTCAAGGGGGGAGATCGACTCGTGGTTTGGTCTCGCCCATCTCAACGTTTGCGAATGGAGCGACGGTAGGGCCTCCTGCCGATCTCCCCCCTTGATGGGGAGATGCCCGGCAGGGCAGAGGGGGGTAAGCCCCACGCACCTCAGTCCGCTGTTAATGAACCACTGTCCCAAAGAACGACTCTACCCAGCCGCGCTGATCTCCCGCGATGCATCGATATCCCGCGACGGCGATAACCCGTAGAAACGGCTATATTCACGGCTGAACTGCGATGGGCTCTGATATCCGACGCGATGGCCGGCGGTGCCCGCATCCAGCCGCTCCAGCAGCATCAGCCGCCGCGCCTCATGCAGCCGCAGCTGTTTCTGGTACTGAACCGGCGTCATGGCCGTGATCGTCTTGAAGTGATGGTGGAAGGACGAGACGCTCATGCCGATATGATCGGCCAGATCCTCGATACGCAGCTGGCGTGCGAAATTCTCGCGCAGCCAGGCAATGGCGCGGGCGATGCGGTTGCCATGGCTGCCAGCCGCGATGATGTTCATCAACTGCCCGCCCGCCGGTCCGGTCAGGATGCGGTAGAGGATTTCCTGTTCGATCAGCGGCGCCATGGCCGCGATGTCTGCCGGGCGGTCGAGCAGGCGCAACAGGCGGATAGCCGCATCGAGAAGTTCCGGTGTGGCGGTATTGACGACGATGCCGCGCTGCGCATTCGCCGGCTCAGCGGGCGGATCGATGGGGACGCGGCGCATGAGATCGAGCAGCTTTTCACTGTCGATGGCAAGCGCGATGCAGAAATGCGGAACCTCCCTGCTCGCCTCCACCACCCGCCATGCAACCGGCAGGTCAAGCGAGGTCAGGAGATAGTCACCCGCGCCATAATTGATAGTGTCCGTTCCCAGCTGAACGCTTTTCGACCCCTGGATCACCATGGCAAGACACGGGCGATAGCTGCCGTGGCATGGCGCACTCGGCGTCGTGCGCCGGCTGATGCCGAGAGATCCGATCGCCGTCTGCACCTCGCCCTCGCTGGTGGCGTGCCGCGCGGCAATGGAGGCGATCTCCTGATAGACATTGAACGGCAAGGACATAGGGGAAATCCCTTAACTGAAGGAAGAGATGCGTCTGATGCCTTTTATCTAGAAAGCCTCTGCGTCTGCGCAAAGAGCGCGCCCGCATATTTTTGCAGGATCGTGCAAAAAGGCTGGAGGATCGCTCTAACGCCCTGTCGCGCTTCCATCGCATATTCCGTCGTCCCCAACCCCCGAAAGGATATTCAGATGGCTATTGCTAGAGGTTACGCTGCGACCGATGCGTCGAAGCCGCTTACCCCGTTCACCTTCGAACGCCGCGAGCCGAACGATGACGACGTTGTCATCGATATCAAATATGCCGGCATCTGCCACTCGGACATCCACACCGTCCGCAACGAATGGAAGAACGCCGTCTACCCCATCGTTCCCGGCCATGAAATCGCCGGCGTCGTGAAAGCCGTCGGCTCCAAGGTCACGAAGTTCAAGGTCGGCGACCATGTCGGCGTCGGCTGCTTCGTCGATTCCTGCGTCGGTTGCGCCACCCGCGATCTCGACAACGAGCATTATATGCCCGGCCTCGTCCAGACCTATAATGACGTCGATCCGTTCACGAAGACCGCAACCCATGGCGGTTATTCCGACTCCATCGTCGTCAAGGAAGGTTATGTCCTGTCTATCCCGGACAACCTGCCGCTCGACGCTTCCGCGCCGCTTCTGTGCGCCGGCATCACGCTCTATTCGCCGCTGCGCCGCTGGAATGCCGGTCCCGGCCAGAAGGTCGCGATTGTCGGCATGGGCGGCCTCGGCCATATGGGCGTCAAGCTCGGTGCAGCCATGGGTGCGGATATCACCGTTCTCTCCCAGACGCTGTCGAAGAAGGAAGACGGCCTGAAGCTCGGCGCGAAGGAATATTACGCCACCAGCGACGCCTCGACCTTCGAGAAGCTGGCCGGCACTTTCGACCTGATCATCTGCACGGCCGGCGTCGCCATCGACTGGAATGCCTATCTCGGCCTCCTGAAGCCCAAGGGCAGCATGGTCGTCGTTGGCGCACCGGAACATCCGATCCCGGTCCACGCCTTCGCGCTCATCTTCGGTGCGAAGAACCTCTCCGGCTCGATGATCGGTTCGATCAAGGAAACCCAGGAAATGCTGGATTTCTGCGGCGAGCACAACATCGTCTCGGAGATCGAGACGATCAACATCCAGGACGTCAACGAAGCCTATGAGCGCGTGCTGAAGAGCGACGTGCGTTACCGCTTCGTCATCGATATGGCGTCGCTCGACGCGTGATGGGCGTCAAATCGACGTCGTGATCAGAAAAAGGCGGGGAGCAGTTGCTTCCCGCCTTTTGATTGGGGCAAACCTTTCCTTCCACGCGACGTCATCCTCGGCCTTGTGCCGAGGATCTGCCAACGCCTCGTCAATTCGATACCTTGCAGATGCTCGGGACAGGCCCGAGCATGACGACGGAGAGATTGTCACCCTCAGGACAGGGAGCGGCGTTGATTTGCCGCCCTTTCCGCCTTCGCTTCAGGCCTCGTCCTTCAGCGTCTCTTTCTGGGTAATCAGCCGCGCGCTATGCTGCCCGCTCAGATAAATCCACAGCCAGCTCCATGCCACGGCAAGCCGCGAACGTGTTCCGATCAGGAAGTAGATATGGGCAAGGCCCCAAATCCACCACGCCAGCACGCCCTTCAGCTTGAACCTGCCGAAATCGATCACCGCCGCACGTTTACCGATGGTGGCGAGATTGCCCTGATGGCTGTAGCGGAACGGTGCCGGCAAGGGTTTGCCGTCGAGCCGCGCCCTGATCACCTTTGCAACATAAGCGCCCTGCTGTTTTGCCGCGGGCGCAATGCCCGGCACCGGCTTGCCGTTTTCCTGATTGACGGCAGCCGTATCGCCGATGACGAAGATATCAGCATCGTCTTCCAGGTTGAGATGCGGCCCGACAATCGCGCGTCCCGCCCGGTCGGCAGTGGCATCCAGCCACTTCGCGGCGGGAGACGCCTGCACGCCGGCGGCCCAGACAACGGTGCGGCAGGCATAATAGGTCTCGCCCACCGTCACGCCCTCATCGGTGCAGGCCGTCACCGGCGTGCCGAGCAGAACCTCAACGCCGAGCTTTTCAAGCGCCTCCTTGGCATAGGCAGAAAGATCCTCAGTGAAAACCGGCAGGACGCGGGGTCCGGCCTCGACAAGCAGCACGCGGGTCTGCCGGGTGTCGACATTGCGGAATTCCGGCGGCAGCGCCTTGTGAGCAAGCTCGGCGATCATACCAGCCATTTCCACGCCCGTCGGGCCTGCGCCGATGATGACGAAGGTCAGCAGCGCCTGCCGTTCCTCTTCGCTGGTGGCAAGCTCGGCCCGTTCAAAAGCCAGAAGCAGGCGGCGGCGGATTGTCGTCGCATCTTCCAGCGTCTTGAGGCCGGGGGCGGAACGCTCCCACTCGTCGCGGCCGAAATAGGCGTGGCGCGCGCCGGTGGCCAGCACCAGCGTATCGAAACCGATCACCTGACCCGAACTTAGATGCACGGTCCGCGCCGCCCGGTCTATGCCGGTCACCTCCGCAAGCAGGGTCGTCACCTCCTTGCGGTCGCGGTAGAGATGGCGGATCGGCCAGGCGATTTCAGATGTCGCGAGAGCTGTCGTTGCAACCTGATAAAGCAATGGCTGGAACAGGTGATGGTTGCGGCGATCGATCAGTGTAATGCGGACAGGGGCCCCCTCCAGCCCATGTACCAGTTGCAAACCGCCGAAGCCTCCACCCACGACGACAACATGATGTTCTTGCATATGTCTCTGCCTTCAAAAGCTCGCGCACGGAGCATGCGCAGGCAAAGCATAGGCGAAAAAATTGACTTTGGTTATGAAATAGGCTGACCGCAGGCCTGACAAAAACGCCGGACTGTTTCAGCCATGCCATATTCCAGCGCATCCGCCGTCAGCCCGTGGCCGATGGAAACCTCGGCCAGATAAGGAATGCGTTTCATCAGCATGGGCAGATTTGCGACAGTCAGATCGTGGCCTGCATTGACAGCAAGTCCGAGCGCTCTCGCATGATCCGCCGTCTGTCCGAGCTTTTCGAGAAGCGCCTCGCCCTTTTGCGGATCGTCAAAGCAGCCGCCATAGGGGCCGGTGTAAAGTTCGATACGCGCCGCACCTGTCGCAGCCGCCAGTTCCACCGGCTCGCGTTCCCCGTCACCATCGGCGAACAGCGAAACCCGCATGCCACCGGCCTTCAGGCGTTCAACCACTTCCTTCAGGAAAACGCCGTGCTTCCGGAAATCCCAGCCATGGTCTGATGTCGCCTGCGAGGGATCGTCAGGCACAAGCGTTACCTGCTCCGGCTGCGTCTTTTCGCAAAGAACGAGAAAATCTTCGGTCGGATAGCCTTCGATGTTAAATTCAGCCTTGGGGAAGCTGTCATCGATCAGAGCGCGTAGCACCGGCAGGTCTGAAAAGCGGATATGGCGCTGATCGGGACGAGGGTGTACAGTCAGGCCGCTTGCACCCGCAGCGAGTGCCAGTTGCCCGAAATGCGCGACATCCGGCCACGGAAGATCGCGGCGGTTCCGCAGCATGGCGATTGCATTGAGATTGACGGAAAGTTTTGCGGGCATGGCGTCGGGCTCCGGTTCGGAATCTGCATCCTGTTTCACGCAGGTTGACGCCGACCGCAAGGAGGCCGATAAAATTTTTTGGAACACGGGAACGAAAACACACAATACACGTTACGGTTCTTATGTAGCATTTGGCATGATGTCTTGATCAGAAGACAGACCGTTGCGGGGGAACAAGCAACGGAGGTCTTTTAAAACCAGGCACGCCGCCAAAGAGCGCAAAGGGGGAAACAATGCAGGATGGCCGTATGCCGTTTGAACACGGCGACGAGGACAAACCCAATCTAAGGCTCAGCAGCTTTTTACCTGACATAAGCCTGCCCTCTTCCCTGCCCGCCGAACCGGTACCCATTGCCGATATGGCCAATATCTTCGGAGTGACCCACCGAACGCTTCATTTTTACGAAGAAAAGGCGCTGCTCACCTCGAAGCGCATCGGCCAGATGCGGGTCTACACCCACCGCAACGTCCAGCGCATGGCCGTCATCAATGTCTGCCGCGAAGTCGGCATTTCGGTTGCCGCCATTACCGAGATCATGGAAAAACTCGTCCGCTCCCTGTCGCAGGAAGAGGCAGACGACATATTCCACGTCGCGCTGAGACAGCGGAAGAGAGAGTTGACGGCCGAGCTTTCAAACCTTTCAGCGTCAGGCACAGCAGATCGAGGAATTGCTCGTCATCGATAGCGATGCGGACGGCTTCGACGGTGCTGAACGCGGTCCGGCCAAGGACATAGCCCTCACCGATACCGAACGGAAATGTCTGGAACTGATGGCGGAAGGTTATGCGCCGGTGCGTCTCGCCCGGGCTCTTGGCCTTTCGGGCAGCGATCTCAATGCGCTTGAGGCGAAGATCATCGGCAAGTTCAGTGCCAGCAACCGCTTTCAGGCGGTCGCCAAGGCAGTCCTGCTGGGTGTTATCCGCGCATAAAAGCCTGTCGAGGAAAAGTGCATAGCGATTTTCCGCGCGGACAATGCGCAGACAAGGAGATCGAGCCAATGCCCAATCTCAACGAACGATCGTAAGCGTCTCGGCCGCGCGGGTAATGGCTGTGTAAAGCCAACGCTCACGTGAATCCCGGAATGCATAGCTCTCGTCGAAAAGAACTACATTGTTCCACTGCGAACCCTGCGCCTTGTGCACGGTCAGTGCATAGCCGAAATCGAATTCGTCATAACGCTTGCGGGTCGACCACGGAATTTCGGTCTCGACATCCTCGAACGCCGCCTTCAGCAATTTGATCTTGGCCGCACCGCGATCCATATCGTCATCTTCAGGCCGGATCATCAGGTTGATGCCGGGCTTCACCGTCTCGCGCGACGAACTCATGACCTGCCAGAGCGAGCCGTTCAGCAAGCCCTTGGCCGGATCGTTCCTGAGGCATACCAGCTTGTCACCCGATTGCGGATAATCCGCCGAAAAACCCTTCAGTTCGCGAAGTCGCTGATTGTAACGGCGGCGCGTGCGATTGGTGCCGACCAACACCTGATCGGCTTCCAGCACCAGCGATTGCGTCACTTCTGACTTCGAGATCACCTGCGCGGAACCATAATCGCCGCGCATGATCTCGCGGCCCTCGCGCACATCCATGGCAAGATGGATGATGGGATTGTCCTTGGCCTGACGGTGGATTTCCGAGAGAAGATAATCCGGCTCCTGCTCGGTGAAGAAACCGCCGCCCGATACCGGCGGCAACTGCCCTGGATCGCCAAGCACGAGGATCGGCGTGCCGAAACTCATCAGATCCTTGCCAAGCTGTTCATCCACCATCGAACATTCATCGATGATGATCAGTGCCGCCTTGGCAAGCGGGCTCTGGCGGTTGATGGAAAACATCGGCGCCACCGAGGTCTTGCCGGTCTCCTCGTCTTCCACCGTTTCTTCACCGCGCGGACGATAGATCAGCGAATGGATGGTACGGGCATTGGTTGCCCCGCGTGAGCGCAGCACCTGCGCCGCCTTGCCGGTGAAGGCCGCAAACAGCACTTCGCCATCGACATTTTCCGCGAAATGTTTGGCAAGCGTCGTCTTGCCCGTTCCGGCATAACCGAACAGCCGGAAAACCGGCGTCCGGCCTTCCTTCAGCCAGCGGGAAACAGCCTTGAGCGCTTCGTCCTGTTGCGGTGAAAATAACATGCGCCCTCATCGCAGGATTCGAGCCTCATGCGCAACAGAAAAAGAACGAAAGATGAATCGCGCCGCCAGAATGCGGCAATAAAACACGGCTGGTTTTTAAACCACGACGGCTATCATGCCGCGTATGAAGATATTGATTCTCGGCGCGACAGGTTTCATCGGTTCGGAGGTAATGCGTAGCCTCCACGGCAGAGGTCACGCAGTCACCGGGCTGGCACGCTCCGTCGGACGCGCCAAAGACAAGTGGCCTTTCGCGAACTGGATTTCCGCCGATCTCGCCCGCATGACGCACCCAGGAAATTGGGATGCGCTGGTCAGGGATCATGACGCCATCGTCAATTGCGCTGGCGCGCTTCAGGACGGTCTTTCGGACGACCTTGCCGCGACACAGGAAAAAGCCATGCTGGCGCTTTACGAGGCGGCGGCGCAGGCGGGCGGCAGGCTGCTCATCCAGATATCGGCCCGCACGGCGGGAGCCGCAGCCGACCTGCCCTTTCTCGCGACCAAACGCCACGCGGACGCGGCACTGGCCGCAAGCGGCCTGTCTTACGTCATTCTTCGCCCTGCCCTGGTTGTCGGGCGCAATGCCCATGGCGGCACGGCACTGGTGCGCGCGCTTGCCAGCTTTCCGCTCATGCTGCCACTCGTGAGCGGCACGATGCCGGTTCGCACGGTCGCGGTCGAGGATGTGGCGGCAGCCGTCAACGCGGCGATCGATGGTGAAATTCCGGCGGGCAGCGATCTCGAACTTGCTGCCGGGGAAGCACTGACATTGCGGGACGTGGTCGTCACCCACCGGCAGTGGCTCGGCCTGTCCCCTGCCCCTGTCATAAACCTTCCCGCGGCCTTCATGCGTCCCGTCAGCCTTGTGGCGGATGCCGCGGGCGTGCTCGGCTGGCGCTCGCCGCTGCGTTCAACCGCCATGAGGGTCATGTCGGAAGGCATTGTGACGGAGGGTGAGGCGCGACCGAGGACGTTGTCGCTCAAGACCCTGACGCAGACGCTGGCCGCCCACCCCTCCGGCGTGCAGGACCTGTGGTTTGCCAGATCATATCTGCTCAAACCGCTGGTCATCCTCTGCCTGTCTTTATTCTGGCTGCTGTCCGGCCTCGTGCCGCTGCTGAACATCAATGGAGCAGCAGCGCATTTTCTGCCTTTCATGCCGCAGTCACTGGCCGTGCCCCTCACACTCGCCACCTGCCTCATCGATATCGCCCTCGGCGTTACCGTCCTGTTGCGGCCGCTCGCGAAAAAGGCGCTTGTCGGCATGCTGCTCGTCAGCGCGGCTTACCTCGCCGGTGGCAGCCTGCTGGAACCGGGCCTGTGGATCGATCCGCTCGGCCCCTTCGTCAAGGTCCTGCCTTCCATCGCCCTGACGCTTGTTGCCTTCGCCACGCTGGATGAACGCTGATGACGCTCGAGGAACTGCTGCGGCTCGCCCATGTCATCGGCGCAACGGTGCTGTTCGGCACCGGCGCAGGCATCGCATTTTTCATGGTCATGGCGCGGCGAACGGCAAACCCGGCACTAATCGCCCATGTGGCGGGCACCGTTGTGATTGCCGATACGATCTTCACCGCCACGGCGGCGATCATCCAGCCGGTTACCGGCTATTTTCTGGCGCGCATCATCGGCTGGCCGCTGACCGAAGGCTGGATCGCCCTTTCGCTTTGTCTTTATGTCTTCACCGGCATTTTCTGGCTGCCGGTGGTGTGGATACAGATTCAGCTGCGCAATATCGCCCGAGACTGCGCCGCCACGGGACAGGCCCTGCCGGCGCAATGGTTCCGCCTTTACCGCATCTGGTTCGCCTGCGGTTTCCCCGCTTTCTTCGCGGTCCTCGGCATCATCTGGCTGATGCTCAACAAGCCGGATATTCCTCTATTCGGCTGATACCGTTCAATGGGCCGCCTGCTTTTCGACAAGCTGCGCCAGCTGGTCCGCAACCGTGTTCCAACCGTCGAAGAACCCCATCTCCGCGTGCTTATCGCGATCCCCGGGGTTTCTGTGCATGGCATAGGCCACATACTCCATGCCCTCGGGATGATCGCGAAATTGCATGACGGCGGTGAGAAACGGTTGGGCGGAAGGGCGGAAGCCCGCCGTCAGGGCATCGGTGAAAACCAGACGCTCCCCATCATCCACCGCCAGAAAACAGCCGCTGATATGGTCGCCGAATATCGTGCCATCCTCGCTGTAGCGCGTCTCGAACGCGCCGCCGGGGTGAAGCTCCATTTTTTCAACCCGGCACTGGCCGGGATGCGGCACCCACCATTGTTCAAGGCTGGTCTTGTCCACCCACGCATTCCAGACAAGCCGGCGCGGCGCCCTTATGATACGTGAAATCTTCAGGTCGAGATCGGGATTGAAAGTTTCGGTCATTGGTCATTCTCCCCTTTGCTTGACGCTCTATCCTGTTGCGCCATGACGAATTGTTCGAGCCGGTCCGTGCGGCCTTCCCAGATGGCGCGCTGTTGCGACAGCCAGCCATCAAGCATGGAAAACCGCTGTTTCTCCAACGCGCAGAACCGCACTCGGCCCTGCTTGCGGGTCACGATCAGCCCGGCCTCTTCCAGCTGGCGAATGTGTTTCATGAACGACGGCAAAGCCATGTCGAAAGGTTCGGCCAGCGTTCCGATGCTCGCCTCCCCACCGCCCAGCCTCAGGATCACCGCCCTGCGGGTCGGATCGGCAAGAGACTGGAAGATATCGTCGAGCGCGTCTGAATAGTTTTCCATAAGGCTAACTATCACGATAAAATACTTAGCTCAATGGATAAGTTTTAAAATCGCAAAAATCGTGTCGCGACAGGGAATAAACCCGCCGGCTGCGGTGTCTCTTGATCTGTTGGCGGCAAAGCCCGCCCGAACCAAGGAGGATATGTCCATGAAGATCCGCTTTATCGTTCCCGCCCTCATTCTGGCTTTTGCCGGAACGGCCTATGCGGCCCCGGCGGTCGAAACGGTCAAGACCGACAAAGGCAATGTACTTGCCGGCGAAAAAGGCATGACGCTCTACACTTTCAAGAACGACAAGAAGGGCGTATCCAATTGTTATGACAAATGCGCGGTGAACTGGCCGCCGTTTTTCGCAGCCATGGGCGACAAGGCCGAGGGGGCCTATACGACCGTGACGCGCAAGGACGGCAAGATGCAATGGGCCAAGGACGGCATGCCGCTCTATTACTGGGCCAAGGACATGAAAAAAGGCGACGCCACCGGTGACGGTATGAACGGTGTATGGGATGCCGCAAAACCCTGATGGCATGAATGGCAAAACGCGGGGGAGCGTCTCCCCCGCAGCCGGCACCTTCGAAGCGGAGGTTCTGGCGCTGATACCCATGCTGCGCCGTTATTCCCGCAGCCTTTCCCGCTCGGATGCAGATGGCGAAGACCTTTTGCAGGACTGCGTGGAAAAAGCGCTTATCAATAAAAGGCAATGGCGCGGAACGGGTTTGAAATCATGGGCTTACACGATAATGACGAATCTTTATCGCAACCGCCACCGCGCCGAGAAACGCCATCCGTCCGAGAGCCTTGACGGCCATGAGACCATCGCCGTCACCGATCAGCTGTCCGATACGCTGGAGAACGATCGGCTGCACGGCGCGCTCGCCCTTCTTTCACCCGACATGCGGGCGGTTTTGATGCTGGTGACGGTGGAAGGCTACAGCTATCAGGAGGCGGCCGAAACGCTATCGATCCCGCTCGGCACCGTCATGTCCAGACTGTCCCGCGCCCGCGAAACCCTTCGCCAGCAGCTGGCGGCGGACAATATCATTCCCCTGCGGAGACCACGATGAAACGGCCCGATGCCATAACCGAAGACGACCTGCACGCCTATGTCGACGGGCTTCTTTCCGACGACGACCGCGCGGCTGTCGAGGCGTGGCTCGCAGAAAGACCTGAAGAGCAGGCCCGCGTGCAGGATTGGAAACAGCAGGCCGACATTCTTCGCAATGCCTTCGCTTCCTATGCCGCCGCCCATCCGCACGACGCATCGATGCTCAGCCCACCGAAACCGGACCGCGCCTGGCGACTGAGACCGGCGCTCCTCAAAACGGCAGCAGCCCTCATGATCTTCGCGGCGGGCGCCGCGGCCGGCAGGCTTCTGCCGCCATCAGTCTCCACACCGCAGGATGTGACGCTGGCGTCGCTGACGACGGATATTCCGGCACAGGCAAAATCCGCCTATCTCATCTATGCGAGCGAAGTGCGCCACCCCGTCGAGGTTGGCGCGGGAGAGCAGCAGCATCTCGCGACATGGCTCGGTAAGCGGCTCGGCTATCCCTTTGCGATCCCTGATCTTTCCAAGATCGGATACGACCTCGTCGGCGGGCGCCTCATTCCCGTCAGCGGCAAGCCGGGCGCGATGCTGATGTATCAGGACAAGACCGGCCGCCGGGTCACGGTACTGATCGGCCACAACGAGGAAAACCGCACAACCAGTTTCCGCATGGCCAGCGCCGACGGCATCGAGACTTTCTACTGGATCGACAACGAACTGGGTTACGCCGTGTCGGCCGAACTCACACGCGACGAGGTGCAGGCGATCGCCGAGGAATGTTATCGGCAATTCCCGACGTAAAGACTGTTATTTCAGCATCGGCCAGAGGCTGATGACGAGCAGCACGGCCATGGTGATGTTGAACCATTTGAGCCGGATCGGCACGGACAGCCAGTCGCGCAGCGCGGAGCCGAAACCCGCCCAGGTGGACACGCTGGGAAGATTGACGGCGGCGAAGGCCACGCCAACCACCAGAACGGTGACGAAATATTGCGCCTCGTTGGTATAGGTCGCCATCGCCGTCACCGCCATCACCCAGGCCTTCGGATTGACCCACTGAAAGGCTGCGGCGGCAAGGAAGCCCATCGGCTGCGATGCGGCGGCCCCTTCATTCAGGCTGCGGGAAGTGCCGATCTTCCACGCGATCCAGACGAGATAAAGCCCGCCGGCGAATTTCAGCCCGGTGTAGAGCAACGGCACCGAATGCAGCACCGCACCAAGGCCGAAACCGACCCCGATCAAAAGCGACAGGAACCCCACGCCGATACCCAGCATATGCGGGATGGTGCGGCGGAACCCGAAATTCACGCCTGACGTAAACAACATCATATTGTTCGGGCCGGGCGTGATGGAGGTGGTGAAGGCAAACAGCACCAGTGCAGCTAAGGTTTCAACAGTCATGATCTCTCCTGTGAAAGAGACCCTAGCCACCCGACCACTATCAAACCAGCCCGGCAGACCGATGGCCGGGGTCAATTTTTTTGATGGATCGATCCCTCCCGTGCCGGGTTTGAGAAGTCGGCACAAGGGGTTATTCTCCCCCGACAACCGCTGGAGCGAAACAATGTATGACGACATTCCTTCCGTTACCCTGCCATCCGGAAAAGAGGTTCCAGCCCTTGGCCTTGGCACCTGGAACATGGGAGAAAACAGATCGTCCGCGCCTCAGGAGGTCGAGAGCATCCGCAAGGCGATCGATCTCGGCATGACGCTGGTCGATACTGCCGAAATGTATGCCGATGGCCGATCCGAAGAGGTGGTCGGCACGGCAATTGCCGGCCGCCGTGACGACGTGTTTCTGGTCAGCAAGGTATACCCGTGGAACGCCAGCGCTAAAGGCACGGCGGAGGCCTGCGAGCGCAGCCTTGCAAGGCTCGGCACCGATCATATCAATCTCTATCTGCTGCACTGGCGCGGCGAGCACCCGCTGAGCGAAACCGTGGCGGCTTTCGAAAGACTGAAGAGCGACGGCAAGATAGATGACTGGGGCGTCTCCAATTTCGATACCGACGACATGGAAGAGCTTTTCGCCGTGCCCGATGGCAAAAACTGCGCCGCCAATCAGGTCCTTTACAACCTGTCGCGGCGCGGCCCCGAGTTTTCGCTGTTGCCATGGTGCCAGGAGCGCGGTGTACCGCTGATGGCCTATTCCCCCATAGAGCAGGGCCGCATCCTGAAAAACCACGAACTCATCCGCATCGCCAAGGCCTATCAGGCGACCCCGGCGCAACTGGCGCTGGCCTTCCTGCTGGAAAGAGACGGCGTCATCGCCATCCCGAAATCCGCCAGCGCCTCCCGTGTGGAAGAAAATCGCGGCGCGACCGATCTTGAAATAAGTGACGAAGACTGGACCGCCCTCGACGCCGCCTTCCCGCCGCCAACGCGCAAGACGGCACTGGAAATGCTCTGACGCAGCAAGGGGTTAAGAGACTTTTCGGAATCGGGCGCTGAGGCGGTTGAATCAGAACGTGAGAACCGGGGCCACCGCGCTACAGCTCCCCCTTGAACGGCGCGGACCAGCCGCGCCGTTCAAGCCTGATGTAGTTTATGAGCCTATGCGCTGCTCATACTCTTTTCTCAGTTTCAGCCATGCATCCCAGAAGGGTCCAGGCTCCTTTTCCTGAAGGCGGTCAGCGAGAATATCGAGATGTGCGTGCCAGCCGGAGCTGACATCGAGCTTGCTCTTCCGATCCGAAAGCCGGCTATGAATAAGCGTCAGAAGCACCTCCCTGCCGAGAGACTGGAGTTCGATCGACACTTCTGCACCCTCACCCCAACTGAAGACGAGGCGATGCGGCACAACAACAGTGATGATGCGGGACGCCATCTTTTCCTCTTCGGAAAAGCCTTCCGGACGGTGGCCGGGTGGATTGGAAAGCTCGTCATTGCGCCAGACCAGTTCGAAGGGTGCATCGGGCGCCAGCCGCATTTCGCCTGATGCCAGCCAGCGGCGGCGAAGATCGCTTTGTGTCAGATAGGCCCACACCCGCTCAATCGGTCCCGGCAACAGCCGTTCGATCTTCAGGGTCGCAGGCTCCACGAGCCGGCCATAGGTGTCAGGTATTGCGATATCAGCCATTGTCATTTCCTCCATTTGCAGGGGTTTTCCCCTGATCATCCTCCCGGAGCATCTGCTCAAGAATATCGAGACGGCTGTTCCAGAACTGCCGGTAGAAGCCCAGCCATTCATGCGCCTGCGCCAGAGGCTCCGGCGCAAGACGGCACACGTGGGTACGCCCTTTCACCTCACGGCGGATAAGCCCGGCATTCTCCAGTGCCTTGATGTGCTTGGAGGCTGCGGCAAGCGAAATATCGAATGGCTCGGCCAACTGGCTTACCGTTCGTTCGCCAAAAGAAAGATCCCGCAGCATCGTGCGCCGCGTCGCGTCGCCAAGAGCATGAAAGACAGTGTCGAGTTGTGGAACAGATAATTCAACCATGTTGTTGAATATAGCGCGTCAATCCGAAAAGTCAACCATATGGTTGAATATAGATTCCCTGCGCGAAAACCCATAAAAAAACCCGCGGCGAACCGCGGGCTTCGATGGTCAGAATACATATTGTGAATGCAGAGATTACATCCCCTGCGAACCACGGTTCATCGCGGCAATACCCGTGCGGCAGATCTCGATCAGGCCGAGCGGCTTGATGATGGCGACGAACTGGTCGATCTTCGACGACTTGCCGGTGATTTCGAAGATGAAATGCTCGACAGTCGCATCCACCACCTTGGCCTGAAACGCATCGGCAAGGCGCAGTGCTTCTGCGCGCACTTCACCCGTGCCGGCGACCTTGATAAGCGCCACTTCGCGCTCGATCGGCCTCTCCTGCCCCAGTTCGCGGGCGCGGACGGTGAGGTCGAGAACCCGGTGCACCGGCACGATGCGTTCCAGCTGCGCCTTGATCTGCTCCAGCACGATGGGGGTGCCGCGCGTCACGATGGTGATGCGCGACAGATGCGCTTCATGTTCCGTTTCCGAAACCGTCAGGCTTTCGATGTTGTAGCCCCGGCCAGAAAACAGGCCAATGACCCGGGCAAGGACGCCCGGCTCGTTGCTGACGAGAACCGACAGCGTGTGATTTTCGACGGCAGCCGTTTCCTTCTGGATGAAATAGGCGGAGCCGGTGGGTTGTAGGTGTGCGTTCATGTCCTTTTCCTCTCCCGGCTCAGACTAGCTGACGGCCCTTGGCATCAATGGCGTTGGCAACCGCTTCATCCGTCGCCTCATCCGGCAACAACATCTCGTTATGGGCTTTACCAGACGGGATCATCGGGAAGCAATTGGCAAGATTGGCGACGCGGCAATCGAAGATGACAGGCTTGTTGACCGCGATCATCTCGGCGATCTTGTCGTCCAGCTCCTTCGGGTCGTCGCAATACATACCGACCGCGCCATAGGCTTCCGCCAACTTGACGAAATCAGGCATGGCTTCGGTATAGGAGTTCGACAGACGGTTGCCGTGCAGCAATTGCTGCCACTGCCGCACCATGCCCATATACTGGTTGTTGAGGATGAAAATCTTCACCGGCAGACCGTACTGGATGGCGCAGGACATTTCCTGGATACACATCTGGATCGAGGCGTCACCGGCGATATCGATGACCAGCGCTTCCGGATGCGCGACCTGCACGCCGATGGCCGCCGGCAGGCCGTAACCCATGGTGCCGAGACCGCCCGAGGTCATCCAGTGATTGGGCTCCTCGAAGCCGAAGAACTGCGCCGCCCACATCTGGTGCTGGCCAACTTCGGTGGTGATATAGGTGTCGCGTCCCTTCGATGCCTCATAAAGCCGCTGCAAGGCATATTGCGGCATGATGACATCTTTCGAGTTCTTATAGGCGAAGGAATTGCGCGCACGCCAGCGCTCGATCTGCGACCACCAGTCCGCCGTCTGGGCTTTCTCCGGCTTCTTCGGCAAAGCGCGCCACAGGCGAACCATATCTTCCAGAACATGGCCGACATCACCGATAACAGGCACATCGACGCGCACGGTCTTGTTGATCGAGGACGGATCGATGTCGATATGGATCTTTTTCGAATTCGGCGAAAACGCGTTGATGCGTCCGGTAATCCGGTCGTCAAAACGCGCGCCGACGCAGACCATGACGTCGCAATCATGCATCGTCATGTTGGCTTCGTAAGAACCGTGCATGCCCAGCATGCCGAGCCAGTTCTTGCCGGAAGCCGGATAAGCGCCGAGACCCATCAGGGTCGAGGTGATCGGGAAACCGGTCAGCTCGACCAGTTCGCGCAGCAGCCGGGTCGCTTCCGGGCCGGAGTTGATGACGCCGCCGCCGGTGTAGAAAACCGGCTTTTTCGCCTTGGACATCAGTTCGATGGCAGCGTTAATGGCATTGAGGTCACCCTGGACCTTCGGCTTATAGCTTTTTTGCTGAACGGCAGCGGAAGGCGGCGTGTAGGTGCCGGTGGCGAACTGGATATCCTTCGGAATATCGACAACAACGGGACCGGGACGACCCGTCTGCGCGATGCGGAAGGCTTCATGGATGATGCCCGCCAGCTCGTTAACGTCCTTGACCAGCCAATTGTGCTTGGTGCAGGGGCGCGTGATGCCGACGGTATCGCATTCCTGAAACGCATCCGAACCGATAAGCGATGTCGGAACCTGGCCGGAAAGGCAGACGAGCGGAATGGAATCCATCAGCGCATCCTGCAGCGGCGTCACCGCATTGGTGGCGCCGGGGCCTGACGTGACGAGCATGACACCGACCTTGCCGGTGGAGCGGGCATAACCTTCGGCCGCATGGCCGGCGCCCTGCTCATGGCGCACGAGAATGTGCTGAATGTCTTCCTGCTGGAAAATCTCGTCATAAATCGGAAGAACGGCGCCGCCGGGATAACCGAAGATGTGCTCGACGCCATTGTCCTTCAGCGCCTTGAGAACAATCTCCGCACCTGTCATGCGATTGCTGTTTTCCGTATTGTCCTTATCCGTCATTGCCTGTTTCCATCCCGCTTTGGCTTTGGATATCGAGGAGCCCGAGGGCCTGTTTGAAGACATAAAAAAAGGCCCCTTAAGGAGCCTCGTTCAGCGCATGGGTGCTTTCGCCGGATGGTTACACCATCCTGCCCATGCGCCGTCCCACCACGATAAGTACGTTAAGATTTTTCATGGGCCGGAGTGTTAGCCACAAAAGCCCCAGCCGTCAACGCATATTGCGGAAAAAATCGGCGACCGCTTCTTTTATTACGTAAAAGCGCCAATCGACGAAATTTTCGAACGCAATTGATACACCTGTTGTTAAATATAATCTTTTATTATCGAGGGCGCAGGTACTGCCCGAACCACCGCGATCATCCGCATGTCCCGGGATAAGATGTGAATAATAACGAGTTTCATAGAGCGTCCGGCGTGGACGAAACCGAACGGCGATCCGCTCTGCAACCGGCAGACCGCATGCTTGGCCGCGTCATCGCCTGCGACGGCGCCCATGCCACCATCGCCGCGGAAACGGAGCCGGGTTCCACCGATGTTGCGCAACTCTGGTCCGTCGGACGCCTGATCTCCATCGAAATGGGAACGAGCCGTGTCGCGGCACTGGTCTTCGCCATGCGCACCGATGAAAGACAATGGTCCTCGGACAGGTCGAACAGGTTGCTGATCGACGTGGAACTGATGGGAGAGGTTTATCGCACCGACGATGGCAGCGAACGGTTTTCCAGCGGCATTTCCCGTTATCCCTATCTCGGCGCCGTGGCCCATCGCATCCGCACCGGCGACCTTGCCAAGATCTACGACAGCAGCAAGCGTGACAGCTGCATCATCGGCAAACTGACGCAGGATGATACGATCGGCGCGGCCATCAATATTCCGCAGATGCTTTCGAAGCATTTCGCCGTCGTCGGTTCTACCGGGGTCGGCAAGACGACTGCGGTTTCACTGCTCTTGAACAAGGCGATCGCGACGGACCCGAAACTGCGCGTCCTCATTCTCGATCCGCACAACGAATTTGCAGCCGCTTTTCCCGATCATTCGGTTGTCATCGATACCGATACGCTCGACCTTCCCTTCTGGCTGATGCGCCTTGAGGAATTCGCGGAAGTGGTTTTCCGTGGCCGCAAGCCTGTGCCGGAAGAGATGGACGTTCTGCGTGAAGTCATACCCGAGGCAAAAAAGGCATTTCGCGGTACGGATGGTTCCGCCGTCCGCCGCACCTCCGACAAGAGCGCGATCACACCGGATTCGCCGGTGCCCTATCGCATGGCCGATCTGCTGGCTTCTATCGATGAGCGTATCGGACGGCTGGAAGGGCGCGGCGAAAAGCCGGCGCTCCGCTCCCTGAAAGGCCGCATCCTCTCAGCCATCAACGATCCGCGCCACAACTTCATGTTCTCCAGCAATACGATCAGCGACACCATTCTGGAGACGGTGGCGCATATTTTCCGTATTCCCGGCGAAGGCAAGCCGATTTCAGTGTTCCAGCTCTCGGGCATTCCCTCCGAGGTGGTGAACTCGGTGGTCTCCGTTCTCTGCCGCATGTCGTTCGAGCTGGCGGTGCTGGCGCGCGGGTCGCTGCATATGCTTGTGGTTTGTGAAGAAGCCCACCGTTATGTTCCGGCTGACCCCGAGCGCGGCTTTTTCCCGACCCGACAGTCGATCGCCCAGATCGCCAAGGAAGGCCGCAAATACGGCATTTCGCTCGGCGTCATCAGCCAGCGGCCAAGCGAGCTGGATCAGACCATCCTGTCGCAATGCTCGACCGTTTTCGCCATGCGGCTGTCAAACGAGATCGACCAGAAGATCATTCTGTCGGCCGTACCCAACGCCTCGGCCTCCACCACCAGCTTTCTTTCTTCCATCGGCAATGGTGAAGCCATCGCCTTCGGCGAGGCGGTGGGTGTGCCGATGCGCATGCGCTTCGACCGTGTGCCGGCAATCAAATTGCCGAAGGCGAGCGGCACGGTCAGCCACGCGCCCCACGAAACACCCGATACCGTCGACCTCAACAGTATTGTTACCCGCATGCGGGCCACAGCGAGGCCAGTCATCACCGGCTTCCAGCAAAGCGTCGAAGCGGCATTTTCCGATCTGCCGGAATCGCCGGTGGTGCCCGGAGAAGCAGACGACATCGATCGCTGGAAGCGAGAATTGGGAACACCCGCAACGGAGGGCTATGAGCCTTACCGCCCGGACATGTTGCCCGGACGCACATCGCCACCGCCACAAAACCCGGAGAGGATGGACAGCGCCTCTGGTGCCGTCAACGACTTGCGCCGAGCCGGTTTCCAGATGCAGACGCAAAGTGGTCCCCCGCCGGCCGATACGCGCCCGTCGCTGCGCGAGAGCCTCCTGAAAAAGCCACTCGGCAGTCTTTATCGCAAGGATTGACGCCAGCCTTCAGGGCTGGATGCGAGTCCAGTCCTCCCCCATCTGGTTGCGGAACCAGGTCATCTGCCGTTTGGCATATTGGCGGGTCGCAGCGGCCGATTTTTCGATCACCTCCGCTTCGCTCATGCGCCCGGCCAGCATATCGGCGATCTGAGAAACGCCGATCGCCTTCATCGCCGTCGCGTCGGGCGCAAGCTTGAGAGCCAGAAGCGCCTCCACCTCCTCCACCGCGCCGCTTTCCATCATGGCCTCGAAACGCCGGTTAATGCGGTCATGCAGCACCGGCCTGTCGGGCAAGACGACGAATTTCTGCGCCCGGTCAGGATCGACGATCACCGGGCCGCTGGCCTTCTGGTAATCCCGGATCGATTTTCCGGTCGCCTCGATCACTTCCAGCGCCCGGACGATACGCTGGCCGTCTCCCGGCTGCAGGCCCTCAGCCATCACGGGATCGCGTCGCGACAATTCCGTGTGGAGAACCGCCGGCCCTTCTTCAATCAGCCGACCGCGCAGCCTGTCGCGGATTTCCTCCGGGATGGCAGGCATGTCCGACAATCCCCCGGTCAGCGCCTTGAAATAAAGCCCCGTGCCGCCGACGATGACGGGAAAACGCGCCTGCCCACGCAGATCCGAAAGCAGGACGGAAATATCCCGCAGCCATTCACCCGTGGAATAGAGGCTGCTTGCCGGCACATGGCCGTAAAGCAGATGCGGCACGCCCTGCATTTCTTCTTTTGAAGGCCGGGCGGTCAGCACCCGCAGCGTGTCATAAACCTGCATGCTGTCGGCATTGATGACGACGCCATTCCGCTCCCGCGCGAGACGAAGCGCAAGCGCAGACTTGCCGCTTGCCGTCGGGCCGGTTATCAGGATCGCATCAAAATTCTCATCAAGGTTTTTCATCATGGCTCTCGTTGCCACGCTTATCGCCAATCCGTCAAATCCTGTTCTGACACCGGCCCTCGGCGAAACCGCCGCTAAGGCCGTCAATGCGTCAGGTCTTTACTGGCTGGCGGATGGTGTCGCCTGCGATATCGCTTTGCCTTCCGGCACCAATGCCGAAGAGGCCCGCAACGCGATTGCCGGCGCGCTCGCTGGCCAGCCAATCGATATCGTCATCCAGGAGCAGGACCAGCGCCGCAAGAAACTTCTGATCGCCGATATGGATTCGACCATGATCGGCCAGGAATGCATCGACGAGCTGGCCGCCGAAGTCGGCCTCAAGGACAAGGTTTCCACCATCACCGCCCGCGCCATGAATGGCGAGATCGCTTTTGAGCCGGCACTCCGCGAACGCGTGGCGCTGCTGAAGGGCTTGCCGGTCTCGGTGATCGACGACGTCATCGAAAAGCGCATCACGCTGACATCAGGCGGCAAGGAACTGATCGCCACCATGAAGGCGAAGGGCTACTACACTGCCCTCGTTTCCGGTGGCTTCACGGTCTTCACCGGCCGGGTCGCGGCCATGCTCGGTTTCGATGAGAACCGCGCCAATCTGCTCGGCGAAGCCAATGGCGAGCTTGACGGCACCGTTGCCGAACCCATCCTCGGCAAACAGGCCAAGGTGGACGCACTGAATGACATTGCCGCAAAGCTCGGCATCTCGCCGGAAGAGGCAATGGCGGTCGGCGATGGCGCGAACGATCTCGGCATGCTGCATCTGGCCGGCGCAGGTGTTGCCCTGCACGCCAAGCCCGCCGTCGCGGCTGAAGCGCAGATGCGCATCGACCACGGCGATCTCACCGCGCTGCTTTACATTCAGGGCTACCGCAAGACGGATTTTGTCACTCCATGATCATCCGCGAAACACCAAGGCTCATTCTGCGCGAGTGGAAGGAGAGCGACCGCGACCTGTTCCGGGAAATCAATGCCGACGAAAAGGTCATGGAGTTCTTCCCCTTCCGCCGCAGCCATGCGGAAGCGGATGCGGTTCTGGAAACAATCAACGGCATGATCCGTGGCAGCGGTTATGGCTTCTACGCCATGGAGCTGCGCGAAACCGGCGAAGTCATGGGTTTCTGCGGCATATCGCCCGTCATGAACCTCGATCCGCCCTTCCCGATTGGTACCATGGAGATCGGCTGGCGGCTGGCCACCCGTTACTGGGGCCACGGTTATGTCACCGAAGCCGCACAATCGCTGCTCGTCATGGCCTTTGATGAAAAGGAGACGCCGGAAATTGTCTCCTTCGCCGTCCACGACAATCACCGCTCGACCCGCGTGATGGAGCGCATCGGCCTGAAGCGTGACCCGTCACGCGATTTCGATCATCCACGCGTGCCTGATGACACCCATCCGCATCTGCGTCCGCATGTGACCTATGCGCTGACGCTGGCGGAATGGCGGGAACGGCAGTCGCAATAACGCCCTCCCCGCCAGCCTCGAACTTTACTTCACCGCGGCATTGCCGCCATCGGCAAACAGCGCCGCCCCGGCGACAAAACTCGACATCGGGCTTGCCAGGAAAAGTGCGGCCTGCGCCAGTTCTTCCGGCTCGGCGATGCGTTTCATCGCATGCAGGCCTGCAGCCCATTCCTTCTGGGCCGCATCTCCGGCCATGGGTGTGTCGACCCCGCCGGGAAGCAGCCCATTGGCGCGAATGCCCTGCACGGCATAATCTGCGGTAATGCCTTTCACCAGCCCCATCAGCGCCGCCTTCGACGCACCATAGGCCGTCATGCCCGGTATGCCGGCACTGGTGCCAACGAAGCTGGAGATAAAGACGATCGAGCCACCGCCCCGCTTCAGCATCAACGGAATCTGGTGACGCGCCCCAAGATATGCGGAAGTGAGATTGGCTGTGAGCACGTAATCCCATTCCTCGGCGGAAATCTCCGCCAGCGGCTTCATGGCTCCGACCGCGCCTGCATTGTTGACGGCGATATCGAGACCGCCGAAAATGCTCACGGCCGCATCCGCCAGCCGGGAATGGGTTTCCTCAAGATTGACATCGCCAACAACGGCATGGACACGGCCGCCGGTCTCGCGAATCCCGGCGGCAACCTCTTCCAGCGCAGCAGCACCCCGCGCATTGATGACGACGGCTGCCCCTTGCGAGGCAAACAGCCTCGCCGTCGCCCGGCCGATGCCGGATGACGCTCCAGTGATGATGGCAACCTTGTTTTCGAGTAATTTCATATCCTTGACCTCCGTTGATGGAGACCAAGGATTAGAGAGAGGCCGGGACCACAACCACCCGATTCCTGCCGAACCGGTGGAAAGCGCTTTACTCCAGCGGCAGCGCCACCACGCGCAGATTGCCCTGCGCATCTGCAACCATCATATGCGCATTCTTGCGGCCTTCGGATTTCAGGCCGTTGATCCGCACCAGCACGTCACCGGGAACTTCCATGAAGTCCTGCCCGACTTCGACGATGATGTCGCCCGGTTTCATGCCCTTCTGTTCGGCCGGCGAACCCGTATCGACGCTTGCGACCAGCACACCTTCAACGCTTTCGGCAATGCCCTTTTCCGTGCGCAGCTCATTGCTGAGGACGACCAGGTTCATGCCAAGCACGCTCTGCGGCGCTTCACGCACTTCCGGCGTCTGGTCCTGCGCCTGATCGTCGGTGCCGCCATCATCATCAGGCGCAACCACGCCGCCATCGCCATCTTCGGCCTGCGGGTCTTCGGTCGCGGCCTTTTCTTCGGTCGTATCCTGCAACTGGCCGAGCTTGACCTTGACGGTCTCCTCCTTGCCGTCGCGCAGGATCACCACATCGACTTCCTTGCCAACCGGGCTTTCCGCCACGATCCGCAAGAGATCACGCATTTCATGAATGTCCTTGCCGTCGAATTTCAGCACGACATCGCCGGCCTGGATAGGGCCGTTCTCTACCGGGCCGCCCTTGGCGACGCCGGAGATAAGCGCACCCTTGGCACTTTCCATGCCAAGGCTTGCCGCCACATCATCCGTGACGGGCTGAACGCGAACGCCGAGCCAGCCGCGACGGGTCTCGCCGAATTCGATCAGCTGCTGGACGATATTCTGCGCAAGTTCCGTCGGAACGGCGAAACCGATACCGATCGAACCACCACTCGGGGAAATGATCGCGGTGTTGATGCCGATCACCTCGCCCTTCATGTTGAAGAGCGGACCACCCGAATTGCCCTTGTTGATCGCCGCATCCGTCTGGATGAAATTGTCATAGGGGCCGGCATTGATATTGCGGCCACGCGCGGAAATGACGCCGACAGTCAGCGAACCGCCAAGGCCGAAGGGGTTGCCGATGGCCATTACCCAGTCGCCGATGCGCATGCTGCGCGAATCGCCGAACTTGACGGCCTTCAGCGGCGTTTTCGGCTCTACCTTCAAGACCGAAAGGTCGGTCTTGGTATCGGTGCCAACAAGCGTTGCCTTTAGCTTCGAGCCATTCGGGAAAATCACCTCGATGGCATCAGCACCCTCGATGACGTGGTTGTTGGTGACGACATAACCGGCGGGATCAATGACGAAACCGGAACCCAGTGAATTGACCTTTTCACCGCCCTCCGGCTTCTGGCTGTCGAAATAATCCTTGAAGAATTCCTGGAAGGGCGACCCCTCCGGGAGCTTTGGCGGAACAGGTCCCTTGCCCTCGGTCTTGACGTTCTGCGACGTCGAAATATTCACCACCGCATCCAGAAGCGGCTCGGCAAGATCGGCCACCGATTCCGGCCCATGGCTCTGCGCTCTCGCAGCAACCGGTGCCGAAAGGCTACCCGCCACAAGCGCGATGCCCGCGACTGCGGCAATGCTGTTGCGAAAAGGCGAAAGAAGGGTCACGGCCATAAGCGTCCTCGCGTTTCAGATAGTCTCGCCTTGCATATATCGACAAAGCATAAGGCGGAATGATGAAGTGTAAAAATACCTTTTCGTGAACAGGCAGTTGATGCCTTGCCCCTGCCCACAGCATTGGCACGAAACGGGAGTGAAAAGAAAGGGCCGGCCAAAACCAGTCCTCAAATTAGCAACAACGGCTGCTCGGCCCTCTCCTCCGTCATCCTCGGCTCGTGCCTGAGGATGACGTCGTGCGGGGCCTGTCAAAAAGAAAGGGCCGGTAAAACCGGCCCTTTCAAACTCTTTTGATCCGATATCAGTTCGCCGGCGCGGGCGCTGCGGGTGCGGCCGGAGCCGCAGACGGAGCACCGTTGATGTCGTTGAAGTAACGGAAGAAGGTCGAGTCCGGGGACAGGACCAGCGTCGTACCGGTGCCGTTCAGCGAATTGGAATAGGCCGCCATGGAGCGATAGAACTCGAAGAAGTTCGGATCGCGCTGGAAAGCTTCGCCGAATATGCGGTTACGGTTGGCATCACCTTCACCGCGCAGTACTTCAGACTGACGACGCGCATCGGACTCGAACTCGACGACCTGACGGTCGGCGATAGCGCGGCGGCGCTGGGCTTCTTCATTACCGCGGGCGCGGATGAGTTCAGCTTCAGCCAGACGTTCCGACTTCATGCGCTCGAAGGTCTGCTGCGACACTTCCTGCGTCAGATCGGTACGGCGGATGCGGACATCCACGATGCTGATGCCGAGCGATTCCGCATCAGGGCGCAGATCGTCACGCACTTCCTGCATCATCGATGCGCGTGCATCAGAAAGTGCCGATTCAAAGCCGCGAAGACCGTAGACCCGGCGCAAAGATGCGTCGAGACGGGTGCGAAGACGCGATTCGGCCGACATCTGGTCACCCGAGACCGTCTGGCGGAACCGGCGTGCATCCGTGATGCGATAGACGACGAAGGCGTCTACTTCATAGAACTTGCCGCCCGAAACCTGAACACGGATATTGTCGTGATCGAAGCGCAACGCCCGGTTCTCGACATATTGCACCCGGTCGGCATCCATGAACGCGAAGGGCAGCTTGAAATAGAGGCCCGGCGCGGTTTTTACATCCTGGATCTGACCGAAGCGCACGACGATTGCCTGCTGGCGCTCGTTGACGACGAAGATCGATGAATAGCCAAGGAAAAGCACGGCGGCGAGACCGACGAGAATGGCAGTAAGACGGTTACCCATATCAGTTGCCTCCCTGCTGTGCTGCGCCTGTATTGCCGCGCATGATCTCGTTCAGAGGCAGATAAGGCACCACGCCCTGCTTTTCGTCGATGATGACCTTGTTGGAGCCCTTCAGGACCTGTTCCATGGTTTCAAGGAACATGCGCTGGCGGGTCACATCAGGTGCTGTGCGATACTGATCATAGATGGAGATGAAGCGCTGCGCCTCACCCTCGGCCTCGTTGACGACACGCGACTTGTAAGCGTTCGCCTCTTCAACGATCTGTGCCGCCTGACCGCGTGCCGCACCCAATTTCTGGTTGGCATACTGGTTGGCTTCCTGAACGAAGCGATCTTCATCCTGCTCGGCGCGCTGCACTTCATCAAAGGCATCGGCCACTTCGCGCGGCGGCGCCGCATCTTCGATGGCGACCGCATTGATGGAAATGCCGGCGCCGTAACCGTCCATGGTGGACTGGATGATGCTGCGTACATCGCCCGCAATGGCCTGACGGTTATCGCGGAAAATATCCTGCGCCGGACGACGGCCGACCACTTCGCGCATGGCGCTTTCGGAAACCTGCTGCAGCGTCTCGGCCGGGCTGTCGACGTTGAAGAGATAGGATTTCGGATCAGAGACCGTATAGAGCACCGAGAACTGCACGTTGACGATGTTCTGGTCGCCGGTCAGCATCACGCCGCTCGATGAGGACGACGAGGCGCGCGAGCCGATATTCTGCTGCTGTTCCGTAACCTTGACGATCTCAACCGTCTCGATCGGCCACAGATGGAAATGCAGGCCGGGCATCGAGATTTCGTCCTTGGGACGTCCGAAACGCAGCTCAACGCCACGCTCATCCGGCTGGACGGTATAGATGGACTGGATGCCGAGGAAAACGAGGACGACAAGAACGAGAATCGCAACCGCGCCACCGTTGAAGCCACCCGGCAGGACATTCTTGAAACGGTCCTGACTGCGCCGGATGATCTCTTCCAGATCAGGTGGGCCGCCATTGTTGCCGCCACCGCCGCCGCGAGGCCGGTTAGGCCCCTGTCCCCACGGGCCGCCACCGCCACCCTGGTTGTTTCCTCCACCGCCGCCGCCCCAAGGGCCGCCGCCGCCATTCTGATTGCTCCAGGGCATCAATACCTCTTTATAAAAGCCTCTCCCGGTTCCGTTCGAAAGCGATTGCTCGCGTGCGGCGGGAATATCGACCCGTTATAAGAAGGAGAAGCGTCCGTTTCAACGCAGAGGTGGTAACTAAATACCCAATCGCGGTAAATAGTTCACTTTGACGCGGCTCTTCGCAAATAAGTGGTGAACAGAACCGGATAATTGTCCCTTTCCCCTGCGGGAACGGCATTCTCGTCGATTTTTTCAAAGATGTCAGGATCGATATCCGGAAAAAAAGTGTCGCCATCAAGCTTTACCGCCACATGGGTGACGGAAAGTTGATCGGCAAACGGCATCGCCTGACGGTAAATTTCCCCGCCGCCGGCCACAAAAACCTCATCCACGCCCAGTTCCGCGGCCTTGTCTTTGGCAAGCTTCAAAGCCTCTTCCAGCGACGAGACGACATCCACCCCATCCGGCCTGTAATCGGCATTGCGGCTGACGATGATATGCGGGCGGCCCGGCAAGGGGCGCTCGCCGACAGACAAAAACGTCTTGCGGCCCATGATGAGCGGCTTGCCCATCGTCATCGCCTTGAAGCGCTTGAGATCGGTGGAGAGCTTCCACGGCATGTCGAGATCACGGCCGATGACGCCGTTTTCCGACACTGCAACGATGATGGTGACACGCGCCTCGCTCATACCGCGATCGGTGCCTTGATGCTTGAATCGGCCTCGTAATTCTCAAGCGTAAAGTCTTCGAACTTAAAGCCGAAAAGGTCCTTCACATCAGGGTTGAGACGCATCGTCGGCAGGGCCTTCGGGGTGCGCGTCATCTGCAGCCGTGCCTGTTCGAAATGATTGGCGTAGATATGTGCGTCACCGAGTGTATGGACAAAATCGCCCGGTTTCAGACCTACGACCTGCGCCACCATCAGCGTCAGCAGCGCATAGGATGCAATGTTGAACGGCACGCCGAGGAAGATATCGGCCGAGCGCTGATAAAGCTGGCAGGACAATTTGCCATCCGAAACATAGAACTGGAACAGGCAATGGCAGGGCGGCAGCGCCATTTCGTCCACCAGCGCCGGGTTCCAGGCTGAAACGATGTGGCGGCGGGAATTGGGATTGGTTTTCAGCGCCTCGATCAAAAGCGCGATCTGGTCGATATGACGGCCATCCGGTGCCGGCCACGAGCGCCATTGCGCACCATAGACGGGGCCGAGATCACCATTTTCATCGGCCCACTCATCCCAGATGGAAACGCCATTCTCCTTGAGATAGGCGATATTGGTGTCGCCCTTCAGGAACCACAGCAGTTCGTGGATGATGGAGCGCAGATGCAGCTTCTTGGTGGTGAGGACCGGAAAGCCTTGCGAAAGATCGAAACGCATCTGGTAACCGAAGACCGAGCGCGTGCCGGTGCCGGTGCGGTCTCCACGGTCGGAGCCGGTTTCCATCACATGCCGGAGAAGATCGAGATATTGTTTCATGCGTTCTGCCGCCGATTCCCTGATATCAGGAGAATATAATAGCACAGGGCGGCAGAACCAATCACCTAATGCGGGCTTATCCCCGCCTCAAATCAAAGCGACTGGAGTTTGCCCAGTTCCTTGGCCACCAGATAATAGAAGGTCACGCGCGACTTGGAGCGGTCCGCAGCCATGGCTTTCGCAGTGGCGTCGATCGCCTTGTCGGCGCTATCGTCGGTCACGCCGAGCTTCTTGCCGCACCAGCTTGCCTTGACGCGCGCAAGCTCTTCCGGATCGGAAGCGGACACCAGCGATGAATCCCGGTTGCGCAACGCAATGCCGAGATGCTTGACGATTTTGCCAACGATGGCTTCGTCGGCTGCCGCATCGTATTTCTTCACATCTGCGAGATAGTCGGTCATATCAACTCCTTCGTGTGTCCCCGGCGCCACGTTGCTTCTGGTGACCGGTTGCACGGAGAATGTGACAGCAATCTCTCGTCGTCAAGAATTGTCTAAATTGTCAACGTCAAACACGAAACCTTTTCATGGAATTGTCATAGCCCCCCTTTTCTCCGCCGGGCGAAACGCCTATATGAGCTTTGCCGGGGCAACCCGGCTATGGCGATAAACGGTCGGTGTAATAAACCTATTGGACCCGGGGGCGGTACCCGGCGCCTCCACCAAAAACCGGCGGACTTCTTTTAAGGGAAGGCCGGCTTTTGATGGGGGCGAAATAGGATCGACAAGGGCGTAAAGATCGAACTTTTGCTCGGCATGATACCGCCGTTATCGGGTCACAAGTGTAGTTGCAAACGACAACAACGCTAAGGAATACGCTCTCGCTGCCTAATGGCGGTGCGGGAATTCCGCTCTAAGTCCTTACGGTTAGCCCCGTAAGGCGGGGTTCGGAGGTACCTGGCAACAGAAACCTCCACCTTCTCCATTTTGCCTGAATTGGTTATATGATAGCTGACTTGCGAACGGCATCGGCTTTTCCGTTGCTGCCGTTCGGGACATTGCGTATACTTGGGTAACGCGCAGCCGTCTGGATCGAGTTCGATCTCCGGTTCAGGATTGCGCAAAGATTCAAAGTGTTACAGCGTCCTTGGCGCGCAAGACGCGCAGCGCATTAAAAGACGTTCGAATAAGGGAAAGACAGGACCGCATGGGGCAGGATCATATCCGTTACGACATTCTCGCACAGGATGCCCTTCGCGGCGTTATTCGTAAGGTTTTGGGTGAAGTGGCCGCAACCGGCCGCCTGCCCGGCGACCATCATTTCTTCATCACATTCCTGACCGGCGCGCCGGGCGTGCGGATTTCCCAGCACCTCAAGTCGAAATATGCCGAGCAGATGACCATCGTTATCCAGCACCAGTTCTGGGATATGAAGGTAACGGAAACCGGCTTCGAAATCGGTCTGTCCTTCTCCGATACGCCTGAAAAGCTGGTTATCCCTTATAACGCCATTCGCGGTTTCTACGATCCTTCCGTCAATTTCGAACTTGAGTTCGACGTGCCCCTGGCCGATGAAGAAGAGATGGAAGAGGCCGAAATCACCGCCTATCCCGTTTCCAACGAGGCAAAGCCCGCTTCCACCTCCGACGCCCCCAAGGCCGGCGAGGAAAAGAAGGAAGGCTCCGTCGTTTCGCTGGATGCCTTCCGCAAGAAGCAATAACGGCCTTTCTTCCGCCACCCGAAACCCAAGGAGACATATCCGCATGGCCGCCGATATCGTCAATCTGCGTCAGTTTCGGAAGCAGAAAGCCCGCAACGAAAAGGAAAAACAGGCGGAACAGAACCGCCTGTCCTTCGGCCGCAGCAAGACCGAAAAAAATCTGACATCGGCCCTCAATGAGAAAGCTGAAAAGGCGCTCGATCAAGGGCGGCTCGAAAAGGGTGATGGCGGGGCCGACAGGGACTGACGATCGGACCTGCCGCAGCCAACTCCCCGCAAAATCGGAAATCAATCGCAAAACAGAGGCTTGCCGGCGAAACATGATTCAGATTTCCAGCCGGAGGCCGATCTGATGATCCGCAAGCACTCAGCAACATTACACGGCCACCGCACCAGCATTTCACTTGAAGATGCCTTCTGGGAAGAACTGAAGACGATTGCCGAAAAGCGCAAGATCAGCTTCGCTGCCCTGCTTGCGGAAATTGATGATAACCGGCCCGTCGACAGCAACCTGTCCTCGTCTTTGCGCGTTTATGTGCTGAACTGGCTGAAGACCAGATAATCTTTCCGTCCAGCCAACGACATGGGCGCCGCCCTGATATGCCGGCCCACAGACTACAAACATTCGGGCCGAAAAACTCGTAACGTCGCGAAAGCATTCATTAAACATTAGCAGCCTAATCTGCGCTGCAAGGCATTCCCGTATTGCGTAGCCTTGTTTTCAGTCTTTGTTTCATAACTTTCCAATCCACACATCCGCCACGAGGCGACCCATGGTTTCTGCCGTTTCGGGAACAAGCATTGCTGTTTCCGTCCTTTCTTCTTCATCCACCTCCTCTTCAAGCGTTTCCGAGCTGAAATCGCAGATTGCCGAAAAACAGTCGGAGCTGGCCCAGACCACCGAAGCGAAAGCCCAGGAGGAACTGAAGAGCGCCATCGCCTCGCTCAAGGCTCAGCTTGAGGCTCTCGAAAACAGCGCTGACAAATCGGCAGCTTCAGGCGACAGCGCGGATAAGCCCAGCCTGTCGGGAGAGAGCAGCAGGATTGGCACGAAAAACTTCGATGCCGACACGCCCTTCGGCGAACGAGAGAGCTGGATTTAATCGGCTGCCGGATAACTCTGGAAAGACCGCCAAAAACACGGGTATCCAGACCGCACCAACATTTGTCCTGAGACGATGTCACCAGCCGTTACCAGACACCCCTCCTCTGACTTGACCCGAAGTTTCGCAACCGGGCGCGACGATGGCCATAGATCCCGGGAAAGGGAATGAACCCGTTTTAGGGTGCCAGCCTCCACATCCTGCAAATCTGAAGGCGATCCACCTCCACTTTTCAAACAAGCTATGGATTGGCCGGCGCGTTTTCCGGCGCCAGGTCGCGGATCGCATTTTCCGTCGGTGGCACGACCAGAATCGGCGCCGATTGCCGCTCGGGCACGGGTTGCTGCTGTTGCTGCAGCAACCGCTCCTGCTGTTCTTTCTCCTGGCGAAGACGCTCCTCGGCCGCAGCCTTCAGCCGCGCCTCCTCTTCCGCCTTCGCTTTGGCTTCCGCTTCTGCCCGTTCCTTTTCAGCCTGCCGCTCAGCCGCCTGGGAGCGGTAAAGCGCCACTTCGCGGCGCAGGCGCTGCTTTTCAAGAACGCTGGCCTGCATGGCCTCCACCCGACGGCGCTCCTTTTCGAAAGCCCTGAGCGACAGGTAATTGCTGAGTGTCGAAACATCGATCGTCAAAGCCGGTGCCGCCAGCGGGCCATTATAATTCAGGCGTAGAGACGGCTCAGCTCCGGCAACCGCTTCGGTGCCGGGATTAAAGAGAAGATCGAGATCACCATTCAAGGTCGATGCGGCAATATCCACCGTCGCATCACCGGCAAGCGTCACCGGATCGATCCCGGCGCGCAGATTCTGGAAATGAAGCGCACCACCATTCAGCGAGAACGGCAGGGCCACATCGCCAAGCCCGATTTCACCCTGCCACAGGTTCTGGTCCACCAGCGGCCGAACTTTGGGCGCATCGATAGGCTGCTGCAAACCATCCGCCGCCTGAAGGATCGGCGGCAGCGCGGCGGGATTGAGCCCCTTCAGCACCAGGCCGCCGGCACGGATTTCACCTGAACCACCCGCCGATTTCAGAATTTCGCCGACACTCTTGCCCGTCGATTCAGCCGTCAGGTCGATGGCAATTCGGCCGGTCGCCACAGGCCCATTGGCGTTCGCCCACAGGATAGGCTCCGGATTGGCATCGGCCACCGCGATCTTGGTGCGGAAAATCCCCGCCCCTTCACCCGTGGACATGGCAAGCCGGCCCGTCAATTTGCCGCCCATGAAGCCGCCCGTGACCTCATCGAGCGAAAGACTGCCCGAATCATGCGTCACCTTGGCCGCCAGACCCGTGATCGTGCCGAAGGGACCCGCTTCGAAGTTTTCCGCCTTCAGCGACAGTGAGGCCTTGAGCTGTGGGAAAGCCGCCATGGCCAAAGGCTTGGCGTTGAGCGCGCCATTTTCCGGGTCAATCACCGGGCCGTAGATCGCATCCCCCAGCCAGGCGAGATCGGCGGTCCTGACCGACAGATCACCGCTGACGGGATAAGGCGCGGCGCGCTGAACCGCGAGATTGCCGGAGAAGGGATTGCCACCCACCTGCCCGCCAACCGAGGAAAAAGCGATCTTCTGCGCATCGACCGCCACTTTCGCATTGGCCTTCACAGCCATGCCGCCGCCGAGTTGCGGCAACCCTACCGCATTCATGATGAGATATGGCTCGATATCAGCACTCTCGAGCGCCACATCCGCGCTGCCCTCACCGAAATTGGCGGCAGCAACGGCAAAGGAGCCGCTCATCGAAAAATGCGTACGCTCCGTTGAGAAGCGGATATCGGTCTGGGCCGGCGAACCGAGCGTGCCATTGAGCTTGACGGAAAGAAGCCCCTCGCCATCCGCATCGAACGGCAGCGGATCAAGCCCCGCCTGCCCGAACAGGATGGCTGTCGACTGGTTTTTCAACACCGCTTCCAGCGACATCGCCGTATCATCGGTGATCGACAGGAAATCCGGCATCTTGGCAACGGCCGACAGGCGGCTGCCGTTGACGGTGCCTGATACGGCCACATTGGCCCCGCCATTTTCACTGTTCACCGAAACATCTACGGCAAGATCGGAATTGGCGTACCAGGGCGCGCTGGCGGCCAGACGGCTGAGGAAGGGGTGGTTGGGCAATTTCTGCTGCAGCATTGTAAAGAACGGCTGCATATCCGGAGCATGCAGGTTTACCGTGCCCTTGCCCGCATATTTCAGCAACGAACCCTGCAACTGCCCTCTGGCCTTGACCTCAGCGCCGGCAATATCGCCGGCCGTCATGTTTTCAAGCGTCAGAACACCACCGGCCATGGTGAAGGCGGTCTCGACATGATTTGCGGTCACGCCGGCCATGTTGAACCGGTCGGCCTTGAACTTGGCGTCGATGCGATGATCGAGAACCGAGCTTCCGACCTGATCGCCCAGCGCCAGACTACCGAGCGCCTTCAGCGCATCGAGATCGATTTCATTGCCGGCAAGATCGATGGAGAGATTGGAAGTCTTGCCATCCGAGCGCCGCTCCAGTTCGCCCTTCAGCGAAGCGTCGCCGATGGCAAGCTCGAGATTGTTGAAACGCTGGTTGAGCGTCGTCAGCGAGACATCGGCGGAAAAACCGGCCGCATTCAGCTGCCGGATCGCCGGATCGACGGAACCGGAAAGCCAGTTGGCAAGCCCCGACGGCTGGTTGGAGGCGAGAAGCAGATTGCCGTTGAAGGCCGGGCCACCAAGCAGTGTCAGCGAGCCCTTGGCTTCCAGCTGCGTCCTGCCGGGCAGCGTCGCAACCGCATTCACCACCTGCCAGCCGCTGCCATCAGGGCGCACATCCAGCCTGATGTCACGGATGGTCGTATCGTCGGAAACCAGCGCGGGAAGGCTGATGCTGGCCTTGCCCGGCACCTGTGGCACGGGAATGCGCGCCACCATGGCCGCAAAGGCCTCGATGCGCTGGCGCACGGAGGCGGTGGGCTGGCGCGAGGTCTTGCCCGTTTGTACGACGGGTGGCGCAAAGCGGGCAACATCGATCTGCTGGCCATCCGCCGTCAGCAGGAATTCCGGCTTCGCACCGGTATCCAGCGTCGCCTCGCCGGTCACGACGTAAGGGTTTTCGCTGCCGCCGAGTTCCATGCGGTAGCTCGATATGCGCACGCTTTCATTGGTCAGCTCGAAACTGCCGCGTGTACGCGGCGAGGAAAACAGCGACTGTCCGGCCTGTTTCTGCTTTTCGTCTTCCCGGAAGCTGAAAGCGAAGGAACCGCTATAGGCAGGCTTCCCGGCCGTTGCAGCAATCGCGCCGTCCAGATCGACCTCGACCGGATGTTCATCCGGCACAACCCGCACCCTGAGCCCCATGCGGCCAGCGGCATAATCGGGTTCGCTGCTGGAGAGGGAGAAAGAGCCCGGATGTCCATCAACGGCAGCACGCCCTTCCGCCTTCCACGGCCCGGCCAGCGAATTGGCGGACATGTCGGCGTTAAGGCCGGTCACGACACGGTTGCGACCGGATTGCTCATCGATGAATTCGATCTGTCCGCCTTCGATCTGCACGCTTTCCAGAACCACGGTGCGGGCGGGAATTTCCGCCCGGCTGCCACGCATCCAGTCCAGCGTGCCGTCCTTCAAAAGCCTGATCTTGGCCTTGGGCTCCTCTATGCGCATGTCGAAGATGCGCGCCTCGCCGGAAAGGAAAGGTGCTAACTCGGCATCCATGGAAAAACGCGCGACCTGGATGAGCGGCGAACCATCCGCATCCGTTCCGGCGCGCACATCATGCAGCGTTACCGAAGGGAAAGGCAGGATACGCGCCTCGACCCGGCCGTGCACCACCACCTTCTTGCCCAGAATGCGGCTCGCCTGATCTTCAAAATCGCGACGGAAATCCGTCCAGTCGACGAAATAGGGAATGAGCAGCGCCGAAAACAGCACCAAGGCCAGCAGTCCGCCCAGAAAAACCAGAATACGCCCGAGCACTGACCTGCATCTCCCTTCGCGAACGCTGCAAACCTATTCTTTTCTGCCTTAACGGCAAGCAGCCTTTTGTACCAATCAAATGTGAGAATGATCAGACAAGCCGGAACAACTTGCCCGGATTGAAAATGTTATCCGGATCGAGCGACGTTTTGATGGCACGCATCACATCCAGCGCATTTCCTGCTTCTTCGGCCAGAAAACTCATCTTGCCTTGACCGATGCCATGTTCGCCGGTGCAGGTGCCGTCCATGGCAATCGCCCGGCGGTTGAGGCGGGCGACAAAAGCCTCGGTTTTCGCGACGCTTTCGGCATCCTTGCCATCGAACAGAATAAGGACATGAAAATTCCCGTCGCCCGCATGGCCGACGATTGGCGCCAGAAACCCGTTTTCAGCAATATCCTGCTGCGTTTCCACCACGCAATCTGCAAGGCGCGAAATCGGCACGCAGACATCGGTGGAAAGCCCGTCAAGATGCGGCGCAAGCGCCCGCGACGCCCAATAGGCATCATGCCTTGCCTTCCACAACTTGTTGCGCTCGGCAGCATCGCCCGTCCAGCGGAAATCGACGCTGCCGCATTCGGCCGCGATTTCAGCAAATTGCTGCGATTGCAGCGCCGCCGTTTTCTCCGTGCCGTGGAACTCCACGAACAGCGTCGGTTTCTCCGCGTAGTTCAGGCCGGAATAGGCGTTGCAGGCGCGCACCTGCACCTCATCAAGCAATTCGATGCGGGCAACCGGAACGCCCATCTGGATCGTCATGATGACAGCGTCGCAGGCTGCCTTGATGCTATCGAAGGTGCAGACCCCGCCGGCGATCTTTTCCGGAATGCCCTGCAGCCGCAGCGTGACCGAGGTGATGACGCCGAGCGTCCCCTCCGCACCGACGAAAAGCCGCGTCAGATCATAACCGGCGGACGATTTGCGCGCTCGGCGTGCCGTGCGGATTTCCTCGCCATTGGCGACGACGGCGGTGACGGCCAGAACATTGTCCTTCATCGTGCCGTAGCGCACGGCATTGGTGCCTGATGCACGCGTCGAGGCCATGCCGCCGATCGAGGCGTTGGCACCCGGATCGATCGGGAAAAACAGGCCGGTATCGCGCAGATAGACATTCAGGTCCTCGCGCGTCACGCCCGGCTCCACCGTCACGTCAAGATCTTCGGCATTCACCTCAATGATGCGATTCATCCGGCTGAAATCGATGCAGATTCCACCGTTGGGCGCATTGACCTGACCTTCCAGCGAAGACCCCGTTCCGAACGGAATGACCGGCACCTTATATTGCGCGCAGACCTTCACCACGGCCTTCACATCATCGGCGCTCTCGGCAAAGACAACGCCGTCAGGCGCCTGCAGGGTCAGATAGGTGGTGGTGTGGCCGTGCTGCTCGCGAAACGCCTTGCCGGTCTGGAGCCTGTCGCCAAGCTGCTGCTTCAACACCGCGAGCGCAGATGCGATACCCTCTTCGTTCCGCTTTCCCGCCACCACATCTTTCAGCGCCATCATCCATCTCCACCGCAACATCTGCCCGTAACGGAGCAGATCCGTTACGAAATTCCGTCAGGTGGTATGGGGTAAGGTTAACGCTTTGTCCAGCATCGCAATTGCGCCGGACGGTAATTGGCGGCAACCGTTTTTTATTCCGCAGCAAGCAGCGGCTTGTCCTCCTCCAGCGCCTTGCGGCGGGCGGCAAGTTCCAGTTCGCGGTGGAGGCGGATTTCCTCATCCGCCTGCGGTTTGGCGAAGCGGGCAATCAGCAGATAGGAGACCGGGGTGATGTAAAGCGTCACCAGAGTCGCAAAACCGAGACCGCCGACGATGACCCAACCGAGCGCGATGCGGGCTTCCGCACCCGCCCCTTGCGCCAGCACCAATGGCACACCGCCGAGAATGGTGGCGATCATCGTCATCATGACGGGGCGCAGACGGATGCTGGTGGCCTTCTCGATGGCTTCGCGCACGGTAGCGCCCTGATCCCGCAGGTGATTGGCGAATTCGACGATCAGGATGCCATTCTTGGCCATGACACCGACAAGCAGCACGAGGCCGATCTGGCTATAGACGTTGAGGCTGGACCCGGTGACCAGCAGCGCGATGACCGCGCAGGCAAGGCCGAGCGGCACCGTCGACATGATGATGACCGAACTCAGCACACTTTCGAACTGCGCAGCCAGCACGAGGAAGATGATGGCGATGGCAAAACCGAAGGTCAGCAACATGCCGCTCGAATTTTCCTCAAGCGTCGCCGCTTCACCGAGCGGCAGCAGGCGGGCGCCAGGCGGCATTACCGATTGTGACAGCTCATTCACCTTTTGAAGGGCCTCACCAAGCGAAACGCCATCCTTGAGGTTGGCGGTGAAGCCGACGGAGGCAAGCTGCTGCTCGCGGTTCAGCTGCGGGGCAACCGCATTTTCCTTGAGTGTGGCAATGACCGACATCGGCACGATCTTGCCGTCGCCCGTTTTCAGGAAGACGTTTTCAAGATCGGTCGGATCGTTGATCGGCCGGGTAGACGATAGCAGCCGTACGGGGATCGCATCGCCATCCACGAAGACGTCGACGATCGAGCGCCCTTCCAGCAACGACTGCATGGCGCGCGACAGGCCGGTAATGTCGATCCCGAGATCCGACGCACGCTCGCGGTCGATGGAGACGGAGATCTGCGCCTGATTGGGTTCATTGTCGAAGCGCGGCGTGTCGAACAGGCCGCTTTCCTCCATCGAAAGCAGCAATTTCTGCGTCGCCGCCGTCAGCGCCGCATAATTGCTGCCGACCATCGCCATCTGCAACCCGTTGCCGGCGCCGCGAATTCTGAGGCTGTTCGGCTGCATCGCATTGCCGCGCAGCGCGGGCACCCTGTTGGCGGCGGAAGTGACATCTGCGGCGATCTGGTTCTGCGTACGCTCGCGGTCTGCCCAGGGGGCGAGCGTCAGCACCATGAAGCCGGTATTGGACGAACCGTTCATGCCGGTGATGGAGTAGATATTGCGGATTTCGCCACTGTCGCGCAGCGGCTGCAGGTTTTCCTCGATCCGCTGCAACTGGTCGCGGGTATATTCAAGGCTGACACCCTGCGGCGCGGTCACCCGCATCATAATCGAGGCGCGGTCCTCGCGCGGCGTCAGCTCATTCTGGATCATGCCGAAGGCGATCCACGACAGGCCGGAGAAGATCAACGCCACGACGATGACGATCAGCGGATTGTTGAGGCAGGCGGAAAGCGTCGACTTATAGGTGGAGGCAAAGACATTGCCGAACCAGGCAAGCGGTCCCGCCGGTTCCTTCAGCCCCTCCTTCAGCATGCGCGAAGCCAGCATCGGGCAAAGCGTCAAGGCCACGATCGAGGACAAGCCCACCGCGAAGGCCAGCACGAAGCCGAATTCGCGGAACAGGCCGCCAAGCTGGCCCGGCAGGAAGGAAAGCGGAATGAACACGGCGGCAAGCGTCGCCGTCGTTGCGATAACCGCGAAGAAGACTTCCTGCGTGCCGAGAACGGCAGCGGCCCGCGGCCCCATGCCTTCCGTGCGGCGGCGCACGATGTTTTCAAGCACCACGATGGCGTCATCAACCACCAGGCCGGTCGCCAGAACGATGGCGAGCAACGTCAGAATATTGACCGAAAAGCCGACCATATAGATCGCGACAATGGTGCCGATCAGCGCCACCGGCATGGTGATTGCCGGAATGAGTGTGGCGCGCCAGTCGCGCAGGAACAGGTAAAGCACCACGACGACGATAAGCGCGGAGAGTCCAAGTGCCAGCTCAACCTCGTGCAGCGCGCCTTCGATGAAGACGGCGTCATCGCTGGTGATGACGACACGCGTACCATCAGGCAGGTTGGCCGACATGGCATCGACAGCGGCCTTCACGCCCGTGGAAATACTGAGCGTGTTCGACTGCGCCTGGCGGATGACGCCGAGACCGACGCCCTGCACGCCATTGGAACGCAGCGAGGTGGATTCATCATCCGCCCCCAGCATGACGGTCGCGACGTCCCTGAGGCGAATATTGTTCTTGATCAAAAGATTGGAAAAATCTTCGGGCTTCGTCAGGCTGGCCGTGGCGCGCACGACGATATCCTGCGTCGTGCTTTTCAGCGATCCCGCCGGCACGTCGAGGGCCGCGCTCGCCAGCGCGTTGGAAACATCGGTGACGGTTAAACCACGGCTTGCCAGCGCCGCCTGATTGAGATCGACGCGAAAAACCTTTTCCTGATCGCCGTAAAGCTCCACATCGGCAACGCCGTCAACGGCGGCCAGACGGTCGATGATTTCGTCATCCACCAGCTTGGTCAGGTCTTCCATGCTGAGCGTGGTCGAGGTGACGGCAAGACGCATGATCGGCTGGCTGTCGGAATCCGCCTTGATGATCTGCGGTTCGTCGGCATCGTCAGGCAGCTGATTGGTGACGCGGCCGATGGCGTCGCGCACGTCGTTGGCGGCGACAGCCAGATCGACATTGTCGCCGAATTCCAGCGTCACGCGGCTTGTGCCGAATTGCGAATTGGAGGAGATGGACTTGACGCCGCTGACACGTGCCACCGCACCTTCGATGGTCTGCGTCACTTCCTGGTCGATTGTTTCCGGCGCCGCCCCGTCATAGGTGGTCCTGACGCTGATGATCGGCCGGTCGACATCCGGCAATTCGCGCACTTCGACACCAACCAGCGCGGCAAGGCCGGCGACGACCAGCAGCGTGTTGAGAACCGCCGCCAGAATGGGCCTGCGGACGAACAATGCCGTAAAGGCGAGCTTGGAATCCTTAACCGAAGGCGGCGGTGTCGTCATTGGCTGGCAACCTCCTCAGGCTTCGGCTGATTGCCGACGCGGACCGCGCCGCCTTCTCTCACACGTTGCAGACCCTCGATCACGACGGGCTCACCCTCCGCCAGTTCCGCCTTGACGAGAACGGCGTCGGGGTTGCGCTGCACGATCTGCACCCGCACCTTGTTCGACTTGTTGTCGGTAACGCGCCAGACATAGGAGCCTTCCGCATCCCACTGCACGGCAAGCGGGTCGACCGAAGCATAGGTTTCCCCGGCAAAACGCATGGTGACGCCGAAGGACATGCCTGCCCTCAGCTCGTCTTTCTCATTGCCGAACTTCGCCCGGATGCGGATCGTGCGGCTTGCCTCGTCAACACGGTTGTCGACGGCCTCGATCTCACCCTTGAAAGTCTCGCCGGGCCGGGAAATCGACGTCGCCTCCACCGGCATGCCGACCTTGATCGCGGTTGCGAAGCGCTCGGGAGCCCAGAAATTGACAAGAATTTCGGATCGGTCGTCGATGCTGACGATGGTCGATTGCGTGGTGACGTTGTCGCCGATATTGGCGGCAACGATGCCCGCCACACCTTCGATCGGCGCGACGATGTCGCGACGCTTGAGATTGAGTTCGGCCGTGCTCAGCGCAAGCTTGGCAGCCTCTTCGGCAATCTGCGCATCCAGCACATCAAGGCGGGAAACGGATTTCAGGTTCTTGTAGGAATTGGATTTTTCAACCGCGCTGCGCAGCGTGACCTGCGCCTTGTCACGCTCGATCACCTGCTCCTCATCGTCGAGCCGCGCGAGCACCTGCCCCTTCACGACGCGGGCACCGGAGGAGGTGCGGATTTCCGAAAGCGTGCCGGAGGCCTGCGGCATGACGACGACCGACTGGATCGCCTCGCCATTGCCAATGGCATTCAGCCGGTCATTGACCGTACCTTTTTTGACGGGAGCCATGACCACAAGAGTGGCGTTGCCGTTGCGACGCGCGCCGCCGGCATTCTGGCCCGCTGGCGTGCTGGAGGTTCCGGCACCGGATGCGGCAACCTCGATCGCACCGGCCGGCATTTTGCCAAGCCCGATGGCAGCGAGAACATTGCGGGCTTCGGGCGAATAAAAGCCCCAGAGACAGAGCCCCGCTCCCACCACGGCAACACTGACACCCACCTGTTTCCAGACCCGCATATATTTCTCCGGTTGATCCGCGCAGTAAAATGGAGTTCCAAACCGAACGCCGTTGGAACGTGCAAAGTATTCCCGCTTGCCTTGACGAAGGCAACGCACAAAACCGTTCCTTACATAATTGTAATTTGTGATGAATTTTCGTCGGGACGCATGGCGCAACCGTTTCTGTCGCGAATCTCCGCTGATCGGTTACTCTAAAAGCCGAAAACCATTCCCGGAGGAAGCCATGAGCACGGTGACGAAAGCCGAAAATCCCGAAGCCGACCCACGCGTCAAAGCAGTGTTCGATGATATCCGCACCACCCGCAAATCGGATTTCATCAACAATATGTGGCTATACCTCGCCTTCGATCCCGATCTACTGGAAAACACCTGGGCCGAGGTCAAGGCGGTGATGGCGACGCCCTCGGCGCTCGATCCCTTGGTCAAGGAAATGCTCTATATCGCCGTTTCCGTAACCAATGGCTGCTCCTATTGCGCTCATTCCCACACGGCGGCCGCAAAAGCCAAGGGCATGACCACCGAACAACATGCCGACCTGATGCGCATTATCGCGCTTGCAGCCAAGACCAACCAGCTTGCGGTGGCGCTGCAAGTGCCCGTTGACGCTGCTTTCGATGCCGACAGAGGGGCTTGAGACGAAGAAAATGCCTTGGAATAGGCGTTTTGACTGACGATACCGGAATAAAAGCAGAACGCGGTTCTGGCCTTTATATCCCGAATCACTACATTGGGCCGCATGAGCAACAGTTTCGACGATATGCCGTTCTTCGATGAAGAACCCGCCGCACCGCGCAGGGCAACGAACAATGCCCCTTCGGAAAACGGCGGCGGGCTTGGCATTGCCGCCCGCGCCATGGCGGCGCGCGATCAGGCGCGGCCAGCACCTGACTATCTGTCCGGTCTCAACCCGGAACAGCGCGATGCCGTGGAAACGCTTGACGGACCCGTTCTGGTTCTCGCGGGCGCCGGCACCGGCAAGACCCGCGTTCTGACGACCCGCATCGCCCATATTCTGGAGACCGGCCGCGCGTGGCCGAGCCAGATTCTCGCCGTGACCTTCACCAACAAGGCCGCCCGCGAGATGAAGGAGCGTATCGGTGTTCTCGTCGGCGGTGCTGTCGAGGGCATGCCCTGGCTCGGCACCTTCCACTCCATCGGCGTCAAACTCCTGCGCCGCCATGCCGAACTCGTCGGTCTGAAGTCGGATTTCACCATTCTCGATACCGACGACGTGGTGCGGCTGATCAAGCAGCTCATCCAGGCCGAAGGTCTTGATGACAAGCGCTGGCCCGCCAAACAATTCGCCGGAATGATCGACGGCTGGAAGAACAAGGGCCTGACGCCGCCGGATATTCCGGAAGGCGACAGCCGCGCCTTCGCCAACGGCAAGGGCCGCGAACTCTATACCGCCTATCAGAACCGGCTGAAAACGCTGAACGCCTGCGATTTCGGCGATCTTCTGATGCACCCGATCAGCATCTTCCGCCGCCACAGCGATATCCTGAAAGAGTATCACCAGAAGTTCCGTTACATTCTGGTGGACGAATATCAGGACACCAATACGGCGCAATATATGTGGCTGCGGCTTCTCGCCCAGCGCGCCAAGGGCGAGCCACAGAACGTCTGCTGCGTTGGCGACGACGACCAGTCGATCTATGGCTGGCGCGGCGCCGAAGTGGACAATATCCTGCGTTTCGACAAGGATTTCCCCGGCGCCAAGGTCATCAAGCTCGAACGCAACTACCGCTCCACCGAACATATTCTCGGCGCGGCCGGCCATCTGATCGCCCATAATGAGGGCCGTCTCGGCAAGACGCTGTTCACCGAACGCAGCAGCCCTGACGATGAAAAGGTCGTGGTCCATGCGGCCTGGGATTCCGAAGAGGAGGCCCGCGCCGTCGGCGAGGAGATCGAGCAGCTCCAGCGCAAGAACCACAAGCTGAACGACATGGCCATCCTCGTTCGCGCCTCCTTCCAGATGCGCGAGTTCGAAGACCGGTTCGTCACGCTTGGTCTCAATTACCGCGTCATCGGCGGCCCGCGCTTTTATGAGCGCCTCGAAATCCGCGACGCCATGGCCTATTTCCGGCTGGTCTGCCAGCCTGCCGACGATCTCGCCTTCGAGCGTATCGTCAATACACCCAAGCGCGGCCTTGGCGATACGACGATCCGCAATCTGCATGACTATGCCCGCGCCCGCGATATTCCGATGCTGGCGGCCGCGGCCGATATTATAGAAACCGACGAGCTGAAACCGAAGGCGCGCAAGGCGCTGTTCGACGTGGTACAGGATTTCCGCCGCTGGCAGGGTCTGCTGGAAAACACCGAACACACCACGCTTGCCGAGCAGATCCTCGACGAAAGCGGCTATACCGCCATGTGGCAGGCCGACAAGACGGCGGAAGCCCCCGGGCGGCTGGAGAACCTGAAGGAGCTCATCCGTTCGATGGAATCCTTCGAAAGCATGCGTGGATTTCTGGAACACGTCGCACTCGTCATGGACGCGGAACAGAATGCGGAACTGGATGCCGTGTCCATCATGACGTTGCATTCCGCCAAGGGTCTGGAATTTGACACCGTCTTCCTGCCCGGCTGGGAAGAAGGCCTGTTCCCGCACCAGCGGGCGCTGGACGAAGGCGGCCGCTCCGGTCTCGAGGAAGAACGCCGCCTCGCCTATGTCGGCATTACCCGCGCCAAGAAGCTATGCCATATCTGGTTCGTGTCGAACCGGCGTATCCATGGTCTATGGCAATCCACCCTGCCCTCACGTTTTCTGGAAGAACTGCCGCCCGCCCATGTGGATGTGGCGGCATCCGACAGCAATTATGGCGGTTATGGCGGACGCGGGGGCTATGGTCAGTCCCGCTTCGACAAGGCGGAACCCTTCGCCAATAATTACTCCACCCCCGGCTGGAAACGTGCGCAGGCCAACAAATCAGATGCCACCCGCGATAATTGGGGCACACGCTCCGGCCATGCGGTCGAGCGGATTGGTTATGGCGAAAGCGGCCCGCGCACCCGCACGATTGATGGCGAGCTGGTGGCCAAATCCGTTGCCGACACACCATCGAAATTTTTTGTCGGTGACCGCGTCTTCCACCTCAAATTCGGTAATGGCAATATCTCCGCCATCGAGGGCAACAAGCTGACCATCGATTTCGACCGCGCCGGACAAAAGCGCGTGCTGGATGGATTTGTGGAAAAGGTTTGATTCGAACGGTTAAGACAGGTTCGAGACAGCTTTTTCCATAGCCCGCGTCATGCCGTTGCAATAAAGAAATTGCTACACGACAGCGAAAACCGGGCGAGGACCGCTTTGCATATTTTACCGAAAAGCCAGCGCAAGCTTGCCGTTTTCCTGATCAACATGGACAGCGCCACGAAGCGCCTTGAGGATATGACTGCCAGGCTCGACGCCATCGGGCTGCAGGCGGAGCGTATCGCCGGCGTCAATGGCCGCGAACTCAATTATCCGGTCCCGGAATTCAGCGAGATTTCCTACATGCTCATGCATGGCCGGCGCACCTCGCCGCCGGAAATCGGCTGTTATCTCAGCCACGTCGCCTGCGCCAATAAATTCATGGATGGCGACGCCGATATCGCGCTCATCCTTGAGGACGACGTGGTCTTCGACAATGATTTTCTGAATGCAATCGATGAGGCGGTGCTGAACGGCGGCGACTGGGATCTGTTGCGACTGACGACGGTCAGCAACGGGCGCAAATTCCCGTTTCGTCCGCTTTCCAATGGCCGCTCACTGGCCATTGCCCTGACACGGGAAAAGGGCTCCGGCGCTTATCTCGTCAACCGCCGCGCCGGAAAATGGATATCGAAACTGATCCCCATGCGGCTGGCTTATGATATCGCATTCGATCTGGAATATCTCGCGGGGCTGAAGGGGGCTTTCATCTACCCGCTCTGCGCCACGCAGGATGCGGATGGTGAGAGCCAGATCCAGAACAATCTGCGCATTTACCGCCTGCCGCGCTGGCGTTATTTCACCGTGCTGCCCTACCGCGCGTATCTGGAAACCAGCCGTTTTCTTCTCCGCGGCCTCCGCTTCGCCATCGCCAAGCTGAGTGTCGCGCTGCAAGGCGGCAAGGGCAAGACTGCTCCCGCCGGCAATTAGACAAGCTGGATCATGCCTCGCCGGGCGTAAAGCCGATGAGATAAACCGCGGCGATCACGGCTGCGAGAATGAAAATCGAAATGACGAAAATCGTCATCCGGTTCAATGGCTTGCGCGTTGTTTTCTTCATGGTGGAATAATGCGGGCGTGCCTTTACTGGTTCCCTGCCAATTTCATATCGCCGCAGCGGGTTGTTCACCCGGCAATCTGTGGGAGAGGTAATCCCGCATCTGGTCCATGGCTTCCTGCCTCGTCAAACCTCCCGATTGCAGGCCCGAACGCAGCCACAGCCCGTCGATCAGCGTGGTAATGCCAAGCGCAACGGCTTCGCACTCCTCTTTCGGCAACAGATGCACCAAAGCGGAGAGAAGGTTGGACCGCATCCGGGCATGGATCACTTTTTGAATACGGGCAAGCTGCGGTTCGCGCGGAACCTCCGCACAAAGCGACAGCCAGGCGTGGCAAATTGACGGCTGAAAGAAGCTTTCGTCAAAATTCCCATCGATAATCGCATCGAGCCGCTCGCGCGGGGTGGTGGCATTGTTGAGGCGCGCCACAACCACCTCCGTCAGCTTTACGTTGGCTTCACGCATCGCATGCTCGAACAATTCCTGCTTGCTGGCGAAATAATGCAGCACGATGCCTTTGGAGGCACCGGCCTGCGCCGCCACCCTTTCAAGCGTCGCCCCCGCCATCCCCTCTTTTTGCAAAACCTCGAACGCTGCCCGCCTCAACTCGGCCCGGCGGATATCGCTTATTTTGGTCAGTCGCATTTCAGTCTCCTTGCAGAGAGAAATATTGACAAGTTTTCCGCAAAGATCAATTATTGCCCAATGGGTCAATATAATGACCATAAAGACAAAGTGGGTGAGCGATGCAAAAATGGCTTGGATTACTGTCGGCGGCGGCACTTCTGGCGAGCGTGGAGACATCAGCTGCGGAAGCCGAATCGTGCAAGGTCGTGCGTCTGGCCGAGCCGGGCTGGAATGATCTGGCTTTTACGACCGGCATCGCCATGTCGCTTTTGAGGACGCTCGGATACGAACCGCAGAGCCAGCTTCTCGGCATCGACGTCATCTACACCAGCCTGAAAAGCAAGGATCTCGACGTCTTTATGGGATATTGGGATCCGGCGATGGTGAATTACTACAAGCCGTACAAAGAAGACGGATCGGTAGAAAAAGTCCGAACCAATCTGGTCGGCGCCAAATACACTTTCGCGGTCCCGACCTATGTTTGGGAAGCGGGCGTCAAGGATTTTTCCGACCTGCAAAAATTTGCCGACAAGTTCGACAGGAAACTCTACGGCATCGAACCGGGCTCCAATCAGTTGATGCTGGACGCCGTCAAAGACCCTTCGCTGGGCCTTCAGGACTGGGAAGTGGTCGAATCAAGCGAACAGGGAATGCTGTCGCAGGTGACCCGTTTTGCTCGCAACAAGTTCTTCATAGTTTTCCAGGGGTGGGCTCCGCACCCGATGAACAGCAAGTTCGACATCAAATATCTGACTGGTGGCGACAAGTTCTACGGTCCGGACTTCGGTGCCGCCACAGTCGATACGCAGGTGCGCAAAGGCTACCTGCAGGAATGCCCCAATGTAGCCAGGCTGCTCGAAAATCTAGCCTTCGACGTAGACTACGAAAACAAGGGCATGGACTACATCATGAATGGCAGCATGGCGCCGGAAGACGCGGCGACACAGGCCATCAAGGACGAGCCACAACGGCTGGATGCCTGGCTGAAGGACGTATCGACATTCAAGGGACAGGATGGTCTTGCCGCCGTCAAAACGGGGCTCGGCTTATGACATCAGCCTTTTTTGACGATTGGGAGAAGCGCAAGCAATATGTCGAATTGCCGCTTGGTCGCCGAATAGGGTTCATAGACAGTGGCGGACCCGGCCCGGTGCTTCTGATGTTGCACGGCTTTTCCGACACAAGCCGCAGTTTTTCCATGCTGGAGCCCTATTTCCGTGAATACAGGCTCATTGTTCCGGACTTGCCCGGACATGGAGTCTCTTCCCTCGGACGAGGCCTCAATGTCGCGGATTTCGCCGAAACGATCGATCATTTTCTGACGCTCATGGGCGTTTCACGGATATTCTTGCTCGGCCACTCCATGGGCGCGATGACCGCGATCGAACTTGCCGCCCGGCGCGGTGACGCAATCCGGGCTCTTGCCCTCATTTCAGCAACCGTTGAACCGGATTTTGGTCCGGAAAGTCAGTTGACCAAAGACATTCTCGCCCTTCGAGACCCGATCAGGCCCACCGCAGGTTTTCTTCACGACTGGTACTCCTGTAGTCAGCCAGTGGATTTTGGCTTTCTATCGAAAATGAAACAGGCTGCGGCCAACATGCCCGCCGCAATCTGGCATGGGGTGCTGAGAGGCTTTGCCGACACAAATCTGCATCACAGCGCTTCCAGAATTAAAAAACCGGTATTCTGCATTGCCGGTTCGGAAGACCCTCTCTTCGGAGAAACACATCGTCAACAACTGCTCGAGGCCTTCCCCGAGGCTCGAACCATCACCCTTGCTGGCCATGGCCACAATCCACATTGGGAAGACCCGCAGGGTGTATCGGCGCTGATTGCGGATTTTTTTGCCGATGTGATGTCGGACGTCAGCCATTCGTGATGCCGAACGCTAACATGCGGAAGAACGCCGAAGCGTTTGGGGGGCCCATGATGTTAGAAACGCCAAACAAATCGATTTCGATTTATAGACCGATACTGTAACGCTTCGTTATATCATCATATTTCGGCCCGTTATGACAGACACGACGCATCCTCGCCTTAACCCACTGCATCTTGCCGCCGCCTTCGCCAGCGGTTGCCTTCTGACCCTGATGGTGCATTTCAACGGCCAGCTTGCCCATTACGGCAGCGCGTTGTTTTCATCATGGACGGCGCATGGCACAGGTACGGTGGCAGCGCTGATCTATCTGGCCATCATGCGCCCGAAGAAAAACGCGGGCGCACCGGAAAAACCGAAAGCGCCGCTCTGGGCCTATTGCGGCGGGGTCGTGGGTGCGGCCATCGTCATCCTCACCTCCACCGCCGTCAATTCGCCGCTGGCGCTTTCCGGCACCATCGCGCTGGGTCTCGGCGGACAGGTGATCTTCAGCCTGTTGGCCGATCTTTTCGGCCTCTTCGGCCTGCCGAAACGGCGGCCGGATATGCGGGACATGGCAGCGGTGGCGCTGATCCTCTGCGGCAGCGCACTTATCATTCTTGTCGGGAGAACGGCATGATCGTCTGGATCGCCATGGCCTTTGCCGGCGGCGTCTTCGTGGCGCTGAGCCGCCAGATCAACGGCCGCTTGAGCCTGTCGAACTCACCGCTTATCGCTTCATTCTGGAACCATATCGTTGGCTTTGCCGTGCTGACCGTCATCGGCCTCATCGTCGGCGGCCTCATTCCGCCCGGCGCGGCTGATGCCCCCTGGCTTGCCTTTATCGGTGGGCCGATCGGCGTTGTCTTCATCGCCTCGGGAAGCTGGCTCATCCCGCGCATCGGCGCGGTCAATACCGCACTTCTGGTCATCAGCGGCCAGATGGTGTCAGGCGTTGTGCTCGATCTTTTCAGCGATCATCCGCCGAAAATCTGGGCAAGCGCGCTTGGCATTCTTCTCATCCTCGCCGGCATGGTGCTGACGCAACGGCGCAGCCGTTGATGAAATTCCAATAGCTCAGGAATCGTTGCCGCGCGAGAACATGCTGAGCAGTGTCTTGCCACCACTTTTCCCGCCGCTGCTGGCAAGCGTCGGACGGTTGCCGTTGAGCTTGGGCACCACGACCATGCGCTTGACTTCGCCGCGTTTGAAGGCCGCAAGGAAGCGCGAATAATCCCGGAACACGACACAGCCATTCGATTCGCCGCGTTTCGCCAGCATGTAGGTATGGGCAAGAAGACCATCGCGGCCATGCGGGTTGACGCCGTTTTCCGGTGTCAGGCGAATGGCTTCGACGCCATGAAACCGCGCTTCGCGCATCGTCAGACGATAGCTGGAGGGCGGCGTAGAGCCGCGCATTCTGACGTGAACGAAATCAGGATTGTCGCGCATCTTGCCGATGCCGGAATGCGCTTCCAGCTTCTCGCCATTCGGCATGTGAACCGTTCCGGAGGAAATATCGTAAATCGCCGTGCCATTGCCGCGATCCGGCCACGGAACCGCATCCATCTTGCTCGGCTCGCGCATCGGATTATCAGGCTTTGCAAAGGCGAGCATGGCACCGGTGCTCTGCTTCGGCTGCTGCGGCGCGCGCAGCGGAACAGGCGCATCAAAATCGGGGGCTGAAGCAACGGCAGCCTTGGAAAGGGCGGGACGCGGCGACGGCTCAACCGTCTCGGCCGCCGCCACTTCGGGCCGGAAGCTCGGAAGCGGCACGTCATCAGGAAGCAGGCTGCTCGCCTCTTCCTCGATCTGCGGGCGTGCCAGCGCCACTTCGAATGCTGGATGTTGCGAGGCAGCGCTCTGATAGGCCACATCAGTGGTGCGCCCAAGCGCCGAATCGACGATTGCCGAAGGCCTGAGCGCGGCAAGTTCCTTCACCGTCGCCTGCCCCTTGGCATTCGCCGCCGCGCCAAAACGCTCACGGAATTCCTTAGCGCCGATCTCCGGCATGATGCCGGCAAGGCGAACGGCCTTCTGCGGGCCATGGCTGTGATCGCTCAGACGGGAAAACTTGCGGACGTGAATATCCCGCGCAGTCGCGTGGCCGATCGCCGCCTCGGCGGAATCGAGCCGGGCCACCAGCGTCTTTTCAAATTGCCCGACGCCATGCGAAGCGGCCGCCATGCTGTGCAGCGATGCGAAGGCGGCAAAGGCGAAAAGACCGGCAAAGGCACCGCCGCCGAGCAGCGCGGACATTCGGCCAAGCGAAAAGGATTTGCCTTTCTTGAGGCAGGACGACCCGGCAAGACCGGCGCCATTATAGGCCGCAGCAGAAAACGCCATGATACTCGTTACTCGAACCGTTCACGCACACCCGGCCAATGCCGGTGGGATTTTGGGGCATCCAAAGAGCGGGTGAATACCACGCCGCTTTCGGAACTGACTGGTTCGAAGCATGACGAATTATGGTAACCAAAGTGTTTACGAGTCCCTGCAAAAATACTTCGTTAAGGTCTGCGCATGTCAGGCGAAGGCGAAACGATGACCTGTACGGGAACGGCGTGCACTGCATCGCTCGTCCTGAAAAATGCCCCGCGAGGCGTCATCGGCCGTTAAAGTTTCCGTCGCCGCATCGTCAGGTAAATTCCGACTTGGCCGGAAATTTGCTGTAAATGCGGCAGGACTGCGACGGGACAGGCCGCCGTCATCAACCAGCCACGTGGGCACAAAGGTTGAATGAGTACTTGATCCGCCAAAGCCAGCTTGGCATCCTACTGGCAAAAGGGAGGCATATCATGAAGGCGCTGCTGCTCATCGACATCCAGAACGGCTTCTGCCCGGGTGGCAATCTGGCCGTTGCCGAAGGGGACAGGATCGTACCCGCCGCCAATGCCCTGATTGACAATGGCGGTTATGATCTCATCGTCGCCTCGCAGGACTGGCACCCGGAAAACCATGGTAGTTTCGCGTCCCAGCATCCGGGCAGGAAACCTTTCGACATGGGCGAGCTTTCCGGCAAACCACAGATGATGTGGCCCGACCATTGCGTGCAGGGCACGCAGGATGCGGAATTCCACCCCGATCTGAAGACGGAAGCATTCGACTATATTCAGCAGAAGGGTGAAAACCCCGCCGTCGACAGCTATTCCGCCTTTCGCGACAACGACCAGTTGGCGACGACGGGCCTTGCTGATTATCTGGCCCGTCAGGGCGTGACGCAGCTCGACATATGCGGCCTCGCCACCGATTATTGCGTCAGTTTTTCGGTGCTCGATGCCATCGACATGTTGCCCGGCATCAAGGTCCGTTTCATCGAGGATGCAAGCCGCGGGATCGATCCACAGGGCATAAAGGCCGCGATTGCCGCCATGCGGGAAAAGGGCGCAGCAATCGTCAACAGCCGCGACATATTGCGCGACTGACCGCCGCTTTAACGCAACCTCGGTTTTTCCAGCACGTCGATATCACCGGCCGCGTCCTCAAGACGCCGCAGAATTGCAGCATGTGCATCCTTTAGCCCCTGATTGTAGAAAACATATCCGACCTCCTCGGCCAGAAACTCCACGAAGATTTCCGCCTCAAGAAGGCCCATCTCGGTTTCGGTCTCCCGGGCAAGGTAGTCCTTGATACGCGCGGCCAAGACCGCCTTTTCCTGCTTTTCGAGCATTGATCTTCCATGATGTCACGGTGTGAGTGCGCCGACGAAACCCGATGCGATCTTTCATCCGGCGTTGCCTGTCGGCGTTACCGTAACGGAAGCTTCAAGGGAATCAATCGATCCATTCATGCAATTCGTTTGCCAGCTGGCCGGGACGGCGATAGAGCGGCGGCAAGGAGTTTCCAGAGAATGTTCAATAAAGATTTTCGCGAGGGACTGAGCACGGGTTTTCCGATCGCCCTTTCCGCCGCCCCCTTCGGCGCGCTGTTCGGCGCGGTTGCAGTCGATAACGGCCTGAGCGTCACCGAAGCCACGATCATGAGCGGCACCGTCTATGCCGGCGCGAGCCAGCTTGTCGGCATCGAACTGTTTGGCCAGAAGGTCGCCCCTTGGCTGATCGTTCTTTCCGTCTTCGCCGTCAATTTCCGTCACATCCTTTATTCGGCGGCCATTGCCCGAATGATCTCCGGCTGGTCGCTTATGCAGAAAGCGGCCGGCTTCTTCGTTCTGGTCGATCCGCAATTCGCCGAATCGGTCCGCAAATATGAAAACACCGGTACGGTCGGTTTTTCCTGGTATATGGGCTTTGCCGCGCCGGTTTATGTGCTGTGGCTGGCCATGACCGTTCTCGGCGCCTCGCTCGGCAACCTCATCGGCGATCCGAAGGCCATCGGCCTTGATGTGCTTTTGCCGATCTATTTCATGGGCATGGTCTTGAGCTTCCGCCAGCGGGAGAATTTTTACCCGGTGATGCTGGCAAGCGCGGTCGGAGCAACAGTCGCCTATCACTTTGTCGGCTCGCCCTGGCATGTCAGCCTCGGCGCGGTCGCCGGCATCCTCGTCGCCGTCCTTTATCCGCCCAAACCCAACGGCGAGGCCAATCCTGAAAACGGGGTGGAAACGCCATGAGCGACATGCTCCACGCCGACACGATGATCCTGATTGCGCTCGCCGCCATCGCCACCTATCTCACCCGCATCGGCGGCTATGTGCTGATGACGCGAATGAAATCAATTCCGCCGCGCATGGAGGCCGGCCTGAACGCCGTGCCCGTTGCGGTTCTGACCACGCTTGTCGCACCCGCCTTCTTTGAAGGCGGATACGAAGTGAAGATCGGCATGGTGGCAGCCCTTCTGGTCTGCCTGCGGTTTCCCGGCCTGACGATGCTGGCAATCGGCTGGGCCGTCGTCATCGCCATCAGGCATTTCGGGCTGCTTTAAGCGATCCTTTCCAGTGGCTTGGTCGCGGCAACAAGCCAGGCTTTCACCTCTTCATCGGTGATCAGCGGAGAGAGCTTCTCCAGAACATCCGCGTGATAGGCGTTCAGCCAGTTGAGTTCCTCGTCGGTGAGGAGTGACACAACGACAAGCCGGTGGTCGATGGGGCACCAGGTCAACGTCTCGAAGGAGAACATTGGCTGGTCGCCGCCGGCCACTTCCTCCGCATCACGCACATAGATCAGGTTCTCGATACGGATGCCGAAAGCGCCGGGGCGGTAATAACCCGGCTCATTTGACAGGATCATGCCCGGCAGCAACTCCTGCGTCGAAAGCCTTGCGATACGCTGCGGCCCCTCATGCACCGAGAGATAGGAGCCGACACCGTGGCCGGTGCCATGGGCATAATCCGCCCCGGCCTTCCACAGCGCGATGCGTGCCAGCGGATCAAGGTCGCAACCGCGCGTTCCCTTCGGAAACCGTGCGGTGCTGATACCGATCACCCCCTTCAGCACCAGCGTGAAGAAACGCCTCTGCTCTTCCGGCACCGTGCCGATTGCGACGGTGCGGGTGATATCAGTGGTGCCGTTGACATATTGCGCGCCGGAATCGACGAGGAACATCTCGCCATCGGCAAGTGGGCGGTCCGTGTCGGTGGTGACGCGGTAGTGGATGATGGCAGCATGCTCGCCAGCGCCGGAAATCGTATCGAAAGACACATCCTTCAACGGGTTCTGCATCGCCTGCCCCACCCTGGCCCGCGTTGCCTCCAGCGCCTTGACCGCCGCGATTTCGGTGACGCTGCCCGGCTGCTGGCGATCCAGCCAGCTCAGATATTCGACCATGGCCGCACCATCCTGCACGTGTGCTGCGGCTGAACCGGCAAGCTCCGCCTTGTTCTTGCAGGCGCGCGGCAGGCGGACGGGATCGGCCGCTTCGACCAATGTGCCGCCCGCCGCCGTGATTGCTCCCGTCAGGGCCACCGGCGCCAGATCGGCATCGACCATGACCCGGCCCTTGGCACTGGCAATCGCATGCAGGCGGTCGGCAATCTTCGATGGCGGTAATTGTGTCGCCATTTGCGCCAGATAGGCCTCGGCCTCGATGCCGGTCTTGCGCTTGTCGAGAAAAATATCCGTCCTGCCATCGGCATAGATGATGGCACGGGCGAGCGGATGCGGGGTATGCGGCACGTCATTGCCGCGAATATTGAAAATCCATGCGATGGAGGACGGGTCAGTGACCAGCAGGGCATCAGCCTGCCTGGCCGAAACCGTCTCCGCCAGCAGCGCGATCTTTTCTTTCGCCAACTTGCCCGTAAAGGCTTCCGGCTGGATAACAACGGGCTCCAGCGGCTCGGACGGGCGGTCCTGCCACAGGGCGTCAAGCGGATTGCGCTCCAGCAGCACGACGGAACCGCCCTTGGCCGCCAGCACTTTTTCCAGCCGCTTCAATTCAGCGCCGGTATGCAGCCACGGATCGATCCCCAGTCGAAAGCCCTGCGCCGCATGTTCGGATAGCCAGACGGAAGGCGGCGCCCCGACCAGATCACCGCCCGTGAATACGGATTGGTCGACCTGCGACTTGAGCTGTGTCGTATACCGGCCATCGACGAAAACCACGGCCTCGCCGCGTGTCACCAGCGCGATGCCGGCCGAACCGGTGAACCCCGTCAGCCAGGACAGGCGCTCGGCGCATTCAGGCACATATTCCCCCTGATATTCATCGGCGCGCGGCACCAGGAAACCGTCGATACCGAGGGCGTCGAAACCGGCGCGCAGCGCCTCGACGCGGGCCTTGCCGAATTGCGGCGCGGATTTGTTTTCGAAGGTCTGGAACATGGGCGTCTTTCGGGAACTGTCATGAGGAAAGCTGTTCATTCACGCCGTCAAATCATTGGCGCACAACGACAATGCCACGTGGGCAAACCCGGTTTCAAGCCATATATGACAGAACCGATTGCGGTGATAAATTATGCATATTTTGCGAAATAAGTAATACTAGAAAACAAGTGATATGCATTCTGCGCATATCAACATTGATACATCCCATCTAACCAAACAAAATCACATCGCTTATATCTGGATCAACACAGCGAGAGAGACACTCTCCTGGCAACCAAGGATTTGAAGCAATGGCAAAATCTTTCCTCCGCACCGCCTTCGATCGCGTCGTTGAAGCACGCGAGCGTCAGGTCAGCCGCCATGTCAACGCAGCACTTTTGAACCTTGACGACAAGTCGCTCGAAGCGCTGGGCATGAACCGCGCCGATCTGCGTCGCAAGGCAAAGTCCAGCTACGTATTCTGATAACGTCAGGCGCGGCGATCCTCCCTCCACCGCGTCTCACCAGGAATACGTCGACCCGCTTGAGCAAGCTCCTCCCATATGCTCGCGGGTTCCAGGCGGCGCGAAAGCGCCGCCTTTTCTTTTGCCCGAAAGCGATGTCGAAAGAACGTCAGTCTTTGCGCAGATGCAGCGTGACCCAGCCGTTGCGCCAGATGGTGCGGATATGGGAAAGCCGCGCGCCATTATAAGCGGCGAGAACCTTCCAGCGCTGTGAAGCGAGAATACCCGACAGGATGACGGTGCCGCCGGGCGCCAGATGCGTGACAAGCTGTGGCGCCATCTTGATGAGCGGCCGCGCCAGAATATTGGCGATAATGAGATCGAAAGGGCCATGCTTGCGGAAGGCATCGGAGTGAAAGCCCGGTGCAGTTTCCAGCGACAGCCCGGAAACGATGCCATTCAGCCGCACATTTTCCTTGGCCACCTTGACGGCAATGGGGTCGATATCCGTCGCAAGCACGGGAATATGGCGCATCTTGCGCACGGCAATCGCCAGAACACCGCTACCGGTGCCGAGATCGAGCGCGTTTCGCACCGTCCGGGCACGCAGAACATCCTCGATCATTTCAAGGCAACCCGCCGTCGTGCCGTGATGGCCTGTGCCGAAAGCCTGCCCCGCCTCGATCTCGATAGCCAGATCGTGCGGCTGCACCTTGTCGCGATCATGCGCGCCATGCACGATGAAGCGCCCTGCCCTGACCGGCTTCAGCCCCTCTAGCGACTTGGCGATCCAGTCGACATCGGGAACGATCTCTTTTTCAATGACGAGACCGGGAAATGCTGGCGCAAGCAAAGCGCTGACGCGCTCGCGGAACTCATCCTCCTGCTCGGCCATCAAATAGACGGAGGCTTCCCAGATGTCGCGCTTCTCATCCACCTCGGTCGTGGCGATCGCAACATCCTCCTCGCCGAAATAATCCGACATGAGATCGAGGATTTCGCCGGCCTTGATTTCGGTCGTGGTGACGTAAAGTCGGATTTCGCTCACGGCAGGCTGCTTTCTCTGGCTGAGGTTGTTGTCTTGCCTTTGCCACAAAAGCTGCGCCAGTCCAATAAGCCTGGCGCAATTATGCCGGCTCTATCAGCCCTTCAGAAGATTCTGGAGCTTCTGCTCGGCAACTTCAGGGTTTTCGCCATAAGCAATGGTGCCTGAAAAACGGCCCTTGGCATCGAGCAGGATGACGGACGCGGTATGATCCATGGTGTAATCGCCATTCGGATCCTTCTCGTCCACCGGCACCTTCTTGGCATAGATGCGATAGCCTTTCAGCGTCTCGGCAATCTTGTCGGCCGGACCGGTAATGCCGGTAATCCGCTTCGAAACGTTGGAAACATATTGCTGCATGATCTCGGGCGTATCACGTTCGGGATCGACGGAGACGAAATAGGCCTGCATCTTGTCGCCGGCAGGATCCACCTTTTCCATCCAGCCGTTCAGCTCGAACAGTGTCGTCGGGCAGACTTCCGGGCAATGGGTGAAACCGAAGAACAAGGCTGTCGGCTTCCCCTGAAACGCCTTTTCGGTGATCGGCTGCCCGTCCTGCGCGGTGAGCGCGAAAGGCACGCCATAGGCCGTTTCCACCATCTCCTCACGGGTCTTCGTCATTTCGATCGTCAGCCAGCTGACGACACCGGCGAGAACGACCACCACGGCCCACAATACGATGCGAATATTTCTCATTGTCCAATCCTACCCCGAAAGCCTACAGCATATCGCAGGCCCTGGCAGACTGATAACGAACGGCGACTGCGACCGCAAATCAACTGGACGTATTTGCGGGAACCGCGCTGATTTGTCACAAAGCCGCAACTGCCGGGCGGCTTACAGACACCAGGCGATACCGCTCTGCACGGTGGAAAGGAAGATATCCGTGCTGTGTCGCACCCAGCCGTCGAAGGCAAGAAGCACGATGGCAAGCGAAGCGACGACAGCAAGACTTGCCAGAATAAACTTCAGCGGTTTGGAAACGAGTGCGTTCATAGAGCCATCATAACCTTTTTACACCGACGCGAAAACCGCCAAAATACTGGGTTTTGCGGGGGAGAGAGCGGCAATTGTTAGGGAAAGTTTAAAATCTTGCTGTGCATTATGACCATAGCGGTTTTTAAAGCCTCGACATGATGTCTCCCGGTCCATTCCCCGGCCACCGCATAAAGCTCAATCCTGCGTGGGCCTGTTAGAGAGCCATCAGAGGAAACCTGCCGTCATGTCCAACGCCATCAAGCAATCCGGCGCATATCTCGAAATCGTTTCCTTCCATCTGGGCGATCAGGAATTCTGCATCGACATCATGGCGATCCGCGAAATCCGCGGCTGGGCGCCGGTTACCCCGATGCCGCACACGCCGCCCTATGTTCTCGGTCTCATCAACCTGCGCGGCGCCGTCATTCCCGTCATCGACATGGCCGGCCGCCTCGGCATGAAGATGACCGAACCCTCCGAACGCTCCGCCATCATCGTCACCGATATCGGCGGCAAGCTGGTCGGCCTCCTGGTGGAACAGGTCTCCGACATGATGACCATCCGTTCCGAAGACCTGCAGCCCGCGCCGGATATCATTCCGGAAGAACAGCGCAGCTTCTGCCGCGGCATCGTGGCGCTGGAAAAGAGCATGGTCTGCTTCCTCAACCTCGACACCGTCATTGCGGACGAGTTGGCGCGCGAAGCGGCCTGATTAAATCGGCCGATTTCACATTGATAATAAACGGATAGATCTTGCGACTTATCCTGAGGTGCACGGCCGGGCTGTAAACCTCTCCTCCGTCATGCTCGGGCTTGTCCCGAGCATCTGCAACCTATCATTTTAAGATACGTGATTGGATCCTCGGGACAAGCCCGAGGATGACGTCGCGGTTGAATTATGCGCAGCAGCGACGGTGGCAAACCCTCACGGCTTGCCCTTTTCCCACGTCACCTGCTGATTATAGAGCGGCACCGTGGAAATGGCCATCTTGGCCGAACCGTCGGTCAGTTCCCGCGCATGCACCAGATAGATCAGCGTGTCATTGGCCTTGTCATAGACGCGGCTGACGACGAGCTTCTTCCAGACCAGCGACATGCCCTGCCGGAACACCTCTTCCCCACCCTTGGAGAGATCGATATCGCCGATCTCCACCGGCCCCGTCTGGCTGCAGGAAATGGCATTGTTGGAAGGGTCTTCGAACCAGTTGCCGTTCTTCAACCGATCAATGACACCACGCTCGAAATAGGTCACATGGCAGGTCACGCCCTTGATCTTCGGATCGGCGATCGCCTCGATGACGATATCGTTGCCGATCCAGTCGACGCCGACCTCACCCACGACCTGCGAATGCGCCGCTGTCACCGGAAGCAATGCCAGAAAGCCCGCAAACAAACCCGACAGAGTTTTCATCGTCATCGCGTCTTCTCCGTTACGCTGCTTCAAACATAGGTGGGCGACACCATTAAGCAACCCGGGCGACAGCGCGTTTTTTCATGCTGCAAGGCTGGTAGCCGGTGGATGTGAGGCGGCCGGCGACCATGCCGATCTTTTCCGGCAGATCGCGGATATGGGCGACACGCAAGGCCTTCGCCGCCGCAATCGATGCGGCAGCACAGACAACCGCGTCTTCGGCGGCATTGTGGTGCACGAAACGCAGCTGGAGATGATGGGCAATCACATTCAGCTTGTGCGATTCCAGATGTGGCCAGACATGCCGGGCAATCTTGACGCTGCACAGGTAGGAAAGGTCCGGATAGGGCTGCCGATATTTGTCGAAGGAGGCCCGCATGACGCTGAAATCGAACGCGGCATTGTGGGCGATCATGGTGGCGCCATGGAAGTCGTCGATGAACTCTTCCATCACTTCAGGAAATTCCGGCGCGTCCTCGACATCATCAGGGCGAATTCCGTGCACGGCAATGTTGAAGGACGAAAACCGCATGTCCTTCGGGCGAATAAGACGTTCCTCGACACGAACGATATTACCGTCTTCTATCCATGCAAGCCCGACGGAGCAGGCACTGCCCCGCTCCTCATTGGCGGTCTCGAAATCGATGGCGATGGTTTTCAAGAGTGATTCCCGTTGTTTCATTCCGGCATAAACCGGATTGGCATCAAAGAGAACCGGCCTCGGCTGAACGCGCTTGCGAAAGCATCCATTCGATAAGCGTGACCAGATCGGGATTATCAAGCATGCGTCGCGGATAAACCAGAAAATAGGCAAGCGTGCTGGCCATGTCTTTCCCGAAGGGTGCGATCAATGCACCTTCCGCAAGTTCGCGGGAAACCAGCGAACGGCGGGTCAACGCAATGCCGTGCCCGGCTTTCGCCGCATCCAGCGCGCCATTGCTGTCGATGAAGACCGTGCCGCCGGAGGCATCCACGTCTGACGCCCCCGCCGCCTCCAGCCAGCGCCGCCATTCATTGCGGTTCTCATCGTGCAGAAGCGGCACGGATTTCAGGTCGCTCGCCTCTTGAAGCGACCCATATTTTTCCAGGAACTGTGGGGAGCAGACCGGCAGGGTGCTGTCATCGATGAAACGGATACTCTCCAGCCCTTCATAACGGCCAAAACCGTGCCGCACCGCCAGATCGACATCGTCCCTTGAAAAATCCACCAGCCGGTTCGTCACGCTGATGCGGACATCCACATGCGGGTGCTGCTGCTGGAAACTAGGCAATCTCGGCATCAGCCATTGCACGGCGAAAGTCGGCGTGCAGCTCAGCGTCAGAACGGTGATCTCGGAGCGAGCCGTCAGTTCCGCCGTCGCCTCGCGCATCATCCGGAAGGCGGTGCGAAGCGCGCCGTAATAACGTTCCCCTTCACGCGTCAGCTGGATGCTGCGCGGCTTGCGGAAAAACAGCTGCACGCCAAGACGCGCCTCCAGCTCCCGGATCTGCAGGCTGACCGCGCCGGGCGTGACATTCAGCTCGTTGGAGGCGAGCGTGACACTGCGATACCGCGCCGCGGCTTCAAAGGCCTGCAAACCTTTCAGAGAAGGTAGTTCGGCTGCCATGATTTAGCTCATCTCAATTATCGTGCGAGAAACAATCGTTTGAAGATACCATAAAACAGGGAGTAAATAGGCACAACAAGACATGAGACGCCGTGAAAACACACATTGTCGGCTTGAGCTGAACTCAACCGATATCGGGTGGATGGCGGTGATCCCGTCTGCGATCATGTCAATGCTCATGCTTTTGGGAGACTAAAATGGCGATACAGAAACAGATGGATGCCCGCGAATGGGCAATGCTCGTCGCGCTTTCGCTCCTGTGGGGCGGATCCTTCTTTTTCATCGGCGTCGCGGTCAAGGAACTGCCGCCCGTCACCATCGTCACGCTGCGCGTCAGCCTCGCGGCAATCGCGCTTCTCATCGTCTGCCGCATCATGGGCCTTCGCCTGCCGCGAGAATGGGCGGTGTGGCGCGCCTTTTTCGGCATGGGCCTGCTCAACAACATCATTCCCTTTTGCCTGATCGTCTGGGGCCAGACCCAGATTGCCAGCGGGCTTGCTTCGATCCTCAATGCCACCACGCCGCTCTTCACCGTCATCGTCGCCCACTTCCTCACCGCCGACGAGAAGATGACTGGCAACAAGCTCGCCGGCGTGCTGATCGGCTTTGCCGGCGTGGCGACCATGATCGGCCCGGCAGCCTTCGGCGGATCATCCGGCCTCTGGGGCCAGATCGCCATTCTCGGCGCGGCCATCTCCTATTCCTTCGCGGGCATATTCGGCCGCCGTTTCAAGGCCATGGGCGTGCCGCCACTGATGACCGCCACCGGCCAGATATCCTCTTCGACGCTGATGCTGATCCCGGCCGCCCTTCTCATCGACAAGCCGTGGACGCTCGCCATGCCGAGCCTCGGCACCTGGGGGGCGCTTATCGGCATCGCCCTGCTGTCGACGGCGCTCGCCTATCTGATTTTCTTCCGCATTCTTGCCAGCGCCGGCGCCACCAATCTCGCCCTCGTTACTTTCCTCATTCCCGTCAGCGCCATCCTGCTCGGCTCACTGCTTCTCGGCGAGCAACTGGAAATGAAGCATTTCGCCGGCATGGCGATGATCGCTGCCGGGCTGGCCGCGATCGATGGCAGATTGCTTTCCAGATTGCGCCAGCCTCGCCAACGGCTGCAATGAGGGCGGGAAGATCGGGCCGGCCTGCAAGAGAGCTGCCTCATCCTTTCCTCTCACCCGGTATTTTTCGGGAGTGAACCCTGCCGTGCCGCCTTGACGCCCAGTGGCTCCTCTGGCCTTATGCCGCCATGACCGGCTTTGCTACCCACATGCATCTCACCGTGACCATTCGCCCCGCAGGGCGCGTGGCGGTGTCAGTGCGTTAGTCAGCTGGTCATCCGTCCACCACCCTGCCGCATATTGGCAGGGTTTGGTGTTCCCGCTCTGCCTCGGCCGAATATCCAAGGAGAGCAGACATGCCGGAATGCGAGATACCCTCACCCCTTGACCCTGATGCGCGTTGGCCCGAAGGCCTGTGCATTCGCGCCCGCACCCCGGCAGATGCGCCGGGGATAACAGCACTGCACAACATGGCCGGATTTCGCTACGGAACGCTGCGCTGGCCGCATCAGAATCCGGAAGATATTCGCAAGGGCATCGAAACCCAGTCAGCCAACAGCTTTGCGCTGATCGCCATCCTTGACGGCAAGATCGTCGGTGATATCGGCTTGACGCGCCACACCAACCGCCGGGCACATGCGGGCAGCATCGGCATGGGTGTTCATGATGCCTATAAGGGACGGGGAATTGGCAGCGCCATGATCGGCGAAATCCTCGCCATTGCAGATCGCTGGCTGGACCTGAAACGGATCGAACTGACCGTTTTTACCGACAATGAAGCGGCGCTGGCGCTTTATCGCAAATTCGGCTTCGAGGTCGAGGGCCACCTGAAATCCTTCGCCTTCCGCGACGGCGAATATATCGATGCCTATTGCATGGCGCGTCTGCGGTAGTGGTTCAGACGGCCAAGGAATGATCTTCAAATATTTCCCGAATGGTCCGCCGCGACCATTCGGCCATTTTTTCGTTGCGCCCGCGCTCGGCATCCAGCACGATCAGCGCCTTCCATAATGCCCAGCCGCGCCCTCGCCGCCATGTAGCCCCATCCAGATTCAGCGCCCGGCGAAAAACAGCCCGGCTTTCCGCATCAAGCACATTCCACGCGAGAATGAGATCGGACGACGGATCGCCGACGCCGGAACTGCCGAAATCGATGACGGCCGAAAGGCGCCCGTCCTGCACCAGCAGATTGCCCTCGGCAATGTCGCCATGCACCCACACGCCCTGCCCCCGCCAGCGGCTCGAAAGCGCAAGCTGCCATATCTCCATGGCCAGTCCCTGATCGACTTCATCGGAAAGGCGCGCCGCCGAGGCTCGCGCCTCCCCGTCATAGACCGCAAGCGATCCACCGCGATGGAAATTATGTGTGCCCGCAGGTGGGCCATCCGAAGCATTGATGGAATGCAGGGCTTTCAAAAACGCCGCAACATCACTGGCGATCGCCGAAAGATCGATGCTGTCGAGCTGGAGGGCGAGAGGTTCACCCTTTAGCCAGCGATAAATGGACCAGCAGAACGGATAATCCTCGCCCGGCTGTCCAAGCGCTAACGGTGCTGGAATCGGAACAGGCAGAAGGGGCGCAAGGGCCGGCAACCACCGATGTTCCTTCTCCACCTGCGCCACATAGCGCTCAGCACTTGGCATGCGGATCAGCATGTCGTCACCAAGGCGGAAGCTGCGATTGTCCCAGCCGCTTGGTTCCACCGGCCGAACATCAAGGGCCGCCCATTGGGGAAACTGGCGGGCAATCAGCATGCGAACCTGCTGGGTGGTGACGACAATGCGGTCATCCATGATGCGTTCCCCGTTTCAGGCGCAAACCTCTAGCGGTGCAGGACAACACGGCAATGACGGCATATCAGCCACCAATCAGCGCCAGCCACTCATCCTCGTCCATGGTCTGCACGCCAAGCTCCGCCGCCTTGGCCAGCTTGGAGCCGGCCCCCGGCCCCGCCACCAGAATATCCGTCTTTTTCGAGACGGAACCGGCCACTTTCGCGCCCAGGCTTTCCGCCCGGGCCTTGGCCTCGTCCCGGGTAAATTTCTCCAGCGAGCCGGTGAAGACCACCGTTTTGCCCGCCACAGGGCTACCTTCGGTGGACGGCTTTTCGGCCTCCTTCGGCTGCAGCTCCCGTATCAGCCGGTCTATAACATCGAGATTGCGTGGCTCCTTGTAGAACTCGATGATGGCGCGGGCCACCACCTCGCCGATGCCGTCAATACTGTTGAGTTCGGCCCAGGCATCGCTTGCCGGATCGGCTGCCGCCTTCATGGCCTCTTCGAAATGTTGATAGGTGCCATAGGAACGCGCCAGAAGTTTCGCCGTGGTCTCGCCGACATGACGGATGCCGAGCGCAAAGATCAGCCGATGCAGATCGATCTCGCGGCGGGCGTCGATGGCATCAAACAGCTTCTTGACACTGACCTTGCCGAAACCGTCAATATTTTCGAGCTTGGTCAGGTGGGAGGCTTCCTGCCGCACCTTCAGCGTGAAAATATCCGGAGCGGTTTTGATCGAAAGCGCTGGATCGTCGCTTTCGAAAAAGAAATCGATCTGCTTGGTGCCCAGCCCTTCAATATCGAAGGCATTACGCGAAACGAAATGTTTCAGATGCTCCACCGCCTGCGCCCGGCAGACGAAACCGCCGGTGCAGCGCGTGACCGAATCGAGCTTGCCAGTCTTTTCATTGCGTTCCCGCACCGCATGGCTGCCGCAAACAGGACATTTCTCCGGAAACGCATATTTCACCGCTTCGGCAGGGCGTTTTTCCAGCAAAACATCCAGCACCTGCGGAATGACATCGCCAGCACGCTGCACGATAACAGTATCGCCGATGCGAATGTCATGATCCTCAGGGCGAATGCGCTCGCCACTATTGCCAATGCCTTCGATGTAATCGGCATTGTGCAGCGTCGCATTGGTGACGACGACGCCGCCGACCGTGATCGGGGTCAGGCGCGCCACCGGCGTCAGCGCCCCGGTACGCCCCACCTGGATTTCGATATTCTCGACCGTGGTGAAAGCCTGTTCGGCCGGAAACTTGTGCGCTGTAGCCCAGCGCGGGCTGCGCGAACGAAAGCCCAGCCGCTCCTGCAGATCGAGCCGGTCGACCTTGTAGACGACACCATCGATATCATAATCGAGATCAGGCCGCGCGACGCCGATTTCATTATAATGCTCAAGCAATTGCTGGGCAGAGGTGAATCGCTTCATCAGCGGATTGACCGGAAATCCCCACTTCCGGAATTTCTCGACGATGCCATATTGCGTATCGGCAATCCGCGTAGGCTGGCCGCCGTCAGAGACTTCACCTAACGCGTAGGCAAAGAACCGCAGCTTGCGTTTCGCCGTCACATTGGCGTCGAGTTGGCGCAGCGAACCGGATGCCGTGTTGCGCGGGTTCACATAGGTCTGCTTGCCTTCGGCCTCCATCTGGGCGTTGAGCGCCATGAAGTCGCTCTTGGCCATATAGACCTCACCACGCACTTCCACCACATCGGGTGCATCGGCAGGCAGCTCGTTCGGGATTTCCTTGATGGTCCTGATATTGGCGGTGACGTTCTCGCCGGTCGTGCCATCGCCGCGCGTGGCCGCCGTCTTCAGCTTACCCTTCTCATAGCGGATCGACATGGAAAGCCCGTCGATCTTCGGCTCGGCGGTAAATGCGATGGAATCGTCAGGCAGATGCCCGAGGAAACGATAGACGGAACTGACGAAATCCCGCAGATCCCCTTCCGAAAACGTGTTGTCGAGCGACAGCATCGGGCGGGCATGCACGATGGGCGCAAAGGTCGGAAGCGGTGCGAAACCGACTTTTTTCGACGGGCTGTCGGCCCGCACCAGCGCTGGAAAAGCCACCTCGATGGCGTCGTTGCGCCGCTTCAGCGCATCATAGCCGGCGTCCGAAATCTCCGGCGCATCCTTGCCGTGGTAAAGCGCATCGTGGCGCGCAAGCTCAGCGGCCAGAAATGCCAGCTCCGAAGAGGCTTCAAGCTCGGTGAGGTTTTCGACGGATTTCTGGTCTTTCGACATGACGGCCTCTTTTCGGAATTACCGAACGCTTTTAGCCGAAATAACAAACATTAAAAACAGTTTTGCCGTTGGACTCACAAGCCGAATCCGCTCGCGCAACTCTATCGGCAGCAGTCAGTCCTTGGCTGCCAGCAGACGGGCCGCCGCAGCCCTCGCCTCATCCGTCACCGACGCGCCGGCAAGCATGCGGGCAATCTCTTCGGTGCGGTGTTTCGGCTCCATGGTAGCGACGCGGGTGGCGATGCGCTCGCTGCCATCGCCGGATGGGCCCTTGGAAATGAGAAGATGGGTCGCCGCCCGCGCCGCCACCTGCGGCGCATGGGTAACGGACAGGACCTGCACGGTCTTCGACAAGCGACGTAACCGCTGGCCGATAGCATCCGCAACAGCACCACCAACACCCGTATCGATTTCATCGAACACCAGGGTCGGTGCCGAACCGCGATCCGCCAGCGCCACTTTCAGCGCCAAGAGGAAGCGGGACAATTCGCCGCCCGAGGCGACTTTCATGATCGGCCCCGGCCGTGTGCCCGGATTGGTCTGAACGTGGAATTCCACCGTGTCGATGCCGTCGCCCGTCGCCTGCTCGGTATCGGAGGTTACCTCGACGGTGAACCGCGCCCGCTCCAGCTTCAGCGCCGGAAGCTCGGCCATCACAGCACCGGAAAGTGCATCCGCCGCATGGCGGCGTTTGTCGGAAAGTGACTGGGCAGCACGGTCGAAATCAGCTTTGACGACGCCGAGATTGGCCTCCAGCTTGCCAAGCTTTTCTTCACCGGCATCGAGATCAGCGAGATCAGCCACCATTTTTTCGGCAAGAGCCGGCAGGTCAGGCACCGCGACATTGTATTTACGGCCGGCGGCGCGCAGCGCGAACAGTCGCTCCTCCACCCGCTCCAGCTCACGCGGATCGAACTCGGTGCGGCGCAACGCCGCCTCCACTTCCATCTGCGCATTGGAAAGGTTGTCAAGCGCGGCATCCAGCAATTGCACGGTGTCTTCCAGCAATCCCGGCGCTTCATGGCTCTTGCGCTCAAGCCGACGCATCATGGATGCAATGACAGGCACGGGCGAAGCATTGCCGTTCAGAAACTCGCTGGCTTCAGCGATATCGCCGGCGATGCGTTCGGATTTCTGCATCACAGCACGGCGCTCGGCCAGTTCATCCTCTTCGCCGTCACGCGGCGAAAGTGTCTCCAGCTCCTCGACGGAAGAGCGCAGGTAATCCGCCTCGCGGGCTGCTGCCTCCACCTTGGCGCGGTGGGTCTTCAGGGCACGCTCGGCATCTTTCCAGGTGCGGTAGAAACCCTGAACGGCGCGGGCCTCATCGGTAAGCCCGGCAAAGGCGTCCAGCAGCGTGCGGTGGGCATCGGTATCAACAAGGGCGCGGTCATCATGCTGGCCGTGAATTTCCACCAGCAACTGCCCGAGCTGGCGCATCATCTGCACGCTGATGGCCTGATCGTTGATATAGGCCTTGGTCCTGCCGTCGGCGGATTGCACCCGGCGGAAAATCAGATCGCCATCGTCATCGAGACCGTTTTCGCGCAGCAGCAGCCTTGTCGGATGATTGTTCGGCACTTCGAAAGCGGCGGTAACCTGCCCCTTCTCTTCGCCGTGGCGCACCAGGCCACCATCACCCCGGCCACCCAGCGCAAGGGAGAGACTGTCGAGCAGAATGGACTTGCCCGCGCCCGTCTCACCCGTCAACACCGAAAGGCCCGCCTCAAAACCGAGGTCGAGCCTTTCAATCAGGACGATATCGCGAATCGAGAGCTGGACCAGCATGGCCTATGCCCCGTCTCAGGCGCCGATAAGCTTCTTGCCGGCGCGCGAAATCCAGGACCCCTTGTTTTCACGCGGCTCCAGCCCCTGACCCTTCAGCAGCTTGTAGGAATCCGCATACCATTGGCTGTCGGGATAGTTGTTGCCGAGAACGGCGGCCGCAGTTTGCGCCTCGTCGGCAAGACCCATCGCATAATAGGCCTCCGTCAGACGCGCCAGCGCTTCCTCGATCTGGTTGGTGTTCTGGTACTGCTCGACGACGATTCGGAAACGCGAAACGGCGGCGAGATATTCCTTGCGCTCAAGGTAATAACGACCGACCTGCATTTCGCGGCCGGCGAGCTGGTCGCGGGCGAAACGGATCTTGGCCTGCGCATCGGCGACATATTCCGAATCGGGATAGTCGTTGACCACCTTGTTCATCGCCTCGACCGTGCGCTGGGCTGCGCGCTGGTCCTGCGTCACGTCGGAAATCTGCTTCGAATAGGCAAGGCCTATCATATACTGAACGTAAGCGGCATCCTTGGAACGCGGATATTGCCGCAGGAAGCGGCTGCCGTTGGTGATGGCCACATCATTCTTGTTGGTGCGCGTCGCAATGAAGGTCTGCATGACAAGCGCCTTCTGGCCCCATTCGGTGAATGGATATTGCTTGTCGATCGCCTCGAACTTGCGTGAGGCTTCCGTCATGTTGCCGGCGTTCATGTTGGCAAGCCCCTGCTTGTACAGAACATCAGGCGGATCGGACTCGAAGCCGAGCTTGGTAATGTCGATATCCGGATCGGACTGGCAGGCCGTGACGGCAACACTTGCACCGACCAACAACAACGAAACGGCGATCCCCCGCATCGTACCCTTCATCGCACCAGACCCTACATGCTTCATTCGACAGTTCCCACTTCCCGCGCAAATACATAAGCATCGGCTTTGCACTGGCGTTTCTAGCCATAAAAGCATCCGCAGGGCAACGCAATGATGACGCATTAACGCATTTTTATGGCATCCGCGCGCGCAATCGCATGAATATCAGGCGATATGACGAAACATCTTGCCCTGCACCATAAAAAAGCCGCCCCCAAAGGGAGCGGCCTTTTCTGTCAATCGATAGCCTGCGAACAAACTTAAGCAGACCAGGGCGCAAATTCCGGCATGTTGACCGGTACGAATTCACGGGCGCGCACCATCTGGTTGCGAGCAGCCGGTGCCTCGACGATCTCGTAAGCCGTGCGGTCGCTCAGCAGCGCCTTCAGCGCATTGGCATTGACCTTGTGCCCACCGCGATAGGAACGGTAGCAGCCGATGAACTGCGCGCCGGCAAGCGCCAGGTCGCCCACGGCGTCCAGCGTCTTGTGACGGACGAATTCGTCCTTGGCGTAACGCAGGCCTTCCATGTTGATGACGCTGTTGTCATCGGAAATGACGACCGAATTCTCAAGCGAGGAGCCGAGCGCGTAACCGGCAGCCCACAGGCGCTCCACGTCACGCATGAAACCGAAGGTACGGGCGCGCGACAATTCATTCTTGAAGGTTTCAGCCGTCAGGTCACCCTTCCAGGACTGCTTGCCGATCAGCGGCGTGTCGAAATCGATGTCGACCTCAAAGCGTGTGCCGTCATAGGGACGGAATTCCGCCCAGGACGCGCCCGAGTCGATGCGCACCGGCTTGGTGACGCGAATATAACGGCGCTTCGCACCGAGGGTCTTGATGCCGACCGATTCGATGGCTTCGATGAAAGGAGCAGAGCTGCCATCCATGATCGGTGCTTCCGGACCGTCAACCTCAACGACGAGATTGTCGAGACCCATGGCGTAGATGGCGGCCATGACGTGCTCGATCGTCGCCACTGACTGGGACAGCGAACGGCCGAGCACGGTGCACAGGTCGGTATTGCCGACATTGACCGAAACCGCCTTCAACTCGGTGACGTTGCCATTGTCATGAAGGCGATGGAATACGATGCCCGTCCCAGCTTCTGCGGGCTGGAACGTCATAGAGACCGGATTGCCGGAATGCACGCCAATGCCTTTAAGCTGAACAGCATTTGCGATAGTTGTCTGAAATCCGAGCAGTCCGATAGTCATGCGTATATGCCTTGTTTTGCAAACCGCGCCGTTTGGTGAAGCGCCGTTCAAGTTTTAAAGCCGGTTTTGGCGACCGGCCAAGTCCGTATTTTCCTTTACCCAGCCTCATACATACGCACATGTAGGTGCCACGACAAATCACTGTTCGTTTCGGATTGTTACACGCCTAAACCATTGAAAATGAAAATTAATTTAGTGTTAATCACGCAAAATAAACGAAACGCCCGGGTCGTGAAACCCGGGCGTTTGGAGAGGCGGATGGAATCGCCTTTAGTTGGACTGGCGGCGCAGGAAGGCCGGAATTTCCAGCTGGTCGTCATCATGATGGCTGGACGATGCGGGCGTTGCGCGACCGTGGTCGTCAAGCTGGCCACGACGCGGTGCGTAGAGGCTGGCTTCCGGCGAAAGCGGCGCGCGGCGCTGCGGCGCCATGCTCGGCGCATCCATCATGTCGGAGGGAACTTCTTCCTCTTCGCGGCGGCCAAGCGAGTTGGTGATGCGCTTCAGAAGACCCATCGGGCCACGCTCTTCTTGTGCAACCGGAGTAGCGCGATCACGATGATCCATCTCGGCCTTCACGACCGGCGGGAAGTCCTCAACCTTCGGCATACGTACCGGCTCGGGCTGGCGGGCAACCGGCGCCTGTTCCTGATAGACAGGAGCCTGCGGCTGCTGCATGCGCGGAGCCGGGGCGGCAACCTGTTCCGGAGCGTGGTAGACCGGTGCCGGAGCAATCGGGGCCGGAGCGGCCTGCTGAACCGGCTGGGCCGGACGCAGAGCCGGCGCTTCAGCCGGGGACGATGCGAACAGCTTGCTCTGCGGACGGAAGTCCTGAGCCGGCTGCTGGTGTGCGGCGAAACCGAGTTCGCGTTCCATTTCAGCTTCCGCCGAACGGATGGTCTGGGCGATCGGGTCTACGGTCTTGGGTGCCTGCGATACTGACTGGGCAGGCTGAACTGCGGCCGGAGCAGAAGCAACGGCCGCGGAAGGACGGATAAGCGGCTTGGCGGCAGCAGCGCGCATTTCGGCAACATTCTGTTCGCCAATGCCCGCAACGCGGTCGATGCCGGTGGCGACGACCGACACGCGGATGAGACCTTCCAGAGCTTCATCGAAGGTGGCGCCGAGGATGATGTTGGCATCCGGATCGACTTCTTCGCGGATGCGGGTTGCAGCCTCGTCGACTTCGAACAGGGTAAGGTCGCGACCGCCGGTGATGGAGATCAACAGGCCCTGTGCACCCTTCATCGAGGTTTCGTCGAGCAGCGGGTTGGCGATTGCCGCTTCCGCAGCCTGCATTGCACGGCCCGGACCCGAGGCCTCGCCGGTGCCCATCATTGCGCGGCCCATTTCACGCATGACCGAGCGGACGTCGGCGAAGTCGAGGTTGATGAGACCTTCCTTCACCATCAGGTCGGTGATGCAGGCAACGCCCGAATAGAGAACCTGGTCGGCCATGGCGAAGGCGTCGGCAAAGGTCGTCTTGTCATTGGCGATGCGGAAAAGGTTCTGGTTCGGAATGACGATCAGCGTATCGACGGACTTCTGCAGTTCCTCGATGCCCTGTTCGGCCAGACGCATGCGGCGGCCGCCTTCGAAATGGAAAGGCTTGGTGACGACGCCGACCGTCAGGATGCCCTTGTTGCGGGCCGCCTGTGCGACGACAGGTGCAGCACCGGTGCCGGTGCCGCCGCCCATGCCGGCGGTGACGAAGCACATGTGGGTGCCGTTCAGGTGGTCGATGATCTCATCGATGCATTCTTCAGCGGCGGCGCGGCCGACTTCCGGCTGGGAACCGGCGCCGAGACCCTCGGTGACGTTGACGCCGAGCTGGATGACCCGATCTGCCTTCGTCATGGTCAGTGCCTGGGCATCCGTGTTGGCGACGACGAAGTCGACACCCTGGAGGCCGGCCGTGATCATGTTGTTGACAGCGTTACCGCCACCGCCACCAACACCGAAAACGGTGATGCGTGGCTTCAGCTCGGTGATATCAGGCTTTTGCAGCTGTATCGTCATTTTACCATTCCTTCTTTCTCTGGCCGCATCGCCCCGCTGGCCGATTCTTGAAAACTCAACTCTGAAACCTCCGGCTTACGCCACGAGGCCACTCAAAAACTCTCTTTCAGCCATTGCCCCACCCGGGCTATCCGGCCGCTACCCGTACCAAACGGCGAGAACATTCCGCCTTGCGCCGCATGAATTTCGATGTCCGCCACCTGCGGATAGATCATCAGTCCGCAGGCGGTTGAAAATGCCGGTCCCTTTGCCGCTACCGGAAGACCGGCCACGCCCATGGGGCGACCGATGCGAACGTTGCGGGCGAGAATGCGCCGTGCCGTTTCCGGCAGCCCCGTCAGCTGGCTCGCGCCGCCGGTCAGGACAACGCGCTTGCCGACGATGGGGCTGAAGCCGGACTTCTGGATGCGATCACGGATCAATTCCAGCGTCTCTTCGATACGCGCCCGCACGATGCGGGTTACAAGTGCTCTTGAAACTTGCGATGGTTGATCGCGATCATCTTCGCCAATCGGCGGGATCGAAATCATGTCGCGCTCATCCGCGCCATTCAGCAAAGCCGAACCATGCACCACCTTCAGTCTCTCCGCATCTTCGATTCGTGTCGAGAGGCCACGTGCAAGATCTGTGGTGACGTGATGGCCGCCAAGGCCGATCGCATCGGTGTGAATGAGCCGGCCTTCGGCGAAAACCGAGATCGTCGTGGTGCCGCCGCCCATGTCGATGGCCGCACAGCCGAGTTCGACTTCGTCATCCACCAGCGCCGCAAGACCGCTGGCATAGGGCGTCGCCACCATGCCTTCGACCGAAAGATGCGCGCGATTGACGCAAAGCTCGAGGTTCTTCAGCGCCGTGCGTTCAACTGTCACCACATGCATGTCGACACCGAGAAGATCGCCATACATGGAGAGCGGATCGCGGATGCCGCGCTCGCCATCCAGCGAATAGCCCGTCGGCAGCGAATGCAGGATCGCCCGGTCCTGGCGCATGGACTGCTGGCTTGCAGCCACCAGAACCTTGCGCAGGTCGCTTGCTTCCACTTCCTGTCCGCCGAGATCGATGCTCGCGGTATAGATATCGCTCGCCAGCCGTCCGGCGGAAACATTGACGATCAGGCTGTCGACGGTAAGCCCCGCCATGCGCTCTGCCGCATCGACAGACAGACGGATGACGCCTTCCAGCGCGTCGAGATCAGCGATCACGCCTGACTTCACGCCGCGCGAACGCTGATGGCCGATGCCGATGATTTCGACCTTGTGGGTGCGACCGGGCAGAATTTCGCTCTCCTGGCGCGGCGTCAGCCGGCCGATCATGCACACGACCTTGGTCGAGCCGATATCCAGCACCGAGACAATGTGGCTACGCTTGGAGGAAAGCGGCTTCAGGCGAGGCAGGCCGAAATGGGAAGAACCGAATAAGCTCATGTGTTCTTCTCCGCCTTCTTGAGAGCCTTGGTGCGCGCATCGACGGCGGCCTGACGGCGCTCTGTCGCCCCTTCGGTCAGCTGGATCGTGGTGCGGTCCGCGAGCCTGAGATCGACCGCGGCGACATCGCGCGACAGAACCTTTTCCTCGAGATCGAGCCGCGCCAGCAATTGCAGCGCCTGCGGCAAGTTTTCTTCCGGCAGCTTGACCACGATGCCGTTATCGAGATGCAGATCCCAGCGACGGCCGGCAATGCGGACATAAGCGCGGACACGGTTGCGGATTTCCGGCCAGTCGGCCAGCTGCCCGACGAAACCGGCAGCACCGGTTTCCGCATCACGTCCGACAAACAGTGGCAACTCGGCGAATTTATTGTCACGCAGCGGAGCAATCACGCTGCCGCTTTTTTCGATCAGCGACAGTTCCGTTCCGTGCTGCCAGATGCCGAAGGCTTCACGCTCCTTCAGGCGAACCTCGACGGTCTTGGGATAGACCTTGCGGATATCGACATCTTCCACCCAGGGAAGCTGCACGAGCTTACGGCGCGCCGCATCGATATCGAGCGCGATGAGCGAGGTGCTGCCATCGAGGCCGAGAAGCTGGAAGACTTCGATTTCCGACGTCTGGCGATTGCCGGAGACCTTCACGTCTTCAACCGCAAAGCCCGCAGCCGATGTCGTGGTCTGGGTGACGATGTTGGTGTGTCCGCCGAGCGACATGCCGTAAAGCCCGGTCACCGCGTAAAAAGCGATGGCCGAAATCGTACCCGTATGGGCGGGAATGTGAATGCGCCCGGTCGCAAGGCTGACACCGAAACGCACGAAGCGACGCAGCGGACGCGGCAGCACCCTGCGATCGTCGGCACTGGCCGCCGCCGCATATTGCTCGCGCTTTTTTGCCGTCGACTTTTTGCCGGTCACCGCAAACACGAAGCGTCCTCCACCATCCAGCTGACAAGGTTACCAAAGGAGCGGCCAGCATGGGCCGCCATTTCCGGCACCAGGGAGGTCGGCGTCATGCCCGGCTGTGTATTCACTTCAAGCCAGATAACTTCGCCATCTTCTGAGAAGCGGTCGTCGTAACGAAAGTCTGAACGGCTTACGCCACGGCACCCGATCGCCCGATGCGCCATAACCGCCAGTGTTTGAATTTTTTGGTAAATTTTCGGTGAAATTTCTGCGGGAATGACATGTTTCGAGCCACCAGCCGCATATTTCGCATCATAATCATAAAAATTGTGACCGAGCGGCACCACTTCCGTGACGCCAAGCGCCTCGCCATCAAGCACGCCGCAGGTCAGTTCGCGGCCATGGATATAACGTTCGACCATGACCTGATCGCCGTAGCGCCATTCCGAAGAGGTGAGGATTTGCGGCGGATGCGACTGGTCTTCCTTGACGATCACCACGCCGAAGCTCGAACCTTCACGCACCGGCTTCACCACATAGGGTGGCGCGAGCGGGTGTTCGCTGGTGAAATCGAAGCGGTTCATGACGCGCTCGGCAGCAACCGGAATGCCGGCGGCGGCAGCAACTTTCTTGGCCTGCGCCTTGTCCATGGCGAGCGCGGAAGCCAGCACGCCGGAATGGGTATAGGGAATGGCCAGATATTCGAGAATGCCCTGAATGGTGCCATCTTCACCGAAGGGGCCATGCAGCGCATTGAAGGCAACGTCCGGGCGCAGTTCCGCGAGAACGGCAGCGACATCGCGCCCTACATCGACCCGGGTGACCTTGTAGCCCTCGCCTTCCAGCGCAAGCGCGCAAGCGTTGCCCGACGAGAGGCTGACCGGCCGCTCCGACGAAAACCCACCCAAAAGAACAGCTACGTGCTTGCCGCCCATCGAACCCTCTGACACCAACTCTCCGTTACGAACCACGCCCAAACCGACCGAATTTGACGGACGGTGATTCTGGCACATGACCCTTGAGATCAGTTAAACGCCATTAAGGTTAATGAATCGTTTACTTTCGTTAACCACCGCGCCCAACATGCCGAGTTCCATTAAAGAATCAGCATCGATCCGGATTCCCTCCTTGGAATCAGAGAGTTGCATGGATTGCAACATGCAGGTTTTCAATGATCGGAAATAAAGCCCCGCCAGCGCGCCTGCCGCTCCCCGCTGAAAGCAAGGCCGAAACGTTAACGAACGGCGCTTTTCCCCAGTGAAAATTATCTGACGTTTCAGCGTTTTAAATCCGCGGCCTGAATCAGTCTCTCAATCACGGAATCGCATCCGGAGGCCGCCCATCAGACCCGTCGCTTTCAAAGATCACATTATTTGCATTATTTCTTTTTTAGCATTCCATAAGAACAAAAATTGCGTTAACGCAGTCCCTGCCTCCCAAGGCATGACATTCCAATCATCTGAAATGGAACCCAAACCATGACTGACGCGATATCTCCGGTATCGTCGACAGCTGGCAATTCGAACGTTGTAAAGACAAATTCGCCTGCACGAGTTCTCACTGCCAGCCTGGTCGGCACGACCATCGAGTTTTTCGATTTTTACGTTTACGCCACGGCCGCAGTGCTCGTGTTCCCGGCATTGTTCTTCCCGAACAACGATCCGATGACGGCACTTCTGGCGTCCTTCGCCACCTTCTCCATCGCCTTTTTCGCCCGCCCGCTCGGCGCTGTCGTCTTCGGCCACTATGGTGACCGCGTCGGCCGCAAGACAACTCTCGTTGCCGCCCTTCTGACCATGGGTGTTTCAACGGTCGTGATCGGCCTCCTGCCCTCCTATGAAACCGCCGGCGTTCTTGCGCCGCTGCTGCTCGCGCTTTGCCGTTTCGGCCAGGGCTTCGGCCTTGGCGGCGAATGGGGCGGCGCGGTCCTGCTCGCCACGGAAAACGCACCTCCGGGCAAGCGCAGCTGGTACGGCATGTTCCCGCAGCTTGGCGCACCCGTCGGCCTGTTCCTCTCCTCCGGTGTGTTCTGGATTCTCCTGCACTTCATGTCGCAGGAAGCGCTCTTAAGCTGGGGCTGGCGCATTCCCTTCGTCGCCTCGATCATCCTGATCGCAGTCGGCATGTGGGTTCGCCTGTCGATCACCGAAACGCCCGACTTCCAGAAAGCCATTGAAAAGGAAGAACGTGTGGCCGTGCCGGTCGCGGAACTGTTCCGCAACCACAAGCGCAGCCTCGTGCTGGGCACCTTCGTGGCTCTGGCCACCTTCGTGCTGTTCTACATCGGCACCGCCTATCTGCTCTCCTACAACGTCAAGGTTCTGAAAATCCCGTTCCTCGACGCGCTGGAAGTGCAGATCCTCGGCTCCATAGTTTTCGGCATCTTCATCCCGATCGCCGGCAAGCTCGCGGAGAAATTCGGCCGTCGCGAAATCCTGATCCTGACGACAGTGCTGATCGGCCTGTTCTCCTTCCTGCTGCCCAGCCTGATGACCGGCAGCGAAGGTTCGATCTTCGTCTTCGCAGCTCTGGCCATGACGCTGATGGGCATGACCTATGGCCTGATCGGAACGGCGCTCGCCGCCCCCTTCCCGACCCGCGTGCGCTACACCGGCTCGTCCATCACCTTCAACATGGCCGGCATCTTCGGCGCATCGCTGGCGCCCTATATCGCCACATGGCTGCAGGTGAATTACGGCATGGGCTACGTCGGTTATTACCTCTGCCTCTCCGCCATCATCACGCTTGCCTGCATTCTGTTGTCGCGCAAGGACGAAGTCTGAGCCTGAGACAATCCTGACAGCAAAAAGCCCGCGAAACACCAGTTTCGCGGGCTTTTACTTGCATGCAATTCAGCGTCCCGGATGTTTGTAATGGTCGTAGGCCAACCAGCACAGACATATGGCGGAAACCAGCCAGGGAAATACATACCAGATGAATATTTGCGAGGTCATAGTCTTAGGCCTCCAAGCACACGTCTCGCCGTCAAATGTAGTGCAACAGCACTGAAGATCCAACCCGCCATAGCGGCAATACTGAAAACATTCGCCGACGCCGGCGTCAACGACAATGCCTGACCGACAACGCCGAGGGCAATAAAGGCCGTAGACAACCGATCCAGCGCATTGGCCATGAGCTTGCGGCGCTCGTTGGAAACAATGTCCAGCCGGCGCCGCTCCCGCTCATCTTCAACCGTTGCGCCTTCACCGGCCATTCATTCTCAAGCCCCCAGGAAAGGCTCCACTTCCCGACCCGGCATGAACAGGCCAAGGCGCTTGATTTCCCATTCCAGCCGAATGCCCGACTTTTCGAATACCCGCCTGCGGATGGTCTCGCCGAGATATTCCAGATCGTAGCCGGTCGCATGGCCGGTATTTATCATGAAATTGCAATGCAGCGATGACATCTGCGCGCCGCCGATGACCAGGCCGCGGCCACCCGCCTCGTCGATCAACTCCCAGGCCGAATGACCTTCGGGATTCTTGAAGGTCGAACCACCCGTCTGCTCGCGGATCGGCTGCACGGTTTCGCGGTGATGGCGCACGGCGTCCATATCGGCGCGGATTTTCGCCTTGTCTTCCGGGTAACCTTCAAACAGCGCACCGGTGAAGATCAGGCCGGCATCGGCGCCGGAATGGCGGTAGCTATAGCCCATATCGGCATTGGAAAGCACATGCTGGTTACCTTGCCGGTCGACCGCATAGACTTCCACGACGCGATCGCGCGTCTCGCCGCCATTGGCGCCGGCATTCATGCGCAGCGCGCCACCGATGGAACCGGGAATGCCGTAAAAGAAATGGAACCCACCGATACCGTTATCCATGGCCATGGCGGCAATATGCTTGTCCGGGCAGATCGCGCCAGCCTTGATACGGTTCTCGCCGGCAAGCTCCACCTGGCCGAAACCCTTGGCGGACAGACGGACGACGACGCCCGGAATGCCGCCATCGCGCACCAGAAGGTTCGAGCCGACGCCGACCACGGTCAACGGCACGTCTTCCGGCAGAATTTTCAGGAAGGCAATAAGATCATCAGTGTCGTGCGGCTGGAACATGACTTCCGCCAAACCGCCGGCTCTGAACCACGTCACGCGGTCCATGGGCGCATCCGGTGTCAGACGTCCCCGCAATTCCCTTACCCCGTCGCCGAGCCTCCCCAGCAATTTTACCCCATCGACCTGTCTCATTCAGACTTTCCTGATATGCTCTTCAATTCCGAAGGCAGCACCGCTGCCCATTGCGTGATATTCCCAGCCCCCAAGAGAACCACGAAATCACCCGGTTTCGCAATGGCTGCAACCTGCGACGCAAGGTCCTCCCGCTTTTCGAGAAAACGGGCGTCGCGGTGGCCGGCAGCCTTGATGGCCGACACCAGCGCTTCCGAACTTGCGCCTTCGATCGGATCTTCGCCCGCGGCATAGACCGGAGCAAGAATAATCGTGTCAGCATCGTTAAAGCAATGCGCGAAATCGTCAAACAGGCTGGAAAGACGGCTATAGCGGTGCGGCTGGTGCACGGCGATGATGCGCCCCTTGCAGGCCTCCCGCGCCGCGGCCAGCACAGCCTTGATTTCAACCGGATGATGACCGTAATCGTCGAAGACCTGCACGCCATTGGCTTCGCCCGTCAGCGTGAAGCGGCGTTTGACGCCGGCAAAGGAGGCAAGCCCCTTCTTGATGTCGGCTTCCGAAATACCAAGGCGGTTGGCAACGGCAATCGCCGCCGTCGCATTCGAAACATTGTGGCGGCCGGGCATCGGCAGAACGAGATCCGTGAAGGAGAATATCTTGCCGGTGCGGCGACGACGGATTTCCACATCGAAGATGGACCGCGTGCCGTCGATGCGCACATTCGAAAACCGCACATCCGCCTGCGGGTTTTCGCCATAGGTGATGACCTTGCGGTCCTCGATCCGGCCAACCAGCGCCTGAACCTCGGGATGGTCGAGACACATGACGCCGAAGCCGTAGAACGGCACGTTTTCAACGAACTGCCGGAATGCGGCGCGCACGGCATCGAAATTGCCGTAATGATCCAGATGTTCGGGATCGATATTTGTAATGACGGCCACATCGGCCGGAAGCTTCAGGAAGGTACCATCGGATTCGTCGGCCTCCACCACCATCCACTCGCCCTCACCCATGCGGGCATTGGTGCCATAGGCATTGATGATGCCGCCATTGATGACGGTCGGATCGAGATTGCCGGCTTCCAGCAGGGTCGCAACCATGGAGGTGGTCGTGGTTTTGCCATGGGTGCCACCGATGGCGATAGCATTGCGGAAGCGCATCAGCTCGGCCAGCATTTCAGCGCGGCGAACGATCGGCAGGTGCTTCTCCCGCGCCGAGATCAATTCCGGATTGTTCTTCTTGATGGCGGTGGAAACAACCACAACTTCTGCATCACCGAGATTATCGGCGGTATGGCCGACAAAAACCTCGATGCCCTTGTCGCGCAGGCGCTGGACATTGGCGCTATCGGACTGGTCGGATCCCTGAACGCGATGGCCGAGATTGTGAAGCACTTCGGCAATGCCGCTCATGCCGATCCCGCCTATGCCGATGAAATGAACAAGGCCTATGGCTTTCGGCATCTTCATGCCCCAACTCCTTCATTATTCTTTTTAAATTCCTGTACGGACCGGCCTTCGGCAATCGCCTCCACCAGATCGGCCAGCACTTCCGCCGCATGCGGTTTTCCGGTTGCCTTGGCCGCCGCTGCCGTTGAGGAAAGACGATCCGGTTCCGAAAGCGCCGACGACAGCAGGCCGGAGAGTTTCTGCGGCGACAGTTCCGACTGCTTGATGACGCTTGCACCGCCGGCGGCCGAAAGTGCGGCCGCATTGGCCGCCTGATCGTGATCGAGCGCATGCGGATAGGGCACAAGGATCGACGGACGACCGATCACGGAAAGCTCCGACACCGTCGAAGCGCCAGAGCGGCTGATAACGAGATCGGCCTCTGCGATGCGCGAGGCCATGTCACCGAAGAAGGGTGAAACGTCAGCCTTCACACCGAGCTTCTGGTAGGAGGCTATCACGCTGTCTTTGTCTTCGGGCCGGGCCTGCTGGGTCACGACGACGCGCTTGCGCTGCTCGTCCTTCATCAGGCAGATCGCTGCCGGAACGGCGCTCGAAAAAAACTGCGCACCCTGGCTACCGCCGAAAACCACAAGCTGGAAAGGCTCCCCCGTCTGCGATGGCGTATAGGGAATCTCAGAGGCCGCCAGCACCGCCGGGCGCACCGGATTGCCGGTCGCCACCGTCTTGTCGGAATATTGGCCATTGGCAGGCGGCAGGAAACCGCCGGCGATTGCCTTCACCCGCGCTGCCAGCGCCTTGTTGGCGCGGCCCATCACCGCATTCTGCTCATGAATGATTGAGGGAACGCCAAGCCCGGTCGATGCCAGAAGCGGCGGCACGGTGGGATACCCGCCGAAGCCGACAACCGCGACCGGCTTCAGTTTCGTAACCAGCCGACGCGCCGCACGAAGACCTACCCACAGCTTCCAGAGCGAACGCACCACGGAAATCGGGTTTTTCGAGCCGATGGTGGCCGACGGCACCACATGAATTTCATCTGCCGGAAACTTGCCGGCATAACGCTCGGCACGGCTGTCAGTGACGAGATGCACCTGATAACCACGCGCTTTCAGCGTGTGCGCCAGGGCCTCTGCCGGAAACACATGGCCGCCGGTTCCACCGGCGGCAAGAAGAACAATACCCTTGCTCATGATCGTTTACTCCGCTGGAACGCCGGAACCGACGCGGAAGAAGCTGCGCTCCTGCGCCCGCTTTTCAGGTCTGTGGCGTGTCAGCGCCAGAAGGAAGCCGGCGGTCACGCAGATCGCCATCATCGACGAACCGCCATAGGAAATCAAAGGCAGCGTCATGCCCTTGGCGGGCATCAGCTCCAGATTGACGCCGATATTAATCATCGACTGCATGCCGATCTGCAGCACGAGACCGGCGACGGCAAAACGGCAGAAATCGTCCTTTTCCTTGAAGGCGTGCGACAGGCCGCGCAGCACGATGAAGGCGAAGATGGCCACCAGGAACATGCAGAAGATGATGCCGAATTCTTCCGCCGCCACCGAGAAGATGAAGTCGGTATGGCTGTCGGGAATGATACGCTTGACGATGCCCTCGCCCGGTCCGCGTCCGAACCAGTCGCCGCGAATGATCGCCTCACGCGCCGTATCCACCTGGAACGTATCGCCTTCGCCGGTCCAGAAACGGTCGATACGGCCAGCCACGTGCGGCAACATCAGATAGGCGGAAATGATGCCGCCGACACCGACACCGCCGAGCATGATGATCCAGAACCACGGCACGCCCGCCATGAAGAACATGCCGCCCCAGACAACCGAGGTCAGGATCGTCTGGCCGAAGTCCGGCTGGGCGATCAGAAGTGCCGCCACGATGCCGAAAGTGATGATGGCGAAGAGATTGCCGGGAATTTCCGGGTGACGCGCCCGTTCAGCGAACAGCCAGGCGCAGACAATCACGAAGGCAGGCTTCATGAATTCCGAAGGCTGGATTGAGAAGGTGCCGATGGAAATCCAGCGCCGTGCACCCTTGACCTCAATGCCGAAGAACAGCGCGAAGATCATCATCAACAGCGAAGCGATCAGCATGATGACCGCCACACGCCGCACCTGACGGGGCGACAGGAAAGACAGGCCGACCATGATCGCCAGAGACGGCACCATGAACATCGCCTGACGTTCGACGAAGAAGAAGCTGTTGAGGCCGATACGCTCGGCAACCGCAGGCGACGCCGCAAAGGACAACATCAGGCCTATGCCCATCAGCGCGACAAACGCCGCCAGAAAGAAACGGTCGATAGTCCAGAACCATTCCGCAACCGGACCGCGATCAACTCGGCTTACCATGGCCTTCAGCCCCCTTTTCCAGAGTGAACGAGCATCGTCATGCCGTCGAGCGCCGCAACCTGTGCGACGAACGAATCACCTCTGATCTCAAAGTTCTTATATTGATCGAAGCTTGCGCAAGCCGGGGATAACATAACGACATTGCCGGCCGTTGCATCTTTCTCCGCATCTGCCGCCGCATGCTGCACAGCCTTGTCCAGCGTGCCGGATATTTCATATGGCACCGCCTCGCCGAGCGTCGCGGCAAATTCCGCCGCCGCTTCACCGATCAGATAGGCTTTGGCGATGTGAGGAAACAGCGGCGACAGGCTGGTTATGCCACCCGCCTTGGGAAGACCGCCGGCGATCCAGTAAATCCGCTCATAGCTCGAAAGCGCAGGTGCCGCGGCATCCGCATTGGTCGCCTTGCTGTCATTGACGAATGTGACGTTGCCACGCCGTCCAACCGGCTGCATGCGATGCTTGAGGCCCGGGAAAGATTTGAGACCGGCGCGCACTTCGTCTTCGGAAACGCCGACCGCAAGGCAGGCGGCGATTGCCGCCGCAGCGTTCTGCGCATTGTGGCTGCCGCGAAGGGTCTGGATACCGTCGAGATCGACCAGCAGCGAAGACGTGCCGCCATGTGCCCGCAGGATGCGGCTGCCTTCGGCATAAAGACCTTCGGAAACGACGTTGCGCTTGGAAATGCGCTCCACCTTGACGCCGGCGCGCTCGATGCGATCGGCGATCAGCGTCGAATGGCTGTCATCCACACCGACAATTGCAGTGTTGCTACCCGCCACCAGCCGTTCCTTGACGTCGGCATAATGCTGCATCGTCCCGTGCCGGTCGAGATGATCAGGCGTCAGATTGAGCAGGATACCGGCGGTCGGGTTAATCGTCGGTGCGACATCGATCTGATAGGACGAGCATTCGACGACGTAAAAACGTTGCGCTTTCGGCGGATCGAGGCTCAGCACCGCCGTGCCGATATTGCCGCCGAGCTGCGTATCGCGGCCCGAAGCCTTCAGAATATGGGCGATCAGCGCCGTCGTCGTGGACTTGCCGTTGGTGCCGGTAATCGCGATGAAGGGGCAATCCGGCGCATGGGCGCGGCGCTCGCGAATGAAAAGCTCGATGTCGCCGATGATCTCAACGCCCGCTGCTTTCGCAAGGTCCACCGACCAGTGCGGCTTTGGATGCGTCAACGGCACGCCGGGCGCCAGCACGAAGGAAGAAAACGAGGGCCAGTCTATCGTTCGAAGGTCCGCCGTCGTGATGCCTTCGGCCTGCGCCTTCGCAACGCTGTCGGGATTGTCGTCGAAAGCGACGACTTCCGCACCACCGGCAACCAGCGCCCGGGCCGTGACGAGACCTGAACCGCCAAGCCCGAAGAGAGCGACTTTCCTACCTTTGAACGACGTGACCGGGATCATCGCTCACCTCAGCTTCAGGGTGGCGAGGCCAAGCAGCGCGAGACCCACGGAGATGATCCAGAAACGGATCACCACCTGGCTTTCCGTCCAGCCCTTTTTCTCGAAATGGTGGTGAATCGGCGCCATCAGGAAAACGCGCCGGCCGGTGCGCTTGAACCAGAACACCTGAATGATGACCGACAGCGTCTCCATGACGAACAGGCCACCGACGATGACCATGACGATCTCATGCTTGGTGGCGACGGCGATGGAGCCGATAAGACCGCCGAGCGCCAGCGAACCCGTGTCGCCCATGAAGATGGCGGCGGGCGGCGCGTTGAACCACAGGAAACCGAGGCCCGCGCCGATGACCGCACCGACGATGACGGCAAGTTCACCGGTGCCGGGCACGAAATTGATCTGAAGGTAATTGGCGAAAACCGCGTTGCCGGCGAGATAGGCAATCACGCCGAAAGTGGCAGCAGCGATCATCACCGGCACGATGGCGAGACCATCGAGGCCATCCGTCAGGTTCACCGCATTGCCAGCACCGACGATGACAAAAGCACCGAACAGCACAAAGAAGTAACTCAGATTGATCACGAATTCCTTGAAGAAAGGAAAGGCGATGGAGCTGCCGAGCGTGCCGCCATGCGGCGCGGAAGCAAGCGCCATCTTCATCATGAAGAACACGGCAATCGCCGCGATCACGAATTCGATGCCGAGACGAGCCTTGCCGGAAAAACCCTTGTCGCTCTGCTTCGTCACCTTGAGATAATCGTCGTAAAAGCCGATTGCGCCGAAACCGAGCGTCACCATCAAAACGGCGACGACATAGACATTCGACAGGTCACCCCAGAGCAGCGAACCACCGAGAATACCGGCAAGGATCATCAACCCGCCCATGGTCGGCGTACCGGCCTTCTTGAAATGGGTCTGCGGCCCGTCGGCGCGGATCGGCTGGCCTTTGCCCTGGCGAACGCGCAGCGAGTTGATGATCGCCGGCCCGAACAGGAAGACGATCAACGCAGAGGTGAACATTGCGGCACCCGCCCGGAAGGTGATGTACCGGAAGAGGTTGAAGACTTGAACTTTATCCGACAGTTCGACGAGCCAGATCAGCATATTTGCCCTTTCAAAAGGCTATTTCAGACTTGGCGTTCCGTCTCGGGGAATGCCGGATACTTGTCAAGCAGGGCGGCGACAATCTTGCCGAAACCAAGCCCCAGTGACGATTTTACCATGAGCGCGTCTCCCGGTTGCACCCATTGCAGGGCGAAATCGGTGAGTTCCACTGTTGTCGGGAACCAGATGACGGTGACGCTGTCCGGCAACGCATCGCGAAGAGCGGCCATCGCCTCTCCCGCCAGCCAGACATGTTCGATACCCGCCGCAAGCAACGGCCCGGCCAGCTCCTCATGCAGCTGCGCGGAAAATTCACCCATTTCCAGCATGTCGCCGAGAACTGCAACGCGCCGGCCGTGGCCCTGCGTTTCGGTCTCCGCCAGCACGGCAATCGCCGCCCGCATCGAAGCCGGATTGGCATTATAGCTCTCGTCGATGAGTAAGAAGGAGCCGCCGTCGATTGTCAGCCGGTGGCGCTGGCCACGCCCTTTCACCGCCTCGAGTGTTCCAAGCGCCTCAAAAGCCCGGTCGAGATTGGCGCCGGTCACGGCAACAGCACCAAGCACGGCCATGGCATTGTCGGCAATGTGACGACCGGGAACGTTCAGGTGCAATTCGCTGGTCTCGCCGTTCACGATCGCCCAGATGGTTGAACCCGAAGGCGTGCTTTCGAAATCGGCAAGCCGAAAATCGGCTTTTGCATGCTGCCCGAAGGTCAGAACATGCTCGATGCCCTGTTCCTGCGCGACCTCTTCAAGCTGCTCGAACTGGGCGTTGTCGCGGTTGAGGATGACGGAGCCGCCCTCCTCCAGACCTTCGAATATCTCCGCCTTGGCGGCTGCGATTTCTTCTATGTTCTTGAAATTGCCGAGATGGGCAGCAGCGATGGTGGTGATGATCGCCACATGCGGGCGTACCATCTTCACCAGCGGGCGGATTTCGCCGGAATGGTTCATGCCGATTTCGAACACGCCGAATTCGGTATCAGCGGGCATGCGCGCCAGCGTCAGCGGCACACCCCAATGATTGTTGAAGGAAGCGACCGCCGCGTGAACCCGGCCCGACGGCTCCAGAGCCTGCCGAAGCATCTCCTTAGTCGTCGTCTTGCCGACCGAACCGGTCACCGCGATGATACGCGCCGACGTTCTTTCACGCGCCGCGATGGCGAGCTTGCCGAGTGCGGCGAGAACATCCTCCACCACGATCATCGGCACGGTCAGCCGGCCGAGCGCCGGCAGCTTGCCTTCGGCCACGACCAGAAGGCCGGCACCATTTGCAACGGCAAAGCTGGTATAATCATGGCCATCGACCCGATCACCCTTGATGGCGAAGAAGGCCTCTCCGGGTTTAACGGTCCGGCTGTCGATGGAAATGCCGGTGATTCCGGTCGGCAGGTTGCCCACCGGGCGTCCTGCCGTGATGGCGATCATATCGGCGACTGTCCATAACCAGCTCAAATCTTCAATCCTTCCAGCGCAGCGCGCACCTGTTCATGATCGGAAAACGGCAGTGTCACGGAACCGACGATCTGCCCCTCTTCATGCCCCTTGCCCGCGACGATCAGCGTATCGCCGTTTGAAAGCAGCGACACCGCATGGTGGATCGCCTGCGACCTGTCGCCGATTTCCACTGCACCCGGCGCCGCCGCCATGACTTCGGACCGGATCGTTGCGGCATCCTCCGAGCGCGGATTGTCATCGGTGACGATGACGATGTCGGAAAGCCGCGTCGCTACTTCACCCATGATCGGGCGTTTGCCCTTGTCGCGGTCGCCGCCACAGCCAAAGACGGTGATAATACGGCCTGAAGTGAAAGGTCTGACCGAGGTCAGCACATTCTCCAGCGCATCCGGCTTATGGGCATAATCCACATAGGCAAGCGCGCCGTTCTTCGTCTGGCCCACGAGTTCCAGACGACCGGCAGCGCCGATCAGCTTTTCAAGCGCCTTCATCGCTACAGTGGCGGAAACGCCGGTGGACATGGCAAGGCCGGCCGCCACGAGAGCGTTGGCCACCTGAAAATCGCCGGCGAGCGGAATATCGACTTCGTAAATCACGCCGTCATGATGCACTTCGATCATCTGTTTATGACGGAAATGCTCCACCCGTTTCAGCGCCAGGTAATCGCCCTTGCGGCCGACAGTGCGAATATCAAGGCCCGCATCACCAGCGGCGCGGATCGCCTGCTGCGACCAGGGATCGTCGGCAAAGATCACCGCCGGCGCACCTTTTTCCATCAACGTGTCGAACAGCCGCATCTTCGCGGCCATATAGTCCTCAACTGTCGGATGATAATCCATGTGATCGCGGCCGAGATTTGTGAAACCGGCCGCTGCAAGCTTCACGCCATCGAGGCGGCGCTGGTCGAGGCCGTGGCTCGAAGCCTCCATCGCAGCGTGCGTTACGCCTTCGGAGGCAAGCTCGGCCAGAAGTGCATGCAATGTCACAGGGTCGGGCGTCGTCAGCGCGCCATAATCCTCGCGGCCGGGCGCAATGACACCCGTCGTGCCAATCTGTGCGGCGGCATGGCCGGCAAAGGCCCAGATCTGCCGCACGAAAGAGGCGACCGAAGTCTTTCCAGCCGTGCCGGTGACCGCAACCATGGTTTCAGGCTGTTTTCCGTAGAACCGGGCTGCGGCAAGGGAGAGATAGAGGCGCGGGTCCGTAACGGCCAGCACCGGCACGTCAGCTTGCACCGCATGTGCAGAAACGACGGCAACCGCACCCTTGGCAACCGCGTCCTTCACATAGGCCGCACCATCCGCCTTCGTGCCCGCAACCGCCACGAACAGGCTGCCGGGCTGAACCTTGCGGCTGTCTGCCGTTATTCCCCCGATTTCGATCGCCCCGATCTCAGACAGGAGCAATTCTTTCAATTCCGGAAACGCGTTTCCGGATATATCTCGCAAATTCATCGACTGTGTCCGTCTTGTCCCCCCGGCGCGAATCGCCGGAACATCATAAGCTCTAACAATCAATAAGACACGAGCAAGGCCGAGCCATCCTTGCCGAACTTCGGCTTCACACCCAGCACTGCCGCCGTGCGGGCGATGATATCGCGCACCATCGGCGCTGCGGACGTGCCGGCGAGTGCTGCGCCATTGCCCTTGTCCGTCTTCGGTTCATCAATGAAGGTCAACACCACATATTGCGGGTCGTCGATCGGGAAAGCCGACAGGAAGGCGTTGAAGTTCTTGTCGCGCACATAACGGCCATTGACGACCTTGTCCGCCGTGCCGGTCTTGCCGCCGACGTTAAAACCGTCGACGCGCGCATTGCGGCCGGACCCGTTCACGCCGTTCCATTCAAACAGGAAGCGCATGTCCTTGCTGGTGGTGGGCTTCAGAACCTGCTTTGCCACCATATCGGCCTGTTCGCGGGTGCGCGGCAGGAAGGTCGGCTCGATCAGCTTGCCGCCATTGACGAGTGCAGCCCCGGCAACCGCCGTCTGCAGCGGTGTCGTCGAAACGCCGTGACCGAAGGAAATGGTGATGGAGTTGATCTTTTTCCATTCACGCGGCTGCGATGGCAGCGCTACCTCCGGCAATTCCGTCTGCATGCGGGTCAAAAGTCCAAGCTTCGTCAGAAACTCCTTGTGGCCTTCGGTTCCGACGGTGTCGGCGATCTTGGCCGTACCGATATTGGACGAAAACTGGAAGATTTCCGGCACCGACAAAACGCGGTTCTTGCCGTGGAAGTCCTTGATGGTGAAACCACCGATCCGGATCGGATAACGGGCGTCGAAACTGTCACCCAGACGCACACGACCCGAATCGAGGCCCATGGCGATGGTGAAGGACTTGAAGGTCGACCCCATTTCGAAGGTACCGTTCGACATGCGGTTGAGCCAGCCCTCTTTCGCCCCTTCGGCCGGGTTGTTCGGATCGTAATCCGGCACCGAGGCCATGGCGAGAACTTCACCCGTATGCACGTCCAGCACCACGGCACCGGCGCCGATTGCCTGGAACTTGGCGATCGCCGACGTTACGACTTCACGCACGATGGACTGCACGCGCAGATCGATCGAAAGCTTTACCGGTTCCAGCGGTTGATCGCTGGTCATGCCAAGCGCCGTCAGATCGGCAAGTCCCTGATTGTCGACATAACGCTCCATACCCGCCACGCCGCGATTGTCGATGTTCACATGACCGACGACATGGGCAGCCGTTGGCCCACCCGGATAGAACCGGCGTTTTTCCGGGCGGAATCCCACACCGGGAATACCGAGCGCCAGAATCTGGCTCTGCTGTTTGGGCGTCAACTGACGACGCAGCCATTGGAAACGGGAATTTGAGGTGAGCTTCTGATAGGTGCCGCGCTGATCGAGATCAGGCAGAACGGTGCGCAGCTTCTCGATCGCCTCGTCGATATCGACAATGCGATGCGGCTCGGCAAATAGAGAGACAGTGCGGATATCGGTGGCGAGAACCTCGCCGTTGCGATCGAGAAGGTCCGGGCGCGACGCCATCAGCCGGTCTGCGGGTGCGATGCTCGAAACGGTTTCCTGTTCCGCCATGCCATATTGCACCAGACGGCCGCCCACGACGCCGTAAAAAGCGACGAATCCGAAAATGATCAGGCCGACGCGGCTCTTCGCCTGCGCCGCCCTTTTCTTGCGGGCGCCCTCGAAAGCCGCATGGTCGGTATAAACGCCGGTCGTGCTGGCGGAAAAATGAGCCTTGCTCTTCAAAACCATGACGCGGGAGAGAAAAGACATCAGCGGTTCACCGATCCTGTTATCGTGTCATCCATGTCATCGGTTTCATCACCGGCAACGGCGGAGACGGCCGGAGCCGCTGGGGGACGGGAAACGCGTGCCCGCGGCGTCGGAACCGGGGCGCCATTGGCGGCGATCTGGCCCGCCGGCGGCGACTTCTTTTTGGTGGCCGCGCCAAGCGTCGCGCCCGGCTTGGAACCGTTGACGGCAGCGGCAATCACATCCTCGACGCTCATGCCTTCCGGCTCAGGCGGTTGCGGCAATTGCGAGCGCAGCATGGGCAGCTCGCGCGGCTGCGCCAATTGTGTTGGCAGCGTCGGCGAAAGACCAAGCTCGTCCTGATAGGCATTGACCAGACGATGCAGACGGTTCGGCTGCGTCAAGAGCGCCCAGTCGGCCCGCAGCAAATCGATCGTATCCTTTTCAAGCTTGATTTCGGCCTCGAGCTTGCGGACCTCTTCGAGCTTCAGATCGGCCTTGTGCTTGATCGAATAGGTGACGACGGCCGCCGCGACCATGACCCCCATCAAGATGACATCGAAAGTACGCAGCATATCAGCCTCCCATCTTTTCAAGGCTGGCGAGATCGGGAAGCTCGAAGATCGAGAAATCCGCCGCGCGCGCTGGCGCGGTCGTGCGCAGACCGGCCCGCAGCTTGGCTGAGCGGGCACGCGGATTGAGTTCCGCCTCCGCATCGCTGGCGGCGATCATCGGCTTGCCGATATTGTCGAAAATGGCGGGCTTGTCTTCGACCATCGGCAGGTGCCGGGAACCGGCGGCCTTGCCCGAACGGTCGGAGAAGAATTTCTTGACGATGCGGTCTTCCAGCGAATGGAAGGTGACGACTACCAGGCGACCACCGGGCTTCAAGGACCGCTCTGCAGCGAAAAGCGCCTGCGCCAACTCGCCGAGTTCGTCATTGACGAAAACCCGAAGCGCCTGAAACACCCGCGTCGCAGGATGGATCTTGTCTTTCGCCTTGCGCGGCGTGACGATCTCGATGAGACCCGCAAGATCGCGCGTGGTGCGGAAGGGCTCGTCTGCCCTCCTCTTCTCGATGGCGCGGGCGATGCGGCCCGGCTGTTTTTCTTCACCGAGAAAACCGAAGATGCGGATGAGATCACCGACTTTCGCGCGATTGACGACATCCGCCGCCGAAACGCCGGAAGCGGACATGCGCATGTCGAGCGGGCCATTCTTCTGGAAGGAAAAACCGCGCTCGGCCTCGTCGATCTGCATGGAGGAAACGCCGATATCGAGAACGACGCCGTCAAGGCCGCCTTCCGGCGCGTGCCTCGCCAGATCGGAAAATTGCGATTGAATGAGGTTTAACCTGCCGCCATTGGCGGCAACCATCGCCTGACCGCCGGCTATCGCGGTCGGATCGCGGTCAAGCGCGATGACGTTGGCGCCCTGATCGAGAATGGCCTGGGTGTAGCCGCCGGCACCGAAAGTGCCATCAAGGATGATCTTTCCGGATGCGGGTTCAAGCGCGGCAATGACTTCGCGAAGCAGGACAGGGATGTGACGCTGAGGTCCGCTATCGGCATCAGAAGATCGTCCGCCAGAATTCGCCGCCATTCCGTGTCCCCGTCCTATGCGGGGCGAGCAGCCGAAAAACCGCGCCCCGCTCTTGCTTCCGCCTGCGCGCCCAAAAACGCATTCGGTTGCCAAAGCTGAAAATGATCCGCCCGTCCGACGAAGGTGACCTCGGTGGATATGCCGGTAAATTCCCGCACGAAATCCGTCACCATCAACCGACCTTCCTGGTCGAGCTTCATGAAGACACCGCCGCCGTGAACCAGCAGCGACATCGCGTTCGCTTCCGGCGAGAAGGCATCCATGGATGCGATCTGCCGCTCGTAGCGCTCCAGCAAATCCGGACCGCCGACACTGATTGCCGGGAAAGCGAAATCCTGAAGGCAATAAAGCTCCTGGATACCGCGCCTCACCAGCACCGAACGAAACGGAGACGGAACCGAAACGCGCCCCTTGGCGTCGATCCTGTTCGTTACGTTCGATAAAAAGCGGTCCATTACTCAACTCGCCCAAACCGCAATCCGCCAGACGAACCATCCGCCCCACAGACAACACCGGTACGCACGACACATCGCCAAGCGCCAGGGCAACATGCCCTGCAGCAGCCCCTTGCAGGCTCCTCACTCGTTTCAGCGATTGCGGGTCAAAAACACGACCCAGTGTGGTGTGTATTTGGGATATCATGGGACACTATGGGCGTCAATGGGAGAAGCCGGCACGATACCGACTTCGCATCGGAAATTCATAAGCCGTTAAGTTTAACGAATGGTTTACTTCGGCCGCAAAGACGCTTTTTCACGGCACGCCAAAGCGCGGTGAGATCGACATTTTTCCGTTTTGAAACAAGGAAATGATTTCGGCGGCGCCGCTTTTGATCGCCGGCCGGACGAAGGCGCCTCTTCGTCCGGCTCACGGCCTCAGCCGGAATGGACAGAAAGCCACGTCACGATTGCGCTCTGCGCCACCGGCGACGGGGATGCAGCGTCATACTTCATCGGAAACACTTCGGCAAAAGGCCTGATGGCTTCAAGGGCCGCCCGATAAGCCGGGAATCGGCCCCAAATTTGCCCGGCAATCGAACTGCAAAAGGAATTGCTGGCCCCACGGACCGCAAACGTCACTTCACCGCAATGACGACCTTGCCCTTCGCACGACCGGTCTGGATATAGTCCAATGCCTCATTGGTCTTTTCGAACGGGAATATCCGATCCATCACCGGACGTATGTGGCCCGCCTCGATCAGAGCGGTAATCTTTTCAAGCTGCCCGCCATTCGCAGTCATGAAGAGAAAAGAATAGCCGATCCCCCGGCGTTTCGATTTCCTCCTGATGCCAAGGCTCAACAGGCGCATGACCTGCCGAAGCGGCCAGCCGGAGCCATTCTGCCGTGCGAAATCCGGATCGGGTGGGCCGGAAATCGAAATCAGCTTGCCGCCCGGCTTCAGCACCGCAATGGATTTTTCCAGCGTGTCCTTTCCGAGGCTGTTCATCACGACATCATAACCGTGCAGCACTTTTTCGAAGTCTTCCTTCTTGTAGTCGACCACGACGTCTGCACCGAGACTTTTTACCAGATCCACGTTGGCTGTACTCGTGGTTGTGGCCACATAAGCCCCGAGATGTTTGGCAAGCTGGATCGCGATAGTGCCCACGCCGCCGGAGCCGGCATGGATCAGCACCTTCTGTCCCTTCTGCACATTGGCCCGCTCGACAAGCACCTGCCACGCGGTCAAGGCGACAAGCGGCAAGGATGCCGCCTCTTCCATGGTCAGATTATTCGGCTTCATCGCCACATCGGCCTCATCGATGGCAATATACTCGGCAAATGTCCCGATACGCGCCTGGTCCGGACGGGCATAGACCTCGTCACCGGGCTTGAATTTGCGGACATTGGCGCCGGCGCGGACCACAACACCCGCCACATCGTTGCCCAGCACCAGCGGAAGGCGGTACGGCAGGATGAGCTTGAACTCTCCGTCCCTGATCTTGTTGTCCAGAAGGTTGACGCTGGCGGCGCGGATTTCGACCAGAACGTCGTTTGCGCGCAATTCCGGCTCGGGGATTTCGCCGAGCCGCAATGCGCCGCCTTTCTTGTAGCGATCGATCAGAAATGATTTCATCGGACTAACTCTCGTTTCTGCGGCCGGCACCGGCAATAAAAGCTCAATCGGCAAGTCTGCTGAATTTCCGAAAGCTCCTGTCGACGAAGGACTCAGGCAGGAAACGGCGGATGAAGCGCGCCTGCCCCGCAGCTTTTCCGGCAGTATAGCGCCGTTTCGGCGATGTCGCATTGGCAGCCTCTAGAACGACTTTTGCGACCACCTCCGGGGCATCGCCCTTTCCAATGACGTCACGCATCAGTTTCTCGGCGTCCGCGCGAACGGTATCGTAAATCGCAAGTGGCCGGTCAGGCCGCGTGATGTTCTCTTCAAAGGGGGTGCGGGTAACGCCAGGCTCGACAAGCACGATGCGGATGCCCTGCGTCCGCACTTCGTGATCAAGGGATTCCGAATAACCTTCGACGGCGTGTTTGGTCGAGGCGTAGAGCGCATTATAGGGGGCAGGAATCAGCCCAAGGATGGAGCTGAGGTTGACGATACGGCCGCGACGCTGCCGCCTCATGACGGGCAGGACGGCGTTCGTCATTCTCATGACGCCGAATACGTTGACGTCGAATACGGCCTTCGCCTGCTCCGTCGTCGATTCCTCCGCACCGCCCAGCAATCCGATCCCGGCATTGTTGACGAGAAGATCGATCCTTCCCGCACGGCTCAAAACCTCATCCACCGCGCGCCGCACGGACGCATCGTCGGTAACGTCGCAGACCAGCATCGAAATTCCATCCTCGATATCGGGCATCGGCTTTCGGCTGGTGCCGAACACACGGTAACCGTCGCGCCGGAGCGCCTGCGCCGTCACCAGCCCGATGCCGGAGGATGCGCCCGTCACCAGGGCGATGCCGGAGGATGCGCCCGTCACCAGGGCGATGCCGCGTTCTGTCTTGCTCATCTGCGTCCACTTTCATTTTGTTATGGAACAACAATGAGCATTGAGTTACTATCAAATCGATACAAAGTCACTACTAAAAAGATATCGACATGAAAAATCTCTCGGACCAGCCCTGCCTCATCGCCCGCAGCCTCGCCCTTGTCGGCGATGCCTGGAGCATGCTGATCATGCGCGATGCCCATGCGGGCCTCACCCGCTTCGATGATTTTCGCAAGAGCCTCGGCATCGCGCCGACGATGCTGACGGCGCGGCTTTCATCGCTGACCGAAGAGGGATTACTGGTGAAACGCCGTTATTCCGATCGTCCGCCACGCTACGAATATATGTTGACGGAAGCCGGTCGCGATTTTCTGCCGGTGCTGTTTGCAATTGGCGCATGGGGAAACAAGCATCGCGGCGGCGGTGAGGTAACCCGTTTTTTCGACGCTGAGACCGGAACGGAAATCGATCCCGTCACCATAGATCGCGTGACCGGCGCCCCGGTCGGAACCCGTCCCATCCGTATCGCGAAACCCGAATGAGCACGCGTCGCAGAAAGTGATCACCTTCACCGCAAATGCTCCGGATTAGCAGCGGAGCATCGCACACAGGTAGGAAAATTCGCCAGTTGGCCTGTAAGCCGGGTTCTGTATGGCTCCGGTTTGACCCGGAACGTGGCAGCCATTCATCTGGGACGGCATTTGCATGCCGCCTCGCGCAACCCACCCGGATGACGGACCCGGAAACCGGCTGTAAACGGGCTTTCGCCCGTCCCGTGTCATCCCTATTCGGTCTTGCTCCCGGTGGGGTTTACCTTGCCACCACTGTCACCAGCGGCGCGGTGGGCTCTTACCCCACCCTTTCACCCTTACCATGCAAGGCATGGCGGTTTGCTCTCTGTGGCACTTTCCCTGGGGTCACCCCCGCCGGACGTTATCCGGCACCGTATTTCCGTGGAGCCCGGACTTTCCTCACCTTACCGTCTTTCGACATTGGTAAAGCGCGGCTGCCCGGCCAACTGGCATGGGCTGCATAACCATGTTCTGGAGCGAAAGCCACCGAAAAGCGCAATCAAGGATCAAAGAAATGCGGGCGTGAAATCCGTCGTGAAAGCACCATCGGCGATTTCTCCATCCCGCAGCAGTGCGGCACCCAGCCGCCCGATCTCATCGGAACTCTTGGCCGCGGTTCCATTGCCGCCGGTCAGAACCGCGATACGCGGCGAGGCGGTAAAGCCGATGGCGGGATAACCGCTCCGCGTTTTGGAGACGACGCAGGCGGCCATCGAAACACGCGAAAGATCGACGGCAGGTACCAGCGTTCCGACGATGGCCGACAGGTGATCACGCACGCTTTCACGTCCGCCGGACCGGAACCATTCCCGGATTTCCGGATCGCTGCCAACCGCCTTGTCGTCGGGATCACCACCGATTTTGAGATAGAATTTGCCATCGGGATACCGCACCGGCGGCAGAAGATAGATATGTTTCGCGGTGTCGTGCGGCTCGTAGATCAGCGACGGCATAGCGGCATATTGCCCAAGATCTGCTTCATCAACCTCGAAGAAAGCGACGGTCCGCGCATAGACATTGAGTTCGACCGGTTGCGGCAGCAAATCTTTCGTAATCGAGAAACCGCCGGCCGCCACCAGCACCCGATCTGCGGTATAAACCGCCCCCGAAGCCGTCTGCACCGAAGCGCGGCCATCCTCTTCCCGCGTCGAGACGACGATATCGTCGATCAGCGTAACACCGGCCTTTTCCGCCAGAATGGCCTGCGCCTTCACCAGCCCACGCGGGTTGACGTAACCGGCATTGTCCCTTTCGAACACGCCTTCACAGCCCGGTTCGAAGGAAAAATAGGGAAACCGGCTTTTCAGGCTTTCGCCATCCAGCAATTCCGTCGCAACACCGAGCCGCGTCGCCGCTTCGCGAACATCATCGACAAACGGATTATCCCCGCCCCGCTGAGGCCCCACCATCAGGCAACCGACCGGCGCGTAAAATTCCACGCCGCTTCTCGCGGCAATATCGGCATAACGCGCAATCGAGCGGTTGGCGAGCAGCGCCCAGTCGGCATCACCATCGATGGTGCGGGTAATCCGCGCTTCATCATAGTGACTGGCGAAAACGCCATGATGTGATTTGATATCGGCGGGTTCACCCGGGCCGATCAGCGCCACGCCATCCACCGTTTCGGCCAGATGTCGGGCGGCGGCGGCACCCATCATGCCGCGACCCACGACGATATAATTGAAATGTCCCGACATGCCGCCCTCTTCATTCACCCAGTTCGATAGCAACCTTGTAGCCGCTTCGCAGAGGCATGTCAGACGAAAACCGGCGACATTTCAGCCGCGAACTCATCCTCGGTCAGTTGACCGTTCAAAAGCAGCATTGCGCCCAGCCGTCCGATCTCGTCCGAAGACTTGGCGGAGACGAAATTGCCGCCAGTCAGAACTGCGATATTGGAGGATTGCGTATAGCCGATATAGGGATAACCACTGCGGGTGATCGATGCGACACAGGAGCCGGAGGTCACGGGGCAGCCGGCAAGTTCGGGCATCAGCGACAGGGCCTTCCTCGTCAGGAATTCCACCTCGCCCGGCGTGCCGTCGGAATGGAACCAGTCCACCGCCCCGGCCAGTGTCTCGAGCCTGCCCTTCTCGCTTTCGCCGCCGATCTTCAGATAGACCTTGCCATCGGGATAGCGTACCGGCGGCAGGATGTAGACGATGTCGTCCTCCGTCTCCGCCAGCACGATAGTTGACGGCATGGCGCCGAACAGGGCTTGCCTTGTCTCATCGAGCTCGAAAAATACGATGGTGCGACCGGTGGCCGCCATATCGACCGGCGAAGGCAACAGCTCAGCCATATTGGTAAAACCACCCGCGGCCACGATGACCTTTTCAGCGGTGTGAACAGCACCTTCCCGCGTCACCACCTCGACGCCATGCGAGGTATCGCGAATATGCGCCGCGGTCTCGCGCACCAAATGCGCGCCCTGCGCCCCGGCAATCGAGCACTGCGCCCTCACCAACGCGCGGGGATTGATGTGGCCGGCATTACCGGCCTCGAGGCAACCACCGTGATCGGCAGGCAGCGAGAACATCGGAAACCGGCCAGCCAGCGCGTCAGCGCCGAGCGTTTCCACGCCAAGACCGAGACGGTCGGCAGAGGAAAGCGCCCGCGACATGTAATCTCCGGCAAGCCCCTTGCCGTTTCCGGTAAACAGGCAGCCCGCTTCGGTGAAGAAACGGATGCCGCTTTTGGCTTCAATCTCCGCATAACGGCGGATGGAACGTTGCGCCAGTTCCGCCCAGACCGGATCGCCGTCAAACCCACGGGTAATGCGCGCTTCGTCGTAGTGGCTCGAAAATACGCCTTTGTGGGTCTTGCGATCGGCGGGCTCGGCCGGCCCGATCAATGCCACACCATCCGTTTGCGCCGAAAGGTGCCGCGCCGCGGCCGCACCCATCATCCCGGCCCCGACCACGATATATTTGAAATCCGGCATGACATGCTCCGTATCAGATTTATCCCTGACTACAGCATGCCCGCGCGAACCGGAATCGCTTTTCGCAAAAGCTTGGGGCGTTGTCGGATTTCCGGGTGGAAAAACCGGTTCCGCTTTTCCAGGAAATGCTTCCTGAAAAGATACGCAAAACCTCAGCTGGCCAGCAACGCCTGCACCTTGCCGCAATAACGCTTGGACACCGGGTTCATCCGTGTGGCGCCATGGCCGGCATTATAACGCAGGATCGTGCTGCAGACCTGCCCGCCGCCAAGCTGGTGGGCGGTCGCCAGATATTGCATGCCCCAGCGAATATTGGTCTCGGGATCGTAGAGCGCCTTTGTCGTGCCGCGAAAGCCCATCATGCGCGCCGTTGCCGGCTTGATCTGCATCAGCCCGACCTCGCCTGCGCTGCCGCGAGCCTTGGGGTTGAACCTGCTTTCCACCGAAACCACGGCATGCGCCAGATTGGTGGGAACGCCATAGCGCTTGGCATATTTGACGATCAGATCGGAATAGTCGTTCTTCAGCGACGCAGGCAGACTCTTTTCCGGAATGGGATAACCGGGCTTGCGGAAGAAGGTCTCCAGCGTCACCGTTTTGGTCTTGACGTCCTCGTCTTTGGCAAAAGCAATCCCCGCCTGTGAAGCGAGCATAACAACACCCGCCGCAACAGCAACAACAACCCTGTTCATATGTAGAAAAAGTCTCCAGATCGGATGACTGAACCAATGAAGCGACACAAATATTCAGCGCCCGGAAAGTCGATCGCGACCTTCCGCAGTCCAGTCTCCTTGATTGATATTGACGGTTGGTTCCCCTGAAGAACGACACCGCATGCAGTGCTGTTCTTAAACTTCCTCAATGCGGATTAACTGTGGCACATCAAAAAAAGCGACTTGAACGCCCGGAAAACAGGGAACTATTTTCCAGAATTCGCGTTTAAGCGGCCGAAAATTTCGGCAGGCTGGCAATCAACCGGTGAAGCGTGTCGATGGTGGAAAAATCCGCGATGCCATCCACCAGAGCCGGACGGAAATGCCGCTGGAAGGCAGCAACGGCGCCTTCGGTCTTTTCGCAATAAGCGCCTGTTATTTCAACGCCATATCCATAAATGGACAGCATCGACTGAAGTGCTTCCACCGGCTGCCCATGGTCGCCACGCTGGAAAAAGCGCCCGCCGCGGATCGGCGCAGGCTCCACCCAATGGCCGACACCGTTCTGCGACAGGATGTCCCACGGGAATTTTTCGCCCGGATCGACCTTGCGGATAGGCGCTACGTCCGAGTGGGCAAGCACCCGTTCAGGCGCGATATTCCAGCGCTGGCCGCAATCGCGACACAATTCGATGACGGCGTCGACCTGTTTCTTCGGGAATTCCGGCAAACCGCCGGGGTGGCCCTGATTGGCGATTTCGATGCCGATGGAGCGGGAATTGATGTCTTGATCCCCTGCCCAGGTGCTTTTGCCCGCATGCCAGGCGCGGCGGGTTTCCGGCACCATCTGGATGACGCGGCCGTCCTCGAAAACGAAATAATGGCTGGAGACCTGGCTTTCGGGATTGCAGAGCCACGACAGCGCGCCGTCCGCCGTCGTCATGCCGGTATAATGCAGAAGAATGATATCGGGGCCGGCCACATCAAGTCTTTCGCCATGATTAGGCGACGGCGCAATGGCTGCGCCCGGAAAATCCGGGGTAAAATCCGGCAGACATTCACTCATGCGACGCGGCGTTCTTTCTCGATGGCCGCATAAGCGGCATTGAGAGCCGCCATACGCTCATTGGCGGCAGCATGCAATTCCATAGGCACGCCGCGTGCAATGAGCTTGTCGGGATGGTGTTCGGCAACCAGCGAACGGTAACGCTTGCGAATATCCAGAAAGTCGTCCGAGGGCGAAACGCCAAGCACACGATAAGGATCGCGCCCGTCCATATGGACATGCCGCGCCATGATCGTTTCGAAGTGGTCTTCGGTGATATGGAATATCTCAGCGATACGGCCAAGGAAGGCCAGTTCCCGCTCGTGGATCAGCCCATCGGCCTTGGCAATATGGAACAGTCCGTCGATGACGCTTTCCAGCATCTCGCAATTATCGTGCCCGGAACCGCAGAGACCGGCAAGGCGCTCGGCATAGGCCTCGTATCCGGCAACGTCCTGACGCGCGAGATTGTAAAGACGGGCAACGTTTCGCGCTTCTTCTTCGGGAAAATCGAAGATTTGACGGAAGGCGCGCACCTCGGCATCGTTGACGACGCCGTCAGCCTTCGCCATCTTGGCGGAGAGTGCGATAATCGCAACGGAAAAGGAAACCTTGCGCCGTGTCTCCGGGTCCCCTTCAAAGAGGGTGCGGATGGCTTCAACCACGCGTCCAAGCGCACCGCCTGCCGCGTCGCCGATTGCGCCGAGCAGCCGCTCCCACAGGGATGAAATTTGCAGACAGGCAAAATCGAACATCATGCCGTCAAGCATGACGGGATATTGCCGTGAATGCAATATGTCCGGCAGTGCTGCGGCATTAACTTTTATTCATCTTTGCGACAGTTTTGCTTCAGGAACAAGAAGGGGGCAAACGGCACGGCCGGGGTTTTCCACAGGTGACGCAAGCGGACACAGGCAACTGATGGCCTCGATGCGGATTGAAACGATTATATTCCGTCAGTTTCCTCAAGCCGCTGAAAAGCCGCGAGAAATCGGCGTTTTTCTTGATAAATTCACTTTACACCTACACGCGGCTGTCGCATCCATTTGCCAGACATGTCTTTGAGTTTATGCAAAAAGGAGAGCCATGATGGCCAAACAGAAAGTCGCAATGCTGACCGCGGGTGGCCTTGCGCCCTGTCTCTCTTCCGCCGTCGGCGGCCTGATCGAGCGCTATAGCGACATTGCGCCTGAGATCGACATCGTGGCCTATCGCTCCGGTTATCAGGGCGTTCTTCTGGGCGATCGCATCGAGATCACCAGCGAGATGCGTGAAAAGGCCCCGTTGCTGCACCGATACGGCGGCTCGCCGATCGGCAACAGCCGCGTCAAGCTCACCAACGCCGCCGACTGCGCCAAGCGCGGACTGGTGAAAGAGGGCGACAATCCGCTTCGCGTCGCCGCCGAACGGCTGGCCGCTGACGGCATCACCATTCTCCACACCATCGGCGGCGACGATACCAATACGACAGCCGCCGACCTCGCCGCCTATCTCGGCGCCAACGGCTATAACCTCACCGTCGTCGGCCTGCCGAAGACTGTGGACAATGACGTGGTGCCGATCAAGCAGTCTCTCGGCGCATGGACAGCTGCCGAAGTTGGCGCGTCCTTCTTCGACAATGTCAGCAACGAACAGAGCGCTGCGCCGAAGACCTTCGTGATCCATGAAGTGATGGGCCGCCATTGCGGCTGGCTGACGGCGGCAACCGCGCGCGCCTATATCCAGAAGACCAGCGGCAATGAATATGTCGAAGGCCTGATGATGAACACGCAGATGAAGAATATCGACGGCATCTACCTGCCGGAAATGGCCTTCGACATCGAGGCGGAAGCCGAACGCCTGAAGGCGATCATGGACAGACACGGCTACGTTACACTGTTCGTTTCCGAAGGTGCCGGCCTTGATTCCATCGTTGCCGAACGGGAATCGTCTGGCGAAGCCGTCAAGCGCGACGCCTTCGGCCATGTGAAGATCGACACCATCAATGTTGGTGGCTGGTTCCAGAAGCAATTCGCCGGCCTCATCGGCGCCGAACGCTCCATGGTGCAGAAGTCGGGCTATTTCGCCCGGTCCGCGCCCGCCAATGGCGCTGATCTGCGGCTCATCCAGGGCATGGTCGATCTCGCCGTCGAAAGCGCGCTCAACAAGGTCTCCGGCGTCACCGGCCATGATGAAGATCAGAACGGCAAATTGCGGACGATCGAGTTTCCGCGTATCAAGGGCGGAAAGCATTTCGACCTTTCTGCAAAATGGTTTACCGAAGTGATGGAACACGTCGGTCAACCGTTCACAGCGGCCTAATTTTACGATAGGCTAATTAATGCGGTGACAGGGAGGGCAAGGAGGAAAAGAATGTCTGGACAGGCCTGGCTGATTTTTTGTGCAGCATGTGCCGTTGTGTTCGCACTTCCCTCTCCCCTTGTATTCTCTGTCGCCTCTTATGCCGCCATCCGCGGCAAAAAGACCATCTTCGCCTCCGTTAGCGGCGGAGCGCTCGGCGTCGTCACGGCCATGACGATTTCGGCCATTCCGGTGGCCGGTCTGGCCTATCTGCCGCAATCCTTCCTGGGCATAGTGCAATGGGCCGGCATCGGCTGGCTGATGCTGTTCCTGTTGTGGACTTTTGCGACACCCGCCGCCCAGGCGGCCAATGCCGATAACGACAATCTGCCGGGCAAATCATGGAGCGGCATTTTCCGCGATTCTTACGCCATTGCCGCGTTGCGCCCGCGTTACTTCACATTCTTTCTGGCGCTGTTACCGCAATTCATTTCCACCTCCGGCAACGCCGTGGAAACGCTGGCGGCGGCGCAGGCCGCAATCCTGCTTTTAGCGCTTGCCGTTCTCACCGCACAGGCGCTGTTTGCCGGCTCAACGCTGGCGCTGGTGCGCCGCATGTCGGGCGAGAAGAAAATCCGGCCAAAATACCGCACCCACTTCATTTCCGGCCGCGCCGTCAGCGCCGGTTACAGGCGCATCGCAGCCTGAAAAACCGGGATGCCACGTCCCGGCTTGCCGCTATCCTTACAATAGGTTAATGAAGGCTCGACGGGACACTGCCTGCTTCGCTTGACGCGGGGGTATCGAGAGACAGGCATAACGAAGGCGGCAACATGCGAAATTCGGGCAAATTCCGCGGAAGAAGTGCACTTCTTCTGTCTTCCACCGTGGGTCTGGCATTGGCATTAAGCGGCTGTACCAGCGTCGAATATACCGCGAAGGAAGGTCCGAACGGCCCGAAAATCGCAACAGTCAACCCCGCTACGGCACCCGCCCAGGCATCGACGCAGACGGCAGCAGCCGAAACGGTACCCGGCGCAACAGCCGCCGCACCGGCGACCCAGACCGCTGATGCGGCAACCTCTTCCCAGCCTGCAGCACTTCCCACCGCAGTCGCCGTCAAGGGCGGACGCGTGGCCCTGCCGCCGGCCTCTGAAATCGCAGCGGCAGCCGCCATTAACGCGCAGATGCAACCGCAGCAGAATGAAGTCGCCCAGGCGACGGTGATGACATCCGCGCCGACCACGGTCGCGGCCCTCGCGCCGACAGGCGTCACTCCGGCAGCAGCCGCGATTGCTACCGCTGGCTCAGCGGCACAGCCGGCCATCCACAACGCCGCAGCCGATCTGCCGCAGGTCGTTGCCGTAAAGGGCAGCTTCCCGCCCGCACCGCCGCCGCCCGGTTCGCCTTCCATCGGCACTGAACTGACGGCGGAACGAAAAGTCATTCCGTTGCCAAAGCCGGACAGCACGGTTCTTGCCTACGCCTCTGGCCCCACCAACGCCGCCCTTGCCGCCATCCGACAGAACGAAGCGATGACGACGCCGCTCAAGGCAGCGCCAGCCGGACGCGAGAAGCTGAGCGGTCTTATTTCCAAATATGCCGTCATGTATAATGTGCCGGAAGATCTGGTTCACCGCGTTGTGCAGCGTGAAAGCATGTACAATCCCGGCGCCTATAACAGCGGCAACTTCGGCCTGATGCAGATCAGGCACGCCACGGCCCGCTCCATGGGCTTCGATGGCCCTGCCTCCGGTCTGTTCGATGCTGAAACCAACCTCAAATACGCCGTCAAATATCTGAGCGGCGCATGGGTGGTGGCCGACAACAACCGCGACAACGCGGTCCGTCTTTATGCCCGCGGTTATTATTACGATGCCAAGCGCAAGGGCATGCTGCACGTTCTGCGGAAGTAATAGCCTCCGGCTCGGTTGGAAACGCCGTGTAACCCTACGGCTTCTCTGAAGATATGACGCAAACCTATCCTCCGTCATGCTCGGGCCTGTCCCGAGCATCTGCAACCGTCTGATTTTGTCATGGTGATTGGATCCTCGGGACAAGCCCGAGGATGACGCCGCCCGTGATGACTGCCTTATCGATAATCTCAGGCGTAGGCAGGTTTCCCACCGTCTTTCTGATTCGTTGCTTTCACCCACAGCCCCTGTCATCAAACTGTAGCGTCACGGCTGTAGACGCCTCTCAATCGACTGAGAGGTGAACATATGACGAGTGCGGCACCCAAGACCGGCTTCAGCAAAAACACGAAACTGAAGTCCGCATTGCTCCAGCACAAGGCACTCTCGAAAAGCGGCCTTTCAGAAAGGTTCTTCGGAGTTCTTTTTTCCGGTCTCGTTTATCCGCAAATCTGGGAAGACCCGGAAATCGACATGGAAGCGATGGAGCTTGGCGAAGGCCACCGGGTCGTCACCATCGGTTCGGGCGGCTGCAACATGCTGGCCTATCTCTCCCGCAACCCTGCCAGCATCGATGTGGTGGATTTGAACCCGCATCACATTGCCCTCAACAAGCTGAAGCTCGCCGCCTTCCGCCACCTGCCTGCCCATCAGGACGTCGTGCGTCACTTCGGCCGCGCCAATACGCGCAGCAACAGCCATGGTTACGACCGCTTCATCGCTGACCATCTCGACGATACGACCAAGGCCTACTGGTCGAAGCGTACCCTCTCCGGCCGCCGCCGCATCTCAGTGTTCGACCGGAACATCTATCGCACCGGCCTGCTTGGCCGTTTCATCGGCGCCGGCCATTTGATGGCGCGCCTGCACGGCGTGAAACTCACTGAAATGGCCAAGACCCGCACGCTGGACGAACAACGCCAGTTTTTCGACAGCAAGGTCGCCCCCCTGTTCGACAAGCCGGTGGTGCGCTGGCTGACGAAGCGTAAAAGCTCTCTGTTCGGCCTCGGTATTCCGCCCCGTCAATATGACGAGCTGGCGAGCCTTTCCTCTAACGGCACGGTTGCCGCCGTGCTCAAGGAACGGCTGGAAAAGCTTGCCTGCAACTTCCCGCTCAGCGACAATTATTTCGCCTGGCAGGCCTTTGCGCGCCGTTATCCCGAGCCACATGAAGGCGCCCTGCCCGCCTATTTGAAGCCGGAATATTACGAGACGATCCGTAATAATACGGCCCGCGTCGCCGTGCACCACGCCACCTATACCGAGCTTCTTTCCAAAAAGCCGGCAAGCGGCGTTGATCGCTACATTCTCCTCGACGCGCAGGATTGGATGACGGACGGGCAACTCAACGAATTGTGGTCGCAGATCAGTCGCACAGCCGCTCCCGGCGCACGCGTCATCTTCCGCACCGCCGCCGAAAAGAGTGTTATCGAAGGCAGGCTCTCCACCGACATTCGCAACCAGTGGGTCTATCTCGAAGAGCGCTCGCAAGAGCTGAACGCCATGGATCGATCGGCCATTTATGGCGGTTTCCATATCTACCAGAGGGCTATGGCATGAAAACCATTGGCGAGAATGTGGGTCTTGCAGACAGCGCGCATGCGGGCCTGATGGACCGCATGTATCGCCACCAGCGGCATATCTACGATATCACCCGCAAATATTACCTTCTGGGCCGCGACAGGACCATTTCCGGCCTCGATGTGCCCGATGGCGGCACGCTGCTGGAAGTTGGCTGTGGCACGGGCCGTAACCTGCTTTTGGCCAGCCGGAAGTTTCCGCAGGCAAAACTCTTCGGCCTCGATATCTCATCCGAAATGCTGCTGACCGCGTCGGAAAATTTCGCCGGCAAGGCGGAGCGCCCCATTCTGCGCGTGGCCGATGCCACTGCCTTTCGCGCCGCTGAATTCGGCCAGCCCGACGGTTTCGACCGCGTCATGATCCCCTACGCGCTGTCGATGATACCGGAATGGGAAAAGGCGGTCGAACAGGCGCTCACGGCGCTCAAACCGGGCGGTTCCCTGCATATTGTCGATTTTGGCCAGCAGGAACAATTACCGAAGTGGTTCCGCACCCTTCTGCAGGCGTGGCTTAACCGTTTCCACGTGACGCCACGCGCCAATCTTCGTTATGTTCTGGCCAATATGGCTGGCCGCTTTGACGGTAATCTTGAATTTGAAGAGATCGCCCGCGGTTACGCGTGGCGGGCCGTCATCACGCTTCCGATCGCCGAAGTGCAGCCGAAAATCAGCCGGATGCTGGCGGACGCCTGATTCTCGAAAAAGATTCCGGCGCCTCCGCAGGAACAGGGGTGCGCTGCCAACGCGCGGCGTACCACTTGCGAATCCTTGCCGTTATTCCCGCCACCACACCACAAATCGCTTCAAATCCAGCGACTTGCAATGTCGAAAAGGGCCATTGCCCCTTGCCATATCAATTTGTTTACCATGTTATGGGTAAATCGGGAGATGCGCCGCGCCATGTTGCGGCTGCGGGATGGGCAACAACACTTTCATCAGGGTTCCAATGCGGCTGCGTTTTTCGGCACTATTGTCGGCTTTGCTCTTGATCGGCGGCTGCACGTCCACGAGTTACGACCTGCTTGAAACCGCATCCGTTTCCAAGCCGAAATTCGCCGATACCGACCCACAGGATTTCGGCATGAATAACCCGCATCGCCACGAGGTGCACGGTATCGACGTGTCCAAATGGAATGGCGATGTCGACTGGCAGACCGTGCGCAAGTCAGGTGTGTCCTTCGTCTTCATCAAGGCGACGGAAGGATCGGACCGCATCGATCCGAAATTCGGCGACCATTGGCGCAGCGCCGCAGCGGCGGATATCCTCCACGCGCCCTATCATTTCTATTATTTCTGCTCGACGGCCGATGCTCAGGCCGACTGGTTCATTCGCAACGTGCCGAAGGAAGCCGTCACCCTGCCGCCGGTTCTCGACGTCGAATGGAACCCCGCCTCCCCCACCTGCAAGACAAGGCCCGCACCCGGCATCGTCCGCGCCGAGATGCAGCGTTTCATGGATCGCCTCGAAGCCCATTACGGCAAGCGCCCGATTATCTACACCTCTGTTGATTTCCACCGCGACAATCTCGTTGGCCAGTTCAAGAATTACCATTTCTGGGTGCGCTCCGTCGCAGCCCATCCGGCCAAGATCTACGAAGAACGCCAATGGGCCTTCTGGCAATATACGGCAACCGGCGTTGTGCCCGGCGTAAACGGCCCGACCGATATCAATGTTTTTGCCGGCAGTGAGAAAAACTGGCGGAAATGGGTCGCTTCCGCCAAATAAACACGGCCAAGAAGCAACACATTCGAAAAAACCGCGTTCTCACCTGTCGTCTGGCTGCGAGACCCGTTTTTTTGTCGCAAACATATGGGTAAAGCGGGCCTACAACCCATTGAGGAAATTCCCATGTCTACCTTCCGGTCGCGCAGCATCATTTTTGCCGCCGCTTTGTCGCTTCTTTCCACTGGCTCCGCCCTTGCCACGCCGCCCGTTGCCTCGCCTGACGATCCCAAGCAGGTCGCCTGCGGCGGTGATCTCGGCGCATTTCTCGAGGGCGTGAAAGCCGATGCGCTGGCCAAGGGCATTCCGGCCGACGCGATCCAGAAGGCGCTTGCCGGCGCGCAGATCGACCCGAAAGTGCTTTCGCGTGACCGTGCACAGGGCGTCTTCCGCCAGACCTTCCTGGAATTCTCCCAGCGCACCGTCAGCCAGGCCCGTCTCGATATCGGCCGCAGGAAGCTGCAGGAGCTCTCCTCCACCTTCGCTCGCGCCGAAAGTGAATACGGCGTACCGGCTGGCGTCATCGCCGCGTTCTGGGCCATGGAAACCGACTTCGGTGCCGTTCAGGGTGATTTCAACACCCGCAATGCACTGGTGACCCTCTCGCATGATTGCCGCCGCCCGGAACTTTTCCGTCCGCAGCTGCTGGCGCTCATTGAAATGGTCCAGCATGGCGATCTCGACCCCGCCGCCAACACCGGCGCATGGGCCGGTGAAATCGGCCAGGTGCAGATGCTGCCCAAGGACATCATCGCCTTCGGTGTTGATGGTGACGGCAACGGCCACATCAACGTCAAGGATAGCGCCCCGGATGCCATCCTGACCGCTGCAAAATTCATCCAGCATCTCGGCTTCAAGAAGGGCGAGCCGTGGATTCAGGAAGTCTCCCTACCGGAAAACCTGCCATGGGAAAAATCCGGCCTCGGCGGTCCGCTCACCGCCGGTGAATGGTTTGCGCTTGGCGTGACGCCGCGTGACGGCAACAAAAACTTCGCTTCCCTGCCCGCAGCCCTCATCATGCCGCAGGGCCGCAAGGGGCCGACCTTCATCACCTATCCGAATTTCAACATCTATCTGGAATGGAACCAGTCGTTCATCTACACGACTTCGGCGGCCTATTTCGCCACCCGCCTGATGGGTTCGCCCGTCTACAATAAGGGCAATCCCGAGCCGGGCTTTGATGACGCGACGATGAAGCAACTTCAGACCAAGCTTGAGGCACGTGGACACAATGTCGGCAAGGTCGATGGCATCCTGGGTTCCGGCACCCGTGTCGCCATCCAGAAGGAACAGCAGCGCCTCGGCATGCCCGCGGATGGCTGGCCGTCGGCGGCTCTTCTGCAGGCGCTTTAAGCAATCTTAACGGCGCCGTCAGGCCTTTAATCTGTCCGCCGGAATCAAGGCGAAATCGTTAATCTCGACTGGATGACTGGGGATAACACCCCGGTCATTTACTTTTTTTAAACATATGAAGCACTGCGTGAAAGAGAAATAATCTTTTATTTTCAGATAATTACAGAATCTTCTTTTTTATGCCGCCTCAAAGCGTGCTGCACTGCATCACAGAAACCGCTTTTCAACTGCCACAAAACGGTCATATTATCGAACCTGTCAACAACAGGAGGCACCCATGGGACTTACAAAATCTCTCAATGCCTTGGCAGTCGGTTTGGCGTTTTTGTTCGTAGCGATGATGCTTTTCATCTGACGAGACGTGAAGACCAAACGCAGATAAGAACCGTAGATGACACGAATTTAAAAAGCGCAGATCCTTTCGGGTCTGCGCTTTTTTCATGTCGAAAATAGAGTTTTTAAATCAGGCCGCGCTGCGGCGCAGGCGTTCCAGCCCGAGATTTTCAAGCACCGCATTGACTAGCGGCGCGCGGTTCATGGTGTAGAGGTGGAACTCGTTCACGCCGCGCCGCTGCAGATCGGCGATCTGCTCTGCGGCAACCTCGGCGGCCACGCGGGCGCGCCCTTCAAGGTCATCATCATAACCTTCGAAACGCTCATCCAGAAAACCGGGAACGCTGGTGCCGCAGCGGCCGGCGAAACGCTTCAGCTGGGTCAGGTTCTGGATCGGCATGATGCCCGGCACCACCGGAATGGTGATGCCCGCCGCCGTCACCCGCTCCATATAACGCTCGAACACATCATTATCGAAGAAGAATTGGGTCAGCGCACGGGTGGCGCCATTATCCGCCTTGCGCTTCAGCATGTCGATGTCAACCGCCTCGCTTGCGCTTTCCGGATGTTTTTCCGGATAGGCCGAAACGGAAACCTCGAAATCGCCGATCTCGCGCAGGCCCTTCACCAGAGCTGCGGCGTTTTCGTAACCTTCCGGATGCGGCTTGTATGCAGTGCCGATGCCGGTGGAGGGATCGCCGCGCAGCGCCACGAAATGGCGCACGCCGGCATTGCGAAACTCTTCGACAACCTGATGCACATCGTCACGGCTGGCATCCACGCAGGTCAGATGCGCGGCGGTCGGCAGATGGCTGTCGCCGATCATCCGGCGCACAGCATCCAGCGTCGGCGCCTTGGTGGATCCGCCGGCGCCATAGGTGACGGACACGAAATCCGGGTTCCATTTTTTCAGCTCGGCAACCGTTTCCCAGAGATGGGTCTCCATCTCGGCATTCTTGGGCGGGAAAAACTCGAAAGATAACCGGATATCGCCATCGTGGCGCGCGGTTTCCGACCTCAACATATCATGCCCTCCGGGAGCCAAGTAAAACCGCCTCTTGCACCACATCGTCTGCCATCAGCAGCCGCTGGTCGCGGGCAACCCATATCGTCACGTCCAGAGCTTCGTCGGACGCTTTTTCAGAATGAAGATCAACGGCGCGGTCGGGCTCAAGCCCGGCCTTTTTCAGCCATTCTTCCATTAGCGGATGTGAAAAGCCGAGCCGCACATGCGCGTGCTCGTCGCGCAGATATTCGAAGGAATGCGGCGCCAGATCGATGACGATCAGCCGCCCACCCGGTCGCAGCATGCGTGCTGCCTCGGAAAGCGCGATTTCCGGCTGGTCGAGAAAATGCAGAACCTGATGGATGACGATCAGATCGAAATCCTGTCCTTCCAGCGGCAGGTTGAGAATATCGCCATGGCGGACGGACGCATTGACCACACCCGCCTTGTCGAGGTTGGCGCGCGCCACCGAAAGCATGTCGCGGCTGGCATCCACCCCGATCGCACGGCGATAGACGCCGCTCAGAAGCTGGAGGATGCGGCCAGTGCCCGTGCCGAGATCAAGCAGCGAATCGACGGGCGTGGTGCCAACCAGCTTCAGCAGCGCGCCTTCCACGGCCTCGTCGCTCACATGCAGGCGGCGCAGCTCGTCCCAGGCGGAAGCATTGCGGCTGAAATAATCCTGTGCACGTTCCGCCCGCACCCGCTTGACGGTGGCAAGCCGCTCGCTGTCACGCTGGAGAACGGCGTCGGAGGGCGATGCAGCGCCAAGCAGCTGCCTGATGACAACGGCGGGCTCACCATCCTGCCGCAGACGAAAATAGGCCCAGGCGCCTTCCTGATAACGCTCGATCAGCCCCTCTTCCGTCAAAAGCTTAAGATGACGGGAGATGCGCGGCTGCGACTGGCCGAGAATTTCGGTAAGATCGGTAACCGTCAGATCGCCGGCAGCCAGAAGCGCCAGCAGCCGAAAGCGCGTCGGTTCACCCGCCGCCTTCAGGAGATCCACCAATTTGTCCAAACCGAACGCCACGTCTGCTGCACCTCGCAAGCTAATCAACATATAAAGATATCTTTATGTCGATGTGGCGATCGATGCAAGCGCAAACTGTGCTGCACCTCCATCAAGTCCACTTATTACACGAGAAAAGGCCCGCTTTGCGGCGGGCCTTTTTGAAGAGATATGGAAAGGGATCAGCGCGTCAGGCGCTTGTAGCTCACCCGGCCGGGCTTGATGCTTTCCGGGCCGAGACGGCGGACCTTGTCCTTTTCGTAGTCTTCGAAGTTGCCTTCGAACCATTCCACATGGCTGTCACCCTCGAAAGCGAGGATGTGGGTGGCCAGGCGGTCGAGGAACATGCGGTCGTGGCTGATGATAACGGCGCAACCGGCAAAGGCTTCCAGCGCTTCTTCAAGCGCTGCCAGCGTTTCCGTATCAAGGTCGTTGGTCGGTTCGTCGAGCAGCAGCACGTTGCCGCCGGCCTTCAGCATCTTGGCGAGGTGAACGCGGTTGCGCTGACCACCCGAGAGATTGCCGACCTTCTGCTGCTGATCGCCGCCCTTGAAGTTGAAGGCGCCGCAATAGGCGCGCGAATTCACTTCGAACTTGCCGAGCTTGATGATGTCGTTGCCGCCGGAGATTTCCTCCCAGACGGTCTTGTCACCTGCCAGCGTATCGCGGCTCTGGTCGACATAACCCAGCTGTACCGTTTCACCGACAGTCACCGAACCGCTATCGGGCTGTTCCTGACCGGTGATCATGCGAAACAGGGTGGTCTTGCCCGCACCGTTCGGACCGATGACGCCGACAATACCGCCCGGAGGCAGCTTGAAGGTGAGGTTTTCGATCAGCACCCGGTCACCATAGGACTTGGTGAGGTTTTCCGCTTCGATAACGACACGGCCCAGACGCTCGGCGACCGGAATGACGATCTGCGCGTCGCCGGGACGACGGTTTTCAGCGGCTTCCACCAACTCGTCATAAGCGCGGATACGCGCCTTGGACTTCGTCTGGCGGGCCTTGGGGCTGGAAGCGATCCACTCCTGTTCGCGGCTGATAGCCTTCTGACGCGAGGCGTCTTCGCGGGCTTCCTGCTGCATGCGCTTGGCTTTCGCCTGCAGGTAAGCGGAATAGTTGCCTTCGTAAGGAATGCCGCGGCCACGGTCCAGCTCGAGAATCCAGCCGGTCACGTTGTCGAGGAAGTAGCGATCGTGGGTGATCATCATCACGGCGCCGGGATAGTCGCGCAGGTGCTTTTCCAGCCACGCGATGGTTTCGGCGTCCAGATGGTTGGTCGGTTCGTCGAGCAGCAGCAGGTCGGGCTGCGAAAGCAGCAGCTTGCAAAGCGCAACGCGGCGGCGCTCACCACCCGAAAGGCCGGTCACGGGTGAATCGCCGGGCGGGCAACGCAGGGCGTCCATGGCCATTTCGACCTGATTTTCCAGATCCCACAGGTTCTGGCTGTCGATCATGTCCTGAAGTTTCGCGCCCTCATCCGCCGTTTCGTCGGAATAGTTCATCATCAGTTCGTTGTAGCGGTCGACGATTGCCGTCTTGCTCGCAACGCCTTCCATGACGTTTTCCATCACGGTCTTGTTTTCGTCGAGCTTCGGCTCCTGCTCGAGATAACCGAGCGTCGCGCCTTCGGCGAGCCAGGCTTCACCGGTATATTCCTTGTCGAGACCGGCCATGATCTTCAAAACGGTCGACTTACCGGCGCCGTTCGGGCCGAGGATACCGATCTTGGCATCGGGGTAGAAGGAGAGATGGACGTTCTCCAGAACCTTCTTCGCGCCATAGGACTTGTTCAGCCCAGCCATGTGATAGATGAATTGACGTGCCATTGTAGCGAATGCTCCACATCGGAATTTTAAGAGTACGTATCGGGAAATTTGCCGCTATGTAGGGTAAATAGGACCGTGGGGCAACCTCTGGCACGATTATGACCCCATGATTATGACAAGCTGCGTGATGATACGATGGGTGCGATGATGAATGAGACGACGGACGACTCCGCCTTCAGCCGGATTGAAAGGCTGGACGCCCCCTCCGGCGCATCCATCGCCTTTCGCCACCAGCCCTCCGCTCTTTCTCCGGCGCGCGGCGTATTGATGGTTTGCCACGGGCTGGTGGACCATGCGGGCCGTTATCGTCGGCTTGCGGATGTGATGTCGAAGCAGGGCTTCGAGGTCTACGCCCACGACCATCGCGGCCATGGCCGCACGAAGGCTGCGGACGCGCCTCTCGGTCGCTTCGCTTGGAAGGACGGAGCAGGCAAGGTCGTCGCCGATGTCATGGCGATACGCCGGATGGTCGGCGAAAGGCACCCCGGCCTGCCGGTGGTCCTGTTCGGCCATTCCATGGGCGGTCTGGTGGCGCTCAACACCGCCGTCAGCCACCCGGATGCCTTTGATGGCCTCTCCATCTGGAATTCCAACCTCAATCCCGGCCTCATGGGCCGCGTCGCGCAGGTTCTGCTGCGGCTGGAAAAGATGCTGAAAGGCTCGGACGTGCCAAGCGCCATTCTGCCGAAAGCGACTTTCCGCGTCTGGAACGCCAGAATGCCGGAAAAACGCACCCATGCGGACTGGCTGAGCCACGACAAGGCGGCGGTGGACGCCTATGCGGAGGATCCGCTGTGCCAGTTCGAGGCCAGCGTCTCCCTCTGGCAGGATGTTTTCGAACTCTCCTATCGCGGCCCGAAACTCATGGAGCGCCTGCCGAAAACCCTGCCGATCCTTTTGATCAGCGGCGATCAGGACGCCGCCACCAACAACGGCAAGGAAATCGTCTGGCTTGCGGAGCGCTTTCGCGAGGCGGGCTTCAGCCATGTCGAGCATACGATCTACCGGGGCATGCGGCACGAGACCCTGAACGAAATCGGCTGGCAGGCCGTCGCGGCGGATTTCGCCGCCTGGTGCAGCCGCGTCGTCGGCGACTGAGGAGCCTTTGCCGAAACGGAATAAGTCCATGAGATAAAATCACATGCGGCAGGGCAAGCAGCAGTCTATAAACCGGCAGGCCGACAATACCGGGGGACAGATGACCGACATGCCGAACAGGAAACAGCCGCTATCCGGCATTCGCGTCATCGAGCTAGCGCGTGTTCTGGCCGGTCCCTGGGCGGGGCAGATGCTGGCCGACATGGGTGCTGACGTCATCAAGGTGGAAAACCCCGAGGGCGGCGACGATACCCGTACATGGGGGCCGCCCTTCGTTGAAGGCGCGGATGGAGAAAACCTCTCCGCCGCCTATTATCACGCCACCAACCGCGGCAAGCGCTCCATCGTCGCCGATCTGAAAACGCCGGATGGCTGCGAGCTGGTGCGCCGGCTGGTGCGCACCGCCGATGTCGTCATCGAGAACTTTAAGCGCGGCGGGCTTGCCAAATACGGCCTCGATTACGAGAGCCTGAAGGTGCTCAATCCGAAGCTGATCTATTGCTCCATCACCGGCTTCGGCCAGACCGGGCCCTATGCCGATTTCGCCGGTTATGACTATATCGTGCAGGGCATGTCGGGTTTTATGTCGATCACTGGCGAACCGGACGGCCAGCCGATGAAGGCGGGCGTCGCCGTCGCCGATATCTTCACCGGCATCTATTCCGTGACAGCCATTCAGGCGGCACTGATCCACGCCATTCGATCAGGCGAAGGCCAGCATATCGACATGGCGCTTCTGGATGTGCAGTCGGCCGTGCTCGCCAACCAGAACATGAACTACCTGATTTCCGGCAAGCCACCCGTCCGGCTCGGCAACGCGCATCCGAATATTTCCCCCTATGAAGTGGTGCCGACGGCCGATGGTTTCCTGATCCTCGCGGTCGGCAATGACGGTCAGTTCCGCCGCCTCTGCAACATCCTCGGCATTGGCGCAATCGCCGATGACGAGCGCTTTGCAACCAACAAGGCCCGCGTGGCGCACAAGGTGGACGTGCGACAGATCGTTTCCACCGAAACGCTGAAATGGCAGAAGCGCGATCTCTTGACCGTCTGCGAAAAGAATGCCGTGCCGGCCGGGCCTATCAACTCCATCGAGGAAATGTTCGCCGATCCGCAGATCAAGGCGCGGGGCTTGCGTGTCGATCTCGAAACGGAAGACGGCACCGTCATTCCCGGCGTGCGCACCCCCATTGTGCTCTCGCAAACCCCCTTGCGCTATGAACGCCCCAGCCCGAAGCTCGGTGAGCATCAGGCACAGGTGCTGGCCGAACTGGAAAACATCGAAAGGACCACCACGCCATGAAAACAACAGGCAATACCAGAACAGGTGGGCAATTGATCGTCGAAGCGCTGAAGGCCAACGGCGTCTCCCGCGTGTCCTGCGTTCCGGGCGAAAGCTATCTGGCCGTGCTGGACGCGCTTTATGAAAGCGGCATCGAAACCGTGGTCTGCCGCCAGGAAGGTGGCGCCGCCATGATGGCCGATACCTGGGGCCGGCTGACGGGCGAACCCGGCATCTGCATGGTGACCCGCGGCCCGGGTGCCACCAACGCCTCGGCCGGCCTGCACATCGCAAGGCAGGATTCCATTCCGATGATCCTGTTCATCGGCCAGGTGCAGCGCGACGCCCGCGAGCGCGAAGCCTTTCAGGAAGTGGAATACCGCCGCGCCTTCACCGAATTCGCCAAATGGGTGGGCGAGATCGACGATGCGCGCCGTATCCCGGAATTCGTCACCCGCGCCTTCACTGTTGCCACCTCCGGTCGCCCCGGCCCGGTGGTGCTGACGCTGCCTGAAGACATGCTGGTGGAAGAGGTCGAAGCGCCCGAGGCAAAGCCCTATACACCCGTCGAGGCACATCCCGGCCCGTCACAGATGGCCGCCTTCGCAAAAATGCTGGGCGAGGCAAAACGTCCGATCTTCATCATCGGCGGCACCCGCTGGTCCGAGGAAAGCGTGGCGACCTTCAGGGCATTTGCCGAAAATCACAAGCTGCCCATCGGCTGTTCCTTCCGCCGCCAGATGCTGTTCGATCACCTCAGCCCCTCCTATGCCGGCGATGTCGGCATCGGCATCAACCCGGCGCTGGCAAAGGAGATCAAGGAATCCGATCTCGTGGTTCTGCTCGGCGGCCGCCTCTCCGAAATGCCCTCCTCCGGTTATACGCTCATCGACATTCCCTACCCGTCGCAGAAACTCATCCACATCTATCCGGAAGCCGAAGAGCTTGGCCGCGTCTATCGCCCCGATCTCGCAATCTGCGCTGCGCCGGACAATTTCGTCACCGCCCTCTCCTCCATCTCGCTTTCAGCCAATGCCGCCTGGGCAGACCGCACGGCCGCCATGCATCAGGCTTACCTCACCTGGTCGACCCCGCCGCAGACCGGCCCGGGTGCGGTGCAGATGGGTCCGATCATGGACTGGATCGAAGCCAATGTGCCCGAGGATGCGATCTTCACCAATGGCGCGGGTAACTACGCCACCTGGGTGCACCGTTTCCACCGTTTCCGCCGCTTCAACACGCAATCGGCGCCAACATCAGGCTCGATGGGTTATGGCCTGCCGGCGGCAGTCGCCGCCAAACATCTGTTCCCGGAGCGTGAGGTGATCTGCTTTGCCGGTGATGGTTGTTTCATGATGCATGGGCAGGAATTCATCACCGCCGTCCGTTATGGACTGCCGATCATCACCGTCCTGGTCAATAATGGCACCTACGGCACCATCCGCATGCATCAGGAACGGGAATATCCAGGCCGTGTCAGCGGCACCGATCTCGTCAATCCGGATTTCAACGCTTTTGCGAAGGCCTATGGCGGCCACGGCGAAACGGTGGAAAAAACCGAGGACTTCGCCGCCGCCTTCGAACGCGCGCGGGCAAGCGGCAAGCCGGCCATCATCGAGGTGAAGCTGGACGCCGAGGCCATCACGCCAACGCGCACGCTGACGCAGATCAGAACCCGGGCCTGATATCGCCCTTCGATATTGGTGATGGACACGGCTTCGGCATGGTGTAAATCCTGACGCTCGCACGACGTCATCCTCGGGCCTGTCCCGAGGATCCAATCACGTATCGTAAAATTCATCGGTTGCAGATGCTCGGGACAGGCCCGAGCATGACGAAAGAGAGGTTTAACACTTCTTTCAGCAGCCCTTCGGATCAGGAAACGACATGCCGGATGCAGCCCCTCCCGTCATCACCCCACGCGGCGCGAAGATCGAGCCCTCGGCCGGCGCACCTTTCGAGGCCGTGCGCGTGGCCCGCGATGTGCTGCACACATCCCGCACGGCAGCGCTCGCTACCCTCGATCCGGTCAGCGGCTATCCTTATACGACTGCCACCAATATCGGCATCGAGCCTGATGGTACGCCGTTCTTCTTCGCGGCGGGCCTGACGCTGCACGCCCGCAACATGGAGGCAGACCCGCGCATCTCGCTGACGCTCGCCCCCTTCGGCAAGGGCGATGCGCTGACGCTGCCGCGGCTGACGCTGGTGGGGAAAGCGGAACTGATCGACCCGGCTGAGGTGCCGCTTGCGAGACAGCGCTACATCGCCCGCTATCCCAAGGCGAAACTTTACCTCTCCCTTCCCGACACGAGGCTTTACCGGCTGCGAACGGAAGGCGTACAGATCAACGGCGGCCCGGCCCGCAATGCCAGCAACATCACCCCCGCCGATCTGCGCACGGAGCTTTCCGGCGCGGCGGAACTGATGGCGGTGGCGCAAAGCGAAGCGACCCGCCTCAATGCCATCAAAGGCGAAGCGGCCCGGCTCGCCGTTCTGGCCGGCGCGAAGGCCGGTCGCTGGACGATCACCTCCATTGACCCTGATGGCATCGATCTCGCTTCGGCCAGCGATCTGGCCCGGCTGTGGTTTGCGGGGCGGGTGACGACGTTGAAGCAGTTTGAGAAGGCGCTTGCTTTGCTTGTGAAATGAAGGGCGCAAACGACTCATAAACCTGGGACAATCGTCTCTCTTCCGTCATGCTCGGGTCTGTCCCGAGCATCTGCCACCTATCAAGTTGTGATACGTGAGTGGATCCTCGGGACAAGCCCGAAGATGACGAAACGAGCGTTTCGAATTTCCCATCAAAAAAGGCCGGGCTGCATTCCGCGACCCGGCCTTTCTCAGAAAACTCAGACGGATGCTCAGAGAGCAGCAGTCACGATGAACTCAACCTTGTAGTCCGGGGTAGCAAGCGCTGCTTCGCTGGTGGCGCGGGCCGGCGGGTTTGCCGGGTCGATCCAGCCTTCCCAGACGGCATTCATTTCACCGAAGGTGGACATGTCGGAGAGATAGATGATCGTCTGCAGGACTTTCGACTTGTCGGAACCGGCAGCTGCCAGCAGGCGATCGACTTCCGCCAGCGCCGACTTGCTCTGTTCCGTCACGCTCGTACCCTCGCCGACCTGGCCGGCCAGATAGACGGTGTTGCCGTGTACGACGGCGCCGCTCATGCGCTTGCCCGGCTCGATACGCTTGATGGTCATGGAAAACTCCTGTTGATTGGCATTAAAATAGAACGATGCGCGGAAAATCAGCCGCGCAGGTGATGGGTCTTTTCGTAGATCGCCGTGGAGCGCGCACCGGAACGGCAATAGCCAAGCATCGGGCGCTGCAATTCATCGAGCGCATCCACCATGCCGGCAACGGCATCGGCGTCGACGCCATAGCGACCAACCGGTACATGCATGATGGTGAGGCCAAGTTGCTCTGCGCGCTCGGCAATATCGGCGAAAAGCGGCTGGCCGTCTTCTTCGCCGTCAGGGCGGTGGCAGACGATCGACTTGAAGCCGAGTGCCTTGACCTCATCCAGATCGGCGACGCTGATCTGTCCCGTTACCGAATATTCGTCGTCTATGCGCCTGATATCCATGTCTGCCTCCGCTGAAACCGGCGTCCGCGCCGCTGGCTGTCACCCTTCAAAATCCGCATCCGATGTAAGCGGTCAAAACCCCTGCGTCAATGACGGCGCACCGTCATTCGGCATGGCATTCGCTACGGCATTCAGAGGATTGAAAAGCGCAGACCGAACCTGCGGCTTTCACCCGGCTGGAGAATATTGAACTCGCCGGCGGTCTCAAGCTCGCTCCGCCCAACCCAGCGATGCGAAACCGGCTCGATGCCGAGCACATTGGCGGGGTCCTGCTGGTTGCGCCACATCTGGAGATAGGGCAGCGTCTCCGTGCGAAAACGCACGGTCAGCGTCTTCCCGCCGATGGCCGCAATCGGGCCAAGCTTCAATTCCGCCAATTCGTCCTTGCCGGCAGAGACGCAGAAAACAGTTCCTGGCTCCTCGCCGAAACGCCAGCCATGGCCGCCACCTTCAAGCATGGCGCCTTCAAGCCGCACGGCGTCGTCAAACAGGCGCGCGCCGACATTCATGTGATACATCAGAAAGACCGGAATCGGCCGCGAACTCGTATTGACGATCCGGTCGTCAAGGCTGACCTCGCCGCTTTCACCATCGATGCGCCATGTCCGTTCCAGAAGTGCGGTGCCGCCATCGGCAAGCTTCACGGGAACCTCCACACGCGCCAGCGCATTGGACTCATGAACGTCGAAAGCGATGATCGTCGCGGGATGCGAGGAAAAGGACCCATGCAACGGATATCGACGCCCCTCGCCGTCACCGTCGATCAGTTCGGGATGACGGATATGATCCGGACCGCAGGTGAAGAGAAAGCCCTCCAGCGAATGGTCGATGCGTGCATCCCCATCATCGGGAATGGCGCGGCCGGGCGCGATGTCAGTGCCATCGACGATACAGGAACCAATATCGAAAACAGAGGTTTCATCGAGGAAAATATGGGGCGATCTGCCAGCCTGAAACGAACGCAAGACAACCTCTCCTGTGGCAGTAAAAACGCATGAATCACGGAAACGCTACTAGCCGTGACGGAAATTAAGATTGCATTAACCGCGAATTCACCTTTTTCACAATAGGGTCAAGATTGCGGTGTGTTTATGGGCGAACGAAGCAAGGATAGCAGAATCGTGAAACAGTTTCTTAACGCAGCTCTGGGTCTGACAGTCGCGGTAGTGGCGGCTTTCGCCCCGCTACAGGCTGGCGCGCAGCAGCGTTATGGCGACCAGCAGACGATGCTGGTAACACCTGACGGTCGCGTGCTCGACTTCATGCCAGAGCGCAGCGACATCGTCATCAGCCGCGATGCGATGGGTCGCACGGTGTTTTACGACCAGTACGGCAATCTGCTGGCCACTGAAATGCCTTCCGGCTATCAACAGCGGCAGCAGGCGCGCCAGCAGCGCGACACCACCTATTATCCGCCCGCCCCCGGCGGCCAGTACCGTGAGCCACCGCGCGATTACGGTTATCAGGACAATGGCAGCGTGCGTGATTATCGCGAATATCGCGGTGATGGCTCCGGCGACAATGTCTATACCGGCTCAGTTCCCGGCCCCGGCGCGGTGGAAAGCGGCCCGCTCGGCCAGCCCATGCCCGGCGAAAGCACCACGGCCGCCGTCCCACAACCCGATCACCTGATCGAACGCCACACCCCGGTGACCACACCGGTCAACCGTTCGCGGCAGGAGATCGTCGCGCTCCAGACCTTCCTCGACCGCGAAGGCATCTCGCCCGGCGTTATCGACGGCAAGATGGGTGACAACGTCAACAAGGCGATTGCCGCCTGGCAGGACATGACGGGCGAAAAGCTCGACCCGAACAATTCCGACGACATTCTGGAGCGCCTGCGGTCCTCCGGCGGCATGCCCATCGTCGACTACACCATCACCGCCGCCGATGCGGCCGGTCCCTATGTGGCGTCGATTCCGGATGACTATGCTGAAAAATCGCAGCTGCCCGCCTTGTCCTTCACAAAGACTTCGGAAGCGCTCGCCGAACGTTTCCACATGGATGAGAACTATCTGAAGGAACTGAACCCCGGCATCGATTTCTCCGTGCCCGGCACGATCATCAAGGTCGTCAATCCGGGTGACGCGAAAAAGGGACAGGTGGCCCGCATCGTCGCGCATAAGGGCATCAAGCAGGTCTTCGCCTATGGCGAGGACGGCAATCTGATCGCCGCCTACCCGGCCACCATCGGCTCCACGGACACGCCTTCCCCGAGCGGCACGCATACGGTCGAGCGCATCGCGCTCAATCCGGGCTACACCTATAATCCGAAGATCAACTTCAAGCAGGGCCAGAACGACAAGATACTGCAGATCCCGCCGGGTCCGAACGGTCCGGTCGGCACGGTCTGGATTGCGCTGTCAAAGCCGACCTACGGCATTCACGGCACACCGGAACCCTCGAAGATCGGCAAGACCAACAGTCACGGCTGTATCCGCCTGACCAACTGGGATGCGACCGAACTGGCGAAAATGGTCCGCGCCGGCGTTGTGGTCGAATTCGCGGAATAATCGACCGGAAGAAAAGAAAAGCCCGGCGGATTGTGGTCCGCCGGGCTTTTTTTCATTTAATCGCGTTTCAGTCGCGTTTTTCCGTGAGGAAATATAGAAGGGCCGCGACCGGCAAGGCGAAGCCGATCCACGAGGCCGCGCCCCATTCTCCGACCGCATAAGCCCAGCCACCCACGGCGGAACCGATGGCGCCGCCCATGAAAAACGTCGCCATATAGATGCCGTTCAGGCGGCTGCGGAATTCCGCCCCGAGCGTGAAGATGGCGCGCTGGCCAAGCACCAGATTGGTGGTGACGCCGAAATCCAGAACGATTGCCGCAACCACCAGAATGGCGAGCGCCAGATGCGACCCTTCGGGCGCAAGATGCGTGACGGCGAAGGAAAGCGCCACCGCCACCAATGCAAGGAAAGTTGCCGCACGGGTCCAGCCGCGATCAGCCATCCGCCCTGCAATTGGCGCAGCCACGGTGCCCGCAGCACCGGCAAGCGCAAAAAGCGCAATCTCACCCTGGCTCAGGTTGAAATGCGGTCCGCTCAGATAAAGCGGCGTCGTGGTCCAGAACAGGCTGAACGCTGCAAACAGGAAGGCATGGTAGATCGCCCGCCGCCGCAGGATCGGCGTGTGGAGGGCAAGCCTTCCCATCGAGGCCATCAGCGAGCCATAACCCAGCCGTGCCTCCGGCATACGGGCGGGCAGAAGCCGGAAAAGCACCACTGCAAGAAGCGCCATGACTGCCGCCGACGTGAGAAACACGCCGCGCCACGAAACCACTTCCGACAGCAGGCTGGATACCGGCCGCGCCAGCATGATGCCGGCCATCAGCCCGCTCATGACATTGCCGACCACCCGCCCGCGAATGGCGTGCGGCGCCATGTGGGCGGCATAGGGGACGATAACCTGCACCGCCACCGAACTGACGCCCACCAGGAAGGCCGCGATGAGAAACGGAGCCGCATGCGGCGCGAATGCCGCAGCCACAAGGGAAAGCACCGCCATCGCGACAGAACTCACCACCAGCCTGCGATTTTCGATGAGATCGCCGAGCGGCACGACGAACAGCAGGCCGACACCGTAACCGATCTGCGTCAGGGTCACGATCAGCCCGGTGGCGCCGGCGGAAAGACCAAGCTCCGCCCCGATGATGCCGGCAAGCGGCTGGGCATAATAAAGATTGGCGGCAATCAATCCGCAGGCTGTCGCCAACAGAAAGGTCAGAGCCGGGGACATGGATGTTGCCTCAACATCCTCCCCTTCAATTACACGCGTCGTCATCATCTTCTCCAATATGGAAACATTCGTTTCCTAAATAGTCACAAAATCACTCGGCAAGTTTCATGGCGATATCCACCACGGCCACCATGTCTTTGAGGCTGCGCCCTGTCTTTCCCACCACACGCATGCCGTACATCATGCACAGCATCGCCCGGGCGAGATCATCGGGATCGGCCTTCGAATGCACCGAACCATCCTTCTGCCCTTCGGCAACGAGACGGGCGACAATCCGCTCCCTCGCCTTCACGGCCCGCTCGACCACGACGGCAATATCATCATCCAGCGCCGCCAGATCGGCAGCAGCACCGACAACAAGGCATCCATCAGAGCCGGCACCGCCATGCGACCGTTCCGCATAGAACATCAGCCCTGCCCTCAGGCGCTCGTTACCGGTATTGTAACCGGCCACCGCCGCCTCGAAACGCTCGGTCTGCACAATCCTGTAGCGTTCCATCGTGGCAATAAAGACGGCCTTTTTGTCCTTGAAGGCCTTGTAAAGACTGCCCTGTGCCAGCTCCATCGCATCGGTAAGATCACCCACGGAGGTGGCGTGATAACCGCGCCTGGAAAAAACCCTGATCGCACCATCGAGCGCTCGGTCGATATCGAACTCACGCGGCCTGCCGCGATGGCGCTGTTCCTCGGACTGGTTGTGGCTGATATTGCTCATGGTCGGAATATAGGAAACGATCATTTCCAAATCAAGAAAATAATGAAGCTGACAGGAAAAGGCCGTGACCGCACTCGGGCGAGCCAAACGGCAGTCGAGCATCTGAAACATCATCCCGCCTCTGCGGCGATGAACACCGCAGACGGGGCGAACGTTGAAAACAGTGTCTCAGGCGGCTTTGCGGGTGAAGAGGCGCGCGGGTGGCGTGCCGAGCCGCAACAGGCGTTTTGGCAGCAGGCCAAGCACTTCGCCGGCGAATGCTCTGGCATTCTCGACCGCCTTGTCGATATTGCTCACCTTGTTCTTATCGAGACAGAGAAGCGTGCCGCCAAGATCGAAAATATCGCGATAGGCCGCTCTCTCGACAATCGGCGTATTGAGAACCGAAACATTCTTTTCCGCCAGCAGCATCTTGACGAGCAGCAGCGAGCGCGTCGCCACCATGGCGTTCACCCGCGTCAGCACGATGGAATGGGCAATCTCCTTGCCCATCTTGCGCTTCAGGAATTCGATATGGTCCAGAACCTCGGCAGCGCCGCGCGCATCCATGGCGCAGCCCTGAACCGGGATCAGCACATGATCGGAAATGCCGAGAGCCATGGTCAAAAGCGGGCTTTTCGCACCTGGCAGATCGATGATGAAACAGTCGGTATTGGTTTTGTTTTCGCGAATATGGCCCTCGAGCGAGGCCATCGTCACATGCGAAATCACCGAGAGATTTTCGATCTCGCCGGACAATTCATGCCAGCGGGAAATCCACAATTGCGGATCGGCATCCAGAACCGTCACGCGGTGGCCGCTGCGGGCCAGTTCGGTCGCCAGAAGCAGCACGGCGGTCGTTTTTCCGGCGCCGCCCTTGGTATTGGCGAAAGTGATGACTGACATGACACCCCCTGTTGGTCAGAGCCGTTTCATGCTCATTCACGCACCGAAGCAATTCATGGTGCTTTCCGTAATCTTAACGAACAGGGTTAATAAAAGGCTAAGACGCTTATGCCGCGCAGCGAAAAGCCCGCGATCGGGTCATCGCGGGCTTCATGGATTAGGGGTCATGTCGTAGCTCGGTTCTGATGCAGGGCACGACGTTGCCGCTATTTTCTTCTCCCCGCCGGGGAGAAGGTGGCCCGAAGGGTCGGATGAGGGGGCAACGTCAGCGATAGACCGCACCCTTGCCCCCTCATCCCGCTGCCGCGACCTTCTCCCCGACGGGGAGAAGAAACATGCGGCACCCTCTCAACCTCTCACAAACTTGACGAATAAAGGTAGCTCCTTAAAAGCAGTCCTCGAACAATTTCCTGGTATTCTCCAGCGTCATCGGCACCGGATTGCCGCCGCAGCTCGGATCCTTGATCGCCTCCGCCGCCAGTTCGTCGATACGGTCCGGCTTGATGCCCATGGCGGTCAGGTTTTCCGGCACGCCGAGTTCCTTGCGAAGTTCCAGCACGTAGTCATAAAAGCCGTCGAAGCCGCCGGAGATACCGAGATAGGCTGCCGCGCGGGCAAACTTGTCCTCGATGGCCGGCCGGTTGAAACGCAGCACCGCCGGCATGACGACGGCATTGGTCATGCCGTGATGTGTGTTGTAGACCGCGCCGATCGGGTGAGAGAGCGAGTGAATGGCGCCGAGACCTTTCTGGAAGGCCACCGCCCCCATCGCCGCCGCCGCCATCATATTGGTGCGCGCCTCGATGTCAGTTCCGTCCTTATAAGCGCGCGGCAGGAATTCCTTGACGAGCCGCAGGCCCTCCAGCGCCACACCGGCGCTCATCGGATGATAGAAGGGCGAGGAATAGGCCTCGAGGCAATGGGCAAAGGCATCCATGCCCGTGCCCGCCGTGATGACCTTCGGCATGCCGACCGTCAGTTCCGGATCGCAGATGACGACGCCGGGCAAAAGCTTCGGATGGAAGATGATCTTCTTCACATGGGTCTGCGAATTGGTGATGACGCTGGCGCGGCCGACTTCCGAACCCGTGCCCGCCGTCGTCGGCACGGCGACGATGGGCGCGATCTTGGCGGCATCCGCCCGTGTCCACCAGTCGCCGATATCCTCGAAATCCCAGACCGGGCGCGTCTGCCCGGCCATGAAGGCGATGGTCTTGCCGAGATCGAGGCCAGAGCCGCCGCCGAAGGCGACGACACCGTCATGGCCGCCATCGCGGTAAGCCTTCACGCCGGCTTCCATGTTGATCTCGTTGGGGTTCGGATCGACTTCGGCGAAGATCGCCCGGCCAAGTCCCGCCTCTTCCAGCACGTCGAGCGCGTGCGCGGTAATCGCCATATTGGCAAGGCCGCGATCCGTGACGAGAAGCGGCTTCTTGATGCCGAGCGTCTTGCAGGCTTCCGCCAGTTCCTTGATCCGGCCACGGCCAAGCTTGACGGCGGTGGGGTAGCTCCAGTTGGCGACGATATTCATTTCGTGACTTTCTTCAGATGGTAGGATTTCGGACGGGTCAGGTTCTGGAAACCGAGGACGGAGAGCGAACCGCCACGGCCGGTTTCCTTCACGCCGGTCCAGCAAAGGGCGGGGTCGAGATAATCGGCGCGGTTCATGAACACAGTGCCGGTTTCGATTTCGCGACCGATGCGCCCGGCACGCGCCGCATCCTGCGTCCACAGCGAAGCGGTGAGGCCGTATTTGCTGTCATTCATCAGGGCGATGGCTTCGTCATCATTTTTGACTTTCATGATACCGATGGCGGGGCCGAAGGTTTCCTCGGTCATGAATTCCATGGAATGGTCGACATTGACGAGGATTTGCGGCGCGACATAAGCGCTCTCGCCGTCATCGGCCGGGAACAGTTTCGGATCGACCAGCGCCTTGGCGCCCTTGGCAACGGCGTCCGTTATCTGCGCCCGCACCACCTTGGCGAAACGCTTGTTGGCCATCGGCCCGAGCGTGGTTTCCTGTTCCAGCGGATTACCGAGCTTGTAGTTGGACACCCAGGCAACGGACTTCTCGACGAATTCGTCGTAAAGGTTTTCGTTGACGTAGATGCGCTCGATACCACAGCAGCATTGCCCGGAATTATAGGTGCCGCCGTCCATCAGCGTATCGACGGCAGCGTCGAGATCGGCATCCTCCATCACATAACCGGGGTCCTTGCCGCCGAGTTCAAGCCCAAGGCCGGTGAAGGTGCCGGCAGCGGCGCGCTCGATGGCACGACCGCCTTCCACCGAACCGGTGAAATTGACGAAATTGAACAGGCCCTCGGAAATCAGCGCCGAAGTCGTGCCATGGTCGAGGAAGACGTTGATGAAGACATCGTCAGGCACACCGGCCTCGACGAAAGCCCGCACCATGCGTTCGCCGACCAGCAGCGTCTGCGCCGCATGTTTGATGACGACCGTATTGCCGGCCATCAAGGCGGGTGCGACGGTGTTGATCGCGGTCATATAGGGATAGTTCCACGGCGCGATGACGAAGACCACGCCATGCGCCTCGCGCTCGATGCGGCGTTCGAAATTGCCGCTTTCCTCGATGACGAGCGGCGCCAGCGCATCGGCCGCAATGGAAGCGACATAGTTGGAGCGCTCGTTGAAGCCCTTGAATTCGCCGCCATAACGCACCGGACGGCCCATCATATGCGCCAGTTCCGGCACCACCTCCGCCACCATTTCGTTGAGGCGCGCGACACCCTTCAGAACCAGCTGAACGCGGTCCTCAAGCGGGCGGCGAGCCCAGTCCTTTTGCGCCTTGCGTGCCTTCGAAACGGCGGCCCGCGCCGCCTCCAGCGACATCGCCTCCCGCTCGGCATAAACCGAACCGTCGATGGGCGAGATATTCTGGATCATGGTCATGATGTTTTCCCGTAATGATTAGGCTCGTTCGAAACCGCGCGCCACTTCCCAGTCGGTCACGCGGCGGTCGTATTCTTCCTGTTCCCACCGTCCGGCATGGACGTAATGATCGATCACATCGTCACCAAAGGCGTTGCGCAGCATTTTCGATCCATCCAGAAAGGCGGTGGCGTCACGCAATGTCTTGGGTATCTCGCGCACATCCTTGCCGCCATAGGCATCACCGACAAAAGCGGGCTCAAGTTCGAGTTTATTTTCGATGCCGTCAATGCCCGCCGCAAGCAAAGCCGCCATGGCGAGATAGGGATTGAGATCGGAGCCGCCGACGCGGCATTCGATGCGGATGCCCTTGGTGCCTTCGCCGCACAGGCGATATCCGGCCGTGCGGTTGTCGAGGCTCCAGATCGCCTTGGTGGGCGCAAACGTTCCAGCCATGAACCGCTTGTAGGAATTGATGTAGGGCGCCAGAAAATAGGTGATCTCGCTGGCATGGGCGAGAAGCCCGGCAACATAATGCCGCATCAGTTCCGACATGCCATGCTTGGCATCCTTGTCGAGGAATGCCGGTGTCTTGCCATCGAGGCTCCACAGCGACTGGTGAATATGCGAGGAACTGCCAGCGGCGTTATAGTTCCACTTGGCAAGGAAAGTCACCGCCTTGCCCTTCGACCAGGCGATCTCCTTGGTGGCGTTCTTGATGATGGCGTGCCGGTCGGCCATGGTCAGCGCCTCGGCATAACGCACATTGATTTCGGCCTGGCCGGGAGACGCCTCGCCCTTGGAGTTCTCGACCGGAATTCCCGCCCCCTGCAGACCCTTGCGCAGCGCCCGCATGACATCCTCTTCCTTGGTCGTCTGGAAGATATGGTAATCCTCATTATAACCGCTGGCGAGGTTCAGGCCCTTGTAGCCGCTGGCGCGCGCCGCATCGAAGGTCTGGTCGAACAGGAAGAATTCCAGCTCGGTCGCCATATAGGCCTTCAGCCCCATGGCCTCCAGCCGCGCCACCTGCTTTTTCAGGAGCGCACGCGGCGAATGCGGCACTTCTTCATGGGTGTGATGATCGAGCACATCGCACAGAACCAGCGCCGTGCCTTCCAGCCACGGCACACGCCGCAGCGTCGAAAGATCGGGTTTCAGCACATAGTCGCCATAACCCTTTTCCCAGCTGGAGGATTTATAGCCGGGAACGGTTTCCATCTCCATATCGGTGGCAAGCACGTAATTGCAGCTATGGGTTTCCTCATAGGCGCTTTCAACGAAAAATTCGGCCTGAAATCTCTTGCCCATCAGACGCCCCTGCATGTCGACAAGGCAGGCCAGAACCGTGTCGATGCGCCCCTCGGCGACATCCATCTTAAGCGCGTCGAATGTATAGCTCGTCATTTTGTCCGTTCCCTTTATTGTCTTGGCCGGGCGGCCGCATACGGCCGCCCGTTTGTTTGAGCATCAGGCCTTTGCAGCCGCCGCTGCCATGGCAGCCTGCTTGTGCTCCAGCGCAAATTCCTCTTCCGGCGACAGGATGAGGCGATGGCGTCCGACAAAGGCGAAATAAGCGATCGCCACGGCAAACCAGACCGCTACCCACAGCACGCCTTTGCTGAAGTTCGGATCCTGGATCTGGTAAAGCAGCGTGACGATGGCGATGATGATCGTCAGCACCGCACCCGGAATACCGAAGGGCGAACGGAACGGCCGCTCGATATGCGGCAGGTTCTTTCGGAGCAGAATGAAGGAAATCGCCTGCAGGATGTAGGAGAACATCGCGCCGAACACGGCCATGTTCAAAAGCACGCTGCCGATGATGCTGCCGCCCTGTTCCGCACCCAGCGAGAACCAGATGACCAGCATGACCGCAAGACCAACAATCGCGCCGGCAATGTTGGCGACGAAGGGTGTGCGGTATTTCGAGTGGGTGATCGACAGCACGGTCGGGAAATAGCCCGCACGTGACAGCGAATAGATCTGCCGGCCCTGCGCATACAGGATCGTATGGAAGCTGGCGATCAGGCCGGTGAGCGCCACGAGACCAAGCAGCACCACGCCGCCATCGCCGTAAATCGCCTTGAAACCATCAAGCAGCGGTTCCAGCGATGAACCGAGATGGAAGGCGCCGACACCGGGCAGCGACGGGTTGAGCAGCACGATCATGAAGGCCGAAACCATCAGTGTGATGACGCCGAGAATAATGCCCTTCGGCATATCGCGTTTCGGATCGACCGATTCTTCCGCCGCCAGCGGCAGCTGTTCAATGGCGAGGAACAGCCAGACCGCAAAAGGCAGCGTGGCGAGAACGCCCGAAAAACCGAAGGGGAAGAACGAACCGCCGCCCTCTGGCAGCTCCACAGCCTTGCCGTCAGGACCAACGCCGATATTCAGCGCGAAACGCGAGAAATCCATGTTAGGAATGGCGCTGATCCAGAAAAACACCAGAACACCGAGCGAAATCAGCGTGATGACCAGCGTCACCTTGAAGGAAAGCTCCAGCCCGAAGACGTTGAGGGCAAGGAAGATCAGATAGAAACCTATCCACACAAAGGGTGAATAGGCCGGATCGAGCCCCAGAATGGAATTCATGTAGGCCGTGATGAAGGTGACGATGACCGCCGGCGTCAGCACATATTCGACATTCTCGCAAAGTCCGGTGACGAAGCCGCCCCAGGGACCCATCGCGGTACGGGCGAAGGAATAGGCCGCCCCCGTATGCGGCAAGGCCGGGCTCATTTCCGCGATCGAAAATGTCAGTCCCAGATACATGATGGCGATGATGATGCCCGCCACCAGCATGCCGCCCCAGCCGCCGGTGGAAAAGCCGAAATTCCATCCGGAAAAATGCCCTGATATGACCGCCCCGACGCCGAGCGCCCAGAGCGACCAGACGCCCGCATAACGGGATAGTCCGCGTTTTTCGAAATAGGATGCATCAGCCTTCTTGTAGCTGACGCCTGACGATGAACTGTCCATGCCCTTCTCTCCTGAATAAGAAAAAAACAAGCCAGTCAGCCGTTATTGGCCGATTGTGCCCCAGTTTTCAGCACTTGCGGAAGGTTTCCGCGCTGTGCCGCACGCATTTGCTGTTCCCTTGCCGCTTCATGCCTTTCCGGCTTTCCTTGAATGTCGGCAGTCTCGTCTGGTGGCCGGCCCCGGTGTTTTCACCATCGGCCAGCCCTTGCTCCCTCACTCATCGATTGATGAGAGCGCCTTCCCCATAAGCTCGTGGAGGAACCCGGCAATTGCGGCCTGCTCCCCTTCATTGGTGATGAGATCGTTGCGGATCTCGATCATGACGTTCAAAAGCCCGTCCGGCAGCGCATGTAGCCTCAGCGTATGCGTCACGCCATCTTCCGGACCATAGGGATCGTTGCGTTTGACCGTGAGCGCCGACCCTTCGGCGCCAGCCAGCATCGCATCGGCCAGACGGCTGTCGCTATCATGCAAAATGCCAATCTGGACCGCGCGAAACTGGCCGTGATAGACCGGTGTGAAACTGTGGATCGTCACCACGACCACCCTGCGCCCGGAGGCCTGCCGCTCGGCGATGATCTCGCTGACGCGGTCGTGAAACGGAACATAGAGCGCAGAAGTGCGGGCGAACCGCTCCGCTTCGGAAAGATCGAAATTGCCGGGAATATCGTAAATCTCGCTTTTCACCGGCATGGCGGAAGGCGATTCGGGCGGGCGGTTGCAATCATAGACCAGACGCGAAAACCGTTGATGGACGAGCGTGGCGTCAAGGCTTTGCGAAAGCAGTCGCGCCACGGCAAGGGCACCTGGATCCCAGGCCGCATGGCTCGAGAGCACCTCCGGCGACAGACCGAGCGTACCGAATTTTTCAGGGATGGTGGCGGAAGCATGTTCGCAGACGAGAAGGACATCGCCCTTCCCCGCAGCGTTCTCGACGCCAACCGCCTGTCCTTCCACCTGCTTGAAAAACCGTGAACGCACCGTCATGCACGAACCCCATCCGGAAACCCGCCGTTCCGTCAACGACGAAAAGAATTCTTCACATTATTGCCAGTGTCAAATGGAATTTTGAAATTTTCTCTTCATTTTTCCCATTGACTCGATCGCCGACACAGATGTTTATTTTAGTGGAAGCACCGGCAGAAAGACCGGAAGGGGAAAGATTTGCGCAGCACGACGGCGACCGTGTCGGATGTCATACATGCCCATTATGATGCGCTGACCCGTTCGGAAAAACGGCTGGCGGAGAGCCTGCTCGGCAACTACCCCGTCTCGGGCCTCGGCAGCATCACCACCATTGCCGAAAATGCAGGCGTTTCAACACCGACCGTGGCGCGCATGGTGCAGAAGCTCGGCTATAAGGGCTACCCGGAATTTCAGGCGCATCTGCACCAGGAGCTTGAAGCGACAATCTCCGGGCCGGTCGCCAAACACGACCGCTGGGCCACCAATGCGCCGGGGCTGCATATTCTCAACCGCTTTGCCGACGCCATCACCGGCAATCTGCGCGACACGTTGAGCGACCTCGATACCGCCGTCTTCGACAATGCGGCAGCACTGCTTTCCGACCGCAAACGCAGCATCTATTTCGTCGGCGGACGCATTACCGGCGCGATCGCCGAATATTTCTTCACCCATATGCAGGTGATCCGGCCGAAAACGACGCTGATGTCATCAAATTCCAGCGCCTGGCCGCAATATATGCTGAATATGAGCGCCGGCGACGTGCTGGTAATCTTCGATATCCGTCGCTACGAACACGATATGACGACACTCGCCGAAGTCGCGAAAGCAAACGGCGTGCAGATTATTCTCTTCACCGACCAATGGACATCACCGGTGGCGCGCCACGCGCTGCACACTTTCCGTGTGAAGATTGAGGCACCCTCGGCCTGGGATTCCTCAGTCGTCACATTATTCGTGGTCGAAGCGCTGATCGAGGCGGTGCAAAGCGGCACCTGGGATGAAACGAAGCAGCGCATGAACGCGCTGGAGGGCCTGTTCGAGCAGACGCGGCTGTTCCGCCGGCCGGACAGAACATGAGAAATTATATAGCCGGCAACTTGCTTGACGCGGATGCCGCACGCTGATTGGATACCTGTGATCGCTACCAGCACGAAAAACAGGGTACATAACCAAGCTGGGGAACAGATCTGGCCAATAGGATGATGAGGGGATTATCCCGCAATTGCAGGCATAAAAGCCTGACGATGGCGGAAAATGGGCGTAAAGTGACGGAATCCGGATAAATAAATTGCAATCCAGCCGTCACATTAGCTTCATCTAGAATCCGTATCAGCGTCCGCAATATGAGAACACGAAGAGGAGAAAAAAGTGATCTCTCACTGCCGCCGACTGCTTGCTACGACCACTGCACTGGTCATCGCCTCCACCGCGATCGCCGCTGCTGAACCGAGCGCCGAACTGATCGCTGCCGCCAAGAAGGAAGGCATGCTGACCACCGTTGCGCTGCCGCACGACTGGTGCGGTTACGGCGACGTCATCGCCGCCTTCAAGGCGAAGTACCCGGAAATCACCGTCAACGAGCTGAACCCCGACGCCGGCTCCGCCGACGAAGTGGAAGCAGTCAAGGCAAACAAGGACAACAAGGGCCCGCAGGCGCCTGACGTCGTCGACGTCGGCCTCGCTTTCGGCCCGCAGATGAAGGCTGAAGGCCTGCTGCAGCCCTACAAGGTCTCCACCTGGGACGAAATTCCCGACAACGTCAAGGATGCCGACGGTTACTGGTACGGCGACTATTACGGCGTGATGTCGATGTTCGTGAACAAGGACCTCGTCAAGAACACGCCGAAGGACTGGGCCGACCTGCTGAAGCCGGAATATTCCGGTCAGGTAGCACTCGCAGGTGATCCGCGCGCTTCCAACCAAGCGATCCTCGGCGTTCTCGCCGCTGGTCTTGCCTCCGGTGCGAAATCCGGCAAGGAAGCCGGTGAAGCCGGCCTGAAGTACTTCGCCGACCTCAACAAGGCCGGAAACTTCCTGCCGGTTATCGGCAAGGCCGGCACGCTGGCGCAGGGCGCGACCCCGATCATCATCGCCTGGGACTATAACGCCCTTTCCTGGAAGAAGACGCTGAACGACAACCCGCCGACGGAAGTTGTCGTCCCTGAGAAGGGCGTTCTGGCTGGCGTTTACGTTCAGGGTATCTCCGCTTACGCGCCGCATCCGAATGCCGCCAAGCTGTGGATGGAACATCTTTATTCCGACGACGGTCAGCTCGGCTGGCTGAAGGGCTATTGCCACCCGATCCGCTTCAACGCCATGGTCAAGGCTGGCAAGGTTCCGCAGGAACTGATCGACAGCCTGCCGCCGGCAGCCGCCTATGAAAAGGCGATCTTCCCAACGCTCGAGGAAGTTGACGCCAACAAGGCCGCCGTTACGGCCGGCTGGGACAGCGTCGTCGGCGCAAACGTGAAGTAAACTGTTGAAAAAGCACCCCGGCTGATCAAAAAGCCGGGGTGTTTCTCTTATAATGAAGACCTTAATAGACAGACCGTTCGAAAACGGCGTTTGGGGACAAGGCATGCCATCAACCAACACCGGCGGACCATCCGACGCGGGCAGAAAGTTGCCGCTGCACTGGATAGGCGTCGTACCTTTTGCCGTTTTTGTTCTGCTGTTTCTGATCATGCCGACGATGAAGATCGTCATTGGCGCGTTTCAGCATGCCGATGGCAGCTTGACGCTGGAAAACATCGCCGGGCTTTTCACCCCGTCCATTCTTTCGGCCTACTGGATTTCGATCAAGATCAGCCTCGCCTCGGCGGCTCTCGGCTGCCTGATCGGTTTTGGCGTCGCCGCCGCCGTGGTGCTCGGTGGCCTGCCGCAGCGCATCCGCGGGCCGCTTCTCACCTTTTCGGGCGTCGCCTCGCAATTTGCCGGCGTTCCGCTTGCCTTCGCCTTCATCGCCACGCTTGGTCCGGTTGGCCTGCTTACCGTCTTCCTGAAGACACAGATCGGCATTGATCTTCGGCTCCTCGGCTTCAACATCCTGTCCTTCTGGGGCCTCACGGTCACCTATCTGTTCTTCCAGATACCGCTGATGATCCTCATCATCACGCCGGCACTGGACGGGCTGAAGCGCGAATGGCGCGAGGCTGCGGAAATCCTCGGCGCGACCGGCCTGCAATATTGGCGCATGGTGGCCTTCCCCATCCTTTTGCCGTCGCTGCTCGGCACCATGTCGCTGCTGTTTGCCAATGCCTTCGGCGCGGTGGCCACAGCAATCGCGCTCACCGGTTCCTCGCTCAACATCGTGCCGATCCTGCTTTTCGCGCAGATCCGCGGCGATGTTCTGGGCAATCCGCATCTTGGTTACGCACTCGCCTTCGGCATGATTGTCGTCACCGGCATTGCCAATGCGCTATATATCTGGCTGCGCGCCCGCAGCGAAAGGTGGCTGAAATGAAGCGGTTCTTCGCCTGGGGCGCGCTGATCTTCGGCCTGCTTTATTTCGCCCTGCCGCTGATCGGCATGACCAACTTCTCGCTGAAGATGCGGCGCGGCGAATATTCCTTCGACGCCTATGGCAAGGTGCTCACCGATCCGCGTTTCCAGGAAACCTTCAGCTATTCGGTGGTAATGGCGCTGTTCACCATCGTTTTCGGGGTTCTGCTGGTGGTGCCGACGGCCTATTGGGTGCGCCTGAAACTGCCGCACCTGCGTCCCTATATCGAATTCATCACGCTCCTGCCGCTGGTCATCCCGGCCATCGTCATCGTTTTCGGTTATATCAGGCTTTACAACACCTCAAGCTGGCTGCCGCTGACCGGCACGACCTTCGGCACCAACCTGCTTCTGATGTTCGGTTATGCCACACTGGCCTTGCCCTATATGTACCGCGCCGTCGATACGGGCCTCAGGACCATCGATGTTTCGACGCTGACGGAAGCCGCCCAAAGCCTCGGTGCAGGCTGGACGACCATCCTGTCGCGCATCATCCTGCCAAATGTTCTGGTCGCCGTGCTGTCTGGTGCGTTTTTGACCTTCGCCATCGTCATCGGTGAATTCACCATGGCGGCCCTTTTGAACCGCCCGGCCTTCGGCCCCTACATGCAGCTGCTTGGCGCCAACCGCGCCTATGAGCCGGCAGCACTTGCCGTGATTTCGTTCGGCATTACCTGGGGTTGCCTTGGTCTGATCCAACTCGTTTCACGCTACCAGAAGGGCGCGCCTCCCAAGGCCTGAGGACAAGATTTTCATGAGCTTTTTGACACTTAGCAACATCAAGAAATCCTTCGGCTCCGTGCAGGTCGTGCATGATTTCAACATGGCCATCGAAAAGGGCGAATTCGTCTCCTTCCTCGGGCCATCGGGCTGCGGCAAGACCACCGTGTTGCGCATGATAGCCGGCTTCGAAATCCCGACCGGCGGCTCCATCGTCATCAACGGCAAGGACCAGACGACGCTGCGCCCCAACCAGCGCAATATCGGCATGGTGTTCCAGGCCTATGCGCTGTTCCCGAACATGAATGTCTACGAAAACGTCGCCTTTGGCCTGAAAGTCGCCGGCAAGCCGAAAGCCGAGATCGATGCGCGCGTGAAGGAAATGCTCCAGCTCATCCATCTGGAACATCTGGCGGACCGCTATCCCTACCAGATGTCGGGTGGCCAGCAGCAGCGCGTGGCGCTTGCCCGCGCGCTCGCGCCGAAGCCGGAAGTGCTTCTGCTGGATGAACCGCTCTCCGCACTCGACGCCAAGATCCGCGTGTCGCTGCGTGAGGAAATCCGCCAGATCCAGCAAAAGCTTGGCATCACCACCATCTTCGTGACCCATGATCAGGAAGAGGCGCTGTCGATCTCCGACCGCATCGTGGTGATGAATGGCGGCCGTGCCGACCAGATCGGCACGCCCTTCGATATCTACAATAAGCCCGCCACCCGCTTCGTCGCCTCCTTCGTCGGCACGCTGAACCTCATCGACGCCACCATCGTCGATTCCGCGTCCAACATCATCCGCGTCGGAGAGCAGCAGATCACGCTCCACAAGCCGGTCGAAGCCGCAAACGGCGAAAAAATCACCCTCGCGCTCCGCCCGGAAGCGGGCTCGCTCGGCAGCGACGCGAAAGGCGATGTCGCCATTTCCGGCACCGTCACCTCCAGCCAGTTCCTCGGCTCCGTTATCCGCACCCGTCTCGATCTCGGCGGCTCGACCCTGTCTTTCGACATGTTCAATGATCCCGGCACCGCGCCGCCCGCCATTGGCGAACAGGTGACGCTCAAATTCGCAGCCGGCGATCTGATGGTGATCAAGGACTAAACCGCTTTTCTCCATCGGTGGAAGAGGCTAGAGCATTTCCAGTAAAAGTGCGTAGCGGTTTTGCGTCCGGAAAATGCGAAGAAATAAAGATATAGAGCAGGTATTGAATACGAACCTGCATGCCAGCAATATGAGGCCATGATGCGCGCGCTTTTTTACGAACGATTTGGCGAAACCCCTGTCGTCGCATCCCTGCCCGATCCGGAGCCAACCGATGGTGGCGTGGTCATCGAGGTAAAAGCGACAGGCCTCTGCCGCAGCGACTGGCATGGCTGGATGGGGCATGACACGGATATTCGCCTGCCGCATGTTCCAGGCCACGAATTCGCCGGTGTCATCGCCGCGGTCGGCAAGAACGTCACCCGTTTCAAGACAGGCGACCGTGTTACGGTGCCTTTCGTTTCCGGCTGCGGCCACTGCCATGAATGCCGCTCCGGCAACCAGCAGGTCTGCGAGGCGCAGTTCCAGCCGGGCTTCACCCATTGGGGTTCGTTTGCCGAATATGTCGCCATCGATTATGCCGACCAGAACCTCGTGCATCTGCCTGATACGATGAGCTACGCCACCGCTGCCGGCCTCGGCTGCCGTTTCGCCACCTCCTTCCGCGCCGTTACCGATCAGGGGCGCCTGAAGGGCGGCGAATGGCTGGCGGTACATGGCTGTGGCGGTGTCGGCCTCTCCGCCATCATGATCGGCGCGGGCCTTGGCGCGCAGGTTGTCGCCATTGACATTGCCGAAGACAAGCTCGAACTCGCCCGCCAGCTCGGCGCGACGGCCACCATCAACAGCCGATCGGTCGCCGATGTTTCGGAAGCGGTGCGCGAAGTGACGGGCGGCGGCGCGCATGTGTCAATCGACGCCCTCGGTCATCCGCAGACCTGCTGCAATTCCATCAGCAATCTGCGCCGGCGCGGCCGCCATGTTCAGGTTGGCCTCATGTTGGCCGATCACGCCATGCCCGCCATTCCCATGGCTCGGGTCATCGCCCACGAGCTGGAGATTTACGGCAGCCACGGCATGCAGGCATGGCGTTATGAAGACATGCTGGCCATGATCGAAAGCGGCAAGCTTGCACCGGAAAAACTGATCGGCCGCCACATCACCCTCTCCGACGCCATCACGGCCCTGCCCGCCATGGACAGTTTCCAAGAAAGCGGCATCAGCATCATCGACCGGTTCGAATAGTGCAGGCTCCCGCAACCACCTGAGATTCGCAAATTGCGTCCGGTTCAGGCACCCCTGCGCCCGAACGCCCGGACCGGAGCCGCTCCCGGGGCAGACGCATGGGCCGGCGATGCTGCCGGGATATGCGCCGCGTGATCGGTCTGGCTATCGCTCCATTGACGGTTTATCAGCTGTTTCTTGCGGACCTCTAGCGGGTCGGGGGCATCCTCCTCCTGCTGTTGCTTACTTCCCGCAACTGCGGAGGTCGTCGCCAATCGCGAAATCCACCGCACGACCTGCATGCCCTTGTGAACAAGCACAAAGATACCAACAATTGCGACCGCTATGATAATCACGAGGTTCCAGGGCGCGTCGCTGCCCCTCGCCGCCCGCTCCATGCGGTCTTTTGTCGTCGGATCAAAACCAAGCGTCGCCTTCAGCCTGGCGATGTCCGCATCGCTGAGCTTGCTGTACCGCTCTCCACGATACAGCACATAACCGCTCCTATCCCCGCTGTTGAGATAGCCAACGTCGAATGCTTCCCCGTCACGAAGAAAAGGCTCGTTGTCCGGCAGATCGTAAACGAGATCGATTGTCTCGCCGCCGCCAAATCCGGGGATGACAAAAAACCGAGACCTCCGCGCCTCAGCTTCGCTCACGAATAACGCAGAAAATAGAACCGCAACCGAAAAAAGCGCAACATGCTTCATTCACTCTCTCCAATAACAACGAGAATGATGATAACTGGCATTACTGAATTAATTTAAGATTTATACTTAAAGTAAAATCATGAATTTCAGATATTTATTATATTTATCTAAAATATACAAATTATTACTTTATGTATACCATCTAATTTATAATAATATGATCTTCTAAAGAGGCGGAATGGCGTATTTCCGCCAACACTGCAAACCATTGCGCACATAGGGCCCCACGTTAAGCCGCAATCACACGCAATTGCTTTGAGACCAGGGCCGCAATGATGCGACAGAGCGCAACGTCGGCAAACATGACGGATTAGATGCAAGGACCGAGACATGCTGTTTCTCGATAGCGTAACCATGAAAGAAACCCCGGGCGGACGGGACGACTATCCTTTCTCGGTTCCGGCGCTACGCCAGCTGGAACGCCTGGAATTCAAGACGCCGATCACTTTTTTTGCCGGCAATAACGGCTCCGGTAAATCAACGCTTCTGGAAGGATTGGCGGCCGGAATGACGGCCTATGCCATCGGCAACCACGGCCAGGTTTCGGGCGATCTGTACCTTCAGCATGCCGAGACCGTGGCAAAGGCCTTTTATTTCGCCCGCAAGAAATATCCGAAAATCCGCATGTTCATGCGCGCCGAAGATGTGCTTGGCTATATCCGCCGGCTGAATGAAGAGACGCTGGACGATTTTCGCTGGGAGCGGGAAAAAGCCCTGAAAAAAGGCGAGGACTTTCCGGAAGAAACCCCGGAGACCTTTCGCAGGATCGTGAGGAACAACACCATCGACCGGCGGTCGCATGGCGAAGGATTTCTCGATATCATGCAACAGCGGGTGCATGGCGCCGGCCTCTATTTCCTCGACGAACCGGAAAGCCCGCTTTCACCGCAAAAACAGCTGGAGCTTGCGGCCATCATCCGCCACGCCGCCGACAGTGGCGGGCAGCTGATCATCGCCACCCATTCACCCGTGCTTTTGGCCATTCCCGAAGCGACGATCTATTATTTCGATGAGAACGGCATCACCGAACGCCTCTATGACGAGCTGGAGAACATCACTTTCCTGCGGCGCTTTCTCGATCGTCCATCAAAATTCATAAGCGATTGAGAGCCGATAAAGCTTGAAATCCCACTTCTCTTGCAGCATGCCCATTAGCAACATGTGAATTAGAAAAAGAAGCAGGCCTATGTCTCCCACCAACACACCGGCAGCTGCCCGGCCCCTGAACAGCCAGGATTACAGAACTCTTGGCCTTTCGGCCCTCGGCGGCGCACTCGAATTTTACGATTTCATCATTTTCGTGTTTTTCGCCACCGTCATTGGCCATCTGTTCTTCCCGCCGGAAATGCCGGACTGGCTGGTGATGATCCAGACCTTCGGCATCTTTGCCGCCGGTTATCTGGTGCGACCGCTCGGCGGCATCGTTCTGGCGCATTATGGCGACCGTTATGGCCGCAAGCGCGTCTTTGCCTTCTCCATCCTCCTGATGGCGCTCTCCACCCTCGGCATGGCGCTGATGCCGACCTATGCCACCATCGGCGTCGCCGCCCCCATCCTGCTCATCATCCTGCGCATGCTGCAGGGCGCGGCCATCGGCGGTGAAGTGCCGGGCGCCTGGACCTTCGTTGCCGAACACGTGCCCTTCCGCCGCGTCGGGCTTGCCTGCGGTTTCCTCACATCGGGTCTTTCCTTTGGCATCATGCTGGGCTCGTTGATCGCCTTTGCCATCAATTCCCTGTTCTCGGCAGAAGATGTGGCGGCTTATGCCTGGCGCATTCCCTTCCTGCTCGGCGGCATCTTCGGCCTCATCGCCGTCTATCTGCGCCGCTGGCTGGAAGAGACGCCGATCTTCAACGAGATGAAAAAATCGAAATCACTGACGGACAAGCTGCCGCTCGGGCTGGTGCTGAAACACCATATGCGCGGCGTGGTCATTTCCGCCCTGCTGACCTGGGTTCTCTCGGCCGCCATCGTCGTGACGACGCTGATGACAGCCACATTCCTGCAAAAGCTTTATGGCTACACCCCGACGCAGGCGCTGGCCGGCACCAGCTTCGGCACGCTGTTCCTGATCTTCGGCGTCATCATTGCCGGCGCGCTCATCGACCGCGTCGGCTCCGGCATCTTCTTCATGGTGGCAAGCATCTTCTTCGGCATCGCCACCTTCACCTTCTACAGCTACGCTGGCGCGTCGCTTGAAACCATGTTCATTCTCTACGGCGTCATGGGCCTTTCGGTCGGCATGGCGGGAGCCGTGCCCTATGTCATGGTGCGCGCCTTCCCGGCATCGGTCCGCTTCTCCGGCCTCTCCTTCGCCTATAACGTCTCCTATGCCGTCTTCGGTGGACTGACACCGATTGGCGTGACCACGGCACTTGCCGTCAATCCCATGGCGCATGCCTGGTATCTGGTGTTCATCGCCGTCCTCGCCTTCTGCATTGGCCTTTACCTCTATCTGCGCGGCAGCGAGGTCGAGAGCCATGTCGGCATAGAAGAACTGGCGGCGTTGAGGTCGTAAGCTTAACGGCCAACAAAAAAGCGCGGGCAGAACCCGCGCTTTTTTGTTGCAGCAACGCTCGAAGCATCACGCCGCGCTGTCTATTTCCTCCGCGCCATTTGTCGGCACGTAGTTGAGTACCGGCCCGAGCCAGCGCTCCACCTCTGTGACCGGCATATCCTTGCGGCGCGAATAGTCGAGAACCTGGTCCCGCTCCACCTTGGCGACACCGAAATAATAGCTCTCGGGATGGCCGATATAGATGCCGGAGACGGAGGAGCCCGGCCACATGGCATAACTTTCCGTCAGTTCCACACCCGCCGCATTGGTGGCGTCGAGCAGGGCAAACAGCGTCTTCTTTTCGGTATGGTCAGGCTGCGCCGGATAACCGGGTGCAGGGCGGATACCGGCATAGGCTTCACCAATCAGTTCATCGCCGGCAAAAGCCTCTTCCGGTGCATAACCCCAGAATTCCTTGCGCACCCGCTCATGCATGCGCTCGGCAAAGGCTTCCGCGAAACGGTCGGCCAGCGCCTTGACGAGAATGGACGAATAATCGTCATTCGCCCGCTCGAAACGCTCGGCAATCGCCACTTCCTCGATACCTGCCGTCACCACGAAGCCACCGACATAATCGGCAACGCCGCTATCGACAGGTGCCACGAAATCCGACAGCGCCACATTCGGGCGTCCATCGCGCTTGGAAAGCTGTTGGCGCAGCGTGAAGAAGGTGGCGAGTTCTTCGCCGCGGCTTTCATCCGTGAACAGCCGGATATCGTCGCCCACCGTATTGGCTGGCCAGAAGCCGATCACCGCCCGCGGCCGGAACCACTTTTCCTCAATGATCTTCGCAAGCATCGCCTGTGCATCGGCATAAAGCTGCCGCGCCGCTTCGCCCTGCTTTTCGTCTTCAAGGATCGCAGGGAAACGGCCCTTCAATTCCCAGGTCTGGAAGAACGGCGTCCAGTCGATGTAACGGGAAAGCTCCTCCAGATCATAGGTCTCAAACACCTTGGTGCCGAAGAATTGCGGCTTGACGGCGCTGTAGCTCGACCAGTCGATCTTGTGCGCGTTCTCACGGGCGCGGGAAAGCGGCAGACGCTGCTTTTCGCGCTCGTTGCGGGCATGGGCTTCCGCCACCTTGGCATATTCGCTGCGAATACCATCGATATAAGCAGGCTTCTGCTCGGCCGAGAGAAGCGCCGAGACAACACCCACCGCACGCGAGGCGTCGGTCACATAGATCGCCTGCCCCGCCTCGTAACGCGGATGGATTTTCACCGCCGTATGCACCCGGCTGGTCGTTGCGCCACCGATCAGCAGCGGAATGTCGAAACCCTGCCGCTCCATCTCGGCGGCCACATGCACCATTTCGTCCAAAGAGGGCGTGATAAGACCGGAAAGGCCAATCACATCCACCTTTTCGGCAATCGCCGTTTCAAGAATTTTCGTCGTCGGCACCATGACGCCGAGATCGATGATCTCATAATTGTTGCAGGCGAGAACGACGCCGACGATGTTCTTGCCGATATCGTGCACATCGCCCTTCACGGTCGCCATCAGCACCTTGCCGGCGGCACTGCGCTCGGAGCCGCCATTCAGACGCTTTTCCTCTTCCATGTAGGGAAGCAGCACGGCCACTGCCTGCTTCATCACGCGGGCGGATTTCACCACCTGCGGCAGGAACATCTTGCCCGAACCGAAGAGATCGCCGACCACGTTCATGCCGGCCATCAGCGGCCCCTCGATGACGTGAAGCGGACGGGCGGCCTTCTGGCGCGCCTCTTCCGTATCGGCCTCGATATAGTCGGTGATGCCGTTGACCAGCGCATGTTCCAGCCGCTTCTCGACGGGCAGCTCACGCCAGGAAAGGTCCTGCACCTTCGTATCCTTGGCGCCCGTGCCACGGAAACGCTCCGCCACTTCAAGCAGACGCTCCATCGCATCGTCGCGGCGGTTCAGCACCACATCTTCGCAGGCGTCGCGCAGTTCGGCATCGATATTGTCGTAAACCGCAAGCTGCCCGGCATTGACGATGCCCATATCCATGCCGACCTGAATGGCGTGGTAGAGGAACACGGCGTGCATCGCCTCACGCACCGGTTCATTGCCGCGGAAGGAGAAGGACAGGTTGGAAACACCGCCGGAAATATGCGTCAGCGGCATGGTTTCGCGGATGGTCTTAGTGGCCTGAATGAAATCCACGCCGTAATTATTGTGCTCTTCGATACCCGTCGCGACGGCAAAGACGTTGGGGTCGAAGATGATGTCTTCCGGCGACAGGCCCGCCTTCTCTGTCAAGAGCTTGTACGCGCGCGAGCAGATCTCGACCTTGCGCTCATAGGTATCGGCCTGCCCGACCTCATCGAAGGCCATGACCACAACCGCCGCACCGTAATTATGGACGAGCCGCGCCTGCTGGAGAAACTTCTCCTCGCCTTCCTTCAGCGAAATGGAATTGACGATCGATTTGCCCTGAACGCATTTCAGGCCGGCCTCGATGATCTCGAACTTGGATGAGTCGATCATCACAGGCACGCGGGCAATATCCGGCTCGGCGGCGATGAGGTTCAGGAACTCCACCATCGCCTTTTCGGAATCGATCAAGCCCTCATCCATGTTGATGTCGATGATCTGCGCACCGTTTTCCACCTGGTCGCGGGCGACAGCCAGCGCCGCCGTATAATCACCGGCGGTGATGAGCTTGCGGAAGCGAGCCGAGCCGGTGACGTTGGTGCGTTCGCCGACATTGACGAAAGGAATGTCCTTGGTCAGCACGAAAGGCTCGAGGCCCGAAAGCGACATGAACGGCTTGTGCTCGGGAATTTCGCGCGGCTTGTAACCTTTGACAGCCTCCGCAATCGCGCGGATATGCTCCGGCGTCGAACCGCAGCAACCGCCGACGATATTGACGAGACCGTCGCGGACAAAGCCTTCCACCTGACGCGCCATCATCTCCGGCGTTTCGTCGTACTGGCCGAATTCATTCGGCAGGCCGGCATTGGGATAAGCGCAGACGAAGGTATCGGCCACGTCAGACAGTTCCTGCAGATGCGGACGCATGGCATCCGCACCCAGTGCGCAGTTCAGGCCGATGGTAAAGGGGTTGGAGTGGCGCACCGAGTTCCAGAACGCGGACGGCGTCTGGCCGGAAAGCGTGCGGCCGGAAAGGTCGGTGATCGTGCCCGAGATCATGACCGGCAGGCGGATGCCCTTGGCCTCGAAACGCTCCTCGCAGGCGAAGATCGCCGCCTTGGCGTTCAGCGTATCGAAGATCGTCTCGATGAGGATGATATCGGCCCCGCCGTCGATCAGACCGTCGATCTGCTCGCCATAAGCGATACGCAGGTCGTCGAAACTGACGGCGCGATAACCGGGATTGTTGACATCAGGCGAAATGGAGGCCGTGCGGTTGGTGGGGCCGATGGCGCCCGCCACGAAACGGCGGCGGCCGTCCTCCCGCTCGGCGCGCTGGGCGGCACGACGGACAATCGCTGCGCCCTCGCGGTTGAGGTCGTAGACGGCATTTTCCATCTCGTAATCGGCCTGCGCAATGCGCGTCGACGAAAACGTGTTGGTTTCGAGAATATCCGCACCCGCCATGGCGTAGCGATAGTGGATTTCCTCGATTGCATCCGGCTGGGTCAGGATCAGAAGGTCGTTATTGCCCTTCTGGTGACAGGCACAGCCGATAAAACGGTCGCCACGGAAATGGTCTTCGTCAAAACCCAGCCCCTGGATCTGCGTGCCCATGGCGCCATCGAGAATGAGGATGCGTTCGCTTGCGGCCTCGCGCAGCGCCTTGAAAATTTCCGCGCCGTCGCGCTTTGCCCCTTCAGGGCCAAACAGGTCGTCAAACACGGGCACACTCCTCATTTCGATTTGCAAGATCGCAAGCCGTCAAGTCACATAAAGATATGTTTATGTCAATATATCTTCAAGGGACAGGCATAGCTTTGCGTCGTTGCGGCAGACTACGAAATTTCACTGACAGATGACAGGTTTATACGGCAAGGATATAAGCCAAGGCAGCAAACCGCATGGAGGACGAAATGCCCGAGGAAGATCACAACAGCCGCAACTGGAACACCCTTCCTTGGCACCGCCAATGGCTGGTGAAACAGGCCGAAGGACTTTTCGATTTCTTCCAGTATCGCGCCGTGAATTCCGCCGGCGGCTTTTTCGACCTCGATCCCAAGGGCGCGCCGCTGCAGAAAAATGACCCCGTGCGCGGCATTCACGCCTCGGCCCGCATGGTGCACTGCTTCTCCATCGGCCATCTGCTCGGCCGGCCGGGCTGCGGCGATATCGTCGACCACGGCATGACCTATCTCTGGAACAAACACCGTGACAGTGAGCATGGCGGTTATTTCTGGCAGGTGAACGATGCCGGCCCGGTGGACGCCACCAAGCAGGGTTACGGCCATGCCTTCGTGCTTCTGGCCGCCTCTTCCGCCAAGACCGTCGGGCATCCGCTGGCCGACCGGATGCTGGCCGATATTACCGAGGTGCTGGAAACCCGCTTCTGGGAAGAAAAACACGGCGCCATCGCCGAGGAATTCAACCGCGACTGGTCGCCCATCGATAATTATCGCGGCCAGAATTCCAACATGCACCTGACCGAAGCGCTGATGGCCGCCTATGAGGCGACAGGCGACAGCAACTATCTCAGCAAGGCCGAACGCATCGCCGATCTCGTCATCCGCCGCCGCGCCGGCGAACTGGACTTCCGCGTGCCGGAGCATTTCGACGAGAACTGGACGCTGGACAAGGAGTATCGCGGCAACGAAATGTTCCGCCCCTCCGGCTCCACCCCCGGCCACTGGCTGGAATGGGCACGTCTCATCCTGCAATTGTGGGTGCTGGGCGAGCGCCGCCACGACTGGATGCCGGTGGCCGCAAAATCGCTATTCGTGCAATCCATGGCGCTCGGCTGGGACCGGGAAAAGGGCGGCTTCTTTTACACGCTCGACTGGGACGACAATCCGGACAAGACGGCAAAGCTCTGGTGGCCGATGTGCGAGGCGGCGGGTGCTGCCCACTTCCTGAACGAAAACCTGCCGGCGGACCCCTTTTACGAAGACAGCTATCGCCGCATCTGGAGCACCATCTCCAACAACTTCATCGACCATGACAATGGCGGCTGGCACGAGGAACTGACGGAAAATCTGGTTCCGGCGCATACATTGTTCCCCGGCAAGGGCGATATCTACCACGCGCTTCAGGCCTGCCTCATCCCGCTTTTCCCGGCCACGGGAAGCCTGACGAAGGTGATTGCGGAAACCGGCGGTGATTATTGAGGCGCGTTGCGGCCAATAGCCCTTCTGCCGTCATGCTCGGGCTTGTCCCGAGCATCTGCAACCTATCTGCCGAACGCAACGTGGTTAGATCCTCGGCACAGGGCCGAGGATGACGTCGCGTATAAAGCAACCCTCAAAAGCCGATGGTTTCCTCGAAATCATCCCAGGACTGGTACATCTCATATCGGCCGATACCGGGGATCGGCACATGCCCGTAATAGGGCGAAAGCTGGAATTCGGCCGCCGCCTCGCCCTTGCCGGCCACGGCTCCCACATAGATTGCCGAGGCAAGCCCCGTGCGGTTGGCGCCATGTTCGCAATGGATAAGGATGGGTTTTTCCGCATTCTGCAGCACGGCCACCAGCGTTTCCGCATCTTGCGGCGAAAGCTTTTCGCTTGAACTCATCGGATAATCGACCAGCCGGATACCGTTTTTCTTCGCCGCCTGGCTTTCGGCGTCATACCAGCCCTCGCGCTTTTCATCGCGCAGGTTGATGATGGTCTTTATGCCGTAAGCCTTTGCATAGGTTGCGATATCCTTGCCGCTCGGCTGGGCTGAACGATAAAGTTCGCCGGGGATGACCTCATGAAAATTTCCGGTCAGCTGGCCGATACCCATATGTGCGCCCGCCAGAACCGGCAGGCCGACAAGGCCGATGGCCGTGATTTTCAGAAACTTCAAAATAATACGCAAAACATCAACCCGCGACATTCATCGGACGGTGGCGAGATGGCATTGCAAACCGGCAAAAACAAGTCCGCCACCGGCCAAACAGGCAGCCGCTTGGCAGGCAATCGGCTGATGGCCCGCACAGATCCGCTGCACCGCAAGGGTTTTCACGCCGCTGCGCGGCAGAGGTGGAGTTTTCAAAATGCCGTGATGGCCGCACCCGCGACCGGCGGTTCAATCAAACTCAGCCGAAATAACGGTAACGCGCCATTCCAGCCGTTGGGGTTCCACTCTTTCATTGTTGCGCAACCGGAAAGCGCGGCATGCGGCGAAAGTCTCCCCCGCCTCGATGCGCCTTTCGCTGACCTGATAGGGATCAAAGGCGACGGAGGCGCGAAAGGCGGGCTCGAACCCTTCGAGCGTATAGGTCAGGCGCTGTACCGCGACATTGTTGTCGTTGCGGAAACTGACGCGAATGGGCAAAGCCGGATCCGGGCAGGCGGCATCGAAACTGGCTGTCGCAATGACATGGCCGAGCCGCTGGCTGCCACGCCACCAGTCATAAATGACAAAGGCAGCGGTCGCGCCCCAGATCAGCAGCAGGCAGATGACGACGGGTTTGAGATGCCGCGGAAATGCGATGAGGGTCAGAAGAAGAACGGCACTGAGAACGGCTCCGACGATCACGTCGCCCCTCCCTCATAAAAACAAACCCGCATGCGATCCTGCCCTCCCTTACCCATTTCCGTCCATGGCGACCCGGCGTGACAACAACGGTTCAACCGCTCACCACATCCTTTCCGATGTGAAGCGGCTGAGCGCCGAAGCGGCGGTCCTGCCACGGACAGGCACAACTCTATGGTCGTGCCCCCCGCTGTCAAGACAACCAAGCGTGACACCGGACAGCCAGTTCGCCGGCCCGCCGACAGAAAGACAAAGGGAACCAAACACCGCTGAAGACGTTCGCCGCATCACAACAGCATGGCGGGGCGAGAAAAAACGCCGCGATCCGGGCACGACAGTCAAGAACACCGGAGGACACAGCACCTCTTGGAACTGCCAGGCCCGAGACCATATTAAATGCGACTAATATATGCTATAGACGACAGTAGCTCAGGGAGAATAACGATGAAAACGTTGATCGTAACGTCACTTCTGGCCCTTTCGGCCAGCACCGCAATGGCCGCGGATGCCGTCTACGAAACGCCGGCACCTCCGGTCGCGCAGGAAACCCTGCCGGTCTTCACCTGGTCTGGCCCCTATCTTGGTATTCAAGGCGGCGCGGGCTGGGCGAATGGCGATTTTTCGGCTGGCGGTCCCGTCGCTTCGGATAATTTCGATGGCGGCATTCTGGGTGCCTTTGCCGGTTACAATTACCAGTTCGATAATAATTTCGTCGTCGGCATCGAAGGTGATGTCGATTATAACTGGAATGACAATGACTATGCCGGCGTGCAGATCGGCACCGACTGGCAGGGCTCCGTCCGCGGCCGCGTCGGTTATGCCTTCGACCGCGCCCTGCTCTACGGCACTGCCGGCTGGACAGCCACACGTGGTTTCATCGAAACCCCCGGCGCCGGCAAGGACAGCACCACGTTCAACGGCTTCACCGTTGGCGCGGGTCTCGACTACGCCTTCACCGACAATGTGTTCGGCCGACTGGAATATCGCTACAACGATTATGGCGACAAGGACATTTTTGGCGTCAATACCGATTTCGACCAGCACACCGTCAAGGTGGGTCTCGGCGTGAAATTCTGATCCTTCCCAACCAGCTTCAGCAAGAAAAAGCCCGGCCCTTCGCCGGGCTTTTTCTTGGCCAAAAGAACAATGCCCGCCTCAACCTGCCGACTTTAGCGATGCCAAAAACATGAACCCCTCAACAACGAAACATTCACAAACCGTTCAGCAGACCCGTGCCATCATGCGGGCATAATGAGCCTCTATCTCCCAAGGCAGGCTTATGGAGTAGCCCCCGATGAAAAAGATCATTCTTTCCACCCTTGCCGCGCTGGTCGCCACCGGCAGCGTCTTCGCATCCTACGGCACCGCCGCCGCGCAGGATTATCCCTATCGTCCGCGCTACGACCGTGGTTATGACCGTGGCGGCCCGCCCCCGCCGCCCTACCGCGAACATCGCCGTCACAATGACGGCGCAGCAATCGCCGGTGGCCTTGCCGCAGGCGTCATCGGCGGCCTGATCGGCGGCGCCATCGCCAACGGCAACAACAACGCCCCCCGCTACTACGAACCCCCGCCGCCGCCCCGCCCGCGCTGCTGGTTCGAAGACCGCCGCATTCCCAATTCCTATGACGGCGGCTGGCACACCGAAAGCATGCGGGTCTGTAACTGACCGCATGGCCAAAAATTCACAACGGATGATCCGATCAGTCTGAATGGCTGGTCGGATTTTTTGTTGTATGGAGCCAAAAGTGCCGAAGATGGCGATGATCAACGAAATATCGATTCGCCCCTGCGGAATATCGCCAGTTCATTGGAAATATGAAAGAAAATGGTGGGCCTGGAGAGACTCGAACTCCCAACCAAGCGGTTATGAGCCGCCGGCTCTAACCATTGAGCTACAGGCCCTTATCGGAACAAGGTGATCCGAAATACCGGTTTCGCAATGGTTCGAATCCGGTGGGTCACGCTCTAACGTAATTTTTATAGCCCGACAAGCCATTGATGCTTTCGCAAGGCAGCGCCGCCGTATTAGCTACACAATCTAAGGCAATACCCTGCAAAGGGACACAATCAACGAGGAAACACCATGACAACAAAAAAGGCCCGCCTTTTCGCACTCACCGCTTTGACCGCAGCAGCAATGGTGCCGCTGGCAAGCCAGGTGCTTGCGCAGGACGCCAACCCGCGCGAAGCCACCATCAGTGTTTCCGGCGAAGGCCAGGCGGCCATTGCCCCTGATATGGCTATTCTCTCCTTCAGCGTCGTCAAGCAGGCGGAGACGGCAGCTGCCGCGCTCACGGAGAATTCCAAGGCACTCGCCGATGTTCTCAAAGCGCTGAAAGAAGCCGCCATCGAAGACCGGGATCTGCAGACCAGCAATTTCTCGGTACAGCCGCTTTACAAGCATTATGAGCCCAAGGACGGCGTTTATGTTGCGCCTGAAATCACCGGTTATCAGGTTTCTAACGGCCTGACCGTGCGGGTGCGCGACCTGAAGAAGCTCGGCGCGATCCTCGATACCTCCGTCAAGCTTGGTATCAATCAGGGCGGCGATATCACCTTCACCAATGACAAGCCGGAGGCCACTGTTACCGAGGCCCGCAAGCAGGCCGTGGCCGATGCTATCGCCAAGGCAAAAACGCTGACGGAAGCGGCAGGCGTGAAGCTCGGCCGCGTCATCCAGATCAGCGAAAACTCACAGCGCCCGATGCCGATGCCAGCCGGCGCGATGCGCGCTTCGATGATGAAGGAAGCCGACAGCGTGCCGATCGCTTCGGGTGAGAACAATTACAGCGTGGTGGTCAACGTCACCTTCGCCCTAGACCAGTAAGAACAATGGAGGGGCGGCACCTGCGTGTCGCCTCTCGCCCATACTTAAAATCCGGCCATCGGCCGGTTAAAAAAGAAATGCCCCTCGCCTGCCTTTCCGGACAAGCGAGGGGCATTTTTTACCCATCCGGCGGACGGGGATGTCACCGGATCGATATTGTCCGCTTTAGCGGCGGATGACCGGGCAGCCACGCTCATTGGCGAAGACGATGCGGTCACGGCCCCGACGGTCGAAGCCTGCAACCACAACGCGGCGCGGCGACACATCAACAACGCGGGCACGGCGAAGACCCATGCGGCTTGCCTTTTCTTCCGCAAAGCGCGGCGAGCAACCAAAGCGCGGGCGATCGGGACGACCCCAGCCGCGGCCTCTGTCATGGCCATAGCCATCCTGAACCTGAACTCTGAACTGAACATCCGAGCCAGCCGAAGCCGCAGGAGCGGTGGCGGAGATGCCGCCGAAGGCAATGAGAGCGGCAAGGCCGGCTTTTGCGAAGGTGTTGAACATGAACTCACTCCATTTGTTCTTCGCCGGCAGGGAACGTCCCTCAGCGATTGACGAGACCCTAGCCCCACCCGTCTGAATATTAACAGAACCGCATGTTCAGCAGGGGTTCATTGTTATTAACGGGAAAACACACATTCCCTAACGGAATATCAGGCGGAAATATGCAGCACGATTTCGCGGCGGTGCGGCCGGTCGCGGTGCTCGAAAAGATAAATCCCCTGCCAGGTGCCAAGCGCAAGCCTGCCCTGCCCGATCGGCACGCCGATCGAAACCGCAGTCAGTGCCGATTTGATATGGGCAGGCATATCATCAGGGCCTTCCAGCGTGTGGGTGACCCAGCGCATCGAGGCATCGTCCGAAGGCGGCACGAGGCGGGAGAAGAACACCGAGAGATCGCGCCGGACATCCGGATCGGCATTTTCCTGGATAAGCAGCGAGCACGATGTATGCCGCACAAAGACGGTCAGCAAGCCTTCGTCCACGCCGCTCTCTCTCACGAAACCCTTGGCCTCGGATGTAAACTCGTAGAGCCCCTGCCCATGGGTGGCGATGGTTATTGTCTTCTGCGGCACATTTTTTCTTTCAAACAGGCTGGAACAAAATCGACGTTGCAAACGTTACGCCATGTCAAATTCTACCCGATGGGGGTAGAGATAAAACAATAACGTGACGGCGGGCCGTAACAACTAACGGAAAAGCGGCGTCACGGTTGCAAGAAAACGGGGAAGGGTTGGCAATATCAGAATGAACTATTCAGGCTTCCCCGTCCCTCGACGAACAGAATATTTTCAGCGCAAGACAAGTACCAAGCCAGGCACAGGGTGCGAAAGACGTATTCATGGCATCCACTGACTATCAAGTCGACCTGACCAATTGCGATCGCGAACCCATCCACATTCCAGGTTATATTCAACCGCATGGCTGTCTGATCGCCTGCGACAATTCCCTGCGCATGGTTCTGCGTCATTCGGAAAACTGCCGCGACATTCTGGGCATTGAGGGCGATCTGAACGGCAGGACTGCCGAAGAGGTGCTCGGTAAAGACCTCGTCCACGATCTTCGCAACGCGCTGACTGTAACCGGCAGAACCACGCGCCCCGCCATGCTGCCCAACATGCAGATGAGCGATGGCCGCAGCTTCGATATTGCTCTGCACCGCTACAAATCCACCACCATCATCGAGTTCGAACCATCGCAAAGCGAAACGCAGCCGCTTGGCACGGCGCGCAAGATGGTGGATCGCATCCGTGAGGCTGACAGCGTCGAAAGCCTGATTTCAAGAACGACCCGGCTGATAAAGGCGACGTTGGGTTATGACCGGGTGATGATCTACCGTTTCGAGGATGACGGGGCCGGCAAGGTGGTGTCAGAGGCAAAGCAGCCGGACCTGGAAAGCTTTCTCGGACAATATTTTCCGGCCAGCGACATACCGCAGCAAGCCCGGGCGCTTTATCTCAAGAACACGCTGCGCATCATTTCCAATGCCAGCGGCGCGCGCGTTGCCATCCTGCCTGCTTTCGATGCCTCCGGCGAACCGCTCGATCTGTCCTTCGCGCATCTGCGCAGCGTCTCGCCCATCCATTGCGAATATCTTCGCAACATGGGTGTCGGCGCTTCCATGTCGATTTCGGTGATTGTCGATGGTGCTCTCTGGGGCCTCATCGCCTGTCACCATTATTCTCCGCGTGTGCTGACAATGCCGGTCAGGATCGCCGCCGAAATGTTCGGAGAGTTTTTCTCCATGCATTTGCAGGTTCTGAAGCAGAAACGCCGGCTCGATACCGTCAACCACGCCCATGCAGCACTTGACCGCTTCCTGCGGCTTGCCGCTCATCACACCAACATCGAAGAATTGCTGATCGACAGTTTCCAGGATTTCGCCGATCTGATGCCCTGCGATGGCGTCGGGCTCTGGGTCGGCAACAACTGGCACGGCCATGGCGCAACGCCGCCACAGGATGCCATTCCACGGCTGGCGCGCTTTGTCGCCTCGGCTTCGGAAGGTAAGGTCTGGGCCACCCATGCCATGTCGCAAGCCATACCGGAAGCGGAAATCTATGCCGGCACCGCCGCCGGGATGCTCGCCATTCCGTTGTCGCAGGTCAAGAACGACTACCTGCTGTTTTTCCGCAAGGAGATCGTGCAAAATCTGAACTGGGCAGGCAATCCCGAAAAATCCTATGAGACCGGGCCGTTAGGTGACCGTCTCACCCCCCGCAAGAGCTTTGCAATCTGGAAAGAAACCGTTCGCCTGCAGGCGCAGCCCTGGTCGGAGGCAGACCGGGAAATTGCCGAAGCGGCCAGGATTGCGCTTGTTGAGGTCGCCTTCCATCACAGCGAGCTGATGGCCGGCGAAAGGGAGCGCGCGGAAGTGCGCCAGCGCATGTTGAACGAGGAGCTTAATCACCGCGTCAAGAATGTTCTGGCCATCATCAAGTCGCTGGTCGGCAATCCCTCGCAGGAGGGCAAGACGCTGCAGGAATATGTCACCGCCTTGAAGGGTCGCATTCAGGCGCTGTCATTCGCCCATGACCAGATCATTCGCGGTGAAGGCGGTGGCGCGTTGCGCGATCTGCTGGAAGCTGAACTGTCGCCGCATCGTTCGCCGGAAACGGCGGTGAAACTTGCAGGCCCGCAGATCACGCTCGATTCGCGCGCTTTCTCCGTCATGGCTCTGGTTCTGCATGAACTGGCGACGAATGCCGCTAAATACGGTGCGCTTTCGCAGACCGGCGGGCAATTGCACGTACACTGGGATGTCAACGAGAACCGCGATTGCGAAATTCAATGGCGTGAAACCCTGCCGACCAAGCTGCCGACGCCGTCGCGCGCCGGTTTCGGCACGGCGCTCATCAGTCGCAGCATTCCTTATGATCTCGGCGGACGCAGCACGATGCGATATCTGCCGGACGGGCTGGAGGCGGACATTGTCCTGCCCTCCCGCCACGTTTCATCGGCCGCGGCGGCTTCCACCGCAAAAACCGAGGAAGAAATCGCGCCGCAGGCCAGACGTTACAATCGGGAGGAACCGTTGAAGATATTGCTTGTCGAAGACCAGATGCTGATCGCCATGGATGTCGAAAACATGCTGGAAGACAACGGCATCAAGACGATCGAAACGGCAACCTCATCGGCGATGGCGATCGAAAAGCTGAAGAGCTACATGCCTGACGTCGCCATCCTCGACATCAATCTCGGTTCCGACACCTCGATCCCCGTCGCCCGTGAACTCCACCGCCGCGGCGTCCCATTCCTGTTCGCCACCGGTTATGCGGATGGCAGCATGGTGCCGGACGAATTCGGCAACGTGCCGGTGATCAGGAAGCCTTATGATGAGGATGCACTGATGGCTGGCATCGGGCTTCTGGTGGGGGATGCGGAGCGGGTGTGAGGTAGCTCTTTAAGCACGCACCCCTTGCAGCCACATGGAGTGCGACACGATGCTTCCCGGCTGGTGTATCGGGAGGCCGTTTTTCCGGCGCTTCCTTCCCTCATCTCTGTGCTTGTCACAGAGATCCAGCCAGCCCAAGTCCTTGGGCTGAAATGACTCTCTTCGCCGCGCGGACGCGCGTCGGCTGGATTCCTGTGACAAGCACAGGAATGAGGGAGAAGGGATGGAATCGATGAAAGGAACCCTTGTTTCACTTGCCCCCGCGAGGGACGAATGGTCTGCTACCGCCCGGTGAAACCTCGTTTCTTTGCTTCAGCCGCCGTGATGACATCACCTATTTTAAATCTGAAGGCCGTCACCGCGTAATTCTCGACATCCACCTCACATTGAAACGTGACATCGCGCCAGACGTCGCCAACGTTGAATGCACCCCCGGTAGCGTCAAGTAGATTGCCGGATATGCGCCCGCCGGTGTCGGAAAAGCCATACATGCCTCGGGTGGCCGTATAAACCTCCCTTATTTGGGCCAATGCTTCTGCCTGGCAAAGTTGCACGATGCGACGACGGGGCGATAGATCGCCAAAAATCTGCCGTCGCTGAGCTGGCGTTAACACGGCGGACGACAATAAGCTTTTGGCCGCCGGAAGTTTCGCGGGCTTCTCTTCCGCCGCGTCCGCAGGCTTTTCCTCAACCGGCTTTGCCTGCGGCACGGGCGGCTGATCCGGTTGCGATTCTTCCTTGATGGGTGAGACCGCGATTTCCCCCTGCTCGGCGGAAGCCTGAAGATCGCTGTTGGCGGCGACAGGTGCGGGCTTTTCCTCGGCCGTCTTTTCAGGCTGGCTTGCGGGCTCCTTGGAAGGCTCGGTCTTTTCCGCTTCCTCAGTCTTTCCCGGCTTGTCTTCGCGGTCCGCCTGCATTTCCTCAGGCCTCATGGCGATGGCCGGCAACGTCGCCTGCGGCTGCGGCAAAGGTTTTGCCTCTTCTGCCGGAGGAGTGGGCGGTGGAGGTGGAGGTTGCGGCTTTTCCTCTTTCGCCTTCTCTTCGCCCGGTGGTGGAGCCTCTTCCGCCTTTTTTTCTTCGGGTGGCGGCACCAGATCGACGCTGATGCTCTCCGGCTCCTGCGGCTCGGCTATCCGCTCCGGCAGTTGAAAAAAGAAGAGAGCGACAACGGCAATATGCAGCAGCACGGAGACGGGCACAGCCCATCCTCCCCGACGCCATCTGCTTGCCGAAACCTGTTGCATCTCATCGAACCAAATCGAACCTGCGCATATCCACCAAAAGCGGAATGCTTCGTCCTCACACATAAGGCTTGTCGCAGAGTTCGCCAGTGCGTGAAACAAAAAACCCGGCCAGAGATGACTGACCGGGTTCAATTTTAAAGGAAGCGCAACGCTTAGCTGTCGAGGAAGCTGCGCAGCTTTCTCGAGCGGCTCGGATGCTTCAGCTTGCGCAGCGCCTTCGCCTCAATCTGACGAATACGTTCGCGCGTGACCGAAAACTGCTGGCCGACTTCTTCCAGCGTATGGTCGGTGTTCATGCCGATGCCAAAGCGCATGCGCAGAACACGTTCCTCGCGCGGCGTCAGCGAAGCCAGAACGCGAGTTGTCGTCTCGCGCAGGTTCGCCTGAATGGCGGCGTCGATCGGCAAGAGCGCATTCTTGTCCTCGATGAAGTCACCGAGATGCGAATCTTCTTCGTCACCCACGGGGGTTTCGAGCGAGATCGGCTCCTTGGCGATCTTCAGAACCTTACGCACCTTTTCCAGCGGCATGGCCAGCTTCTCGGCCAGCTCTTCCGGGGTCGGCTCGCGGCCGATCTCGTGCAGCATCTGGCGCGAGGTGCGAACGATCTTGTTGATCGTCTCGATCATGTGAACCGGAATACGGATCGTGCGCGCCTGATCGGCGATCGAGCGGGTGATCGCCTGCCTGATCCACCAGGTCGCATAGGTCGAGAACTTGTAACCACGGCGATATTCGAACTTGTCGACCGCCTTCATCAGGCCGATATTGCCTTCCTGAATGAGATCGAGGAACTGCAGGCCGCGATTGGTGTATTTCTTCGCAATCGAGATAACCAGACGCAGGTTGGCCTCGACCATCTCCTTCTTGGCGATGCGCGCTTCTCGCTCGCCCTTCTGCACCATGGAAACGATGCGGCGGAATTCGGCGATGGAAATGCCGGTTTCCGTGGAGAGGTTCTGGATTTCCTGACGGATTTCCCGGATCGTGTTGCTTTCCTCGCGGGCGAATTCCTTCCAGCCGCGCGCGGCCAGATTGGCGATCGACTTCATCCAGTTCGGATCGAGTTCCGCACCGTGATACTGCTCGAGGAAGCTGTCGCGCTTGACGCCGTAGGATTCGGCAAGGCGCAGCAGCCGGCCTTCATTCTGCATCAGACGCTTGGAAATGTCGTAGAGCTGCTCGACGAGGCTGTCGATACGGTTCTGGTTCAGCGACAGCGACTTGACGGCCGTGATCAGCTGATCCTTCAGTTCCTTGTAACGACGCTCCTGGCCGGAAGACAGGGTGCCCGTGCAGGCCAGACGCGCCTCAACCTGCTGATCCTGAAGCTTGCGCAGCTTCTTGTAGGTATCAGCGATGGTGTCGAGCGTTTCCATGACCTGCGGGCGCAGTTCGGCTTCCATCGCGGCAAGCGAAAGATTGGACTCGTCGTCGTCCTCCTCTTCCTCTTCCGGCGGAAGGCCATCGCCACCCACATCGGTCACGTCATCGTCGCCGGTCGGCGCACGCAGCTTGCGGGTCTTTTCCTTTTCTTCGGCAGCCTTGCGGTCCGCCTCGATCTTTTCCGGGCTCTGGAACTGCGGCGCAGCCTTGGCCTCCGGACCCGAATAGGTGGTCTCGAGATCGATGATCTCGCGCAGCAGCGTCGTGCCTTCATTCAGCTCGTCGCGCCAGATGATCAGCGCCTGGAACGTCAGCGGGCTTTCGCACAGGCCCGAAATCATCGTTTCGCGGCCGGCCTCGATGCGCTTGGCGATGGCGATTTCGCCTTCGCGCGACAGAAGCTCGACGGAACCCATTTCGCGCAGATACATGCGCACCGGGTCATCGGTACGGTCGGTCGGTTCTTTCTTCTTGGCGGTCGCAAGTGCTGTGCCGCCGGAGGGCGCCAGTTCGCCGCCTTCGGAATCTTCCGATTCCGAATCGTCGCTTTCAGCCTCGCCAGACGCTTCTTCAGCATCCTCGTCCTCGATGACGTTGATGCCCATATCGGACAGCATAGCCATCGTGTCTTCGATCTGCTCGGACGTCACCTCTTCGGACGGCAGGACGGAATTCAGCTCGTCCATCGTCACATAGCCGCGCTTCTTGGCGGCCTTGATCATTTTCTTGACCGCGTCATCCGAAAGATCGAGAAGCGGACCGTCCGTCGCACCGTCGCGTTCGTTTTCTGCTTCTTCGTTTTCTTTGACTTTGGTTGCCATCTATCTCGTCGCTTTCCCTGACGCTAACACCTGTTCCGCCGCATCGCCGTCCGCCCCATGAGCATCCAGCGGTTTGCCGCGAATCACTGTCAGACACCTAACGGAGTGATCTTTAATTGCCGATTAACCACGGCAGCCTCAGGCAGAATGCAAAGACAGTGCACCCGGAAATGCTTGCTCATGCAATTTCTATCCGCCAAGGCTCATTCCACCTTACTTTTCCTGAAATGGTGATTCCCGCTATTTCCCGCCCCGTCAAGCCTTTGAGGGCGAGACAGCCACGGAAATTCTCAAAAAAGGCCGCATTTCGCGGTTATCACCAGACTATCCCCTATTTAGGACGCTTGCCGCAAAAGGCAACCCCACACGTCTTTCAATTCTTGGCCAGCCCTCTCAGCCATGGCCGAAGGCCGGCCCCTTCACCCGCCCGGACATAACCCCGAAACCATCGATGATCGCCTCCTGATTTTCCATTCGGCCGATTTCCAGCTGAACCTCGGCCAATGCCCGTACCAGAAGCGTGCCGCGCTCGTCATCCGTCGCCTCGGCAATTTCCCGTTCCAGCTCCCGCTTCTGCCAGAGCAGGGATTTGGTTCGCTTGTGCAATGACAGCGCCTGCACATAACCTTCACGCGCATCTTCCATCGCCGCCTGTTCAGTCGCCGTCCACAGGCGGGCATTACGCACCTGCTGGTCCATCGTCTTCAACAGCGCCTCGAAATCCTGCTGCGACAGGCGCTCGATCAGCCCGGCCCGCGATATCTCCGCCGCACTTTCCGCCGCATAGGTCAGCACCGTCGACCACAGACGTTGCAGATCACGGTTCTCATAGTCGATGGCAGCGATCTCGTCATATTCCTCGAGCAGCAATTCGGGATGGTTGACGATGGTGATGGCAAGAACGCTTTCCCGGAGCGAGGGCTTGGTCTGATACCCCCTCACCAGGCCCGATTGCGCCAACCGGTCCGAAATACTGCTGGCAGGCGTCGACATCGCCCCGCCCCGCCCCGGCGCATTGCGCTGGAAGCCGCGCCCGGCGCCCTGCCCGCCATCGCGACGGAAGTTACCGCCCTGTTGCCCGCCCTGCTGAAAGCGCGGCTGGAAGAAGCCATTCAGCCTGTCGCGCATATCCTGCTGATAGAAACGGCGCACCGTCTCGTCGCCGATCACGGAAACGATCTGTCGCAGGCGGCTTTCAAGCTGGGCTCGCTTTTCGGGCGTATCGAAGGTAACGGCGGATGTCTCACGGCTCCAGACCATCGCCGCAAGCGGCTTTGCTTCCGAAAGCACCCGGTCAAAAGGCGCGCGCCCCTCCAGCCGCACGAGATCATCAGGGTCCTTTCCGTCAGGCAACAACGCAAAGCTGACGGAGCGGTCCGGCTTGATATGCGGCAGGGCCAGATCCGCCGCACGGTTGGCGGCGCGAATGCCGGCGCCATCGCCATCGAAGCAGAGGATCGGCTGCGGCGACATTTTCCACAGGAGATCGAGCTGGCTTTCCGTCAGCGCCGTACCAAGCGGCGCGACGGCGTTTTCGACACCGGCCTGATAAAGCGCGATGACATCCATATAGCCTTCAACGGCGATGACCGTGCCGCCGGCAGCCTGCGAGGCGCGACGGGCGCGGGCAAAATTGTAAAGAACATTGCCCTTGTGAAAAAGCTCGGTCTCGTTGGAATTCAGATACTTCGCCACCGCATCCGCCGCCATGGCGCGGCCGCCGAAAGCGATCACCTTTTCCCGCGACGACAGGATCGGGAACATGATGCGATCCCGGAACCGGTCATAAGAAACCGGTACGTTTTCATGCACCACCAGCCCGCAGGCCTCCATCTGCTCGCGCGCCACACCCTTGCTCGCCAGATGCTCTTTGAGAGCATTGCGGCTATCCGGCGCAAAACCAAGCCTGAAGGTCTCGATGGTGCGCCCGGTCAGCCCGCGATCGCGCAAATAAGCCCGCGCCCGCGCGCCAAGCGCCGTCTGTAACTGATCCTGAAAGAATAGCGTCGCCATTTCCATGACGTCCTGCAGCGAGGTGCGCTCACGCTCGCGCTTTTCCGCCTGCGGATCAGGCTGCGGCATGGAAATACCGGCCATATCGGCAATCTGCTGCACGGCCTCGGGAAAACTCAAGCCCTCAAGGTCGGTCAAGAACCGGAAATGATCGCCGGAAACACCGCAACCGAAACAATGATACCGCCCCTTGCGGTCCTCACAATGGAAACTGGGGCTTTTTTCACCGTGGAACGGGCAGCAGGCCCAATAATCGCCCCGCGGCGTATTGGTCTTCTTCTTGTCCCAGGACACACGTCGGCCGATCACATCGGAGATGTTCACGCGGTCGCGTATCTCATCGAGAAAAGAATTGGAAAAGCGCATGGGTTACCTGTTAGAGGCCAGTCTTTCATATAAGCGCATAAAGGCCGCAATACAAAATGGGTAGGTAAATAATACCCACTATTCACAGGCGGCATTGACATCGGTGTATATACAGAAGAATATACGATTGTATATGCATACTCAGTGCATGAGTGCCTATGAGCTGAAAGCAGCGGTAGGCAACTCATGGATATCGTGATGAAAGATTTCATTTCCTTTGATTGGGATGAAAACAAGCGGCTGAGCAATATCGAGAAGCACGGCATCGACTTTCCAAGGGCGGCAAGAGCGCTTTCACAACCCCATCTGGAAAGTCGCTCCGATCAAAATGGGGAGTGTCGTATTCTGGCGATATGCCCGGAAACAGACGATCTCATCGCAATCGTTTATACGATGCGGGGCGAGGTCTGCCGGATCATATCGGCAAGGGCGACAAGGAAAAATGAGCGAAGAACGTATCGTCAGATATTCTCTGGATGAGATCCGGGAAAAGATCGCCAGGGGTGAAGATCGCACCGATTGGGCGCGTGTCGACGCCATGACCGACGAGGATATCGACCGCGCCATGCGCGACGATCCGGACTGGGCCGGCTTTGAAGACATCGACTGGTCGAAGGCCGAAGTGGTTTTCCCCACCCCCAAGCAATCGATTTCCATTCGCGTGGACCAGGATGTCGTCGATTTTTTCAAATCCACCGGCAAAGGCTATCAAACCCGGATGAATGCGGTTCTGCGCCACTATGTGCATGAGCAGAAAAAACGGCCGGGTTGACGATGGAAAGCCGCCATTGCGCCTGCTTCCGGCGAATTTATGGCAGTGCAACATCACCAAAAATTATGTTTTTGTAATTTGAGCGCCCCGTCGCGACGGTGTAAAAACAAAACACAGTCAAAGGCAGTGCGTGAACATTTCCATAAATCTGCCGACGCCCACAGGCACGTCCCCCTAAAAAAGCCTGTGAGGGACCGCATTTTGATCCGCCGGAATGCGCTTTCGTCGACAGAAAAAAGGCAGGGTAGCCTCGGCTACCCTGCCTTTACTTTTTTCAACATGGTGGAAGTCTACTTCAGCAAGTCCTTGACAACGCCGGAGGCCTTCGCAAAGTCGATCTGACCGGGATAACGTTCCTTCAGCGCGTTCATGCACTTGCCCATGTCACGCAGACCGGAGGCGCCGGTTTCGCTGATGACGGCCTGGCACAGTTCGCGCACCTTCTCGGCCGGGATTTCTTCCGGCATGAATTCCTTGATGATGACGATTTCCTCGCGCTCCTGCGCGGCGAGCTCGGGTCGGCCGGCACCGTCATAGATGGTGGCGGACTCTTCGCGCTGCTTTACCATCTTGGTCAGGATCTGCATGATATCTTCGTCGCTGACGGGGTCCTTGCCCACGCCACGATTGGCGATATCGCGATCCTTGATGGCCGCCTGAATGAGACGCACGGTCGATGTACGTCGGGCGTCACGAGCCTTCAGCGCATCTTTCAAAGTATTTGCGAACGTGTCGCGCATCATTTTTCTTCTCCTTGGGAAAGCCCATTCCGCAGCTTCGCGATAGGCAAACTTTCCACCTTATTTTTCGCAACGACATAAACGAGCAACTACGCTCAAGCAAATCAATTGCATAAGCCCTTGAATCCACGGCATCTTAAATCCGCGTAAATCTTGAGCCTATGGTTGACCGCTTGGGCTGCTTTCGTTATTTTCCGGCACCTGCACGAGATTTTAACGAAGGGTCGGAACGCGAGCTTTATCGCGCGCCCCTTTATGTCACGAAGCCTGCGACAAAAATGGCCCCTTACCCCCTGCCTTTCAAGAGGCGGGGTGCGAAGCGGCAGAAACGGAACGAGATGACCGAGACAGCGCCCTGGACTACCCGCAAACCGACCGCAATGCTTGTTCTTGCCGATGGCACGGTGATCGAGGGCACAGGCATCGGCGCAACCGGCAAGGTTCAGGCCGAAGTCTGCTTCAACACGGCGCTGACGGGTTACGAGGAAATCCTCACCGACCCTTCCTATCTCGGCCAGATCGTCACTTTCACCTTCCCGCATATCGGCAATGTCGGCACCAATGAGGAAGACATTGAAGACCTGACACCCGCCGCCCGCCGCGGCGCAGTCGGCGTCATCTTCAAGGCCGATATCACCGACCCTTCGAACTTTCGCGCCGTCAAGCATCTGGATGCCTGGCTGAAGGCCCGCGGTGTCATCGGCCTTTGTGGCATAGATACGCGCGCGCTGACGGCATGGATCCGCGAAAACGGCGCGCCGAACGCTGTCATCGCCCATGATCCGAACGGCGTCTTCGACATCGAGGCGCTAAAGACCGAAGCAAAGGCCTGGAGCGGCCTTGTCGGCCTCGACCTCGCCATCGAAGCGACCTCCGGCCAATCCTCCAGCTGGGCTGAAACGCCGTGGGTCTGGAACAAGGGTTATGGCACGCTCGGCGAAGCCGATGCCAAATATCACGTCGTCTGCGTGGATTTCGGCGTCAAGCGTAACATTCTGCGCCTTTTCGCCGGTCTCGATTGCAAGGTGACCGTAGTTCCCGCCCAGACTTCGGCCGAAGACATTCTGGCGCTGAAGCCGGATGGCGTGTTCCTGTCCAACGGCCCGGGAGACCCGGCGGCTACAGGCGAATATGCCGTGCCGGTCATCCAGAACCTCATCAAGAGCGAGCTGCCGATCTTCGGCATCTGCCTCGGCCACCAGATGCTCGGCCTCGCCGTCGGCGCAAAGACCGAAAAGATGCATCAGGGTCACCACGGCGCCAACCATCCGGTCAAGGACTTCACGACAGGCAAGGTTGAAATCGTCTCGATGAACCACGGTTTTGCGGTTGATGCCAAATCGCTGCCTGATGGCGTCGAAGAAACCCACACGTCGCTGTTCGATGGCACCAATTGCGGCCTGCGCATCGTCGGCAAGCCGGTCTTCTCCGTCCAGCATCACCCGGAAGCTTCACCCGGCCCGCAGGACAGCCATTATCTCTTCCGCCGCTTCGTCAACCTGCTGCGCGAGAGACAAGGCGAGGCAGCGCTCGCCGAGCGCTGAGACAGGCCTTCGAAACCTCTCCTCCGTCATCCTCGCCCTTGAGGCGAGGATCCATTGACTTCGGCGGGTATGGAAAGCTTTCCAACATTCGCACGGCCCGCTATCAGCGGGCCGTTTGCATTTCGCGCTTCACCAGAATGACGAAGCGGACGGTGAGCAAAACAGCTGCCGTCGAAAGACCGATCACGAAACCGAACCAGACGCCACGCCCGCCAAAACCGAGCGGAAAGGCCATGGTCCAGGCAAGCGCCAGGCCGATCGGCCAATAGGAGATCAGCGCCAGCATCGCTGGAATGCGGGCATCCTTCAGCCCGCGCAGCAGCCCCGCCGTCACGGCCTGAATGCCATCCACCAGCTGGAAGACGCCGGCGATCACCACGAGGCTGCTGGCATAGGCGAGCACTTCCGCGGCTTCCGGCAATTTTGGATCGAGGAACCATTTCGCCAGAAAGTCCGGAACGACCGCAAACAGGATGCCGCCGCAAAGTGCAATGCCACAGGCAATGGCGTAGATCATGATGGAGGCGCGAATGAGATTTTTGAAATCTCCCTGACCGCGGGCAATGCCCACGCGCACGGTTGCCGCCTGCGACAGGCCAAGCGGGATCATGAAGGCGATCGAGGCAAGCTGCAGGGCAATGCCATGCGCCGCAAGCTGCACGGTGCCAATCTGTCCCATCAGGATCGAGGCGGCGGCAAACAACGTCACTTCGGCAAGGATGGTGATGCTGATCGGCAGGCCGAGACGCAGCACTTCGAAAAGCGCATGCCAGTCCGGCCGCCAGAAACGCACGAACAGCTCGTATTTCTTCGTCTCCTCACGCGTCTGTACATAGAAAACGATGAAGATGAAGCTGAAGGCATTGACGATGACGGCAACGACGGCAGCACCATTCATGCCCATTGCCGGCAAGCCGAAATGGCCGAACACGAGCGCATAAGCCATCACACCGTTCATCACCAACATGATGATGGTGACATAAAGAATGATGCCCGCCCGGCCGATGGCGCTGACAAGTCCGCGCAGCACGTAGAAAAGCAAAGCTGGCAGCAGGCCGAATTTGGCGATGGCGAGATAATGGCCGGTCAGCGCCGCCACGTTGGGATTCTGCCCGAGATAGACCAGAATCCGCTCGGCATTGAAGAAGATCGGCAAAGCGAGGATCCAGTAGGCGATAGCCACCCACATACCCATGCGCAGCGAGCGGCGGGCCGCCGTCGCATCGCCCTGCCCATAAGCCTGTGCCACCATTGGCACCACGGCCACGGAAAAGCCCGAGCCAAAAATGAAGACAACGAAGAAGAACTGCCCGGCCAGCACCATGGCCGCCAGCTTTTCAGCCCCCAGCTGCCCGACGATGACCATGTCAGTGGTATGGATGCCAAGCTGCGCGAGCTGCGCACCGATAAGCGGAATTCCAAGCGCAAGCGTAGCCTTGAAATGCGAAAGCCACGACCCCGATCCGGAGGGAACGGTTTCTGCAACAACCGACGAAGACATTGTAATTCACCTGAATTTTGGCCATTGCCCGCGAATTGCGCAATGGCAGCAGGGTGATGAATAAAATATTCCCTTCCTGCACGCAACCTTTGCAGCCCGATGATCAAAATTTACGCAAAGTGGCAAAACCTGCCGGCACAGTCTGAAACGGCATGAACCAAAACAAATTTAGTCGAATTTTACCATTTCACTTTACGTATTAGAACATCGCGTAGTTCTTTTAAATCATAAGCTGCATGACGCAGAATATTCCCGCCCTAGAGGCATGTCTTTCCCCCCATTCTCCAAGATGACCCGACCGGGCATATCTGGTTTCAAGGACGTGTAGCTTGCCAAAAAAATCCAACCTCATGACGCGCATTCTGTTTGCGGCATCATCACTTGTTGTCGCCGCCTTTGCGGGATTTTCTTTCTATATCGATAGCCTTCAGCACCGGGTCACGACGGAAGCGGTGGCGGAAAACATCGATTCGTCCGGCAAGCAGGCCGCACAGAGCATCGCAAACTGGCTGAACGGCCGCATCATGCTCACCGACACGGTGGCGAAAACGCTTGCGAAGCTTCCGGAGGACGATGCCAAGCTGCAGTTCCTTCAGAACGACGTGCTGACAGCGCAGTTCATGTCCACCTATTTCGGCAATGCCGAAAACGGCGTCTTCACGACGTTCCCGAAAACACCGCTTCCGGAAGGTTATGACCCGCGCAAGCGCCCCTGGTATCTGGATGCGGTCAAGGCCGGCAAGCCGGTGCTGACCGAACCTTACACCGACGCCTCGACCGGCGGCCTCGTCATCACTGCAGCGATGCCCGTTTCCGTTGATGGCAAGTTGGCTGGCGTGACGGGAAGCGACTTCTCGCTGGATTCGCTGGTAAAGATGATCAAGTCCGTAGATGCCGGCACGGACGGTTACGCCTTCTTGGTCAGTAAGGACGGCAAGATCCTTATTCATCCCGATCCGAAACTCGTCGACAAGCCGCTGAGCGATCTTTTCAAGGTCAACACACCGGCAATTTCCTCGGCGATTTCCCAGACCGAAATTGACGGCAAGGGCAAGATCACCAGCTTCATCCCGGTTGCCGGCCTGCCTTCGGTCGACTGGTATCTCGGCTTTGTCGTCGATTCCGATATAGCCTATAGCGCAATCGGCCAGTTCCGGCTGGCAGCGACCATTGCCACGGTTCTTGCCGCTGCAATCATGATCGCGCTGCTTGCAACTGTGCTCTCCCGTTTCATCGTCCGCCCCGTCACGCAGATGACCTCGGCCATGGAAGGCCTTGCGGCCGGCAATCTCGATGTCGCCATTCCCGGCCAGGAGCGCACCGACCAGATCGGCTCGATGGCCGCAGCAGTCGCCGTTTTCAGGTCGAACGCCATGGAGCGCCTGCGTCTCGAAGGTGACGCCGAAGAAAACCGCACGCTTTCCGAACAGGAGCGCAACGAGCGGGAGAGAAGTTCGGCGAAAGACGCGGCGGACATCCAGTTCGCGGTCGATTCGCTCGCCAAAGGTCTGGCGCATCTTTCGGACGGCGATCTCAATTACCGCATCGACACGCCTTTCGTGAGCCGCATCGACCGCCTGCGCGACGATTTCAACAATTCCGTCGCCAAGCTGAATGTGGCGCTCAGCACCGTTGGCCAGAATGCCCGCGCAATCGACGCCGGTGCTGGTGAGATTCGCCAATCCGCCGACGATCTGGCACGGCGCACGGAGCAGCAGGCAGCCTCGGTGGAAGAAACCGCCGCAGCGCTTGAGGAAATCACAACCACCGTGAAGGACCCCGCCCGCCGCGCCGAGGAAGTCGGACGTCTGGTTGATCGCGCCCGCGGCAATGCCGAACAATCCGGCATCATCGTCGAAGATGCGGTTCGCGCCATGGAAGGCATTGAGAAATCATCGTCGGAGATCAGCAACATCATCGGCGTGATCGATGAAATCGCCTTCCAGACAAACCTTCTGGCGCTGAATGCCGGAGTGGAAGCGGCGCGTGCCGGTGAAGCCGGCAAGGGTTTTGCCGTCGTCGCACAGGAAGTGCGCGAACTTGCCCAGCGCTCCGCCAATGCCGCCAAGGAAATCAAGACGTTGATCAATGCCTCGACATCGCAGGTACAATCCGGCGTCGATCTCGTCGGCAATGCCGGCAAGGCGCTGGAAACCATCGTCCGCGAAGTGCAGGAGATCAACCGCCACATCGACGCCATCGTGACGTCGTCGCGCGAACAGTCGACCGGGCTTCAGGAAATCAACACCGCCATCAACACCATCGATCAGGGCACGCAGCAGAATGCCGCCATGGTGGAGGAACAGACGGCCGCAAGCCATGGCCTTGCTTCGGAAGCGGCGGCGCTCAACGATCTGCTCGCGCAGTTCCAGCTCGCCACGGCAACGCGACGGCAGGCGGATTATGGGCGGGCTGCTTAGGGGAACCGCCTGCTCGTTTAGTGGAGGCAACGCATACAAACGCCGTCACCCCGGACTAGATCCGGGGTCCAGCGCGATCAAGTCCTTGATCGCGAAAGACTCATTCCTCACGGCGCAGACGCGCCGTAGCTGGATTCCGGATCAAGTCCGGCATGACGGAGGATAGGTTTCAACCTCTTTCATGGCCGGATCGATCCGGCCATTTTTATTTGCTGTGCGAAAGATACCCCGTTCTCTCCACCCGCCCGATCCGCTAGAGCTTGATCGATCATGATATGCGGAGGAACTCATGCTGGAACTGATTTGGCGCGGCATTGCCATGGGCATTGGCGGCACGGTGTTTATGGATATATGGGCGATTGTGCTGCATCGGTTTTTTGGCCAGTCAGCGCCGAACTGGGCACCGGTCGGCCGCTGGTTCTGGCATGTGCCAAAAGGTACGATATTTCACGATAGCATCGCCACAGCCGCGCCTTATGAACATGAACTGGCGCTCGGCTGGATTTCGCACTACGCCGTCGGCATCCTCTACGGCATCATTCTGGCGCTGGTGGTGCCGGCTGCCTGGTTTGCAAACCCGTCCTTCATCCAGCCGTGGATCGTCGGCATCGTCACGGTCGGCGCGGGCTGGTTCCTGTTGCAGCCGGGTCTCGGCATCGGCTGGGCGGCCTCAAAAACGCCCAATCCCACCAAGGTTCGTGTTCTCAACCTCGTTGCCCATACGGTCTTCGCACTCGGCATGTATGCCGTGGCGCTTTTGATGCGCTAAACAAAAAAGGGGGCTAAAAAGCCCCCTCATCTCTTCATTCTCAAAGATTGGCCGAGAACGTATCGCAATCTTCGACACGGCCGCTCTGGAAACCGCGCTTGAACCATTCCGCCCGCTGTGCCGAGGTGCCGTGGTTGAAACTATCAGGCACCACATAACCTTGGGTCTGCTTCTGCAACGTGTCGTCACCGATCTGATGGGCGGCGTTCAACGCTTCCTCAAGGTCGCCGGTTTCGAGAATGCCCTTCTGCTCGGTGAACTTGCCCCAGATGCCGGCATAACAATCCGCCTGAAGCTCCACGCGCACGGACATCTTGTTGGCATCCACCTGGCTCATAGACTGGCGGCGGCGGTTGAACTCCGGCAGAACGCCGGTCAGGTTCTGGATGTGGTGGCCAATCTCATGCGCAATCACGTAAGCCTGGGCGAAATCGCCGGCCGCACCGAAACGCTGGTCCAATTCCTTGAAGAAGCTGGTGTCGAGATAGACCTTGCGGTCACCCGGGCAATAAAACGGGCCGCTGGCAGCCGAAGCATAACCGCAGGCGGAAGACACCTGGCCGGAGAACAGAACCAGCGTCGGTTTCTGATAGGTCTCGCCAGCGGACTGGAAAATGCCACTCCACGTATCTTCGGTCTCGGCCAGCACGGTACGAACGAAAGCCGTCGTCTCGTCAGATGATTGCCCCTGCGGACGCGTGCCGGGCTGCTGCGTTCCGGATTGCTGCGTTGTGCCACCACCATCCAGTGAAATATCGCCGCCCGAAAGCAGCGTCAGCGGATTGATGCCAAGCACCCAGCTGATCAGCAGGATGACCAGAATGCCGCCGATGCCGATGCCGCCGCCGCGACGCCCAATCGGCACACGCATTCCCCCTCGGGAAAAAGGATCGTTGCCCGAAGGCCCCGAACCCGCTGACATGCCGCGCCGGTCCTCGATATTGTCCGACTGGCGACGCCCTCTCCATTCCATGCTCTTCTCCCGGCGAATATCGCCTCAACAAGCTGCCTTATAACGGCACTATAATACATCTTGTTCCGGAAGAAAGCTTGGCCTCTCTCAGGCGGCACGCCGCTTTTGCCTGAAGACCGCAACGAACAGGAAAACAAACAACAGGCCACCGACCGACAGCGTCAGAAAATCCTCCCCGCCATTGCCGAAAACAACCTCGTTCATGATACGCGTGGGAAGGAAGGTGAAACCGCCCGCAATGACGATGCCGCCGAGATAAACGCCCTGCATGATCCGCATATGGCGCTTTATTTCACCCCTGCGCGCGAAATAGACCGATTGCAGACAGCCATATATGGTGAAAATCGACATCAGGTGGATCGGGCTGAAACCATAAAAGACATTCAGTTCATGGATGAAGAATGTCGAGAAGGACGTGAGAACCATCAGCGCGACCCAGATCTTGCCGAGCAGCCGGTGAAGAGGCGTGCCTTTGGGAGAAAACAAAACCACCGCGCCGAGAATGGCGGCGGGAATGACCGTCGCCACATGCAGCTGAACGGCGAAAGGCGCGTCGAGAAGAGGTTGAAGGGACATTTGTCTCACCCGGTTGAACTCGGCGGCAATTTCAGCGAAACATGGCGTGGCTCAACCGGAATAGCGCAAACAGCGGGAGAACTTCGTGAACGGCAATGTCGTGCAATCCACGCTTCGCCAATTGCAAGCGAAGGGTCGTTCCCGCTCGTTGTGGAGCACCTTCGTCGCCATAGCCGTTCTCTTCATCGTGACAGGTCCCTATGGTACGGGCCAGAAAATGGCCTTTTGGCCAAGGGCTGCCTATTGGACCCTGCTCTTAGGCTCGGGCTGGATCATCACCACCGGTTTTTCGGCCTTCGCCAATGCCGCGCTGGTACGGACGCTGACAAGCCCGCTTGCCCGGATGATGGCCGGAGCGATCGCCGCCGCCCTGCCGATCGGTGCGACCATAACCCTCGCTAACCATGCGTTTTTCGCGCAGCCCGTCGATATCGCCTCGATTGGCGAGGATGCTCAGGCTGCTCTGCCGCTTTGCCTGATATTCTGTTTCCTCGGTTACCTGACAGCCGGCCCCGCAAACACAACCGATCCAACCGAAGAGACAGGAGCGGAAACCACGCCACCACCTTCGGTCAAGGAGCGTCCCGCAATTCTTGACCGCCTGGAGCCGGAGCGGCGCGGACCGCTGCTGCGTCTTTCCGTGCAGGATCACTATACCGAGGTGGTGACGACGCGGGGATGTCAGCTGGTTCTGCTGCGTTTTGCCGATGCGATGAAGGAAATTGGCGATACGAAAGGCTTGCAGGTACACCGCTCGCACTGGATTGCCGATGCCGACGTCGTCTCGCTGCGCAAACAGGCGGGCCGCCTGCACCTCATGACCAGAGACGGCACGGAAATTCCCGTCAGCCGCTCCCGCAATGCTGCTGTGCAGGCCCGTTTCGCCGCGCATGCCCCTGTCGGTTAAGAGTTTCTGTCGATTCCGGAATTTATGGGGTTCCGTTCTCAAAAACATTTGCCTATAAGCCGCTTCTAGCCTGAAAACATTTGAATTGCGCTCCCCGGCCGGTGATCTTCCACCGTGGCCGGTGTTTTGCGCAACCAAAAAGCGGAACGAGAGAGCCATGCCGAAGCGCCAAGATATCAAGTCCATCCTCATCATCGGCGCGGGACCGATCGTCATCGGTCAGGCATGTGAATTCGACTATTCCGGCACGCAGGCCTGCAAGGCGCTGAAGGAAGAGGGTTACCGGGTCATTCTGGTCAACTCCAACCCCGCGACCATCATGACCGATCCGGGCCTTGCCGACGCCACTTATGTCGAGCCGATCACGCCCGAAGTCGTGGCGAAGATCATCGCCAAGGAACGCCCGGACGCGCTGCTTCCGACCATGGGCGGCCAGACCGCGCTCAACACTGCGCTTTCTCTCAAGCGCATGGGCGTTCTCGACCGTTACAATGTCGAAATGATCGGCGCAAAGCCGGAAGCCATCGACATGGCCGAAGACCGCGCTCTCTTCCGCGAAGCCATGGCGCGCATCGGCCTTGAAACGCCGAAATCTATGCTGGCCAACGCGACCGAAATCAAGGATGCCGACCGCAAGACCCATGAGGCGGCGCGCGCTGAGCTGAAGGCAAAGCTTTCCGGCGCTGAACTGGACAAGGCGCTGGATGATCTCGAAAACCAGTGGAACCTCGGCGAGACTGACCGCAAGCAGCGCTACATGGCCCATGCGATTGCGATTGCCGCGCAGGCAATCGACCATGTCGGCCTGCCCGCCATCATCCGCCCGTCCTTCACGCTCGGCGGCACCGGCGGCGGCATTGCCTATAACCGCTCGGAATTCTTCGACATCGTCTCGGGCGGCCTCGACGCCTCGCCCACCACCGAAGTGCTGGTCGAAGAATCGGTTCTCGGCTGGAAGGAATATGAGATGGAAGTGGTCCGCGACACGGCGGACAATTGCATCATCATCTGCTCCATCGAAAACATCGATCCGATGGGCGTCCACACGGGTGACTCGATCACGGTTGCGCCGGCGCTGACGCTGACGGACAAAGAATACCAGATCATGCGCAACGCCTCGATTGCGGTGCTGCGCGAGATCGGCGTGGAAACCGGCGGCTCGAACGTGCAGTTCGCCGTCAATCCGAAAGATGGCCGCCTCGTCGTCATCGAAATGAACCCGCGCGTCTCGCGCTCGTCCGCACTGGCATCGAAGGCCACCGGCTTCCCGATTGCCAAGATCGCCGCCAAGCTCGCCATCGGCTACACGCTGGACGAGCTGGAAAACGACATTACCGGCGGTGCGACGCCGGCATCCTTCGAGCCTTCGATCGACTACGTCGTCACCAAGATCCCGCGTTTCGCCTTCGAGAAATTCCCGGGCGCTTCGCCGATCCTCACCACCGCCATGAAGTCGGTCGGCGAAGTCATGGCAATCGGCCGCACCTTCGCCGAATCGCTGCAGAAGGCTCTGCGCGGCATGGAAACCGGCCTCACCGGTCTCGATGAAATCGAAATCCCCGGCTTTGAGGAAGGCGAAGGCTCCAAGAACGCCATCCGCGCCGCCATCGGCACACCGACGCCGGACCGTCTGCGCATGGTCGCCCAGGCGCTGCGCATGGGCATGACCGAAGAGGAAGTCCACGAAAACTCGAAGATCGATCCGTGGTTCATCGCCCAGTTCAAGGCGATCGTCGACATGGAAGCCCGCATCCGCGAGCACGGCCTGCCGCAGGATGCCGAAAACCTGCGCATGCTCAAAGCCATGGGCTTTTCCGACGCCCGCCTCGCCAGCCTGACGTCCAAGCGCCCGAAGGAAGTGGCCGAGCTGCGCAACAGCCTCAATGTTCGCCCGGTCTTCAAGCGCATCGACACCTGCGCGGCCGAATTCGCTTCGCCGACCGCTTACATGTATTCGACCTATGAAATCCCCTTCGTCGGCGCCGCCCGTTCGGAAGCGCAGGTTTCCGACCGCAAGAAAGTCGTTATCCTCGGTGGCGGTCCGAACCGCATCGGCCAGGGCATCGAGTTCGATTATTGCTGCTGCCATGCCGCCTTCGCGCTGAAGGATGCCGGCTTCGAAGCGATCATGATCAACTGTAACCCGGAAACGGTTTCCACCGACTACGACACCTCCGACCGCCTCTATTTCGAACCGCTGACGGCCGAAGACGTGATCGAGATCATGCGTGCCGAACAGGAAAAGGGTGAACTCGTCGGCGTCATCGTGCAGTTCGGCGGCCAGACCCCGCTGAAGCTTGCCGAAGCGCTGGAAAAGAACGGTATCCCGATCCTCGGCACAGCGCCTGACATGATCGACCTTGCCGAAGACCGCGACCGCTTCCAGAAACTGCTGATGAAGCTCGATCTCGCTCAGCCGAACAACGGCATCGCCTATTCGGTCGAGCAGGCCCGCCTCGTCGCGTCTGAAATCGGCTTCCCGCTGGTGGTTCGCCCGTCCTACGTTCTGGGTGGCCGCGCCATGCAGATCATCCATTCGGAAGGCCAGCTCCAGACCTATCTGCTCGACACGGTTCCGGGTCTCGTGCCTGAGGACATCAAGCAGCGTTACCCGAACGACAAGACCGGCCAGATCAACACCCTGCTCGGCAAGAACCCGCTTCTGTTCGACAGCTACCTGACCAACGCCGTCGAAGTGGACGTCGATGCGCTTTGCGACGGCGAAAGCGTCTTCGTTTCCGGAATCATGGAACACATCGAAGAAGCCGGCATCCACTCGGGCGATAGCGCCTGCTCGCTGCCGTCCCGTTCACTGAGCAAGGAAACCCTTGACGAACTGGAACGCCAGACGACGGCACTTGCAAAAGCGCTCAATGTCGGCGGCCTGATGAACGTGCAATACGCCATCAAGGACGGCACGATCTACGTTCTCGAAGTCAACCCGCGCGCCTCGCGCACCGTGCCTTTCGTGGCGAAGACCATCGGCGCGCCGATTGCCAAGATCGCCGCCCGCGTCATGGCCGGTGAAAAGCTCGGTGCGGCGATTGCGGCTTACGGCGAAAAGCCTGATCCGCGCAACCTGAAGCACATCGCCGTCAAGGAAGCCGTCTTCCCCTTCGCCCGCTTCCCCGGCGTCGACATTCTGCTCGGACCTGAAATGCGCTCGACCGGTGAAGTCATCGGCCTCGACACGGATTTCGCACTGGCCTTCGCCAAGAGCCAGCTCGGCGCCGGCGTCGACCTGCCGCGCTCCGGCACCGTCTTTGTCTCGGTGCGTGACGACGATAAGGAAGGCGTTCTCCCCGCCATCCGCATTCTGGTGGAAAGCGGCTTCAAAGTCGTGGCGACCGGCGGCACCCAGCGTTTCCTCGCAGAACGGGGCGTCAACGCTGAAAAGATCAACAAGGTGCAGGAAGGCCGTCCGCATATCGAAGATGCCATCCGCAACCGTCAGGTCCAGCTCGTCATCAATACCACTGATAGCAACAAGGCGATTTCCGATAGCAAGTCGCTGCGTCGTGCAACACTGATGCAGAAGGTACCCTACTACACAACAATGGCCGGCGCGGAAGCCGCTGCCCTTGCCATCAAGGCGCTGAAGGCCGGCAATCTGGAAGTGAAGCCGCTGCAGAGCTATTTCCAGTAAGCGGCCCGCGGGAAATCCGCGCCGTCACGTGCTGAATGAAAACGAAACGCCGCGGGTCGCAAGATCCGCGGCGTTTCGCATTGCGTAATCCCCCTGCAATCCGTTTCCGGTATCAAAAACCCACCATTCCCACGTGAGGTTCATGATGCCCCTATCCAAGACCGACATACCGCCGCCGACCGCAGGCGGAAATAGTCCGCCCATGCTTGCCCGCATGATCGCCGGCATTTCCGCGCCTGTTGACCCAACCCCGGTGATCGACACCGAAACCTTGCGGGGCTGAAGCGATGGCTGGACGTCCGCCGGGACCGGAACGGGTGGCTTTTCCGCTGCGGATCGAACCCGCAATATTGAACGTGATCAGGAACACGGCCAGCGGCGAATTGCGCAGCATCAATGCCCAGATCGAGATCTTGCTCAAGGAAGCCCTGCACCATCGCGCCGCGGCGGATGAAGTGAGCGAGCCGCAGGGCTAGGCCGCCAGCGCCTCGCGCACACAGTTACGCCCTTCGCTCTTGGCCCGGTAAAGGGCGCGATCCGCCATTTCCGCCAGCGTCTGCAGGTCGCAGCGCATCTCGCCCGCGGTCGCAACGCCGATGCTGATCGTGACACCAACGCGCAACCCACCGCAATCAACGTCATTGACCGCAACCGCATTGCGAATACGCTCGCCGATAACAGAGGCTTTCTGACCACCCGCACCCGGCAGGAAGATGATGAATTCCTCGCCACCGTACCGCGCCAGTACATCGCCGCCGCGTATGCTGCCGCCGATGCGTTTTGCCACTTCCTGAAGGACGCTGTCACCGACGGCATGGCCAAAACGGTCGTTGATCGATTTGAAGTGATCGATATCCAGCAGCATGGCCGCATCGGCAGGATCGGGCGCCGCAGGCATCGCCTGGAAAAAGAACCGGCGGTTCTTGACGCCGGTCAGCGGGTCGGTATTGGCGAGAACCAGCAATTTCCGTTCGGACCGCTCGGCCACCAGCATCATCACGAACAGCGCGATGGCGAAATTCAACATGATGATGAAGAAAAACGCATTGACCAGGTTGATGGTGGCATAGTCCGGGAAAAATATGCTCTTCACCACAGAGAGCGAAATCAGACCGGAAATCCCGGCGATTGCGCCAAGCGCCAGACGGGAGAGAAGCCGCTCCTTGCGCCACCTTGCGAAAAGCCCAACCGCGCCCGCAAGATAGGCGAGAGCCGCGCAGCCATTGAACAAAGCCGCGCGATACGCATTGTTTTCAGCCACTTGCAGCGCGACGACAATCGCCAGCAGCGCGACAAGACAGAGGGCGACCACCGTCCGGCGGCCCACAGGGCGTCCGTCGCTCAGAACTTTCAGACCGAGCCAGATCAGCGCATAACCGACAATGCCGAAAACGACACTGCCGAGCCGCCATAAAGCCGGTGACATTATCCCCCATTCGCCGTAACCGGCGAGTGTGGAACCAATTGTCATGGCTGCAAAGCCGGCAGCAAGAGCAACCGGGCCACGCAACCCACGATTTGACAACTTTAGATAGATGAAACTCAACAATCCTACAATATAAGAGCACTTCTGCATCAATATGACTGTCGTGAGGTCGAGTTCACCCAACATAATATGTCCACGCAATAAATAAATAAGACCGATTCAATTATCATCGATAAGTATAAAATTTTAATAAAAATACCGAATCAAAAAACGTAAGTTATATTCATAAAAACTAAAATACATTTTTATATATAAATAGATCAATAAAACAATTTATTCGAATAATCTTAGAAACTCCATGTCCTTTTTGAAGAGCAGAGTTTCCGCCTCTCTCGCCCGCGCATCCGGCAGACGCAGCAGATAGGATGGATGCACCGTGACAAAAAGCGTCCGCCCTTCCTGCATGGGAAGAGGGCGGCTCCGAACTTCGGTGACTTTCTCCTTGCCACCGGTCAGGGCATAAAGCGCCGTAGCGCCCATGGCGACGATGAGCTTCGGCTGCACCAGTGCAATTTCCTGGTTCAGCCACCAGCGGCATTGCTGAACCTCACCCGCATCCGGCCGCCGGTGAATACGCCGCTTGCCGCGTGTTTCATATTTGAAATGCTTGACGGCATTGGTGACGTAAAGCCGCCTGCGATCCACGCCAATCTCGCCCAGCGTTCGATCAAACAGCTGACCAGCAGGACCGAGGAAAGGTTTTCCGGCAAGATCTTCGTGATCGCCCGGCTGTTCGCCGACGATCATGACATCCGCATTCTCCGGCCCCTCGCCAAAAACAGTTTGTGTCGCCTTGCAATGCAGCGGACATCGGGTGCATTGGCCTGCCTGCCGCCTCAGGGACCCAAGCGAATCTTCCGGTTCCTGCGGGGACTCCTTCCGCGCCGCGGCGGCAACGGCCTGCAGGCGGTGGTGAAACGGCTGCGGCTGGCTTGCCGCCTTGGCCGCCATATCAAGCACCCGCGCCTTCGCGCCCAGAATGAGGCCGGGAATGAGATCCGCTTCCGGCAGGTTCTTCCAGTATTTTTTTGGCATCTCCGCCGTCATCGCCTTGATCTTCAAGCGGGCCGGATTGAAAATATTGGCATAATAGGTCCGCCAGAGATCGTCCGTTTCATCTTTCAGGTCGGGTTGAGCGGCGGCCTCCCGCGACGTCTGCAACACGCTTCCATCCCATCGCGCAGATCCTTTCGGCGTTGCGATCAGCCAGTCCATGTCAGTGAACCGCCGCTGGAAAAACGGCGCCTCGCGCTCGACAATGAAATGATCCGGCTCGAACCAGGCGACGAAGCGCCGTCGCCCACCCTGCCCCTGCGGTAATGGTAACTCCTTGAAACGAACGAAGGCCGTCATCTTGTGACAGTCACGGCGGACGGATTTTTCGAGCAGCCGCGCTTGTGAAACATCCGGATCGGACTTGAACTGCAGCAGGGCGCGATCCTGCCTAAGCCGCCACAACAGCCGGTATAGTAACGCAAAACGGCCATTATCGCTGTGACAGATCACCGCCTGCGCCAGCGCCACGAAGGCGGACGGAACGGAAACCTGTGCTTCCCCAACCCTGGGTGTCGGCAACGGCTCACCGGCAAAATCCAGCAGCCCCGCTTCGTCATCCCACAGCCGCCAGTCAATCGCTTCCGGTGGTATATTGGCGGCAAGCGCCATCCGAGCCGCGTCACGCCACTCGCTGAGATCGCCCCGCCCTTCCAGAACCGGGCCATACATCACAACAGCGACAATTGTTCAGGCTGCGGCGCAAACATTGCCCGCAGATCCGGCCGTTCAATCAGTTTGCCCGGCGTCCAGCCGTCCGCAACGATAAAGGCCTTCACTTTTTTCAGGGACACCCCAAAGCGGGCAATATCCTCCAGCCGTACCCGCCGAAACCGTCGCGACGAGAGAATGGAAGCGACCGTCTTGGTGCCGAAACCCGGCACTCGCAGCAGCATTTCCCGATCCGCGACATTCACATCCACTGGAAAACGGTCGCGATTTTTGAGCGCCCATGCCAGCTTCGGATCGATATCGAGATCCAGCATGCCATCGCCACCAATCGCGGTTATCTCGCCGATGTCAAAACCGTAAAACCGATAAAGCCAGTCCGCCTGATAAAGCCTGTGCTCACGCATCAAAGGCGGCTTGATCAGCGGCAGGTTTTTCGAAGAATCCGGAATGGGGCTGAAGGCCGAATAATAGACGCGCCGCAGACCATAACTGCCATAAAGCCTGGCGCTGGTGGAGAGGATGGTGCTGTCATCGGCCCCGTCAGCACCCACGATCATCTGTGTGCTCTGTCCGGCGGGCGCGAAGCGCTTGGTCCGACGTGTCCGCGCCGTCGGCTCGCCCGCCTCCTCGATCTTCAGACGGATATCGGCCATGGAGCGGCGAATATTGGCGGGCTGCTTTTCCGGCGCGAAACGACCAATACCGCTATCGGTCGGCAACTCGATATTGATCGACAGCCGGTCCGCATAAAGCCCCGCTTCCTCTATGAGCTTCGGCGATGCTTCAGGGATCGATTTCAAATGGATATAACCACGAAATCCATGGGTAACGCGCAGTTCCCGCGCCACGCGCACCATCTCTTCCATCGTATGATCCGAGGAGCGGATAATGCCGGAAGACAGAAACAGCCCCTCAATATAGTTGCGTCGATAGAACTCCAGCGTCAGCCACACCACCTCTTCGGCAGTAAACCGCGCGCGCTCCACATTGCTGGAGGAGCGGTTGATGCAATAGGCGCAGTCATAGATGCAAAAATTGGTGAGCAGGATTTTCAGGAGCGAAATGCAGCGCCCGTCCGGCGCATAAGCATGGCAGATACCCGACCCCTCCGTTGAACCCAGCCCGCCAGACGCAGCGGAGCTGCGTTTCGTCGTGCCGCTGGAGGCGCAGGATGCGTCATATTTCGCCGCATCGGAGAGAATGGCCAGACGTTGCCTGATTGACTTCTTCATAATTATGTTCACTATATGTTCTATTGAAAAATGTCAATCATGCCGCTTAACTCCATGAATGGACGTATAAAATTGACCGCCTCAAATTTGCTGGCATTTCGCTGTCGTCTTCTGATATAGTCGGCTTAGTTATGATTTTGGCATGGTTCCGGAGTTCCTCTCCGGAACCTGTTTCTTTTTGTGTCTGCAAGTAAAAGCGACAGGACTGCGAAGGATAAAAAAATGGTAGAAAAAGTGCCGATGACTCAGGGTGGATTCGTCAAGCTGCAGGAGGAGCTGCGCTTTCGCCAGCAGGAGGAACGTCCCCGTATCATCGAGGCAATTGCGGAAGCGCGCGCCCATGGCGACCTTTCGGAAAATGCCGAATACCACGCTGCCAAGGAAGCCCAGAGCCATAATGAAGGCCGCATCACCGAACTGGAAGACCTGACCGCGCGCGCGGAGGTCATCGACCTTTCCAAGATGTCCGGTTCCAAGATCAAGTTCGGCGCCACCGTCAAGCTGGTCGATGAGGACAGCGACGAGGAAAAGACCTACCAGATCGTCGGCGACCAGGAAGCCGATGTGAAGGCAGGCCGCATTTCCATCTCTTCGCCCATCGCCCGCGCCTTGATCGGCAAGGAAGTCGGCGACAGCATCGAAGTCAACGCCCCGGGCGGCGCCAAGGGTTACGAAATCCTCGCGGTACAGTGGGGCTGATGAGCCTCACCGCAATGCGCCCCTCGCGGGCGCATTGCTTTCTGACGTATCAAACCGCCAAACCAGCCGCAGAGACGGAAGCCCATCTTGTCCCACGTCAGTCTGAAAGATGTGCAGGTGCTTGCGCCGAACTTCAAGCGCAGGCTCTCCGGCGTCACCTCCACCATCGTGCAGCTCATTCCGGTGCAGAACCGGCTGGGACAGAAAGTGGCCGTCATCGGCCCCGGCCTGCCACCGCATCTGCCGCATGTGCGCTTCCGCGATCTGTGGCGTCTCTGGCAAAACGGGCCATTCGGCGCCCCCCGCATCTGGCACGCCCGCCGCAATCTTGAAATGCTGCCGGGCATTTTCATGCGTGATGTACTGCGCATGAAGGTAAAGCTGCTCTTCACCTCGGCCGCACAGAGGCGGCATTCCGCCTATACCCGCTTTCTGATTTCGAAGATGGATGCGGTCGTTGCGACAAACGGTCGTTCCGGCGCGTTTCTGGAAGTTCCCCACAGGGTCGTCATGCACGGTGTCGATACCGAGCTGTTTCACCCGGCGACGGGCGCCGAGGATACCATCGCGTCAACCGGCCTGCCGGGGCAATATCTGATCGGCTGTTTCGGGCGGGTGCGCCACCAGAAGGGCACCGACCTCTTCGTGCGCGCCATGATCGAGCTTCTACCACACTATCCGGAATGGACAGCCGTGGTTTCCGGCCGCGTGACGGCGGAACACAAGGCCTTTGGCGATACGCTGAAGGCCGATGTTGCCACGGCCGGCCTTTCCGACCGCATCGTGTTTCAGGGCGAAGTCGATGACATCAAGCCCTGGTATCGGCGACTGACGCTCTATGTCGCGCCGTCACGCAATGAGGGTTTCGGCTTGACGCCACTGGAGGCCATGGCCTCGCAGACGGCGGTCGTTACCAGCAATGCCGGCGCCTATGAAGAAATGACCGTCAAGGGCGAGACCGGCATGGTCGTCGAGGCCGGGGACTATGCATCGCTCAGGGATGCGATAAAGCCCTATCTTGCGGACCCTGCTCTGGCCAAGAGCCATGCGCTCGCCGGGCTTGCGCATGTGCGCACCACATTCCCGCTGGAAAAAGAGGCGACAAGTCTCGGTGCGGTTTATGACGCGCTACGGCGCGGATAACGCTCGGCAAAGCAGCTGCAAAGCCCGCCGTTCAGATTTCCACGAGACCGACGCGCTTGACCTGGCGGATGGTGAGCATGGTGCGCACCGTATCGACATTTTCGTCCGCCGTCAGAACCTCGATGACGAAATCCTGAAACTCGGTGAGGTTTCTGGCGACGCAATGCAGCAGGAAATCGCTTTCGCCTGACACCATCCATGCCTGCCGCACCAGCGACCATCCGCCCGTCGCCGCCGCGAAGGCCTTCAGGTTGCTGTCCGCCTGCCGCTTGAGGCCGACCATGCAGAAGGCGACGAGATCGAAACCAAGCTTCGGCGCGTTCAACATGGCGTGATAACCCTCGATCACATCAGCTTCCTCAAGCTTGCGGACGCGCCGGAGGCATGGCGGTGCGGAAATACCGACCCTTTCGGCCAGTTCCACATTGGTCATGCGCCCGTCGCGCTGCAATTCGCGCAGGATTTTCAGATCGATGGCATCGAGTTCGACGCTGGTCACGGAGAAGTTCCTCGTTAAGCCGTAGAAGTTCCTTGTACTATTCGGCACGGGATTCGCAACAATATGCCGCCGGCCGGTCACAAAATTGCGCGTGCATCCACAACTGCCTTGTTGGTAACGCAAGGCTGCCCTTGAATAAAGACACTAGACAACCTTAAATACCTGCCAACGAAGGGGTTGCGGCCCGTCCGCCGTCCTGCGGCTGGAAGGCCTTGAGCGAAGACCCTGCTATTGAGAAGGAATGTTCCCATGTCTGCCCGCCACACGAAGGTATTGATCATCGGCTCCGGTCCCGCCGGCTATACCGCGGCGATCTACGCGGCCCGCGCAATGCTGAAACCTGTGCTGATTGCCGGCATGGAACAGGGCGGGCAATTGATGATCACCACCGATGTGGAGAACTATCCGGGCTTTGCCGATCCGATCCAGGGCCCATGGCTGATGGACCAGATGCTGAAACAGGCAACCCATGTGGGTGCGGAAATCGTCAGCGACCTCGTCACCGAAGTTGATACCACGACCCGGCCATTTGTGGTCAAGACCGATTCCGGTCAGGTCTGGACCGCCGATACCCTGATCATCGCCACCGGCGCCAAGGCCAAATGGCTCGGCATCGAGAGCGAGCAGCATTTTCAGGGCTTCGGTGTTTCCGCCTGCGCCACCTGCGACGGTTTCTTCTATCGCAACAAGGATGTGATCGTGGTCGGCGGCGGCAATTCCGCCGTGGAAGAAGCGCTCTATCTCGCCCATATCGCCAAATCGGTCACCGTCGTGCATCGCCGCGACAGCTTCCGTTCGGAAAAGATCCTGCAGGAACGGCTGTTCGCCAAGGAAAACGTCAAGATCCTGTGGAACACGGAAATTGCCGAAATCACCGGCGCTCCGGCCAAGCCACCCATGCCACCCTCCGTCTCGGGTGTGCGTTTGCGTGACACCAAAACCGGCGTCATCAGCGACACGCCCATCGATGGTGTCTTCGTCGCCATCGGCCATGCGCCTGCGGTTGAACTGTTCAAGGGCAAGGTGAAGCTGAAAGACAACGGCTACATGTGGACCGCCCCCGATTCCACGGCAACCGACGTCGAAGGTATCTTCGCGGCCGGTGACGTAACCGACGACATTTACCGCCAGGCGATCACCGCCGCCGGCATGGGCTGTATGGCCGCCCTCGAAGCAGAACGCTATCTCACGGCGCAACAACCGCTTGCGGTTGCAGCGGAATAACCGAAAGGCAGGATAGGCATGGCAATGCCATTGGACTGGGATAAACTGCGCATTTTTCATGCCGCAGCCGAAGCAGGGTCTTTCACCCATGCTGCCGACAAGCTGCATTTGTCCCAGTCGGCCATCAGCCGTCAGGTCAGCGCACTGGAGCAGGATGTCGGCGTCAAGCTGTTCCATCGTCACGCTCGCGGCCTGATCCTCACCGAACAGGGCGAGCTGCTGTATCGCACCGCCCATGACGTGCTGCTGAAGCTCGAAACCGTCAAGATGCAACTGACCGAAACGACGGAGAAGCCAAGCGGCAAGTTGCGCGTGACGACGACGGTTGGTCTCGGCCAGGGCTGGCTGACGGACAAGGTGCAGGAATTCCTGCAACTCTATCCGGAAATGTCGATCCAGCTCATCCTCGACAACGAGGAACTGGACGTGAACATGCGCCACGCCGATTGCGCCATCCGCCTGCGCCAGCCGCAGCAATCGGACCTTATTCAGCGCAAGCTGTTTACGGTGCACATGCATGTCTATGCCGCGCCGTCCTACATCAATCGCCACGGCGAACCGCAGTCGATCGAGGATTTGGACAATCACCGCATCATCTCCTTCGGTGAACCGGCGCCCAACTACCTTCTGGACGTCAACTGGCTGGAGAATGCCGGACGGTCTTCGGATAATACGCGCATCCCGCATCTGCAGATCAACAGCCAGACCTCGATCAAACGTGCCTGCCTGCTGGGAATAGGCATTGCCTGTCTGCCCGACTACATCGTCGGCCGCGATCCCGGTCTCATCCAGCTGTCGCTGGCTGCGGATATTCCGTCATTCGATACCTACTTCTGCTATCCCGATGAAATGAAAAACGCTGCAAAGCTGAAAGCTTTCCGAGATTTCATCGTCGCCAAGGCGCGGAACTGGAACTTCTGACGTTAAAATAGTCGGAAACCAAAGATATCCGTTTAAATTCAAATACTTAAAATTGTGAATGTGAGGGCTGCCGATGGGCGGCCCTCACCAGCATTGCACATAAAATATACCGGAAATATCGAGGCCTGCATCGCGCGCATGCCTGACCTGCACAAAAAAGAGTTGTTTCGTGCACAAAAAAGCACCATATCGCTCTCAGCTGATGCACACGGTGGCTTTTCCTCCCAGTTCCACCGCATCAGCTGTTCCCCTCTGGAGGTTTTTGACCTTCACACTTAAAGGGCCCTGGATCTATCCGGCGGCCCTCTTTTTTTACCCGCAAGAATTTTCCCCAATTTGGCGAAATATCGCACGATGCAACCTTGTTTTGCATTATTGGCGCTCCCATATTTTAGTTGGCTGTCACGCTCCCATAAGGCACGCGACAGCTGTTCCCCTCTGGAGGTTTTAACCTTCAAACTTATCAGGCCGCGGAGACATCCAGCGGCCTTCTTTTTTGGGAAGCGCTCCCGCCACCCCACAGGCCCTCACGGATACGTGATTTGTATATCGTAAATCATCGATATAAACATCGTTCATGCCAGATATTAGAGAAACACCGATGAACCCGGAGGAAGTCCTCAAAGCCCTTTCCCACCCTGCGAGGCTGAAATTTCTGGAATGGCTGAAGTGCCCGGAAAATCACTTCTGCCAGGATCATCCGCTCAGCATGGGTGTGTGCGCCAACCAGTTTCAGATCAGCGGCCTGTCTCAATCCACCGTCTCGTCGCATCTGGCGGTGTTGCAGGCAGCCGGCCTGATCCGGTCGAAGAAGGTCGGGCAATGGGTGTTTTTCGAACGCAACGAGGAAACCATCGACGCGTTCCGCAATTATCTGCACGCGAATCTCTGAGCCTCCCAAGCTTTGAGCCCTGGGGTGCCGGACCGGAAACCAGCAAGCGGTTCTCCTTCCGGCACCCAGACCGAAAGACAGCGCGCCCTAAGCGCAATTTCGCCAACCGACCAGAAAGTGAAGTCGCATGACCAGTCTTTTCGAACCGGCACAGGCCGGCGATATCGCACTCGCCAATCGTATCGTCATGGCTCCCCTCACCCGCAACCGTTCGCCGGGGGCAATTCCCAACAATCTGAACGCCACCTATTACGAGCAGCGCGCCACAGCCGGGCTGATCGTCACCGAAGGCACGCCGATTTCCCAGCAGGGACAGGGCTATGCCGATGTTCCGGGCCTCTACAAGCAGGAAGCGGTCGAAGGCTGGAAGAAGATCACCGACGGCGTGCATTCGGCCGGTGGCAAGATCGTTGCGCAGATCTGGCATGTGGGCCGCATTTCGCATACGTCGCTGCAGCCACATGGCGGCCAGCCCGTCGCTCCTTCCGCCATCCCTGCCAAATCGAAGACCTATATCATCAATGATGACGGCACCGGCGCCTTTGCGGAGACCTCCGAGCCGCGCGCGCTCACCATCGACGATATCGGCCTCATCCTTGAAGATTACCGCAGCGGCGCCCGTGCCGCGCTGGAAGCCGGTTTCGATGGTGTCGAAATCCATGCCGCCAATGGTTATCTGATCGAGCAGTTCCTGAAATCCAGCACCAACCAGCGCACCGACGATTATGGTGGCTCGATCGAAAACCGCGCCCGCTTCCTTCTGGAAGTGGTGGATGCGGTTACGGAAGAAATCGGCGCGGGCCGCACCGGCATCCGTCTCTCCCCCGTTACGCCTGCCAACGATATTTTCGAGGCCGATCCGCAGCCGCTTTACAATTACGTGGCGGAACAGCTCGGAAAGCGCAATCTCGCCTTCATCCACGTCGTCGAGGGTGCGACCGGCGGCCCGCGTGATTTCAAGCAGGGCGACAAGCCCTTCGATTACGCCGCCTTCAAGGGCGCCTATCGCAATGCCGGCGGCAAGGGCCTGTGGATCGCCAATAATGGCTACGACCGTGCAAGCGCCATCGAAGCCGTGGAAAGCGGCAAGGTCGATGCCGTCGCCTTCGGCAAGGCCTTCATCGCCAATCCGGACCTGGTGCGCCGCTTCAAGAACGATGCGCCGCTGAATGAGCCGAACCAGCCAACCTTCTATGGTGGCGGCGCAGAAGGCTATACCGACTATCCGGCGCTCGGCTGATCATTGATAAAACCAAACGCCGCACTGCTTCTCAGCAGTGCGGCGTTTGGCGTTTCAGGATGCGATGCGCGCCTGCCGGGCGGCGAAATCGGAAAACGCACCCATGACAAAGGCATTGGCCACATGCAGCGCCTGCAGAAAGCCATTGCCCGTTTCCCGGCCGATGCTCATCAGCGCCACTTGCAGGCAATAGAGGGCAAGCAAAACCAGCGCACGATTGAGGTTCGGCCGCAAATCATCGTAACGCAGCGCAAGGACCACCAGCGACGCGACGGGGACGGCGATAAACATGCCAAGCCCCTTATGCATCGAAATCAGCGATCCGTCATAATAGATCGACAACCCCGCCAAGAGCACCTGCGCTAAAATCAGCACCGGCACGCCTGCCGAAATAACCGCGAACACGCGACGCCGCGCTGACATCCCATTTGCCGCCGTGGCCATCACACCCTGCCCCCGGCATCAGCCGGATGATGGAGGCTCGCCGGTTGCTGCACCTGTTCGAGACAGCCGAGGCTCGCCAATGTCGCCGAGACGGCTGCATCAATCGGCGTCCGTGGTTCCGCTCCAAGAAAATCCGCAAGCTTGCGGTTGCTCATGCGGATCGGCATCTGCCAGAGATATTGCATTTCCAGCACTTCACGGAACAGCGGAACGAAGGGTGCGGCCAGCTTTATGCCCGGCCAGAAAAGCCGACGCATCTTGACCGGATGACCAGCAGCCCGCTCGATTGCCCCGACCAGTTGTAACCCATCGAAATCCCAGAAACCTTCCATGTGATAAACGGCGAAAGCTGGAAGCTCGCCCGAGCGATCAAGCAACCGGCCGATCGTTTCCGCCACGTCAGGCAGATAGGCCCATTGATGTCCGGCATAGGGTGCCGCAGGGTTCTGGACGCTGCGCACCGGCTTGCCCGGCCGCACCAGCATCTGTGAAAACCAGTTGTTTTTCGCATCCGGACCGAAAAAATCCCCGGCGCGGACAATCAGCACCGGCACGCCGCGCATCGACGCCATCTTCAGCCGCCGCTCCATCTCCACCCGCAACGCACCCTTGCGGGTGAAAGGCTTTTGCGGGCTGTCTTCCGTCAGAAGCGGAAAAGCATCCGGACCAAAATTATAGACGCTGCCGGGAAAGACGATCCTCGCCCCACAGGCCTCGGCCGCCGCGATGCTGTTGTCGAGCATCGGCAGCACCTGCCTGTCCCAGTTGCGATATCCCGGAGGGTTGACCGCATGGACGATGAGCGTTGCCCCTTTCGCGGCCTCCACCACGTCCTGCCGGTTCATGGCGTCGCCGGTCACGCACTCCATACCGTCCACCACACCGGATGGTGCCTGCTGGCGCGTCAGCGCCCTCACCCGCCAGCCGCGTTGCAACAGCATCTTCGCCACATGGCTGCCAACACCGCCATTCGCCCCGACGATCAGCGCCAGAGGCTGATTGTCTGCTGTATTTGCGTGTTTTTCATATATCATCGCCGTCACTCCTTCTTGTGGGCTGGAGTATCGTTCCGTTGCGCGATATACGAAATTGTCGAAATGAGTGGAGCAGATATACAAAAATTTATGGTCAAGAGCCGGGATGTCAGCTGGGATTTTTACCGCACCTTCCTCAGCGTGCTGCGTGACGGCTCGCTGTCTGCGGCCGCGCGTGAACTGGGCATCACCCAACCGACTGCGGGGCGCCATATCGGCGCGCTGGAAGAGGCGGTCGGCTTTCCGCTGTTCATCCGCTCTCCGCACGGGCTGATGCCAACGGAAGCTGCCCTTGCGCTCCGGCCCTATGCGGAAAATCTCGCGGCGACAGCGGCAGCGCTCATGCGTGCGGCATCCGGCGAAGTCGGCAAGATCGAAGGCACGGTGCGCATCAGCGCATCTGACATCATCGGCGTGGAAATGCTGCCGCCCATCGTCGCAGCCATGCAGGAAATTCACCCCCGGCTCGAGATCGAGCTTTCGCTATCGGATACGCTGGAAGACCTCTTGCGGCGCGAAGCCGATATCGCCATCCGCATGACCGAACCGCAGCAGGATGCGATCGTCATGCGCTACATCGGCAATTTCCGTCTGGGCTTTCATGCGACGCGCGACTATCTGGCGAAAGCCGGCATTCCGAAGGTCATGGAAGAATTAAACGAGCACCGGATGGTCGGTTTCGACCGCAAGACGCCTTTCATCAGGGCGGCCATTCAGCGGATGCGCGCCCTTGATCCGGAAATACCCGACATTGAAGACATCTGCTTCGAAATCCGCGCCGACAGCAATCTCGCCCAGCTTGCCATGATCCGCGCCAGCGCGGGCATCGGCGTCTGTCAGATCGGCCTTGCGCGCAAGGACCCGCGGCTGGTGCAGGTTCTTCCCGATATCGACATCCCGCTGCACACCTGGGTCGCGATGCATGAAAATCTGAAGACCTCGCCACGATGTCGTGCCATGTTCAGCGCCCTCGTCGAAGGCCTGAAGGCGCATCTCAAGGAGACCGACCCGGGCGCACCACCACAACGGCGTTAAGGCTGACCGGCAACGGAGGCCGAGCACACCTCGGTCCGCGATGATGTAAAACCAACTTGCGGAACATGTAAGGTGATGCCGATTTGACCGGAAATGCCGGCTCTTTCATCAAAACAGTCTGGCCGACGGTAAAGTCTTGTCCACGACCTCAGCTTCCGGCCGGTCACCGCCCTGGCTATATTCTTCATGCCATTGGCCGCGTTCGTCCTGATAGCTGATTTCCTCGTCATCGCCGCCCACCTGCTGTTCAGCGGCAACGATACGCGCAGCCTCGACGGCATCCGCATAGGAAGGAAAAGTTTCAGAATAAGCGCCGTTCATGCGGTAAGCGAAGCCTCCGTCATGTTCGACGATTTCATACACTACTTTGGTCATGCATGTTCCTCCTGTTTCAGTAGGCGACATGGCAACCACAACCGCGTTTCAAGCATTGCACCCAACGGGGACACCGCGGCATGAGCAGCATGTCCTGCGACATCACTATCCTACCAAAAGCACTCAAGCGCAAATCCTGCTTGATCTGAGAGACGATACGTCACAGCCTGCGGCTATCAGGGGAAGGGAAATCAATGGTGGGTTCTATTCTGAAGCAGGAGCGCATATTGCTGCTCGCGATACCGGCGGCAATCGCCGCCTATATGGCCGAACATGCGATATTCGGAGCCGGAAAGACGGCCTCGCTCATCGCCGCGATCGCCCTGATCGGGCTCATCGTTCTGGTCTCGATGCGGGTTGCCCATCACGCCGAAATCCTCGCCGCCAAGGTCGGCGATCCCTATGGCACGATGATCCTGACACTCTCGGCAGTTGCCGTGGAAGTGCTGATCCTCGCCACCATCATGAGCGAATCCAGCTCACCGACACTGGTGCGCGACACGATCTATTCCGCCGTGATGATCGACATCAACGGCATTCTCGGCCTCGCCGCCCTGCTCGGCGGGCTGCGCCACGGCGAGCAGCCCTATAATGACGATTCCGGCAAGACCTACGGCGTGATGATCCTCACCGCCATGGGCATCTCGATGATCGTGCCGGAGTTCATTCCCGACGAAAGCTGGCACGTCTATTCCGCCTTTACCATCGTCGCCATGATCGCGCTTTATGCCCTGTTCCTCAAAATGCAGGTCGGTCCGCACAGCTATTTCTTCAGCTATGCCTATCCCCGCAAGGCGCATCCCGCCGGCCAACAATCCGGCAGCCACGCGGAAGAGGAGGAAGAAGGCAGCGTGTCCCTCTCCATCGGGCTCATCATCGCCGGCGTGGTGTTGATCGGTGTACTCGCGGAATTCATGGCGGCCTTCTTAAGCCAGAGCCTCGAAGGCACCAGCGCGCCACCGGCGCTGATGGCCGTGGTGGTCGCGACGATCTCGGCATCGCCGGAAATCCTCACCGCACTCCGCTCCGCCTTGCGAAACCGCATGCAGGCCGTGGTCAACATCGCCATGGGTGCATCGCTGTCGACGGTCATTCTCACGGTGCCGGTCATGGAGGGGATCGCGCTTTATACCGGCCAGCCCTTCATCATGGCGATGACGCCGGTTCAAACCGTCATGGTCTTCATCACCCTCATCGCCGCCGCCATCAATCTCAATGATGGTGAGACCAATGCGATCGAGGGGATGACCCATTTCATCCTCTTCGCCACCTTCATCATGCTGCTGTTTCAGGGGCTTTAAAAAACCAGGGGCCTACCCGGATTTCCAGTATCTGAAAGGCGTCGTCGAAACCCCTCCGCCGTCATCCTCGGGCTTGACCCGAGGATCCATCACTCCGGGTTGTGGATCCTCGGGTCAAGCCCGAGGATGACGTCGAATGAGCGGGCATCTATCAAAAACAAAAAAAGCCCGGCATCACTGCCGGGCTTCCTTCAAGACTGTATCAACCGATCAACGGCAATCGGCGCAGAAACGCTGAATGCGCTTGCAGGCTTCTTCCAGCAGGCTTTCCGACGTGGCGTAGGAAATGCGGAAGTTCGGGCCGAGGCCGAAAGCCGATCCCTGCACGACGGCGACGCCTTCGGCTTCCAGAAGCTCGGAGACGAAGTCCACATCCGACTCGATGACCTTGCCAGATGGCGCGGTCTTGCCGATCAGGCCGGCGCAGGACGGGTAGACGTAGAATGCGCCTTCCGGTGACGGGCAATTGATGCCCTTGGCCTGGTTGAGCATGGAGACGACGAGATCACGGCGACCTTCGAAGATTTTCTTGTTGGTCGGAATGAAATCCTGCGTGCCGTTCAGCGCTTCAACAGCCGCCCATTGCGCGATCGAGCTGGCGCCCGAGGTCTGCTGGCCCTGGATCATGTCCATGGCCTTGATCAGCGGCAGCGGGCCGGCCGCGTAACCGATACGCCAGCCGGTCATGGCATAGGCCTTGGAGACGCCGTTCATCGTCAGCGTGCGGTCATAGAGCGCAGGCTCAACCTCAACCGGGGTGACGAATTTGAAATCGCCATAGGTGAGGTGCTCATACATGTCGTCCGTCAGCACCCAGACATGCGGATGCTTGACCAGCACGTCCGTCAGCGCCTTCAGTTCGTCATGCGAATAGGCGGCACCCGAGGGGTTGGAAGGCGAGTTGAACACGAACCACTTTGTCTTCGGTGTGATCGCCTTTTCCAGCGCTTCCGGCGTCAGCTTGAAATTGTCTTCAAGCGTGGTGTCGACGAATACAGGCGTGCCGCCGCAGATCGCCACCATTTCCGGGTAGCTGACCCAGTAAGGCGCGGGAATGACGACTTCGTCACCCGGGTTGAGGGTGGCCATGAAGGCGTTGAAAAGGATCTGCTTGCCGCCGGTGCCGACAATCGTCTGCTCCGGCTTGTAATCCAGGCCGTTTTCGCGCTTGAACTTGTCAGCAATGGCCTTGCGCAGTTCCGGAATGCCGGAAACGGGCGTGTATTTGGTTTCGCCGCGCTTGATGGCGTCGATGGCCGCTTCCTTGATATTATCGGGCGTATCGAAATCCGGCTCGCCGGCGCCAAGGCTGATCACATCGCGGCCCTTCGCTTTCAGCTCACGGGCTTTCTGGGTAACGGCGATGGTGGCGGATGGCTTTACGCGGGAGAGAATGTCGGCAAGGAAGGCCATTTTTAATCGGTCCTATTGGGGTTGACATCGGTAGACGCTGAAAAACTTGTCTTCTGCGGCACTTTCTATGTCGAAAGACAGACCTTCTTTCAAGGTCAAAAGCCGGCTTATGTGCTGTGGCAGGGAATTTAAACCTTCCTTAACCCGGAAGTAACGCTTGATACGCTATATTCGCGAGCCTAGGGGTCGTGTCTCTATAGCTGGTTGAAAAATGGCGCCCAAAAGCATCTTTTCCAGTCTTGTCCGCGAGGTCGATGGCACATGGTCCACGGCCTACCAAACATTCAACCTGAAATCTGCCCTGCAACCCATTTTCCGTCGAACGACGAGCGGCGCGCTCGACATCGATTCCTTCGAAGGTCTGGTGCGGCCGCATCGCAACGGCGAGCCGGTGACACCAAGCGAGTTCTTCTCCCTCGTGGAGCCTGACGATATCGAGAATATCGACAGTATCCTGCGCACCATCCACATTCTCAATACCGGCAGGCTCAACCGTTCCCGCGCCCGCATCTTCGTCAACTTCCATCCGGGCCTGTTCCAGACGCCGGCAAAGATGCGGCAGGAAGTGGAGCGCATGCGCCTTGCCGCCCACGAGGCCGGCATGACGGCAGACCGTATTGTCTGCGAAATCTCCGAGAAAAAAGCCTCCGACACGCAGATGGTCGCAGACTTCGCCTACCACATGCACGACATCGGCTTTCGCGTGGCGCTGGACGACTACGGTGCCGGCGATTCCGACATCGACCGGGTAAAACTCATCAAACCCGATTATGTCAAATTCGAAGCGGGTTGGGTACGCGATTTCATGCAGAATTCGGCAGGGGCCGCCCTTCTGCGCGTCATCGTCAGCCAGTTTCGCGACGATGGAATAGAGCCGGTATTCGAAGGGCTGGAGAGCGGCTGGCAGGTCGATCTGTGTGAGGAACTCGGCGTCGTGCTGATGCAGGGTTACGCTCTCGCCAAACCGGAACTCGCGCCCACAAGTTTCGACGCACGCTTTCCCGAACTCGGCAGCGCCTATTTCAATACTGCTCCGCGGACGGACCGTACGATGCCACCTTTTTTCCGCGAAGAGCGCCCAACGGAGCCGCATCCACAGCGCCAGACCCGCACCTTCGGAAAACGCGGCCTCTGAGCCTATCTGCGGCCGGCAGTTCTCTGTAATCACGCTTGCCACAATATTGCCGCAATAAATACCGCGGAACGCCAGAATTCGGTCTCCAAGCCGTCCATTTCGAAGCCTCTTTTATCCTTCATGGACAGGGACAAGAGGCAATCGCCATGTTTACCAACGACCGGACTTCCGTTGAAAGGTTAAGGGCGCAGAGAACGCTGTTTTCCCTCTGGATGGCAGCGGCTGCTTTTCTTGTCATCGTCACCATGGCCGCGGGTATCGCGACATCCGCCAATGCGGCGGCCCAAGCCGTCGATACATTGCAAACTGCCTCGATCCCGCAAGCGGCCACCTCGCAGGCGGGTCCGCACTTCCTGCTCATCATCCTTTCGGCTGCGGCCTTCATCGGCCTCGGCATCGGCGGCCTGACGCTTACCCGGCGCAGTCTCAAGGATGAAGCCCGCCGCTACAAATAAGGTGATGCCCCAAAAGCCATGGCAGTCGCCCCGTCTGGCGGTGACCACCTTCCGCCGGCTTGCGGCACCGGCAGGTTGCTGCTAAAGCACCCGGGAAACCGTCTGATCGACATTTCAAAAAATCCCCGAATTGCCAGGGCCGCGATTGAATGATCTTCCGGCCCCTTGTGTGCTGGTGCCAACAATGACGCGTATTCAGGCCAATATGCTGCTTTTGCTCGCCGCAGCGATATGGGGAGGCGGCTTTGTCGCGCAATCCTCCGCCATGGCCTCCATCGGCCCTTTCTGGTTCGTCGGTCTGCGTTTCGCCATTGCAGCAATCGCCGTGCTGCCTTTTGCGATGCTTGAAACCCGGTCGAAAAAATCACCGCCGCGCCGCAAGGAAATCGGCAGCTATATCCTCGTGGGGCTTGCCCTGTTCGGTGGTGCCACCACCCAGCAGGTCGGGCTTTTGACCACGACCGTCACCAATTCCAGCTTCCTGACCGGGCTTTACGTCATCTTCGTGCCCGTGATCGCCGTCGTGCTTTACCGGCGGCATCCCCATTGGATCGTCTGGCCCTGCGCCCTGATGATGCTTGGTGGCATCTTCCTCCTCTCCGGCGGCGCATTCGAGGCGCTGACAAGGGGAGATATTCTCAGCATCATCTGCGCCTTCTTCTGGGCGATCCAGATCACGCTTGCCGGCCGCTTCGTCTCCGAGAGCGGGCGGCCGCTGGCCCTCTCCTGCACTCAGTTCGCGGTTTGCTCCCTTCTTAGTTGCATGATCGGCATTGCCTTCGAACCCATCAGCATGGGCGCAATCGAAGCCTCGCTGGCAGAAATCCTCTATGTCGGCCTCGTATCCTCCGGCCTTGCCTTCGTCTTGCAGGTCATCGGCCAGCGTTACACCACGGCGCCGCAGGCGGCGATATTCCTGTCCTCGGAAGCGCTTTTCGGCGCGTTGATGGCCTCGCTTTTCCTGAATGAGACCATTTCCCGCGCCGGTTATGTCGGTTGCCTGATCATATTCATCGCCATATTGATCGTGGAACTGGTGCCGGAACTGACGCGAAAACGGCAAAAAACCGTGGCTGGAACAGCCTGACGCAAAAAGAACCGTTTTTTCTCGCTCCGCGTAAAAAACGCGTTTCGGCATCCAAAATTTTGCCGGGAACACCCACCCCAACCGGCAATTATTTCATCAAATATCGCCTATGCGAAAAAAATGTGCGATTGCACGCCGTTATTCTACCGCAGGTTTTTTATCTGACAAAAAGCCCGTGAAAACTTTTGCTTGCCAATTTTCCATAAACGCATCACTCTACCGCGGTTCGGGCAATTTGCGAGCATGGGAAGGCCTATAAAATTTGCGCACTGGGGACGCTAAAAACCTCGGGCGGTGGGACGAAAAACGTTGGATGAGAACGCCATTACTTCCCGCTGTGAAGGTCCATTTTCTCAATAGTCAAGAACTGCCTGCCAACGCCCTCGCGGGGCAAAACTGTAATGCTGCCTGTAGCTGAACGCGGGCAGAGCGAAAAGGACCTGATGCATGGCCGAAACTGGCACCGTAAAATTCTTCAATACAGACAAAGGCTTCGGCTTCATCAAGCCAGACAATGGTGGCGCTGATATCTTTGTTCACATCTCTGCTGTACAGGCTTCTGGCCTGTCCGGACTTTCAGAAAATCAGAAAGTGAGCTTCGACACGGAACCGGATCGTCGCGGCAAGGGCCCGAAGGCAGTCAATCTGCAGATTGCTGGCTGACCCTAAAACGGCTTTCTTTTCTAGTTGAAGCCCGGCAGGAATGCCGGGTTTTTTTATGCCTGCGCATACGCCATGCGTAACGCGCTCAGATCCCCTGAAGATAGGGATTGTTGCGGCGTTCATCGCCCAGCCGACCACCAGGACCATGCCCGCAGATGAACCCGACATCGTCGCCGAGCGGCAAAAGCTTGTCGCGAATGGACGCCATCAATTGCTCGTGGTTCCCGCCGGGCAGATCGGTCCGCCCCACCGACCCAGCAAACAGTACGTCACCAACATGGGCAAATTGCTGGTCACGATTATAATAGATGACGTGGCCGGGGGCGTGGCCCGGGCAGTGATAGACCTCAAAGACATGGTCCCCGAAGGATACCCTGTCCCCGTCCTTCAGCCATTTGTCCGGCACAACATTCTGAAGACCGGCGATACCGTATTTTTCGGCCTGCACCTCGATCCTGTCCAGCAACGGCCGGTCATCCTCATGCGGACCGATCACCGGCAGCGAAAGTTTCGCGCGCAATTCCTCGGCACCGCCAGCATGATCGAGATGTCCATGGGTCAGCCAGATTTCCTTGAGGGTGATGCCGTTTTCAGCGACGACCTGAAGGATGACGTCCACATCGCCGCCGGGATCAACGACAACACCCTCCTTGGTATCCTGATCGAAGAGGATGGTGCAGTTCTGCTCGAACGGCGTGACCGGAATAATGCCCGCCTGCAACTTTCCCATATCCCGTGTCTCCTTGTCCGAAAAATCCCGCTTCCTATAGACCGCGACCGGCCCCAGTACAATGGCGGAGAAAAGATACGGCTTTTCCGTTGCCGGATTGCCTTTAAAAATAACAATAAAATTCAATAAGATAACCGGCATATTCCTGCTCAAAACGGAAATTGCTACCGAAAAATGTGGAACGCCCGGGTGGCTCCGACGTTGTAGCTCCAGTCTTAAAAGGAGTGAGACACATGGACAAGACGCTTAAAATGCTCATGGCTGGCGGCGCTTTCGCCCTGATGGCCGGTTATGCAAACGCCGCCATGGTCGCCACCACCGCATCGGATATTTCCGTTCGCTCAGGCCCCGGCGAAGACTATCCCGAACTGGGCCTGGCCACCCGTGGCAGCAGTGCGGTTCTGGACGGCTGCATGGATGGCAGCAGCTGGTGCCGCATCGAGGTCAATGGCCTGCGCGGTTGGGCGCATGCGGACTATCTGAATGTCATGTATGAGGGTTCTCCCGTCATTCTCGAAGACCGTCGCACCGAACTCAGCGTGCCTGTCGTGACGTATGAGAAGACCTCAAGCGTGCAGGCTGAACCAAATCCCGGTGATCCGAATCTCGGCCGCGTTGGCGATGTCGACATCACCCCGCCCGAAGCGGTTATCACCTATATGGACGAGCATCCTGCGGACACCGTCACCTTCGATGGCGACGTGGTCGTCGGCACAACTCTGCCGTCAGATACCCGTCTCGTTGAAGTTCCCGACTATCAGTATCGTTATGTCCGGGTGAACGACGTGCCGGTTCTGGTCGAGCCATCAACCCACCGCATCGTCTACGTCTACCAGTAGACCCACTTACTGAACGGTATGAAACAACTGAAGAGCGCGGGCTTCCCGCGCTCTTTTCTATTTCCGGTAAAGGTCACTCAGGATTCCAGTTGCACCCGCACCCGCAGCATATTATCCACCGCAACAGAAAATGATCGGCGACATTCTCCCGAGCGGACGCATTTTCGGCTATGTTTACAGAATATTGGCGCATCGACGTATGTCAGCCGCAGGATATGAAGGAACCGCAGTGCCACCGCAATCGCTCAAAACCGCCGCCGCGAGGCAAATACCGGCACTCCCGAAGGTTGACGACGGCAAGATCGACTTCGATACGATCGAGGCGCTGTTTTTTGCCTATCGCGATTTCGTCTCCGATCCCGATGTCATCCTGTCGAAGCTGGAATATGGCCGTGCGCATCACCGGGTGGTCTATTTCGTCAGCCGGCAACCCGGCATGACGGTGGCGGATCTGCTCGACACGCTTCAGATCACCAAACAGAGCCTTGCTCGCGTGCTGAAGCAATTGATCGACGACGGTTATATCCGCCAGATGGCCGGTCCCGAAGACCGCCGCCAGCGGCGGCTTTATCCGACGCTGACCGGACGCGAACTGGCGCTGGCGCTGAGTGAACCGCAATCGCGGCGTATCGATCGTGCGCTGGAGGGACTTGGTCCCGATGCCCGCGCCTGCGTGCGAAAATTCCTGGCGCAGATGCGCAGCCCGACAACAGCGGAAGGCGAGTGACGATGGCGACAGCAACGACAAAGCGCCCGCCGGCTGATGATGACGCCGCCCACCTCCTCATCGTTGACGACGACGCCCGCATTCGCAACCTTCTCCAGCGCTTTCTGGGTGAGAAGGGATACCGCATTTCCGTCGCTGCAGATGCGGCCGAAGCCCGGCGCAAGATGATCGGCATCCGTTTCGACCTGCTCATCCTCGACGTGATGATGCCGGGAGAAAACGGACTTTCGCTCACCCGCTCGCTGAACGAGGACAAATCCGTGCCGGTCATTCTGCTGACCGCCCGCTCGGAAGCGGATTCCCGCATCGAGGGGCTGGAGGCCGGGGCGGATGACTATCTCGCCAAACCCTTCGATCCGCGCGAACTCGTGCTGCGCATCAACAACATCCTGCGGCGCAACACCTCGCCAGATACACCGAAGATCGAGCAGATCATGTTCGGGCCCTACAGCTTCTCCATTCCCAAGAAGGAATTGCGCCGCGGCCCCGAAACCATCCGCCTGACGGACCGCGAGCAGGAGATCATGCTGCTTTTTGCACTTCGCGCCGGTGACACCATCCCACGGCACGAACTGGTCGAGGCGGAATCGGAAGTGGGCGAAAGAACCATCGACGTGCAGATCAACCGTCTTCGCCGCAAGATCGAGGACGACCCCGCCAATCCGGTCTATCTGCAAACGGTACGCGGCATCGGCTACCGGCTGAGCGTGGACTGACAAGGACAAACGAAAGGCGGGCGCACGGCCATGGCAAGCCTCGATTTTCTCAGTACGGTCAAAAAAAGTGGTATAGCAAAGGCTTGGCGCTCGTTTGCCAGAGGACTGCGCCATTGGCTGCCCACCGGGCTTTATACACGTTCGCTGCTGATCATCATTTTGCCGATGATCCTGCTTCAGGGCGTGGTCGCCGCCGTCTTCATGGAGCGGCACTGGCAGCTGGTGACGGAACGTCTTTCCGCTGCCGTGACGCGCGATATCGCCGCGATCATCGAGCTCCTGCAAACCGACCCCGAGGAAGATGACTACCAGCGCGTCATCCGCATTGCCCGCGAGAAGCTGGATCTCAGCGTCTATATCGAACCCAAGGCAGACCTGCCCGCGCCGAGGCCGGAGCCGCTGTTTTCGATCCTCGACAGAATTCTGGCCGATCAGTTGACGCAGCAGATCGGCAGGCCATTCTGGATCGATACCTATGGCAACGGCTCTCTGGTCGAAATCCGCGTCCAGCTGGACGACAAAACCCTGCGCGTCTTCACCAGCCGCAGCGCAGCCTATGCCTCAAATACCCATATCTTCCTCGTCTGGATGGTCGGCGCATCGCTGGTGTTGATTGCTATCTCGATCCTCTTCCTGCGCGGGCAGATCAAGCCCATCGAAGCGCTTGCCAAGGCGGCAGAGAATTTCGGCCGCGGCCAGAAACTCACAGCCTATTCTCCCCGTGGCGCAGATGAAGTCCGGCGGGCGGGCCTCGCCTTCATCCTGATGCGCGAACGCATCGAGCGGCAGATGGAACAGCGCACGGCCATGCTGAACGGCGTCAGCCACGACCTGCGCACCATCCTCACCCGTTTCAAGCTGCAACTGGCTCTGGCGGGCGATAATCCGGACCTTGAAGGGTTGGACAAGGATGTCGAGGACATGCAGTCGATGCTGGAGGCCTATCTGACCTTTGCCCGCACCGATGTCGAAGAGGACGTCGGCACGCTCGAGCTTCCCGCACTTCTGGAGAAGATCGGCCATGATTTCGAGCTTCACGGCAAGAAATTCAGCTACGAGCTTTATAATATCGACCGCATCATCGCGCGCCCGAATGCTCTTTCCCGCCTCGTCGCCAATCTGGCGGAGAATGCCCGGCGTTATGCGACCAATCTGCACATCGATATCCGCAAGGCGCCGCGCTCCATCATCATGACCTTCGATGATGACGGCGCGGGTATTCCGGAAGCTTCTAGAGAGGATGTCTTCAAGCCGTTCTTCCGGCTGGATGAGGCGCGCAACCTCAACGCCTCCGGTACGGGACTTGGCCTCTCCATCGTCCGCGACATCGCCCGCAGCCATGGCGGCGACGTATCGCTGGATGACAGCCCCTTGGGCGGACTGCGGGTAATCGTCAAAATTCCGGCGTAGGACGCCGAACAGAAAACTGTCATGAGGCGTTGGGGAGTCCCGTGCTCAACCTGAAAGATCGAACGCCCGTGCTGCTGTCTCAGCACATTTTCTCGCCGTTCGGCACCGGCCGTTCAACGGCGGCAAGCACGATATCACCGTTACCGTCGGCAAAGCCGAGCGTCAGGACCTCGGAGCGGAACGGACCGATCTGGCGCGGCGGAAAATTCACCACACCCAGCACCTGCCGGCCAACCAGACTTTCAGGCGTATAATGCACCGTAATCTGCGCTGAAGATTTCTTGATGCCGATCTCAGGTCCGAAATCGATTTTTACCTTGATTGCCGGCTTGCGGGCTTCGGGAAAGGGTTCAGCCTCAACGATCGTACCGACACGAATGTCGACCTTCTCAAAATCGGCGTAGGAAATTTCACCGCTCATGCCCTGCTCCCACCCGCCTGCAATGATTCAACCAGCAAGTTCTTCGGCGCGTTTTTTTGCCGCCGCAACCGCCTTGTCGAACAGCGGCTGCATGCCATCCTCAGCCATCAGCACGGAAAGTGCCGCAGCCGTCGTGCCGCCCGGTGAGGTCACATTCTGGCGCAGCCGCGCCGCCTCATCGGGAGACTGGTGCAGCAACTCACCTGCGCCGGCCACGGTTTCTCGCGCCAGGCGCATGGCCACATCCGCCGGCAGACCGGCCTTACGGCCGGCTTCCGCCATGCATTCCACCAGATAAAAGACATAGGCCGGGCCGCTGCCCGAGACAGCGGTCACCGCGTCTATATCGCTTTCGGTTTCCACCCATTCGACCGGACCGCTGACCTTCAGCAATCCGTCCACCACAGCCTTAAGCTCCGGCGTTACCAGTTCATTGGCATAGGCGCCCGTCACACCGCGCCCCACCATGGCCGGCGTGTTGGGCATGGCCCGCACGGCGGCAACCGCGCCGAACTGCGACACGAAGGTGCCGATGGTCGTGCCGGCGGCAATCGAGACAACGACGGTATCCGGCCCCAGCAAGGGCTTGAGAGACGGTAGCACGGCTTCCATCATCTGCGGTTTCACCGCCACGAAAAGAATGCCTGCCTTGACGCCCTGCGGAACGCTTGGACTATGCGCCGCGCCGGCTTCGGCAATCGTCGTGCGCATGGCATCGGAAGGGCCCGGATCGACGACGATGACCTGAGATCCCGGCACGCCCTTTTTCAGCCAGCCCGAAAGCATGGCGCCGCCCATATTGCCGGCGCCGACGAGGACGAGCGGACCGGAAGCCTTGTACACCATCGTCACGCTTCTCCGACGGTCTCGAACATGACCGCTTCGATTGCACTTTTCGCATCCAGCCCCGACCAGACTACGAACTGGAATGCCTGATAATATTGTTCGCAGGCTTCCAGCGCGCTGGAAAGCAGCACTTCCACCTGCTGGTTGTTCGGTTCGGCACCACCAGCCAGAAGCAGGGACTGCCGGAAGATCACCACGTCTTCCTGCCGCCACAGATCGAAATGACCCATCAGCACCTGGCCGTTGACCTGCGAGAGCAGGCGAATGACTTCATTGACACGCTGGTCAGGTACCTTGATGTCGAAAGCGCAAGCCAGATGCAGCGCTTCGAAATCCTCCATCCACGCAAAGGAAACGTGATAGTCGGCCCAGTGGCCCGCCACCGTCATGGCGATCTCGTCTTCACCGGAACGCTCGAACGACCAGTCGTTCGAGGCGGCGACAATCTCGATCATGTCCACGGGATTGGACTGACGCTCAATTTCAAATTCTATCAGGCTCATGCGGCACCTTCTCAGCCGGTATGGAATGTTCTGTTTTGAACGCCGGGCACAAAACGCACACACAAACCGGATTCAACATTTGAGACGATTGCCCGACACCAACAGAATTACGCATTCACCCTGTCCGGAGCTTACCAGGTCGTTTCGAATCATCATTTAAAATCAGTGTATAATGGCCGAGTCCTGCTGCCACCCCTTGGCTGCCATTTTTGCTTTTTGAACAGTGGATATCTTCTCCCCCATCACCTCAGGCGAGATACATAAGCGACTCTGGCGATTGCGTTTTTTGGAAGTGTCCACAGGCCCCAAAAAAATCGCGCTGGAGGCTGGTTACGGCAACCGGAGATTAGTTCGGGTTGCATGGCCCGTAAACAAAAAGTCCCGGAATCGCAGGCGATCCGGGACCCATCAGGAAAAAGCGCTAAAGAATCAGTCGTTAGTGGCCGAAAGCTTTGCTTCCAGAGCCTCGATGCGGGCGCGCAGCGCGTCGTTTTCATCGCGCGCCTTGATGGCCATTTCACGCACCGCGTCGAATTCCTCACGCTTGACGACATCAAGACTGTTCAGCCAGCGATCGGCCTGTGCATGAAGGGCGGCTTCCGCTTCCTTGCGCACGCCCTGCGCCGCGCCGGCCGCATCGGTCATCAGCTTGGCGAATTCATCCAGAATACGGTTGGTGCCTGTCGTGCTCATGGCGCTGTTCCTTCGTCGGTTCAGGGAGCGTTCCATTCCCTGCTGTTGATGCCTTTCAGGTAGGTGCTCGGCAGCCGCCTTGCAAGCGAAATCGAAAAATGCGGCCTTTCGCTGCAGCGCCCGGCATCGCAATCCGCTCACGAAAAATCACCTTGACCGCCGCCTCGGCAATCGCCATTTTCCTTGGCGTCAGGGAGACCGGTGAGCATCATCGCCCGGCCCCTTGAGGCAATGGATCATTCTGTTGTCCGCCCAGCAACGATGACGGAATATACGGATTGTTAGCCGCTCCCACTCAACTTGCCATCATGCCATTTCCCAATATCGATCCGGTTGCGCTCTCCATCGGGCCTCTGGCGATCCACTGGTATGGCATTGCCTACGTCGCCGGCATCATGCTCGGCTGGTTTTATGCCCGTCGCCTCGCCCGCACGGATCGCCTGTGGCCAAACGATACGTCGCCGATCTCGGCACAGCATCTTGACGATTTTATCCTGTGGGCAGCGGGCGGCATCGTGCTCGGCGGCCGCATCGGCTACATCCTGTTTTACGATCTCGGCGCCGTTGCCGCCAACCCGATACGGGCGCTGGAAATATGGAACGGCGGCATGTCGTTCCATGGCGGGCTTATCGGCACTACCATTGCCATGATCCTCTTTGCCCGCAAGAACGGCATCCCGGTCTGGAGCATGTTCGATGTCATTGCGGCCGTGGCACCCATCGGTCTGCTGTTCGGCCGCATCGCCAATTTCATCAATGGCGAATTGTGGGGGCGCATCGCCGACGTTCCATGGGCAGTCGTGTTCCCAACCGGCGGTCCGTTTGCGCGGCACCCGAGCCAGCTTTATGAAGCTGGCCTCGAAGGCCTTGTGCTCGTCATCATTCTGGCCATTGCCATCTATGCCTTCAAGGCGCTGAAGACGCCCGGCGTCGTCACCGGCATCTTCGTCTGCGGTTACGCGCTGTCGCGCATCTTCGTGGAATTCTTCCGCGAGCCGGACGCCCAGATCGGTTATCTGGCCGGCAACTGGCTGACCATGGGCATGGTGCTTTCCACACCCATGTTCCTTCTGGGGCTGTGGGCGGTCCTTCGCGCGCGCGGCGCGGCAAAAAGCGCCTGAGCGGTATGGCCTGCCATGACCACACCGCTTGCGCAACGCATCAAATCCCTTATCCGGCTCAACGGTCCGCTCAGCGTCACCGATTATTTCTCGCTTTGCCTCGCTGATCCCGAACACGGATATTACAAGAGCCGCGAACCCTTCGGCCGCTCGGGTGATTTCATCACCGCACCCGAGGTCAGCCAGCTTTTCGGAGAAATGCTCGGGGTTTTCGTTGTCCATGCCTGGCAGCGGCACGGCGCACCGGCTCAAACGCAGCTGGTGGAAATCGGCCCCGGTCGCGGCAGCATGATGTCGGACATGCTGCGCGTCATCCGCCGCATCGCGCCGCCGCTTTACGAAACGATGCGGGTGCATCTGGTTGAAACCAGTCCCCGCCTTTCCACAATCCAGAAAGAAACGCTTGCCGACCATGCCGACCGGCTGACATGGCATGAAAGTTTCGACGTGGTGCCCGAAGGCTTCCTGCTCCTCGTCACGAACGAACTTTTCGACGCCATTCCGATCCGGCAATTCGTGAGAACACCGCAGGGTTTTCGCGAACGGGTCGTCAGTCTCGATGCGAATGACGAGCTTGTCTTCTCGACCGGCCTTGCCAGCATCGACCCGGCCCTTTTGCCGCCGCAGCCTGAACGACAGCCGCTTGGCACCATATTCGAAGTTTCACCCGCCCGCGAAGCCGTGATGACGGCCATCTGCCAGCGCCTGTCGGCCCATGGCGGTACGGCGCTCGCCGTCGATTACGGCCATCTGGTCGCCGGGTTTGGCGACACCCTGCAGGCCATGCGCAACCATGCCTTCGACCCGCCATTGGCACATCCGGGCGAGGCCGACCTGACGAGCCACGTCGATTTCGAAAGCCTCGTGAAAACAGCGCAGGCAACCGGCGTTCATATCAATGGCACGCTGAGGCAGGGTGACTTTCTCTATGGCCTCGGCCTTAAGGAAAGGGCGAGCGCACTTGCCGCAAAAGCAACACCTGACCAGACCCTGGACATAGCCGAAGCGGTCAACCGTCTCGCCGGCGAAGGGGCCGGCAAGATGGGGGAACTTTTCAAGGTCGTCGCCGTTTCAAGTCCCGCGCTTCATCTCATGCCGTTTCGTGCGGTGGATTGACAGCGCAATAACCTCTGGGCCAACATCGCCGCGACACACGAAGCAGGCACACTGCATCACACACGCCGCGCAACGCCGCAGCAACAGGAAACATCTCGCTTAACGCACCCCACTGGCCAACAGCGATATTCTCCAAGGAACTCCCGCACCATGCAGAACGCAACGCTGCCGCTCCCCATCCAGAGCCCCCTGCTCGCCGCCTCTAGTGAAAACCGTGTTCGCCACGGTTTTTTCACCCGGCAGGGCGGCGTCTCCTCAGGGCTTTATCAGGGTCTCAATGTCGGTCTCGGCTCGCATGACGAGCCTGAACTTGTGCAGGAAAACCGGCGGCGCGTGGCGCAATGGTTCGGCCTGTCCGCGGAACGCCTCGCCACCGTGCATCAGGTCCATTCCCCTGATGTCCTCGTGGTCGACGAAAACTATGATGGCAACCGCCCGCAGGCCGATGCAATGGTGACAGCGACGCCGGGTTTCGTGCTTGGCGTGCTGAGCGCCGATTGCGGCCCGATCCTGTTTGCCGATGCCGAAGCCGGTGTCGTGGGCGCTGCCCATGCCGGCTGGAAGGGTGCATTGTTCGGCGTTCTCGAAAACACCATCGAGACCATGACAAAGCTGGGCGCCAGCCGCGAGCGCATCTCCGCCTCACTCGGCCCCTCCATCAGCCAGAGCAATTACGAGGTCGGGCCGGAATATGTGGCGCGCTTCACCGATATCGATCCGGCTTACGCGGTTTATTTCACCGAAGCGGATAAGCAGGGCCATGCCCTCTTCGATCTCAAGCGGTTCACCATCGACCGTCTGACCAAAGCCGGCGTAAAGGCGGAAAATCTCGGCCTCTGCACCTATCCTGACGAAGAACGTTTCTATTCCTACCGCCGCACCACCCACCGCGCCGAACCCGATTATGGCCGGCAGATTTCCGCAATCGCAATTCTGGAGGACTGACATGGCCCTGCACTTCGAGCTTTCGGAATTCGATGCCCGCCGCGAGCGGCTGATGGCAAAAATGGCGGAAGAGAAGCTGGATGCCCTGCTGCTTTTCGCGCAGGAAAGCATGTATTGGCTGACCGGTTACGACACCTTCGGCTACTGCTTCTTCCAGACGCTGGTGGTCAAGTCGGACGGCTCCATGACATTGCTGACCCGCTCGGCCGATCTGCGTCAGGCGCGCAATACCTCGATTATCGAAAATATCCTCATCTGGGTCGACCGGCCCAATGCGGACCCGACGCTCGATCTTAAAAATCTCCTGAGCGACCTCGACCTGCTCGGCGCAAAGATCGGCGTGGAATACGATACCCACGGCATGACCGGCCGTGTCGCCCGCCTGCTGGACAACCAGCTTGCCAGCTTCGGCCAGATGGTTGACGCCTCCTACCTCGTCAGCACGCTTAGGCTCGTCAAAAGCCCGGCCGAGATTGCTTATGCCCGCAAGGCCGGCCAGCTGGCCGACGACGCCCTCGACGCGGCGCTGCCACTCATCAAGCCCGGCGCGGACGAAGCCGCAATTCTCGCAGCGATGCAGGGCGCGGTGCTGGCGGGCGGCGGTGATTATCCCGCCAATGAATTCATCATCGGCTCCGGCGCCGACGCGTTGCTATGCCGTTACAAGGCCGGCCGCCGCAGGCTCGATACCAAGGACCAGCTGACGCTGGAATGGGCCGGCGTCAGCGCCCATTACCACGCAGCGATGATGCGCACGGTGGTAATCGGCGAACAGGATTTCCGCCAAAAGGAGCTTTACAGCGCCTGCCTGCAAAACCTCACCGCCATTGAGGACGTATTGCGGCCGGGCAAGACCTTCGGCGATGTCTTCGACGTGCATGCCCGCGTGATGGACGAGCGCGGATTGACCCGTCACCGGCTGAACTCCTGCGGTTATTCGCTGGGCGCGCGTTTCTCCCCTTCCTGGATGGAGCATCAGATGTTCCATGCCGGCAATCCGCAGGAGATTACCAGCGACATGACGCTATTCGTGCACATGATCGTGATGGACTCCGATGCCGGTACCGCCATGACGCTCGGCCAGACCTATCTGACCACGGACGGCGCTCCGGAGCCGCTCTCGCGCCATAGCCTCGATCTTCTCACAGCTTAAATCACTACCGGGTTTGACAGAGCGGGAAAACCGCCCTTACATTGCCGCCACCTTGGGCAAGAAGGAGCGGAACATGAGAGAAAACGTCACATGAGCCGGACGGGGTGTGTCTCCCCTTTCCCAGCCCTTGTCTTTCCAGCTCTTGCCGTTCCGGCACTGGTGCTGGCCCTTTCGGGCTGCAACACCACGGAGGCGCTGACCCCGCAGGTGGATGTTGGCCACAACGCCTCACAATCGACGCCGGTAACCCAGGGCGATCTCGACCAGATGGCCGCCGCTGCCGACCGCGCGCCGGCAGGCGCTTCAGCAACCGCATCTTCCGTGCCGGCCTATGCGCCGCAGAATTCCTTGCAGGCGCAGGCACAGGCGCTTTCCAGCGGCAGCCAGTATGGTGAGCCGCTTGGCCAGGCCCCTTCATCCGCACCATCCCCTGCGGGTGGCCAGCAACCGCCCCTGCAACAAACGGCCTCGCTTGCTCCTGCCGGTTCCGGCAATACCATCCGCTTCCTGCCGATCATCGGCGCGCCCGTTCAGGCCGTCACGCCACTCTCGCGGCAACTGGGTGCCGAAGCACGGGCGAAGGGACTGACCATCCGCGCCTCCAACGACAATTCGGCCGAAAACATCCTGAAGGGATATTTCTCCGCCTTCGCCGATGGCGGCAAGGTCAATGTCATTTACGTCTGGGACGTTCTGGATGCCAATGGTGTGCGGCTCCACCGTCTTCAGGGACAGGAGACAGTGGCCGCCAAAGGCAGCGATCCATGGGCCGCCGTGACCGACAGGGTCATGCAGGATATCGCCGCAAAAACGCTCAACGACTATTCATCATGGAAGCAGTCTCAAAGGGGATGAGGTGAAACGGCGGGAGAAGTCACAGAGATTTCATGAAAATCATTGCGAAAGCGCTGAGTCCTCTTGCAATCGGAAGCAACAGCGCTATTAAGGCGCGCATGGCAACAAGGCGTGTCCGGCAAAGGCTTTTCGGCCGGATGTTCCTCCCCTTGAACGACGCTTGGTTACGGCAGACAGACTTCCGTAGCGCAAGGCGATGGCATGGAAACAGGCGGCCGCAATGAAGGTTTTCGCAGGCAATTCGAACCGGCACCTTGCCGAAGCGATCTGCAAGTATCTCAACGTTCCTCTCGGAAATGCCACCGTAAAGCGGTTTGCTGATCAGGAAATATTCGTAGAAATCAGTGAAAACGTACGTGGTGAGGACGTTTTCGTCGTTCAGTCCACATCGTTTCCGGCAAATGATCATCTGATGGAACTGCTCATCATGATCGATGCCATGCGCCGCTCTTCGGCAAAGCGCATCACCGCGGTGCTTCCCTATTTTGGTTATGCCCGCCAGGATCGCAAAGCCGGCCCCCGCACCCCGATTTCCGCCAAACTCGTCGCCAATCTGATCACCGAAGCCGGCGCCGACCGCGTCTTGACGCTCGATCTTCACGCCGGCCAGATCCAGGGCTTTTTCGACATCCCGACCGACAATCTGTTCGCAGCCCCCATTCTGGCCCGCGACATCAAGGAACATTACGACACCAACAACGTCATGGTCGTTTCACCTGACGTCGGCGGCGTGGTGCGCGCCCGCGCCCTGTCGAAGCGTCTGGACTGTCTGCTGGCCATCGTCGACAAGCGCCGCGACCGTCCGGGTGAATCCGAAGTCATGAACGTTATCGGTGATGTTTCCGGCAAGGATTGCATCCTGATCGATGACATCATCGACTCCGGCGGCACGCTTTGCAATGCAGCCGAAGCGCTGCTGAAGAAAGGCGCCACCAGCGTCACCGCCTATATTACCCACGGCGTACTTTCCGGCGGCGCAGTTGCCCGCGTGGCCTCCTCGAAGCTGCGCGAACTCGTCATCACCGACAGCATCCAGCCGACCACCGGTGTGCAATCCGCGCATAATATCCGAGTCATCAGCACGGCGGGCCTGCTCGGTGAAGCAATCAACCGCACCGCGCAGGAACAGTCGGTGTCCGGCCTGTTCGACTGACGCTGCCGTCATCTCCTCGCGCTCAGTCATCCTCGGGCTTGACCCGAGGATCCTTTGATTTCAACGAATTATGGATCCTCGGGTCAAGCCCGAGGATGACTGAGGGTTTGAAAACCTCGCATCCGAGCGTCCGCTGAACGCATGCGCGTTTCAAGCAAAAAAATCGCACTATTTATATTGTTGGGAACACAAGCCGCCCTGCAGCACGTGTTCTCGACCAAAGGTCGCTGCCTTTCGCCTCACGGAAACCATTGACGCGTTAAAGCGCAATCGCAAAAATTATTCTACGCCACTCAAGACGATGCCGCGCCCGCATCCGGCGGACGCTGCAGGCGTGTGGCGGCGGCCTTGATTTTCGGCCACCAGCGCCGGGCCCGCACACGCACGGCATGGCTGCCATTGCGCCACAGGCTGACGGTATCGGCCGTAACGGCATCACTCGTAAACAGATGTCGATGGCGACCGATTGCCAGCGCCCGGTAGAGAAACAGCGTCGTCAGTGCTGAAAACAGCACAGACATCACCACATCGCTGAGGAAATGCCCGCCGGCCGCGATACGAAGACCGGACATGAAGATGACTGCACCGGCGGCGAAGCTGCCCATCACAACACGACCGCGCCATTTCAGGCGGGGCCAGACAAGCGCGCAGAGCGGTAGGAAAAAGCTGGCGATCAGTGCCGTTTCCCCCGACGAAAACGAACAGTTCGAAAAACACTGCGTGCTGAACTGAAAGGGCGGTGTGAAAAGCTGCTGCCCGCCGAAATCGCTGACGCTGAATGGCCGGGCACGACCAACATTGGCTTTCAGCACGCCGTTGACCAGAAGCCCGGCACACAAAACAACCGGCCCGCAGAGGAACGCCCAGACGCGCCAACCGGTACGCTGCACGGAACCGAGCCGGATGTTGCCGATAAAGACGATGAAGGCCAAAATGGTGGCGAGTTCCGTCAGCTCGCGCAATGTATCGCGAAACCACTCGGGAAGCGGTTCGCGGCCAGACCACAAACGCCCCTCGGGAGAAAAGAACAGGGAAGAAACCCCAAGATCGATAGAGGGAAAGGTCGCAAACAGGATGACAAGCGCCAGGGTGACGAACATTACCCAGATCGTGATCCGCATATGCGAAAGATCATTGTCCATTGGCGCCTCCCGGAATGCATTGCGGCGGCAGGCGCCATAGCCCGATTTCCCTGCCTTCGAGGAAGCCCGGCCCGGCGGTCCAGCGCACAACCGGCGCTTCGCCGGTCAGGCAGGCCGGCAGACCATCCATGCTTGCCAGGAACAGGGGATTTTTCGCCTCACCGGCTTTCAACGGATAAAGAAGCGCGTAGTGGCTGGAAGGCACGCCGGTTTCCGGCAATGCGCGCGTCAGCACCTGTTTTTCGTCCCGCAACTGATAAAAAAGCTCGGCCAATATGGAGCGATCGGAAGCGACAATGGCATCCGCCCCCGTTTCCTTCGCCCGCGTAAAACCGGTAGACACCAATTCCGACCGGCCGAGATAACGCTTCATCGCCAATTCACCGCTCGGCAGGCGCAGTTCCGTCCCGGCAATTGTCATGACGGGCAGCACGACGGCGACAATACCACCAAGCACGAGGGTGGAAACCGTCAGCCAGCGTCGGGATGCCAGTACCGGCACCGCCAGAAGCACACCCGCCGCATAAGCCCCGACGGCCCAGTTGGCGAGGGCCCGCGACATCAACCCCTGCGCCGTGATCAAAAGCACGATCGGCACCGAAAGAACGACCAGCGCCCGGGTTTCGGCATTCTTGGCGCGCAATGTCGCTACAATCATGGCGACAAAGACGAACGGCCCGACAACACCCGCCTGCGAGAAGAAAAACTCAAGCGCCGGACCGATTTTCAGCTGAACGCCATGCCAGTTGGCATTGTCAGCCGTATGGCGCGCGGTCATGAAATCATGCGCCGCATTCCACCACAGATTGGGAGCGATGACCGCGACGCAAACAAGGGCGGCAACGCCTGCGTCCCGCAGCCGGATGCGCCAGCCCATGCAAAGCCAGCCAGCTGCGATGAAGCATGGCAGAAAATAGATCATCGCATATTTCGACATCAGGCCGAGGCCGAAACAGAGACCGAGCGCAACGCTCCAGCCCACCGCCGCCCTGCCCTCACTGCGGGCCTGCGCCAATTTGCGCACGCAGATCATCGACAGCACGATGAACAGCATCATCGGCGTATCGGTCGAGATCAGCAGGCTGCCAAGCGTCACGGCGGGCAGCGTCAGATAGACGACGGCGGCGAGCGAAGCCAGCCTGACATCGTAGATCATTCGTCCGAGAACAAGGATGGCCGCCGCAGCGATGCCATGCACCACGGGTGCGGCCAGCCGCACCTGAAAAGTGCCCTCGCCACCGCCCAGAATGCTGAAGGCGCGGATGAGCCAGCCGATCAGCGGCGGTTTGGAATAAGCGCCGAGAGCCATCTCCCGGCCCCACAGCCAATATTGCGCCTCATCAACGAACAGATCGGTTCGATTGAAGGCAAGACCGAGGACGCGCAGCGCCGTCACAAGCACGATGGCCGTAAGCGCCAGCGTCATCCATTGGCGCTGCTGGCTCGCCTGCGCATAGGGCAAAGCCGCTGTCCCGTCATGCATGCTGGCGGCGTTCTGCATGGATCAACCAGAGATTTCGGGCATAGATGAACAGGCCGGACGCCTGTCCGATGATGAAGACCGGGTCGCGACGCCAAACCGCATAGGACAACAGCACAAGGCCGCCGAGAACGGAAAAATACCAGAAGGCCACCGGGATGACCGAACGGTTGGCCCGTTCCGACGAAATCCACTGAACCAGAAAACGCATGGTGAACAGCATCTGGCCCATGAAGCCGGTCATGACCCAGAGAAATTCCTCCCAGCTGTTCACATGCAGCATGGACCATATGGCCGGTGTATTCACGGCGATGTCTCCGTTTTGAAAGTTTCGGCCCAGCTTGCCCGCTTGCGCCGGCGCAACAGCCAGGCAACGCCGATCAGATCGTGAATGCCGACAAGCGCGCGGCCGATATTGGTGTAGTGGGAATTGCCATGCTGCCGCGCACGGTGCGTCACATCGACATGGGCGACCTGCCAGCCGTCGCGATTAAACAGCGCCGGGAAATAGCGGTGATGGTGATCGAAATAGGGCAAGGCGAGGTAGGCGTCGCGGCGGAAGGCCTTGAGGCCGCAGCCGGTGTCGCGCGTTCCGTCCTTCAATATCCGTGCCCGAAGCCCATTGGCGAAGCGGGAAGAAAGCCGTTTTCCAAGCGTATCGCGTCGGCCAACGCGTTGGCCGGCGACGAGCCCGAGACGGCCGGCGGCATTGGCGGAAAGAAGCGGCGCGAGAAGTGCAGGCAGATTGTCCGGCGGGTTCTGGCCATCGCCGTCAAGCATGCAGATAACAGGCGCGCGCGCCGCCTGTACACCACTATGGATCGCCGCCGATTGCCCGCCCTGACGGTTGTGCCGCACCAGCCGCAGCATGGGATAACGATCGCCGAGCGCAAGAACGGCATCCGCCGTGCGGTCGGAGGAGGCGTCATCCACCACGACGATCTCGAACTGGCCGACCGGCTGGCACGCAGCCACAATCTCCGCCACGAGCGTTTCCACACTCGCTTCTTCATTGTGCATGGGCACGATAACGGCGAAATCCGGCGTCGATCGCAAGGTGGCTCCGTCACATCCGTCTGCGCGGGTTCCGCAAACATCATCGATAGTGGCAGGAGATGGAGCGCGAAAAGCTTGCATGAACATGAACGACCGTTGAACTTTGCACGGTATGCGCCCGTTCTGTTGCAGTTTTATTACGGGCGCGACACCGCTGCAGGTCAGCGATTTTTTCGCGGTATGCGGGAAATAATCATACAAATTTCAGCCCTTTAACGTGGCCGTAAACAATTGTTGCGACGCTGCGGCAACGTTTTTTTGGGGGAGGAAACAGATGCCGGGTGCAAATCCGACTGCTGTCAGAGCTAAATCATTGTCAATCAAGGCTAAATTTGCGGCGCTCGTCACGGGCGCAACGCTGGTTTCCTGCCTGTCCGTGGGGCTGCTGTCCTATGAGATGGGCAAGTCGGGCCTGATCGACGCCAGCAAAATAAGGCTGGAGACGGTTGCAGGAAACCAGTCCAAGCAGCTTGATGCCTATACGCTGCGGGTTGAACAGAGCATTTCCGAACTGTCGCAGAATGCCGCTATCGCCCAGGCGCTGGAAACCATGACCAATGTCGTGCCGACGGAAAAGGATGCGATCATCCAGGCCTTCCGCCGCGAAGGTGTCTCCGAGGAGGAGCGCGCCTCCTTCAACGGCGAAGGATTGCGGTTGCTCTACGCCATTCGCCACGCGACAATCAACGCGACCATCGCCAGCGTCTGGCGCAACACCCGGGTCAGCGATATCTATGTGATCGACAAGACCGGGCTGATTATCTATTCCGTCACCAAGGGCAAGAACTTCCTGACCAATGTCACGGACCCGGAGAACAGCGCGATCAAGGAATTGTTCGACCGCGTGGAAGCCGGCAAGGACGGTATCGTCAGCACGACGGGATTTACCGGCGGAGCGAATGATTCGGCCATGGTCGGCATGCCGCTCGCGGTCTCCAACTGGGGCCAGTTGCAGCGCAAGGGCGCCGTCATCATGCGCATTTCAGCCGACCGCATCGGTGCGGTGGTCACGCCTGAGGAAACCGGCAAGTCCATCGATGACGCCGTTCTCTTGACAGCAGATGGCAAACGCCGGGCAGGCGTGCTTTCGGGCGGCGCAGACGCCGCCGTTTCCGAAAGCCTCGCGGCCCTCTCCGGCACCAGCGATGCCGGAACGGTAATGGCGCATACGCCTGCGGGCAACATCTTCTATGCCTATCGCCCGGTCTCCGTCTTCGGACAGAAGCATCTTCTGGCAATCGGCCAGCAGGAAAGCAAGGTTCTCGCCGCCGCCAATGATCTGGCCTTCTGGGCGACGCTGGCGACACTGGCGGTGCTCGCTGTCATGACACTTGTCGGTATCTTCGTGTCCGCCAGCCTCACCAAACCGCTGACCGGCCTTGCCGGGCTGATGGAACGCCTGAACGGCGGTGAAAACAACATCGAAATCAAGGCGGTTTCCCGTGGCGACGAGATCGGCACCATGGCGCGCGCGCTGGAATCCTTCCGTCAGGGCATTCTGGACAAGCAGAACATGGAAGCCGAGTCCCATCGCAAGAGCGAGGAACTGGACGAGGAACGCGCCCAGCGGGAAATGGAAAAGGCGAGAAGCGCCAAGGAACTGGAAGAGGCGGTCGATGCGCTTGCCTCCGGCCTTGCCCATCTTGCAGCCGGCAGGCTCGATCTGCGTATTGAAAAATCCTTCGTACCTTCGCTCGATCATCTGCGCATCGACTTCAACAACTCGATGGCGGGGCTGGAAGCGACAATCTCCAATATCGGCGAAAGCGCCAATGCCATCCGCTCCGGCTCCGGCGAGCTGAAAAGCGCATCGGAAGATCTGTCGCGGCGCACGGAACGTCAGGCGGCCGCCCTTGAAGAAGCCGCAGCGGCTCTCGGCGACATGACGCAGGCCGTCAATGTTTCGCTTTCACGCTGCGATGTCGCAGTCGGTACGACGGCGGAAACCATGCAGGACGCCCATAAATCCACGGCTGTCGTGAAAGAAGCGATCGTCGCCATGGAGCGTATCGAGACCTCTTCGTCCAAGATCCGCCAGATCATCGATGTCATCGACCAGATCGCCTTCCAGACCAACCTTTTGGCGCTGAATGCCGGCGTGGAAGCGGCGCGTGCCGGTGAAGCCGGAAAGGGCTTTGCTGTCGTGGCGCAGGAAGTTCGCGAGCTCGCCCAGAAATCGGCAGCCGCCGCCCGCGACATCACCACACTGATCGCCACCTCGGCGGGTGATGTGGAAAGCGGCGTGGCGCTGGTGCTGAAGACCGGCGAAAGCCTCGAGCAGATCCAGAAACGCATCCAGTCGGTCAACGACCAGATCGGCGCGATTGCCACCGCATCGCGCGAACAGTCCGGTCGCCTCGGCGAAATTAATGCCTCCGTCAATGAACTCGATCATGTGACACAGCAGAATGCGGCCATGGTGGAGGAAACCACGGCAGCGGCCTTCTCGCTGGCAAACGAGGCGGATGGCCTGACCGAACAGGTAGGGCAATTCTCCGTCGGCCATAGCCAACAGCGGGACCAGCGTTACGCGGCATAAGCTGCAACGAAAAAGGCCGGAGGCAAAACCTCCGGCCTTTTTATTTGTACCGGGCTCCCAGGGGCCAAAGCCCCTGGGAACGCGCCGGCGACGGGAGATCACGATGACCCTTGCCGGCTTCCGGGGAGGAGCTCAGAAGAAACCGACCTTGTTCGGGCTGTAGGAAACGAGCAGGTTCTTGGTCTGCTGGTAGTGATCGAGCATCATCTTGTGGGTCTCGCGACCGATGCCCGACTGCTTGTAGCCGCCGAATGCCGCACCCGCCGGATAGACGTGGTAGCAATTGGTCCACACACGACCCGCCTCGATGCCGCGACCAGCCCGATAGGCAATATTGGTGTCACGGCTCCAGACGCCGGCACCCAGTCCGTAGACGGTGTCATTGGCGATTTCGAGCGCCTCTTCCACTGTCTTGAAAGTGGTGACGGAAACGACAGGACCGAAGATTTCCTCCTGGAAGACGCGCATCTTGTTATTGCCCTCAAAGACGGTCGGCTGGATATAATAGCCGTCCTTGAGGTCGCCGGTCAGCGTCTTGCGGTCGCCGCCGGTCAGCACCTTGGCACCTTCCTTCTTGCCGATTTCAAGATAGCTCATGATCTTGTCGAACTGTTCCTGCGAGGCCTGTGCGCCCAGCATGGTCGACGGATTGAGCGGATCGTCCTGGCTGATGGCCTGAACGCGCTTGATGGCCTTTTCCATGAAGCGGTCATAGATCGATTCATGCACCAGCGCACGCGACGGGCAGGTGCAGACCTCCCCCTGGTTGAGCGCGAAGAAGGCGAAACCTTCGAGCGCCTTGTCAAGGAAGGCATCGTCCTCGTTCATCACATCGGCAAAGAAGATGTTCGGCGACTTGCCGCCCAGCTCCAGCGTGATGTTGGTGACGTTGTCGGCCGCATAACGCATGATTTCCTTGCCGACCGAGGTGGAACCGGTAAAGGCGATCTTGGCGATGCGGTTGCTCTGCGCCAGTGGCTTGCCGGCTTCGAGGCCCGTGCCGTTGACGATGTTGAGGACGCCGGGCGGCAGCAGATCTTCGATCAGTTCCATCACCACCAGAATGGAAGCAGGTGTCTGTTCCGCCGGTTTCAGCACCACGCAATTGCCGGCGGCAAGCGCGGGTGCAAGCTTCCAGGCGGCCATGAGGATCGGGAAGTTCCACGGAATGATCTGGCCGACAACACCAAGCGGCTCATGGAAATGATAGGCGACGGTGTCGTTGTCGATTTGGCCGATCGTGCCTTCCTGCGCACGGATGCAGCCCGCAAAATAACGGAAATGGTCGATGGCCAGCGGAATATCCGCATTGGTGGTCTCGCGCAGCGGCTTGCCGTTATCCCAGGTTTCGGCCCGGGCGATGAGGTCGAGATTTTCCTCGATGCGCTGGGCGATCTTGAGCAGGATATTGGAACGCTCGGTTATGCTCGTCTTGCCCCATTTGTCGCGGGCCTTGTGGGCGGCATCCAGCGCAAATTCGATATCGGATGCATCTGAACGCGGAACTTCGCAGATCTTGTGGCCAGTGACGGGGGAAAGATTGTCCATGTAGCGGCCGGATTTCGGCTCCACCCATTTGCCGCCGATGTAATTGCCGTATTTCAGCTTGAAGGGCGCTTCGCCGGCTTTCTGCTGAACCTGAATATTCATGATTTCATCCTCCCTGATGAAAACGATCCGCGACGGACCGCATGAGAGGAAGGTGGGCCTAGATAGTACGGTCGGGTAGAGGGGCGGCGCGGTTCCGCAGCGCACATTGTCTCACATCTGCGACAGACCCGCCGCAGGACAGCTTAAACAGCCTCAATGCACGGCAAGCTTCTTCATCTTGCGATGCAGCGTGGCGCGGCTGATGCCGAGCAGGGATGCGGCCTGCGTGACATTGCCATTGGTGCGTGACAGAACCCGCCGCAGTGCCGAACGCTCCGCTTCCGCAAGGTCGGAACCGCTGTCATGACGCTCTTCCTGCAGAATATCGGCAGCGGGCAAACCCTGCGCGATGGCATGGTCGTCGAGCTTCAGCGCAAGACGGGCGGCACGTGTCGCACCGAGAACGAGATCGTCCTGATCCACCGCCAGCAGCGAAAGCGCCGCACCGAAACCGGTCGGCACAACGACGATGCGTGCGCCGGGAAAGGCACGGCGGAAAAGATTGCCCTCGATGCGCTGCGCCGCATCCCTCACCGCCTGGGTGACGAAGGAGAAAGTCATTTCGTTGATGTCGTCACGGCAGGTGGAAATATCGAGCGCACCCGTCACCCGGCCGGTGTGATCGCGGATCGGCGCGGTGGTGCAGCAGAGTTCGGTGTTCGACGTAAAGAAATGCTGGTCGCGATAGACCACCACCGAGCGCTCGTCGACAAGCGCCGTGCCGATGCCGTTCGTACCGACGCTCGCTTCGCTCCAGACGGCGCCGGACCAGAGACCGAGCGCGCGGAAATCCCGGTCGTCGCTGGCAGCACCCCGCCGTTCCAGCGCAACGCCCTGCGCATCGGTCAAAAGCAGGCAGCAGCCGGATTTGCCGACGCTGTGAAAGATGCGGTCGAGTTCGTCGGTGCTTTCGGCGATCAGGCCCGCAGCACTTTCGCGGGCGCGGCGAAATTCGAACTCGCTGAGGAAGATCGGTTTGCGGTTTTCCTCCGGCGCAAGACGATGCTTGACCATGCAGCGGCGCCATGAAGCGACAATCGGAGAACTTGCGGCTGCGGAACGGTGGCGCGCTGTTTCATACACGCGTTCTGCATGGGCGATGTCGGTCGGCATACGCTCCTCCCAAAGCTTTTCGGCGATGGTGCGCTGGAAGCGTTCATGTTTCAACTAAAAACTTTGCGACCGGCAAGGCCGGGCGCAACCGCGGGCTGCGGCCAGCCTATCGAGCCGTCTTGAAGTAACGCCGGCCGTCACTCACGTCGGTTTCCTCCTCAACCGAAAGAAACGTGTCATCGACGAGATTGGCGATGGAGTTCAGCGGACCGGGCTTGCCGAAAAAGAAGCCCTGCACCTGCAGGCAGCCTTCACGGCGCAGGAATTCGATATGGGCCTTGGTCTCCACCCCTTCCGCCAGCACCGGAATATTGAGACTATGCGCCAGAATGAGCGTCGAGCGGACAATCGCCTCCGACTGTACGTTGGTCGCCAGGCCGTCGATGAAAGCACGGTCGATCTTGATCTTGTCGAAAGGGAAACTCTGCAGGGTCGATAGCGAAGAATAGCCCGTGCCGTAGTCGTCCATGGCGATCTTGACGCCGAGCGCCTTGAGTTTGCGGATCGTGACAAGCGCGTGGCGATGGTCGGCGATGATGCTGCCTTCGGTGATTTCCAGCTCAAGCCTTTCCGGCGCAAGTCCCGTCTCCAGAATGATCCTCTCCACCTTTTCAGGGAAATCATTGTCCGCGAGCTGCTGCGGCGCGACGTTCACGGCGATGGCAAGCGATTTCTTCCACAGCGCCGCCTGCACGCAGGCTTCCCGCAGGACCCATTCGCCGAGTTCGACGATAAAGCCGGTCTGTTCGGCAATCGGAATGAACTCGGCGGGAGAGATCATGCCCCGCTCGGGATGTTTCCAGCGTAAGAGCGCCTCGAAACCGACAATGCTGCCGCTTTTGGTATCGTTCTGCTGCTGGTAGTAAAGCTCGAACTCCTTATTGGCGAGACCACTGCGCATGGCGATGGCAAGCGCGTTGCGCTCGCGGGCGGCCTCGTCCATGGATTTGTCGTAGAAGCAGATCGTATCCGAACTACCGCTTTTTGCCCGATACATGGCGACATCGGCCTGCGCCATCAGCGTATCGGCGTCAATGGCGCCGCTGTTGCGGACGGATATACCCACACTTGCGCCCACGGAAAATGTCTGCCCATTCCACTCGACCGGCTTGCTGATCTGCTCGATCAGTCTCTGGGCGAATTCCGCACCATCGGCGCGGGTATAATAGGAATGGGTCATCGCCACGAATTCATCGCCACCCATGCGCGCCAGAAACTCTCCGGCCTTCAGCACGGAACTCGCCCGGTCGGCAATGGCGCGCAGCACCGCGTCGCCCGCGGCGTGACCGTGCACGTCGTTGATCTCCTTGAAGCGATCGAGATCGATGGACAGAAGTGCGGTATGCGCGCCCAGGGAGAGATGGCGTGTGCGGCGGTTGAGATGTTCGATGAAGGCCGCGCGGTTGGGAATGCCCGTCAGCGGATCGTGCAGCGAAAGATGACGATAGCGGGCAACCGCCTGCTGGGTGGACTGGGCATCGATGACATAAGTGGAAAGACCGAGCGCCAGCAGCAGAAGCGTGACCGCGATGGCACCTCCGCCCATGATGGCCGGCGGCAGCAGATTCTCGGGAATGACGACGCGAGGATCAAACGCGAAGGACATCGAGGCCATGCCGGTATAATGCATCGAGGCGATGGCCAGGATCAGAAACGTCACCGCACTATATTGGCAGAACCGGTTAAGCGGCCGCGCCACTCTGTTGACCGCAATCGCCCCCAGCACCGCCCCCAGCACCAGCGAGGCGATGACATAAGTCTGGTTCCAGAAAATCATGCCCTGTACATTATAAGCAGCCATGCCGGTGTAGTGCATCGCCGCAATACCAAGACCCAGGATGACGCCACCGGCTTCCACCAGCACGCTGCGTCCGGCATAGGCGGAAATGCCGAAGCCGGCGGTCGTCGTGGTAATGGCGATAAGAAGCGAAAGTCCCGTCAGATAGGGATCGTAACCCACCTCGCCTGCCGCGGAATAACCCAGCATCGCCACAAAATGGGTGGTCCATATTGCAGCACCGCCATTCACGCCCGCCAGAAACAGCCAATTGACCTTCTGGAGCCCGGTCGCCAGACGCGCCCTCGAAAAAAGACGTATCGTCACGAAGCTTCCCAGCATGCAGACGAAGACCGCTGCGGCGGTGTATCGGAAGTCATGATCGATGGCGAGGCACTGGAGAACTGTCAGCATTGTTATCTACACAATTGGAATTTTGTGCAGCTTTATCATTTGCCAGGTTTTCAGCGAGTTTATATGCATGGATAAGCACATATTAAAAGTTGCAACAAACGAGTGAATTAGTTGTAACTAATAAAATCCTGACTAGATGCCCGTGAAAAGCGGGCTGCTCTTGTCTTTATGGCCCTTTTGTATTATAGCGCCCGCACCCGTGTAGACACCCTTGGAGGCAACGCGGGCGGGATGGCTTTATGGCCTCTCCAGTTCAGGCCGCACTGTCGGCGTGAACTCTCCATATAACCTCGAAAGGAATTGCCATGAGCAAAGAATCGTATGAGCTCAAGGCCGAGGCGCGCGAACGAGTTGGTAAGGGGTCCTCTCGTGAACTTCGCCGCAACGGTTTGATTCCCGCTGTCATCTATGGTGACAAGCAGGCCCCCATTTCCATCGCCCTGTCGACCAACGAAGTCACCAAGCGTATCCACGCTGGCGGTTTCATGACGACGGTTGCGATCATCGACGTCGACGGCAAGAAGATCAAGGTTCTCCCGAAGGATTACCAGCTTGATCCGGTCCGCGACTTCACCATGCACGTCGACTTCCTGCGCGTTTCGGGCAACACGCTCGTCAACGTTGAAGTTCCGGTTCACTTCGAAAACGAAGAAAAGTCGGACATCAAGATCGGCGGCGTTCTGAACATCGTTCGCCACACGGTGGAATTCCACTGCCCGGCCAACGACATTCCGGAATTCATCACGGTTGATCTGTCTGGTCTGAAGATCGGCGACAGCGTCCACATTTCGAATGTGAAGCTGCCGAAGAACATCTCGCCTGTGATCGCCGACCGTGACTTCACGATCGCAACGATCGTCGCTCCGGCCGCAGGCGTTGCAGAAGAAACGACCGAAGAAGCTTCCGAAGAATAATCGGTGGCCGCAAGGCCGGATAGCTTTGCGCATTGAGGCCCGTTCCGTTTTCGGAACGGGCCTTTTAGTTTTTATGAACTTTAAAGACAGAAAACCTGCGGACCATGCGGGATGCCCACCCTGTTTTAGCGTCGATTAACACTTCCATGAAACGATACCCTTGCGCCGTTGTGGAAACTCCGGACGGACGAAAATGGCGCGCAAAAATTCTGGGGCAAAGGGTAGCTGCAATCTAACATGGCTCATTCCGTCGAAAGCCGCTTTATCGCGATTGTTTCCGGCGCACTTCTTACAGTGGTCGCTCCGCTCTTTACGCTTTTGCTGACGCTCTCCTACAACGAGGCCATCCGTAGCCAGCGCAATCACCTTGAGATTCTGCTGTCGACAAATTCGCAGGCGCTCGCCCGTCCCCTTTGGGATATGGACGACGACACCATAAATCAGATTACCGGAACCCTTGTTTCCGACCCGATGATCAAGATGGTCGAGGTCAAGGATACGTCCGGCCAGCTCGATATCGTGCAGACGGCTGGTAGCGACATTATTCAGGATGCCGCCTCGACGACGCGCGAGGTAACTTACAAGACGACGAAGGGCACGGTCACTGTCGGTGAACTGACGGTCTATTATGACAATGTCAGCCTTCTCACCTCTCTCAGCCGCACCGAGATGGCTTTCATCACGATTTTCGTTCTGGCCATCTTGACCATCGTTCTGGCGGCCATTGCCGGCAACCGCTTCATGGTCATCCGCCCGCTGATGCGGCTTGCGGCAGCGATAGAGGCGACACGGCGTCTCGGCTCCCGCCACCATGTCGACTGGCGCTCAAAGGATGAGATCGGCCGGCTGGCGAAAAGCTTCAACGAAATGCAGACCCAGCTTGAAAAGGAAGAGCTGGAGATCAAGAACGCCCATGAGCGCAAGACGGAAATCTACAACCGGACACCCGCCATGCTGTTCTCGCTCGACAGGCACGATCGGATTGCCGCAGTCAGCGATTATTGGGTGCAGGCGACGGGTTATGACCGTGCCAGGATACTCGGCCTCAACTTCGCCGATCTTATCCACCCGGATGACCGTTCCCTGTTCCAGGAACGCAAGGCGACGCAACAGTCGCCCGAGGCTTCGCATGTCGGCATCACCATCCGCTTTCATTGCATGGGTGGCAGCGTCATGGATGCGCTCATCCTCGAAAAAGCCCTCGATTCCGGCGACGCGGCACAGCAGAGCACATGCCTCTGCGTCATGACTGACGTGACCGAATTGCGCCAGTCGGAAAAACGCAACCGCCAACAGGCCATTTCCGACCATCTGACCGGCCTCTTCAACCGTCAGGGTTTTGAGTCGATCCTCGACCTGCAAATCCGTGAAGCGGACAGGAACGCTAGCGAACTGGCCTGCCTGTTCATCGATCTGGACCGGTTCAAGGCCATTAACGACAATCTCGGCCATGCGGTGGGCGACGCGGTTCTGCGTGAATTCACGCTGAAACTCGAACCCCTGCTGACACCGCTGGACAGCGCGTCGCGTCTGGGCGGCGATGAATTCGCCATCCTGCTTGCCGGCGACACGGTAGAAGAGCGCGCCTTGCAGTTCTGCGAGCGGATTTGCGCCATACTGGATACGCCTTTTGAGATCGGCAGCAACAGCATCCGCCTCAGCGCCAGCATCGGCATGGCGGTTTATCCTCTGCACGCCACCAGCGCCGCCGAGCTTCTGCAAAATGCCGACATGGCCATGTATAGCCGCAAAAGAACGGGCAAGAACGGCTCGCAGATCTTCGACAGTTCGATCATGGACCGGGCCCGCGAACATGCGGAACTGGAGCGGGATATCGCACAGGCGCTTTCCGAAGACTGGTTCGAGGCGCATTTCCAGCCAATTCAAGACCTCGCAACCGGCGGAACGGCGGGCTTCGAGGCCTTGCTGCGTCTCAACCACCCGGAAAAGGGTCTGCTCTCCCCCGCCGCCATTATCAGCCTTGCGGAAGAAAACGGCACCATCCATCGCATCGGCAATGTCATTCTCGATCAGTCGATCGCCAATCTTGCCAGGCTGTCGCGTCTGCCGGGCCTGGAACAGACCTATGTGGCAGTGAATTTTTCACCGCTGCAATTCGAACCGGGCTTGCCGACGCGGATCGCCGGCGTTCTGCATCGGCACGGCATTCTTCCCAGGCGACTGGTCATCGAGATAACCGAGGCCGTCATCATGAAGGACGACCCGCAAATCCGGGCGATCCTCAACGCCATTCACCAGCTGGGCTGCCGCATCGCGCTGGATGATTTCGGCACGGGTTATTCCTCGCTCAGCTATCTCAGCCGTTTTCCGGTCGATATCGTCAAGATCGACCAGTCCTTCACCCGCTCCATCTGCGACGACGCAGTGGAAATCAGGCAGCGCAACCGCATGCTGGTCGAAGGCATAGCGGCCATCTCGCACAAGATGAACTGCACCGTCATCGCAGAGGGCGTCGAGACGGAAGAGCAGAAGGAACTTCTGACGGAAATAGGCGCTGACTACGGACAGGGTTATTTCTTCGCAAGGCCACAGCCCCTCGAACGGCTGATCAAGACATTGGACACAATATCCGATATTGGCCGCGTCGCGGCACGGCAAGCGTGAGGCGGTGGGAAGAGCCATGGGATTGATCCGCATTTGTCTGATCTTTCTTGCTCTCGCACTCCTGTTCGCCCCAGGGCCGGCCAGCGCGGCCAAGCTTTTCCTGACGACAGAAGTCTATCCCCCGTATAATCAGCAGGCCGCCGACGGCAGCGTGCACGGTGTTTATTTCGATCAGCTGAAGATCGTGCTGGAGGAAACCGGCACCAGTTATGAAGTCGCTGTCATGCCCTGGGCGCGGGCAATTGCCCTGGCCACGACACAGACCATGTATTGCGTCTTCGCCACGGCGCGAACGCCGGAGCGGGAAAAACTCTTCAAATGGGTCTCGCCTATTCACAGCGATCGCAACATTCTCGTGGCGCGCCGCAAAGCGGATATCAATGTCTCCAGCCTTGAGGACGCGAAGAAATACCGCGTCGGCACCCAGCGTGGCGACTATACCGAAACCCTTCTGGAAACGCTCGGCTTCCCGCAGGTGGATGTCGGCGCCGATTTCCAGATCACGCTTCACAAGCTGAAAGCGGGGCGCATCGACCTGATGCCCATGTCGGAAAGTACCTTCAAAAGCCTGCCGGTTGGCACGTTCAGGGAAGTGATTACCCTGACGCGGCAACAGCTGGGCCTAGCCTGCAACAAAAGCGTTCCCGACGCGCTTATCGCAAAGTTGCAGGCGCGGCTGGACAGGCTGATCGCTGATGGAACGCAGCAGCGGATATTCGACCGCTACAATCTCGTCAGCCCCTGAAGCGACATCCCGCAAATCCATAAAAAGATTGACAGCCGGCGGATTTCGGGATGGTGACAACAGCAGCATCAGGTAAAACGCGGACATGCCCCATGAAGATCATCGCAGGACTTGGTAATCCCGGCGCACAATATGCGGGAAACCGCCACAATATTGGTTTCATGGCCGTCGACGCGCTGCAGCGCCTGCCCTCCTTTTCGCCGTGGGCGAGAAAGTTCAAGGCGGAGATTTCCGAAGGTGAGATCGGCGGTGAGAAGGTTCTGCTGATGAAGCCGCTCACCTATATGAACCTTTCCGGCGAGTCCGTCGGCGAGGCCATGCGCTTCTTCAAGCTGGCGCCCGGCGACATCATCGCCATCCATGATGAACTCGATCTTCTCGCCGGCCGCACGCGCATCAAGACGGGCGGCGGTCATGGCGGCCATAATGGCCTGAAATCGCTCGATGCCCATTGCGGCAAGGATTACCGCCGCCTGCGCCTCGGCATTGGCCATCCCGGCGACAAGGAGCGGGTGCACGGCCACGTGCTCGGCGATTTCGCCAAGGCCGACCGGGTCTGGCTCGATCCGCTTTTGGACGCCATTGCCGACAATGCCGCCATGCTGGTGAAGGGTGAGGATTCGCAGCTGATGAACAAGCTGGCACTTGCCACGGGCAGCAAACCGGAGGCAGAAAAGCCGGCAAAGGCGGCCAAACCCGCCGGGCAGTCCCACATCCATCAGGCGCGCAACAGCGCCCAGCCGAAAAAGCTGCCGGAAACCGGGCCGATGGCAGAAATGCTGAAGCGAATGTTCGGTAAGAAGGACTAGCTCGAATGCTTTCAGAGACCATCGCCCTGCGCGACGCCGGTCCCGGCGATCTGCCCGGCCTGCTCGAGCTTTACCGGGCGCTCAATCCATCGGACCCTGAATTGACGACGCATGAGGCTGGTGCGCCCTTCGCCGCCATGCTCAACCAGCCCGGCCTGACCGTGTTTTTGGCAATGCATGACGGACAGCCGGTTGCGACCGCCACGCTTCTGATTGTTCCAAACCTGACACGCGCCGCCCGACCCTATGCTCTCATCGAGAATGTGGTGACGCTGGAAGCGCTTCGCGGCCGGGGATATGGCCGCATGGTCGTCCGCCATGCCATCGAGGCCGCCTTTGCCGTAAACTGTTACAAGGTCATGCTGCTGACGGGCCGCGACGACCCCGCAGTTCATGCCTTTTACGAAAGTTGCGGTTTTGTGCAGAACAAGACCGGCTTTCAGATCCGGCCGGACTAATGTTTACTCTTCCGGCTCGGTGGTGAACATCAGCGGAAAACCGGCCTCCTTGCCAAGATCGGTCGCCTCCTTGGCCTTGGTCTCGGCGATGTCGCGCTCACAGACGACAACCACCGCACTGCCGAAGCGATGCGCCGTCATCATCACCCGGTGGCCGGTTTCCTCGCTCATGCGAAAGACGGCCTTCAGCACCACGGTGACAAATTCGCGCGGCGTATAGTCGTCATTCAGCAGCATGACCTTGTAGAGCTTCGGCCGCTCCAGCTTCGGTTTGACTTTCGGTTTCGGTTTGAGATCGACAGGACTGTCACTCATGATTGTCGCTCGTCATGGTGGTTCATCATCGTGGTTCAGGGGGAAAAATCCCGCTGGATGGCGAAAGATCGCGCCTTGGACCCGCTTATATTGCGCCGCAACCGCGCTATCGGCAAGCCTGCTCGGAAATCGTCACCTTTCGCAGGGCTTTGCCGGCCCAAATCGGCCCGCGGGCTTGACCTTGCCCTGCCCTTTCCGCAAAAGGCTCCTCAACGAATTCTTTCAAACGGACAGGTTTCAAGCCATGGGCTTCAAATGCGGTATCGTTGGATTGCCAAATGTCGGCAAGTCCACCCTCTTCAACGCGCTGACGAAAACGGCCGCCGCACAGGCCGCCAACTATCCTTTCTGCACCATCGAGCCGAACACCGGCGAGGTTGCGGTGCCCGATCCGCGTATGCAGCAGCTTGCGGCCATCGCCGGTTCGAAGGAAATCATTCCGACCCGCATCTCCTTCGTGGACATTGCCGGCCTGGTGCGCGGCGCATCGAAGGGTGAAGGTCTCGGCAACAAGTTCCTCGCCAATATTCGCGAAGTCGATGCCGTCGTACACGTACTGCGCTGCTTTGAAGACGACGATATCACCCACGTGGAAGGTCGCATCAACCCGGTCGGCGATGCCGAAACAATCGAGACCGAACTGATGCTCGCCGACCTCGAAAGCCTGGAACGCCGCGTCGAGCAGACCCGCAAGCGCGCCAGCAGCAAGGACAAGGAATCCCTCGCCCAGCTTCCCGTCATGGAAGCCGTCATCGCGCTGCTGAACGACGGAAAGCCGGCACGCCTGCTTTTGAAGACGCTGGCAGCCGAGGAGATCGAAATCCTCAAAAGCCTCAATCTTCTGACGTCGCACCCGGTGCTTTATGTCTGCAACGTCTCGGAAGCCGACGCATCGTCCGGCAACGAGCACACCGAGGCCGTCGCAGCGATGGCAAAGCAGCAGGGCGCCGAATGCGTGATCATCTCGGCGGCGATCGAAGCCGAAGTTGCACAGCTTCCGGCCGATGAAGCCGAGGAATTCCTCTCGGCCCTCGGTCTTAACGAGGCCGGTCTCGATCGGCTGATCCGCGCCGGCTATCACCTGCTCGACCTCATCACCTATTTCACCGTTGGCCCGAAGGAAACACGCGCCTGGACGATCGTGCGTGGCACCAAGGCCCCCGCCGCCGCCGGCGTCATCCACACAGATTTCGAACGCGGCTTCATCCGCGCCTTCACCATCGGCTTTGACGACTACATCGCCTACAAGGGCGAAGTTGGCGCCAAGGAAGCCGGCAAGGGGCGCGACGAAGGCAAGGAATATGTCGTTCAGGACGGCGACGTCATCCATTTCCGCTTCAACACCTGATCTGGTTTGGGCGGGGTGGTGATCGGTCCGTTTCGTTATGTAACGCTAATCGAATTACCCCGGACATTGCCGCTTGTTTCTTCTCCCCGCCGGGGAGAAGGTGGCCCGAAGGGTCGGATGAGGGGGCAACGTTGCCGTACCTCTCGACCCTCGCCCCCTCATCCCGCTGCCGCGACCTTCTCCCCGGCGGGGAGAAGAAGCAAGACGCGCTAACTCTCTTCATATCACCTTCCCATTCCCACATTTCCGGCTTCGATTTGACCTTTACGTAAAGGGAAAAATCATCTTAGATGCGCCGACATTGACTGTGCGAAGGGAGGACGCCATGACGCCGGTCGCGATTTACACCTATGAGGATTTTTCCGTCGGGCGGGAATTCCCCCTCGGACCGCAATCGATTTCCGCAGAGCAGATCATTGCTTTCGCCAGCGAATTCGATCCGCAACCCATGCATCTTTCCGAAGAAGCCGGACGTCAGAGCATTCTCGGCGGGCTGGCGGCATCAGGCTGGCACACCTGCAGCCTGCTGATGCGGATGATGGCAGACAGCTATATTGCCAATTCAACCTCGCAGGGCAGCCCCGGCATCGATTACGTCGACTGGAAAAAGCCGGTTCTGGCCGGAGACACGCTTTCGGGAAAATCCATCGTTCTGGAACAGCGCCCTTCCGCGTCGCGCGCTGGCATCGGCCTCGTGAAATTCCGCCATGAGCTTTACAATCAGCGCGGCATTCTGGTCGCGCAGGGCGAAAACACCGTAATGTTCCTGATGCGGGCAGACGGAGGCCTTGCAGCATGAGACTGGCAGAATTATCCCCGATCGGCGAGCGCGTCACCCTCGACACGCTGCATTTTTCCGCCGAAGACATCATTCGCTTCGCCCGCGATTTTGATCCACAGCCCTTTCATCTCGATGCCGAAGCCGCCAGAGACAGCGTTTTCGGCGCGCTCTGCGCTTCCGGCTGGCACACCGGCGCGGGCTGGATGAAATGTTTTCTCTCCCATTGGGCAAAAGAGGTCAAAAGGCTGAAACAGCAGGGCATCGAGCCACCGCGGCTCGGCCCCTCTCCGGGGTTTCGAGAGCTCAAATGGAAGAAGCCGGTGTTTGCCGGTGATGATGTGACCTATTTCGTCACCCTGCTCGATGCCCGCCCGCTGGAATCAAGAGCAGGCATCTGGCTGAACACCACCTTCAATGAGGGCGTGAACCAGTCGGGCCAAACCGTGATGACCTTCCAGAGCGGCGTTCTGGAGTTCGAATAAACCCACCGGGGCAAAATGGCTGCTGCCGATTGCCCCGGACAGGCCTCAGAGCGTTTTCCCGACTCAAAAAAAGCGAAAACGCTCTGAGGCATGCGGGGCGTTACCCCCCCTCTGCCCTGCCGGGCATCTCCCCCTCAAGGGGGGAGATCGATTTGTGGCAAGGTCTCGCCCATCTCAACGTTTAATAATGAAGCGGTGGGAGTACGTCTTGCCGATCTCCCCCCTTGAGGGGGAGATGCCCGGCAGGGCAGAGGGGGGTAACGCCCCGCACGCCTTAATGTCCCGAAAATTCCACCAGCGTCCGCACCTCGACGCCGAGGTCTTCGAGTTTCTTGCGGCCACCGAGATCGGGCAGATCGATAACAAAACAGGCGGAAACGATATCCGCGCCCATCTGCCGCAAAAGCTTGACCGCGCCTTCGGCAGTACCGCCGGTCGCGATCAGGTCGTCGACCAGAATGACCTTCTCGCCGGGCTGCACGGCGTCCACATGCATTTCCATTTCGTCCACGCCATATTCCAGGCTGTAGGCAACCCGTACCGTGGTGTGCGGCAGCTTGCCCTTCTTGCGGATGGGCACGAAACCGGCCGAGAGCTGATGCGCCACCGCCCCGCCCAGAATGAAGCCGCGCGCTTCCATGCCGGCGATCTTGTCGATCTTCGTTCCCGCATAGGGCTGCACAAGCTCGTCCACCGCCCGCCGGAAAGCCCGGGGATTGCCAAGCAATGTGGTGATGTCCCGGAAGATGATGCCCGGCTTCGGATAGTCGGGAATGGAACGGATGGCAGCGGAAAGCTCCGAAGCGATAAGGGTCATGGTATTTCCATTTATATGGGAATGGATCAGAAGGTTCGAGCCACCCTATCAATTTGATGGCGGCGGACCAACAAAAAAGGACCGCGACCTCCGGCCATGATCTGTTGGTACAGAACCTCAACGCCTCAGCCGCGCGAACTGCGATCGGACAACAGCTCTGTCGGAGAGGCCATAAAAAAGCCCCCACGGAAAACCGTGGGGGCCAGTGATTGCAGCCATTTAAAACCGGCTCAATGTTCCTTGCGGGCGTAGACCGATTTCTTAGTCAGATAGATCAGCGCCGTGAAGATGAACAGGAACACCATGACCATGAAACCGGTGCGCTTGCGCTGTTCCAGATGCGGCTCTGCGGCCCACATCAGGAATGCCGACACGTCCTTGGAATATTGATCCACGGTCTGCGGCGCGCCGTCGTCGTATGTCACCTGATCCGCGCTGATCGGTGGCGCCATCTTCAGCGCCACGGCGCTGACGAAATACGGGTTGAAATGCGTGCCTTCCGACACTTCAACACCGGCCGGCGCATCCTGATATCCGGTCAGCAGCGCATGGATGTAATCCGGGCCGCCTTCCTGGTAACCGCCGATGATCGGGATCATGTCGATGATGAATTGCGGGAACCCGCGCTCCACACCGCGCGCCTTGGCAAGCAGCGACATATCAGGCGGTGCGGCCCCGCCATTGGCGGCGGCTGCCGCCTCGTGGTTCGGGAACGGCGAAGGGAAATGATCGGAAGGCACGGCCTTGCGGCTATACATTTCGCCATCGGCGTTCGGGCCGTCCTGCACTTCGTATTCGGCAGCGAAAGCCTTCACCTGATCTTCAGAATAACCGAGATCTCCCAGCGTGCGGAAGGAAACAAGGCTCATCGAATGGCAGGCGGAGCAGACTTCCTTATAGACCTTGAGACCGCGCTGCAGCTGGCCCTTGTCGTATTTGCCGAAAGGTCCGGCAAAGGACCAGCTCTGCTCCTCGGGCTTGATAACCGGGAAGTGACCGCCGGCAACCGCATGTTCGGTCTTGGTGGCGAGGTCATGGCTCTCCTCGGCCGCGAATGCGGCGGAGGAACAGCCAATGGCGGCGATAAGCGCGATGCTCGTGAGAAGCGTCTTCATTGTCGTCATCCTTCCTTCGCGCTCAGATCTGGGCGGCCGCTGGCGCGGCACCCTTCTTGGCGGCGTTCTTTTCAAGAACGGCCTCGGTAATGGAATTCGGAATACGCCGCGGCGTTTCGACCAGACCGAGGATCGGCATGATGACGAGGAAGAACCCGAAATAATAGAACGTGCCGAGCTGTGAAAAGCCAACATAGTTGCCTTTTATATCGCCGAAGAAGATCAGCCCGATCAGGCCACTACCCTCAGCAGGGCGCGAACCCAGCCAGCCGAGCACGATGGCGTTGACCACGAAAATCCAGAAGAACAGCTTGTACCACGGACGATAGACGGCGGAACGAACCTTCGACGTATCGAGCCAGGGCAGGAAGAACAGCACGATGATCGCCCCGAACATCACGAGAACACCACCGAGCTTGGAATCGATCGGCCCGATGTTGACGGTGACGGCGCGCAGCATCGCGTAGAACGGCAGGTAATACCATTCCGGCACGATATGCGCCGGCGTCTTCAGCGGATCCGCCATGATGTAGTTATCAGGGTGGCCGAGGAAGTTCGGCATGTAGAAGATGAACCAGGCATAGGCGATGAGGAACACCGAAACGCCGAGCGCATCCTTCAGCGTCGCATAGGGCGTGAAGGGAACCGTATCGGTCTTGCTCTTCACTTCCACACCGGTCGGGTTGGTCTGGCCGGTTACGTGCAGCGCCCAGATGTGCAGGATGACCACACCCGCGATCATGAAGGGCAGCAGGTAATGAAGCGCGAAGAAGCGGTTGAGCGTCGGATTATCCACCGCAAAGCCGCCGAGCAGGAACTGCTGGATCCATTCACCAATCAGCGGGAAAGCCGTGAAGAAGCCGGTGATAACGGTCGCACCCCAGAAGGACATCTGGCCCCAGGGAAGCACGTAGCCCATGAAGCCCGTCGCCATCATCAGGAGATAAATCACGCAGCCGAGAATCCAGAGGATTTCGCGCGGCGCCTTGTAGGACCCGTAATAAAGACCACGGGCAATGTGCAGATAGACCGCGATGAAGAAGAACGACGCGCCGTTGGCGTGCATATAACGCAGCAGCCAGCCGTGGTTGACGTCACGCATGATCTTTTCGACAGAATTGAAGGCAACCGTCGTTTCAGCGGCATAATGCATGGCAAGCACGACGCCGGTGAGGATCTGCACGATCAGCATGACGGAAAGCATCGCACCGAAGGTGTAAGCGTAGTTCAGGTTACGCGGGACAGGATAGGCAACGAAGCTGTCATAGATCAAGCGCGGCAAGGGAAGCCGCGAATCGATCCACCTCTCGATGCCGGTGGACGGCTGATAACTGGAATGGCCACTCATGAATATCTGTCCCCTTATCCGATCTTGATCACGGTATCGGATGTGAATGCAAATGTCGGGATGGCGAGGTTCTGCGGCGCCGGACCCTTACGAATGCGGCCCGCCGTATCGTAGTGCGAGCCATGGCAGGGACAGAACCACCCGCCGAAATCGCCGGCCTGGCCGAGCGGAACGCAACCGAGATGGGTGCAGGAGCCGATCATGACGATCCAGTTCTCCTTGCCCTCACCGGCCGAACGGTCAACATCCGTCGCCTGGGCGTCGACGGCGATATTGGCGTTGCGTGCCACCGGATCCTTGAGGTCGCCGAGAGCGACCGCCTTGGCTTCATCGATTTCCTTTTCCGTGCGGTTGCGGATGAAAATCGGCTTGCCGCGCCACTTCACGGTAAGCGACATGCCCGGCTCGACCGCCGCGACATTCACTTCGATGGAAGCGAGCGCCAGCGTCGATGCATCGGGACGCATCTGGTCGATGAAAGGCCATGCGACTGCAGCAGCGCCAACGGCGCCCGTCATTCCGGTTACTAGATAAAGAAAATCGCGACGGGTCGGTTCACCCGAGGCGTCGTGATTGGTTACGTGCTCGCTCACCGCTACACCATCCTCTGCGCTGTTTTTGCCGTAAATCGCATGAGTCCTCCCGCTATGATTTGATCCAGGACAAACTCCGTCCCATCGTCCTGGACACAACTGCGGCATCAAGAAACCGCGTCACTGTGTTTGATCGCAAAATATTGACTGACTTGGCAAGAGCAAAGCACACAAAGCTGCCGTAATTCTGCCTGAGGGGGCCGATTTGTTTCGCATTTTTCCCGAGCCTTGGCAGGTGGGCAACATTGTGCCCGCCTGTGCCCCATGTTACGAGACGCAGAGGGAGAGCTCGGAAAGCAGGGATTCGAATGACGGCGAAGCTCGCTTGCATGGTCTCCACGATGGTGGCTGCCGTTCTTTTCATCGCCAGCCTGCGTTATGTGACGGATTTCTGGCTTCTCGCCTTCGTCACAAGTTTCCAGCTCCACATCGCCATTGTCTGTATCCTGTTGTCGTGCCTCGTCTTTTGGTTCACGCGCGACGCGGTTTCCGCCCTGCTCGTCGTCTGGTCACTGGCACTTGCCATCCACGCCATCGCCATGCTGATGGAATTCTCCACATCCGCCAATCCGGCATCGGATGCGAGGCCTTTCCGGCTTTTGTCCTTCAACGTGCTGATGGACAATGCCGCCAACGCGGATGCGATTGCCGACACCATTATCGAATCAGGCGCGGATGCGGTCTATCTGTTCGAGGCGGCAGCCCTGCAATCGGCTCTGCCACGGCTTGAGCAAACCTATCCCCACAGGCTCGGCTGTTATTCGGGAACGCCGACCTGCGACCTTTTGATCCTGTCTAAGCGGCCGTTGCTGGAAGGCCGTTTCCACAGCCTTAGCGATCTGCGCCGCGACCGTTTCGCAATTGCCAGCGTCGATGTCGACGGCACGGAACTGACGCTTGCCGCCGGGCACATCACCAAACCCTATTTCGACGATTATCACCGCGATGAGCTGGATGAGGTCAGCGAAATTCTCTTTCGCGTCACCGGGCCACTCATTCTGGCGGGAGACTTCAATTCGGCGAGCATCGCCCCCGATATGCGCGCTTTCCTCGCCGCCAATGAGCTGAAGAAAGCGACCTTCGAACCCGCCACCTGGCCGACGGAAGCCGGTCGCTTCGGCATCGCCATAGACCACATCTTCGCCCGTGCGCCGGCAATCCTGATGAAGACGACCCGCCTGCCCGACAGCCTCGGCTCCAATCATTACGGACTGATGGCGGATTTCATGATCGGAAAATAGCGCGCGCCTTTATTGGGCAGCTTCCTCGGCAGCGAGAAAACCACCCGATTGCCGTGCCCAAAGCTCCGAATAGAGTCCGCCCTGCGAGACCAGATCGGAATGGCTGCCCTGTTCGACGATGCGACCCTGATCCATCACGATCAGCCGGTCCAGCGCCGCGATCGTCGATAGCCGGTGAGCGATGGCGAGCACCGTCTTGCCCTGCATCAGCTCATCCAGATTGCTCTGGATCGCCGCCTCCACCTCAGAATCGAGCGCCGAGGTCGCCTCGTCGAGCACGAGGATCGGCGCGTCCTTCAGCATCACCCGGGCGATGGCAATGCGCTGCCGCTGGCCGCCGGAGAGTTTCACGCCGCGTTCGCCCACATGGGCATCGAAGCCGGTGCGGCCGCGCTGGTCTTCCAGCCTCTCGATGAAATCATCCGCCTTGGCCCGGCGCGTTGCTTCCCGCAACTGCGCTTCGGTGGCATCCATGCGGCCGAACATGATGTTGTCACGGATGGAGCGGTGCAAAAGCGAGGTATCCTGTGTGACCATGCCAATATGGGCGCGCAGCGATTCCTGGGTCACTTTGGCAATATCCTGCCCGTCGATCAGGATACGGCCTTTCTCGACGTCGTAAAACCGCAGGAGCAGGTTGACGAGAGTGGATTTTCCCGCTCCGGAGCGTCCAACGATACCGACTTTTTCGCCCGCCTGGATCTCAAGATTGAGATTGTCGATGACGCCATTCGCCCGTCCGTAATGGAAGCTGACATTCTCAAAGCGGATACTCGGCTTTTTGACCTCCAGCACCGCCGCACCCGGCGCGTCAGTGAGGCCGATCGGCTGCGAGATCAACTCGGCGGCATTCTGCACCGTGCCGAAATTGCGCATGATGCCGTTGAACTGCGTCATCAAGCGGCCGAGCAGGAAGTTGAGACGCAGCACCAGCGCCAGCGTGAAGGCCACCGCCCCGGAACTGATCCTGCCGGACAGCCACAGATCAATGCACAGCGCCGCCATGGAGGTGATCATCACGCCCGACAGCAACGCCATGGAGGCGCGCACGCCGGTGATGAACCGCGTGAACGTCATGGTGGCATTCTGGAAGATGTCGAAGCCCTGCCGCATGTAGCGGTCATTCGCATCATCACGCCCGAACAGCCGCAGCGTCTGGATATTGCTATAGGCATCCACCATACGGCCGGAAAGCATGGACGCCGCTTCCGCCGTCTCTTTTGAATGGTAGCGGATGCGCGGCACGAAATAACGCGCCAGCGCCGAAAAGATCAGCACCCAGACAAGCACGACGACCGCAAGCCGCCAGTCCAGCCCGCCGATCAGAAACAGCATCGAGACGGAATAAATGCCGACGAACCAGACGCTTTCCATCAGCGAGGTGACGAGATCACCCGCCGCCTGCCCGCCCGACCAGACCTTGGTGACGATGCGACCGGAGAAATCATTCTGGAAAAAGGAAAGCGATTGCCGCGCCACATGCATGTAGGACTGCCAACGCACCAGATTGTAAAAGCCGGGCGTGATGATCTGCTGGTCCACCAGCGCCGTAATCATCGTGACGATAAAACGCACGACGCCGATCAACACCAGCATGCCCACCAGCTCGCCACCATGGGCGGAAAGCAGCCCGGCCCAGCCCTCTTCCGGCTTCACGGTCGAGAGAATATCCACCAGCCGCCCGACGAACCAGAACAGCGCCGCCTCGATGGCCGCAGTCAGCCCGCCCAGCACCAGCATGGCGAAAAACGGCGCCTTGGCCTGCGAAATATAAAACCAGATGAAAGCAAATGTGTTTTCAGGCGGCCGCAGGTCGTCCTTGCGGGCGAAGGGCCTAATCCAGTTCTCGAAGAACTCGAAGATGCGCGTAATGACCATCATCCGGATATAGGCGGATTCCCGTCGCCGGAACAGCCGCAGAGCCTTTGGGAAGAGATTATATTTCGGTAACATTCGTGAAATGAAAAGGGCGGGAATGGAAATGGATGTCAGGCGATCTTGCTACTTCAGTGCGATTAGCCCAGCGTCCGTAGGGCGGAATCCGCAGGCGTCGAAGTAGAATTGCCGGAGGTGCGGGTCAAAATCCACGTGAAGCCACTCGCAGGCGGTATCTTTCGTCTGATTAACCGCCTCCCCTATCAGCGCCTTTGCAATGCCCTGACGTTGGAAAGCAGACGACACCATTGTATCGACAACAAACGCGTGGACCCCGCCATCCCATGCGATGTTGACGAACCCGATGAGCCTCCCCAAATGGCGGGTGCACACCCAGCCGAGACTGAAGCGGTTGACCTGCGACCACCAGTCATCAGCGAGGAGCCGATGCGCAAAGCACTCGGCATGAAGGGCATTGACCTCAGCATTCTCGAAGGCTCCACGCCACTCGGTCGTAAACTCGGAAGGGGTGGATACTTGCGGTGATATCAGCTCCATTCGCATCCCTTTACTCCGGTTTCGAAGTCCGACACGATCCGCGCCTGATCGCAAAAAAAAATGCGCTCCTCACGGTGCAGACACGCCATGGCTGGATACCGGCTCAAGGCCGGCATGACGACAGAGAGGTTCAGGCCTTTGACAAAAGGGCGGGATCACTCCCGCCCTCTCTCTTTCCTTATTCCGCGGCCACTTCCGCTTCGTGGTCGGCGATGAAACCGCCGGACTGGCGTCGCCACAGATCGGCATAGATGCCGCCCATCGCCACCAGCTCCGCATGGCTGCCCGCCTCGACAATCTGGCCCTTGTCGAGGATGATGAGCCGGTCCATTTCGGTCAGCGTCGAAAGGCGGTGGGCAATCGCAATCACCGTCTTGCCTTGCATCAGCGAGAACAGGTTCTCCTGGATCGCCGCCTCGACTTCCGAGTCGAGCGCCGAGGTCGCCTCGTCCAGCACCAGAATCGGCGCATTTTTGAGGAACACGCGGGCAATCGCGATACGCTGGCGCTGGCCGCCTGACAGTTTCACGCCGCGTTCGCCCACCTGGGCATCGAGACCCTGGCGACCATGCATGTCGACCAGCGTTTCGATGAAATCCCAGGCATTCGCCCGCTTCGCCGCCGCGATCACCTGCTCATCGGTGGCTTCGGGGTGACCATAGGCGATGTTGTCGCGTATCGAGCGATGCAGCAGCGAAGTATCCTGCGTCACCACGCCGATCAACTCGCGCAGGCTGTCCTGCGACACCTTCGAGATGTCCTGCCCGTCGATGGTGATCCTGCCTGCTTCCAGATCATAGAAGCGCAGCAGCAGGTTCATCAGCGTCGTCTTGCCAGCGCCTGAGCGACCGACGAGACCAACCTTCTCGCCCGGCTTGATATCAAGCGTCAGCCCGTCGATCACGCCCTTGTTCTTGCCGTAGTGGAAGCGGACATTGTCATAACGGATGGCGCCCTGCGGTGCCGCAAGCTGCGGCGCCTTGGCGACATCGACGATATCGTGCGGTTTCGTCATCATCGACATGCCGTCATAGACCGTGCCGATATTTTCAAACAGCGACGTGACTTCCCACATGATCCACTGCGACATGCCGTTGACGCGCATGGCGAGGCTGATGGCGATGGCGACCGAACCGGCCGTCACCGAACCCTGCATCCAGAAATAAAGACCGAGCGCCGCCGTGGAAAACAGCACCACGGCATTGTTGAGGTCGATCAGGATGTTGAAGCCGGAGATCTTGCGCATCTGGCGGTGAACGGTTCCGAGAAACACATTCATACCCTCACGCGCATATCTCTCCTCGCGGCCCGCATGGGAAAACAGCTTGATCGTCGAGATATTGGTGTAGCTGTCGACGATCCGCCCCGTCATCATCGAGCGCGCATCGGCCTGTTCCTGCGCCAGCCGACCGAGTTTCGGCACGAAATAGGCGAGAATGCACATATAGATGCCGAGCCATGCCAGAAGCGGAATGACCAGCCGCCAGTCGGCCGCCGCCACCATGAACAACATCGAGACGACGAAGCTGATGGCATAGACGAAGACGTCAATCACCTTCAGCGCCACTTCGCGGATCGCCAGCGCCGTCTGCATCACCTTGGTCGAAACCCGGCCTGCAAATTCATTGGCGAAAAAGTTCATGGAGTGACGCAGCAGGAAACGATGCATTTTCCAGCGCGCGATCATGCCGAAATTGCCGGCAAGCGTCTGGTGCATCGTCATGGTGTGGACAGCGCCCATCAGCGGCAGCACCACGAGCACCAGTCCGGCCATGACGATCAGATGCCAGCCCTCATCGGCGAAAAACGTCGCGCGATCGGCCGTGGAAAGCCAGTCGACGATATTGCCGAGGAATTTGTAGAGCATGGCTTCGGCAATGGCGATGCCCATGGACATCAGGCCAAGCAGCAGCAGCCACGGCCAGGCGGGCTTCACATAATGCCACAGGAACGGCAACAGTCTCTTCGGCGGCACATCAGGCGTCGAAGAGGGAAATGGATCGAGGCGTTTTTCAAACCAGCCAAACATAGGCCAAGCTCCGGCAATCAATCGCCCCATCGAAAGGTGAGCAAACGCAAATATGGCTCACGACGGAACGGAAAAGTCTTTGGATATGGCCGTGACAGCCACATGACGAATCGAGAAATGGGAAACGCGGTCAAACCGCGGAGTAACACCTAAGCCAGCAGCGGCACTGCTGGGGCCGGGAGGCGAAAGCGAATGTGAATATCCATGAGAACCTCCCTAGCTGGTGTTGAAGATGTGGCCTTGTAGCGTAAAAATTAATCAATGACCAGTCGGAAAGATACTGGATGCGTCAGAAAACTCTCGATTGTGTCCAACAGAGCAAAATGGGCGGATTTACCCGCAAAGGTTACCGCCCATCACTCAATCTGAATATGCCGTCTTATTCGGCTGCGTCCTGCGCCTGCCCACTTTCATATTCCGTAACGAGCTCAACCATGCCGGCCTGCGTATGACGCTTGAGTTCCCGGCGATCGCTGGGCTGCGGCGCGAAGGTGACAGTCAGACCGGTATCCCGCACCGTGCCGATGGCAAAAGATGCACCCGACAGCATGCGTACACCCTCATGCAGCCACAGCGGATCGGTAGCGAAATGCTGGCCGATGCCGACGACAACGGGAATACCCTGCCAGTGCGACATGCGATCATAATGGATATGGCCCGCCAGAATGCCCATGACGTCGTGTTCGAACAGCACCTCATCCAGCGCCTCGGTATCGTCGAAGGACAGGGATTCCCACTCCGCATCGGGACGGTCGAAATCCAGCGCCGGCGCATGGTGCATCACCAGGAGTTTCGGCAGGTCGGGATGGTTTTCGAGTTCTTCCTCGAGCCATTCGATCTGACCGGGCTCGAAAGCGCCACCGACCTTGCCGGGAACGCTGGTATCCATGACGATGACATGGATATCCGAAATCACCTGCGAATGGTCGTAAGGTGCGTCCAGATCTTCGTGGCGGCCGAGCATGACGGGATAAAAGCCGTCACGACGATCATGATTGCCAAGCGCGAAAAGCACCGGCACATCCAGTTCCGCCTCAGCCATCAGGCGCTTGAGTTCTTCATAGCTGCCGGCATCGCCCCGGTTGGTCAGATCGCCGCTGACGACGATGAATTCCGGCGGCGGCACCAACGCCTTGATCTGCGTGAGCGTGGCGGACAACGTAGCCGAGGTGTCGGAATAAAGATCATCATCCTGCAGCTGCGGATTGCCGATATGCAGATCGGTCAGATGGACAAAATTCACCCGTTCGGACATCGCGTCCTCCTGTTGTTATGTGCAGAAAATCCGGCTCGAAAAGATATCGTGACGGCCACGACCGATGTTCCGGACAGGCCTGACGATGTGCTGGTGAATGGGTAGCCGCCCTGTGTGTCACGCGAATGAATATCCGGCCGACGACGGCACCGGAAAGGGACTTTTTGTGCCGCATCTGTTGCCCGCCCGCCGCTCGTGATAATCGGGCAGGCACTCCAATCGCCATGAGAAAACCATGCCCGAAATCAGAATCGCCCTTTATCAGCCCGATATTCCCGGCAATACCGGCACCATCCTGCGATTGGCCGCCTGCCTCGGCCTCGGCGTCGATATCATCGAGCCGGCCGGCTTCGATATTTCCGACCGCAATCTGAAACGGGCGGGCATGGATTATATTGCCGCGGCGGCACTGACGCGCCATGTCAGCTGGGATCGCTTCGAGGAATGGCGTGCAGCCACCGGCCGCCGCCTTGTTCTCGCCTCCACCAAGGCCGCCCTGCCCTATACTGATATCAGCTACCGCACCGATGATATCCTGCTCTTCGGGCGGGAAAGTGCCGGCGTGCCAGACCACGTGCATGAAAAAGCGGATGAGCGAATCATCATCCCCATGGTGCCCGGACAACGCTCCATCAACGTCGCCATGTCGGCGGCGATGATCTCCGACGAGGCCTTGCGCCAGACGGAATGGGCCTGACCTGCCATCTTTGCAGCCATTTTTTCAGGCAAATATGAAAATTGACCGATTTCATCGCGAAACTGTCGCAACATGGCCTGTACCGGACGCGTTCACGCTCCTATACTGATTAGCCGGGCAACTAAAAATCGCCCTCGCCGGGGCAATCCGCCGGCGGGTGTGAGGAGACGTAGCATGCAATCCACCATTGTCATCGTCAACCTTCTCGGCGCGGTCGCGCTGCTGCTTTTCGGCTTGGCGCAGGTCAAGGACGGCGTCACCCGCGCCTTCGGCATGAAACTCAGAAGCGTGCTGGCCACCGGCACCCAGAACGGCCCGCGTTCCTTCTTTTCCGGCTTCTTCGCCACCGTCGCGCTTCAAAGCTCCACCGCAACGGCGCTCACCGTCGCCTCCTTCGCCGAACGTGACCTCATCAAACCGCGCATGGCGCAGGTGGTGCTGCTTGGCGCCAATGTCGGCACCGCAGTCACCGCATGGATTGTGGCCGCCGGGGTGGAATGGCTGTCACCACTTTTGATCCTTTCAGGCATCATCCTCAAGAAAGGCAGTTCCAATGCCAGACAGGGCGGCGGAACGGCGGTGATTGGCATAGGCCTCATGCTTCTATCGCTGCATCTTTTGAGCGGGGCCACGGAACCGATGCGCGCCTCCCCCGCCCTTGGCGTCTTCATCGGCCTGCTGGATGGCGCATGGCCCGTCGCGTTGATCTTCTCCGCCGTGCTGGCCTTCGTCTCCTCTTCCAGCCTTGCCGTCGTGGTGCTCATCCTGTCGCTGGCCGCCACCGGCACGCTTTCCGCCGGCCTCATCATCGTTCTCATTCTCGGCGCCAACCTCGGCGGCGCCATTCCGCCCGTCATCGCCACGCTCTCCGGGCCCGCATCTGCGCGACGCATCACCATCGGCAACCTCGTGGTGCGCACCATCGGCTGCCTCATCGCCATGCCGCTCGCCTCTTACGGCGCAGCGTATTTGCAGCAATTGCCGCTTTCGCCCGCCAAGTTGCCAGTGGATGCGCATCTCATCTTCAACGTCATTCTGGCGGCGGTGGCCTGGCCCTTCTCCGGCCTGATATCCGACCTGATGGCGAAACTCGTGCCGGGCGATCCGAAGGCTGAAGACGGCCCGAATTTCCTCGACCAGCAGGCTCTTGATATGCCGGTCGTCGCGCTTGCCAACGCCACCCGCGAAGTCCTAAGCGTCGGCGACAGCATCGAGCGAATGCTGATCCGCGCCGAAAACGCCTTCAAGCACAATGATCTGACGCCGCTTCAGGAAGTTTCCCTGCTCGAAAAGAAGGTCGACCGCCGCCAGCAGGAGGTGAAGGTCTATCTTTCGCAACTGGGGCGCAAGGGGCTTGCCGACGAGGAAGCGCGCCGTTCGATCGCCATCATCGACTATGCGATCAATCTCGAACATATCGGCGATATCATCGAAAAAGGCATCTGCGAGCAGATCCGCAAGAAGGTGCTGAACAGCTTCAAATTTTCCGACGACGGTTACGAGGAGCTGAAAACCCTGTTCGACATGACCATTGAAAATCTGCGGGCCGCGCAGAGCATTCTGGTCACCGGCGATTTCGATCTTGCCCGCCGGCTGATGGAAAGCAAGGTGGATATACGCCGCCTCGAAAAACAGTCCTCCAACCGCCATCTGGAGCGTCTGCGTGACGGGTTGGCAGAAAGCATGCAGACCAGCTCGCTGCACCTCGACATGCTGCGGGATCTGAAGCGCATCAACGCCCATATCGTTTCGGTGGCGCATCCCATTCTGGATGAAAGCGGCGTGCTGATCGAAAGCCGCCTGCGTTATGCCGAGCCGCGCGCCTGAGCCTTTCCAGGAAAAGTGGTCCTCGGCTTCCCGTCCGGAAATGCGAAACCGCTCTGAAACTCAATCGGCCGAGGGAAGCCTGCGCATGGTGAATTCGATGCGGTCGCCTTCCAGCAGCCGCCAGCTTTCCACTTCCGTCCAATAGGCGGCCTTCGGAAAGCTGTCGAACCATTCGCGCGCCTTGGCACGGGCCTCCTCACGCCCAAGACAGAAGGTCTGGCGCACGAACATGCCGTCCCGTTTTTGTTCGCCGCCGGCGCTTTCGCGTTCCTTGCGGTGATTGGCAATCCTGCGCTTCAGCCCGTCGAGGGGCGGTCCGGCAAATTTCGTCATGATATTCACCTCTGGCACCTACATCGGTAAAGATAGTGTCGGCACGCCGCCTTGGCGAGTCGAATTTGTGCGCGGCGCAAACACCTGCTAGACGCGGCAGGGAACGGACTTCACCGCAGGAGAGAAGAGATATGGAACGGCCAATCTTGCCGAAGGGCTTGCCCGAGGACATCGAAGACAAGAAGGCCGTTGCCCAGGCGTGGTTCCAGCATCTGCGCGACACCATCGTCACCTCCTTCGAAACGCTCGAAAACGACCTGACCGGCCCCCTGTCGGATCAGGAGCCCGGCCGCTTCGTGCAGAAGGACTGGCTGCGCGACAATGGCGAAGGCGGCGGCGGCAGGATGTCGATGATGGAAGGCCGCGTCTTCGAAAAGGTCGGCGTGCACACTTCCACCGTCTATGGCGAATTTTCGCCGGAATTCCGCAAGCAGATACCGGGTGCGGAAGAAGACCCGCGTTTCTGGGCCTCGGGCCTTTCGCTGATTGCCCATCCGGTCAATCCCAATGTGCCGGCCGTCCATATGAATACCCGCATGGTCGTGACCACCAGTCACTGGTTCGGCGGCGGTGCGGATCTGACGCCGGTGCTGGGACGCAGGCGCACCGAAGAGGACCCGGACACCCAGCTGTTCCACCGCGCCTTCGAGATCACCTGCAACCGTCATCCGGTCGCCGATTATCCGCGATACAAGACGTGGTGCGACGATTATTTCTTCCTGAAACACCGCAACGAGCCACGCGGCACCGGCGGCATCTTCTTCGACTGGCTGCATCCGGAAGAAGAAAAGGGCGGCTGGGACGCCAATTTCGCCTTTGTGCAGGATGTCGGCCGCGCCTTCAATCTGGTCTATCCGAAGATCGTCCGCGCCAATTTCAACCAGAACTGGACGGAAGAGGACCGCGACGAGCAACTTATCCGCCGCGGCCGCTACGTGGAATTCAACCTGCTTTACGATCGCGGCACCATCTTCGGCCTGAAGACGGGCGGCAACGTCGAATCGATCCTGTCGTCTTTGCCGCCGGTGGTGCGCTGGCCCTAAAAAACCTCACGCAAATTTGACGCTCATCAGCCAATTTGTCGCAAATGGCGCAAATTAGGACTTATGGAAAAATCAAGGCAGTGGTAGTCTCCTCCCGCAGACGTACTGGAGGAGCTATCGTCATGATTACTTCGAACAGCATGCCTATTTCTGCTTCCCCCGAGGCAGCACCGCAATCCATCGATACCCCTGATTTGATCGACCGCCTGGCAGCGGAAATGCGTGCCACGGGCGATCGCGAACTGCCGCATTCCTTTTATGTCGAACAGGTAAAGCGCACCCTTGCCGGACAAACGACGGCACGGCGGGCGGCCAATGACGAAATGCCTCGTACAAAAGTTCCGGCAGCCAGCACATCCTCTGTTTTCCAGTGCTGGGCGATGCCCGAATAGGGGCCTGAATAAGGTCGAAGGGCGCCGCTCTGGAACATAAGCGGCGAACATTCGTTTCTTGTGCGAGGGACAGCATGTTCATTCAATGCTGTCCCTCACTCGAAACAGGGAGGCAAAACCAATGAGACTGTTTGAATGTGGAACGCTCGTGCCCGGCTGTGCCTGGCATACACGCGCCGATGACGACGCCGAAGTTGTCCGCCGCACGGTGGAGCATATGCGCTCGGCCCATGGCGAAACCACGATCCGCGAAAATATGATCGACAATATCAAGGCCCGCATCCGCGATGAGGCAAATGCGGCTTAAGCCGAACCGCCGTCATCGCTGCAGCCTCAGTTCTCCAGCATGGTCTTCAGCCGGGCGGTTAGCGCTGCCCGGTCCAGTGAGAAATTAACGTCGATCCACTTTTCCTCAAGGCTTTTCAGAACCTCGCCCACCTTCGGGCCAGATTCGACGCCGGCGGCCATCACATCCGCACCGCTCAAGGGAAATCCCGGCTTCTTGAATTTTTCCGCTCTCGTCAGCAGCGTCGAAAGACGCGCCACTTTCTGCATCGCCGCATCACCCGCCGAAAGGTCGGCACGGGCCGAGGCAAGCGCGAGCTTCAGCCGCGTCTTCACACCCTCGACGCCCTCACGATAAAGCAGCCGGTCAAGCGCCGTCTCCTTCATTTCAGGGTCGATAACCGGGGCGGAAGCCCAATTAGCAAGATATCCGGCCTCAGCCTTCGACAGCCTCAGTCGCGTTGCAAGCGCCGCCAACCGCTCCTTGTCGGGCGGCACGATGGCGGCAAGCCGCAGCATGGGGTCCACCGCCCAGCCGAGGGACTGCTCCGTCGCCACCAGCCCGTGAATGGCATCGATGCCCCATTTCTCCGTTTCGGGCAGAATTTCCGCCAGAACACCCGATTGCCGCATCCACAGCAGGGCGCGGGAAGGATCGCGGGCGGAAAGCAGCTTTTTCAGCTCGCTCCAGACGCGCTCGGCCGAAAGCGTACCAAGCTTGTCCTTGGCCCGCGCGCTTGCCCGCAGACCATCTGCATCGGGGCGACCTGAGCCATAATGAGCGAAAAACCGGAAAAACCGGAGAATCCGCAGATAATCTTCCGCAATCCGCATCGTCGCATCGCCGATAAAGCGCACCGTGCGGGTTTCCACATCGGGAAGGCCATCGATGAGATCGATGATCTCGCCCTTCTCGTCGGCATAAAGAGCATTGATGGTGAGGTCCCGCCGCTCGGCATCGGTCTGCCAGTCGGTGCCGAAGGCAACCTGCGCGTGGCGGCCATTGGTCTCGACATCACGGCGCAAAGTCGTGACTTCAAAACCTTCGCCATCGATCACCAGCGTTACCGTGCCGTGTTCGATGCCGGTCGGCACCGCCTTGATGCCCGCCGCCTTCGCCCGCTGAACCACCACATCGGGGGTAAGCGTCGTTGCCATGTCGACATCGACAACCGGCAGGTCCATCAGCGCATTGCGCACCGCGCCGCCGACGATCCGCACCTCGCCGCCATCGGCATTCAGAAGCGTGAAGATGCGCTTCAGCGCCGGTTTTTCGAACCAGTCACGCCCGGCAAGGCTATTCATGTATAAAACCTCTCGTAAATCGTCCTGACGATGCCCGCCGTAATGCCCCAAATGTAGCGTTCGCCATAGGGCATTTCGTAGAAAAACCGCTCCTTCCCCTGAAAGATGCGGCTGCCGCGCCCGTGATTGACCGGGTCCATCAAAAAGGACAGCGGCACCTCGAAAACCTCATCCACCTCCGTGGGATTAAGCGTCAAATCAAAGCCCGGACGGACGACGGACAGCACCGGCTTGATGCGAAAACCGGTCCCGGAAATATAATCCGGCAGTCGTCCGACCGTTTCCACGAAGGACCTGGAAAGGCCGATCTCCTCTTCCGTCTCGCGCAGTGCTGCCTCTTCCGGCGTGCGGTCCTCGGCATCGATGCCGCCGCCCGGAAAGGAAATCTGGCCTGAATGTTGGCGCAGGGTTGCCGTGCGCTGGGTAAAGATCACCCGCGCATCGTTGCCATCGTCGATAACCGGTATCAGCACTGCGGCATCCTTCAGCCGAATGCCGTTGCCAGAGAGCACCACACCCGGATTGAGCACATGGTCGCCATTTTCCCGCTCGGCCACGCCCTCGCCTTCCTGCAGCACACGGCGGCGGAAATCGGCGGCGGTAAAAGCCTTGAGGCCCGTTGTCATCATCGTCATTGTGAAAGCCGTTCCAGTTCCTTTGCGGGCATCACCGGAAAGATTACCCCGCCCGAGCGCACCGCAAACATCTCGACGCCATCCACGTCGATCACCTCGCCGAGCGCAACGAGATCATACATCACGGCCCGCGAGACGAGCGCCTCCAACCGGCCGCGCACCAGAAGATAGGGTTTCAATTCGCGGTTTTCACCGAAAATTTCAAAGCGCAGCGGATGCTCCGGCCCCGCCTCCACCACGTCGCCGACATTGGTGCGAAAGGTCAGCAAGGATTCGCCATCCTCGACACCCGCATTCACCGTCATTTCCACCGCGACGAATGGTGCATCCACCACCCGGATGCCGACTTTTTCCACAGGAGTTACAAGATAGGTCTTGCCGTCCTCATCCTTGCGCAGAACCGTGGAAAACAGCCGCACCAGCGGCGCCCTGCCGATGGGGGTGCCGAGGTAGAACCAGGTGCCATCGGCGCGGATTTCCATGTCGAGATCGCCGCAAAAGGGCGGATTCCAGCGCTCCACCGGGGCCGGCCCGCGCTTGGCGTCGCCGGTCTGTTCGGCGGCGCGGGAAATCATCGCCGCAAGCCCCGCCGCATCATCAGCCGAATTTATCGTCTCCGCTGCCATATTCGAGTCTCGCTTTGCCGATAAGGAAATACTAAGTCACGACATAGTCATTCGAATGGCGCTTGTCAGCGGCCAAGAGAGCAATAAGCTATATGCAGCGCAAAATCCGTCCCGGCCGACTGCCAGCAAAACCGGGATGCGACTGTGACAGCGGCGAAGGTATGAGGAGAGCGACATGGGCGTGATGAATACCGGCGAAACCCTCGATGAAAAGGCCATCGTCGCCGCGGCCGAAAAGGCGCTTTCCGACATCGCGGCCATCCGCACGGAAGTCTCCAAGGTCATTTTCGGCCAGGAAAAAGTGGTGCAGAACACGCTTCTCGCCATCCTCTCCGGTGGCCATGCGCTGCTCGTCGGCGTTCCCGGCCTCGCCAAGACCAAGCTTGTCACCACGCTCGGCACCGTGCTCGGCCTGGATGCCAACCGCATCCAGTTCACACCGGACCTGATGCCGTCGGATATTCTCGGTTCCGAAGTCATGGATCAGGACGAGAACGGCCGCCGTTCCTTCCGTTTCATCAAGGGTCCGATTTTCGGCCAGCTGCTGATGGCCGATGAAATCAACCGCGCCAGCCCGCGCACGCAGTCCGCACTTTTGCAGGCCATGCAGGAATATCACATCACCATGGCCGGCCAGACCTATGAGCTGCCGAAGCCGTTCCATGTTCTCGCCACCCAGAACCCGCTGGAACAGGAAGGCACCTATCCGCTGCCCGAAGCCCAGCTCGACCGCTTCCTGCTGCAGGTGGATGTCGGTTATCCCGAACTTGCCGCCGAACGCCAGATTCTTCTCGATACGACGGGCACCGCCTCCGGCGAAGCGCGCGGCGTGATCGATGCCGGGCGCCTGATGGAAATCCAGGCCCTCATCCGCCAGATGCCGGTCAGCGACAAGGTCGTGGATGCGATCCTCTCGCTCGTCCGCTCCGCCCGCCCCGGCCATGGCAACAAATTGACCGACAAGCACGTTGTCTGGGGACCAGGTCCGCGCGCCGGCCAGTCGCTGATGCTGACGGCTCGCGCCCGTGCGCTCTACGAAGGCCGGCTCGCCCCGTCGCTGGACGATGTCCATGCGCTGGCCGAACCGGTGCTGGAACACCGCATGGCGCTGACCTTTGCGGCCCGCGCCGAAGGCATGTCGGTGCGCGATGTCATCGCAGCCCTCGTGGAGCAGGCGAAGAACTAAAAAGACGCGTGCCTAACCTTTCGCGAAAGGAGTGCCTGTGGCATCCATCGGCCAGATCGTAGACAAGACGCCGGGTAGCGAAGTTCTGGCGCGCGCGCGCCAGCGTGCCGCACTGGTGCCGGACTGCATGGTCGAGGCAAAGCGCATCGCCAACACCGTCACCGCCGGCTGGCACGGCCGCCGCAAGCGCGGCATCGGCGAAAATTTCTGGCAGTTCCGCCCCTATGCCGAAGGCGAAAGCCTGTCGCGCATCGACTGGCGGCGCTCCGCCCGCGACGACCATACCTATGTGCGTGACCGGGAATGGGAAGCCGCCCACACCATCTGGCTTTGGGCCGACATGTCGCCATCGATGATGTTCAAATCCACCCTCGGCTCTGTCTCCAAGGAAAGCCGGGCGCTGGTGCTGATGCTGGCGCTGGCGGAAATCCTCGCACGCTCGGGCGAGCGCATCGGCTGCCCCGGCATCATGGAGCCGGTCTCGGCCAGAAACGCCGCCGAGAGGCTCGCCGCCGCCATCATGCATGCGCCGCTCACCACAGGCATGCCGGAAACGGGCATGATCCGCGGCGCGAGCGATATCGTCCTCATCGGCGATTTTCTCGATGATGCGAAAAACGTGATGGAGCGGATTTCGCCTCTGGCGCGACGTGGCCTGCGCGGCCATGTGGTGGAAATCGCCGATCCGGCCGAGGAAACCTTCCCCTATTCCGGCCGTACGGAATTCACCGATCCGGAAACCGGCGAAAAACTGGTGTCCGGCCGCGCCGAGACCATTCGTGAGGATTACACTCGCGCCTATCTCGCAAGGCGCGAGGCGCTGTCCTCATCGCTGCGCCGTCTCGGCTGGAACTTCGTCTTCCACCGCACCGATCATCTCGCTTCCGAGGCGCTTGTGGCCGTTCACATGTATCTTTCCGGCGCGCCAGCGCAAGACGGTGGGCACCGATGAGCGCATTGCCTTTCGTCTTCACCAGCCCCTATATCCTCTTCGGCCTCTTGGCGCTGCCCGCCATCTGGTGGCTGCTGCGGCTCACCCCGCCACGCCCCAAGGCGGAAGTCTTTCCGCCACTGAAGATATTGGCGACGGTGCTGAAGCGCGAGGAAACGCCATCGAAAAGCCCGTGGTGGCTGACCCTTTTGCGCATGGCGCTGGCCGCCGCCGTGATTTTTGCGCTGGCCGATCCGGTGGTGAACCCGCGCAACAACAGCATTGCTGGCAGCGGCCCGCTGGTGCTGTTGGTCGATAATGGCTGGGCCTCCGCACCCGACTGGGAAAGGCGCGTGGCCACCGCTCAGGCCCTGATCGGCGATGCGGAGCGGGCCGACCGCCCCGTCTCCATCAGCTTCACCGCCGATGCCGAACATGATGCCGTCTCGGGAACGACAGCCGTGGCGCTGGACAAGCTTGCCGCCGCCAAGCCGAAACCGCTGATACCGGACCGCGTGCGCACGGCCGAAGCCATCACCGAGGCGCTGAACGGCACGACCCCCGGCACGCTCGCTTATATTGCCGACGGTGTTCAGACCGCGCAGGATGAAAACGCGATGAGAACGCTTGCCAGCCTCTCACCCGCCGAATTCCGCATCGTGAAGGGCGACGGCAAGGCCATCGCCGCCATCACCGGCGCCACCAACAATGCCGATGCCATGAGCGTCACACTTTCGCGGCTCGACACGGCCGAAGCCGCCCGGCTGACCGTCAATGCGCAAGACAGCCAGGGCCGCATCCTCGCCAATGGCATCGCGAACTTCGCGCCCGGCGCGGCCGAAACCACGGCAACGGTGGAAGCCCCCTTCGAACTGCGCAACGATTTTGCCCGCCTGTCCCTCGAAGGCGTGTCGACGGCGGGTGCGGTGCATCTTCTCGACGACGGCTTCCGCCGCCGTCGCGTGGCGCTGCTGGCCGGTGAAACCGGCAATGATTTCCAACCGCTGCTACAACCGCTTTATTACATCAGCCGCGCGCTTCAGCCTTTCGCCGATCTCATTCCGCAGCGGCAGGCCGATCTGGCGCAGGCGATCCCGGAAATCCTGCAATCCAACCCCTCCGTCATCGTCATGGCCGATATCGGCCGCCTGCCGCAGGAAACCTATGAGCCGATGCAGCGTTGGCTCGCCGGCGGCGGCACGCTCATCCGTTTCGCCGGGCCGCGCCTTGCCGCAGCCCCGGCAGACGATCCTCTGGTGCCGGTGACGCTCAGGCAGGGCGAACGTGCGCTTGGTGGCGCGCTCTCCTGGGCCGAGCCGCAGCCGCTTGCCGATTTCCCGAATTTCGGCGCTTTCGCCGGCATGCCGAAGGCGGATGGCATTCTCGTCAAACGCCAGGTTCTGGCCGAACCGACACCTGATCTGGCGGAACGCACATGGGCAAGCCTTGCCGATGGCACGCCGCTCGTCACCACCCGCACTGTCGAGGCTGGCCGCATCGTGCTCTTCCATGTCAGCGCTGAAGCAAGCTGGTCCGACCTGCCGATCTCGGGCCATTTCGTCGATATGCTGCGCCGTATCGTGCAATTGTCGAAGGCGGGCGGCGCTTCCGCCAACGCCAATGCCCCGGCCGCCGCCCTGCCGCCCTTCCGGCTGCTGACGGCCGAAGGCGCGCTTTCAGCCGAAATCGGCACTGCCCGGCCGCTGGAAATGCGCGCCGGCCAGCCGCCGCGTACCGGTTTTGACAATCCCCCCGGCCTTTACGGCACAGAGGATGGTTTCGTGGCTCTCAACCTCCTGCCGGCAGGTGCGACGCTGCGCCCGCTCGATACGTCCGCCGCCGGTGTCAGCACCACCAGCGAAGCGCTGATCGGCGAAACCGCCAAATCGCTGCGCCCGACCCTGTTCATCGCCGCCTTCCTGATGCTGATTGCCGACAGCCTGATCGTTCTCTTCATGAACGGCGCCTTCGCACGTCTGCCGAAAGCACGCAGCGCCACCGCCGCTACCATACTCTTGGCCCTGGGCGCCTTTGCCGCCATGTCGCCAACGGATGCCCGCGCCGACGATCCGAAACCCGGCGACGAGCAGATTTTCGAGCGGCTGGATACGACACATCTCGCTTATGTCCGCACCGGCGAAGACGATGTCGACCGCATTTCCGAGCAGGGTCTCCAAGGTCTCAGCGAATTCCTGACCTGGCGCACGACGCTGGAGCCCGGTCAGCCGGTTGGCCTCGACATCTCCAAGGATGAATTGTCCTTCTATCCCATCATCTACTGGCCGGTTTCCGCCACGGCACCCATGCCGTCCAGCGCCGCCATATCGCGCATCGACGCCTATATGCGCGCCGGCGGCACGGTTTTGTTTGATACACGCGACCAGTTCACGTCGCTCGACACCGGCACGACAAGCGCTAATGGCGAGCGTTTGCAGGCGATCCTCGCCAATATCGATATTCCGCCGCTGGAGCCCGTGCCGGAAGACCACGTGCTGACGCGCTCCTTCTACCTGCTCACCAATTTCCCCGGCCGTTACAATGGTTCGCCGCTCTGGGTGGAATCCCGTCAGGGCGCGGCGAAGACCACCTCGGGCCTCTCCTCCTCCGGCGATGGCGTGACGCCGATCATGATAACGGGCAATGATTTCGCCGGCGCCTGGGCCGTCGATCCGCAGGGCGCACCGGTTCTGCCAACCGTGCCGCCGGACGAGATGCAGCGCGAACATGCCTTCCGCTCCGGCGTCAACATCATGATGTATATGCTGACCGGCAACTACAAGGCCGATCAGGTCCACGTTCCCGCACTTCTCGAACGGTTGGGGCAGTGACATGACATTGACCTTCGCCCCCTTCCTGCCGTGGATCGTGATTGCCATTCTGGCCGTCGCTGCCCTCGCGCTCTCCTTCATCGGCCTGTGGCGCGGCGTGCGCGGCGCATGGCTGCGCGGGCTGGCGCTCGCCGCTCTGCTTGCGGCCATTGCCAATCCGCTTCTGACGCAGGAGGAACGTGAGCCGCTCTCCACCATCGTGCCCGTAATCGTCGATCGCTCGCAGAGCCAGGACGTGCAGGACCGGCCACAAATGACCGATACCGCGCTGGAGACGCTGAAAGACCGGCTGTCCCGCTTCCCGCGCATCGAACCACGCATCGTCGAAGTGCGCGACGATGGCGAGAGTGATTCGCCCTCGACGCAGCTTTTTTCGGCGCTCTCCTCCGCCGTGTCAGATGTCTCGCCGTCACGCGTCGGCGGCGCGATCTTCCTCAGCGACGGCCAGATTCACGATATCCCGAATGCCCTGCCCAACGCCGAACAGGCGCTGGGCTTCCGCGCCCCCGTGCACGGGCTGATCACCGGCAAGGCCGATGAGTTCGACCGCCGCATCGAGATCGTCCGCGCCCCACGCTTCGGCATCGTCAACGAGGAACAGCAGTTGACGCTGCGTGTGTTCGATGACGGCCGCCCCGCAGGCGGCGGTGCGGCGGAAGTGACAGTGAAGATGAATGGCGAAGAAATCGCCACGCTGCAGGCCACCCCCGGCCAGCCGACGCCGTTCAGTTTCAAGGTTCCGCGCGGCGGCAACAATGTCATGGAATTTTCCGTCGCCGAGCTTCCCGGCGAAGTGACGGCCGCCAACAACCGCGCCGTTCACCTGATCGAAGGCATCCGCCAGAACCTGCGCGTGCTGCTGGTCTCCGGCGAGCCGCATGCCGGCGAACGGGCGTGGCGTAACCTGCTGAAATCCGACGCCTCGGTCGATCTGGTGCATTTCACCATTCTGCGCCCGCCGGAAAAACAGGACGGCACGCCGATCAACGAACTCTCGCTGATCGCCTTCCCCACCCGCGAATTGTTCGTCGAAAAGATCGAGGATTTCGACCTCATCATTTTCGACCGCTACCAGCATCGCGGCGTGCTGCCGATCCTCTATTACGATTACATCGCCCAATATGTCGAAAAGGGCGGCGCGCTCTTGATCGCCGCCGGGCCGGAACATGCCGGTCAGGATTCGATCGCCATGACGCCGCTCGCCTCCGTTCTGCCGGCACAGCCGACCGGTCAGGTGCATCAGGCCGCCTTCTATCCGCGCCTTTCGGAAGCGGGCAAAAAACACCCCGTCACCCGCGGGCTGGATGGATCTGGCGTTGAGCCGCCGCAATGGGGCCGCTGGTTCCGCACCATCAGCGTCGACCCGCCGCAGGGCCAGACCGTGATGCTGGGCGACGGGCAGGACCCGCTGCTGGTGCTGAACCGTCAGGGCGAAGGCCGTGTGGCCATGCTGCTGTCCGATCAGGGCTGGCTCTGGGCTCGCGGTTATGAAGGCGGTGGCCCGCATGTGGCGCTTTACCGCCGTATCGCCCACTGGCTGATGAAAGAGCCGGAGCTTGAAGAAGAAGCGCTGACGGCGCGGGCCAATGGCCGCACATTGCAAATCACCCGCCAGACCATCGGCGACGATCCCGGTCAGGCAAGCGTGCGCTTCCCTTCCGGCAAGACCGAGAACATGGCCTTCACCAGCACCGAGCCCGGTCTTTACAGGATCGAGCGCCGTATGGACGAAACCGGCCTGTTCGAGATCAAAAACGGCGATTTCACCACCCTCGTCCATGTCGGCGCGGTGGATGCGCCGGAATTCAAGGCGATGATCTCGACCACCGAAACGCTGAAACCGCTGGCCGACGCCACCAGGGGCAGCGTGCACCGTGTCGCCGATAATTCCGGCCGCATCGCGCTGCCCGATATATTGCCGGTGCGGGGTGACATCAGGGTTGCCGACGAGGATCGCATGCTGATACGTCTGACTGACGAGACGGTGCTGAAAGGTGTCAACACCCTGCCGCTGTTTGCCGGTTTTGCCGGGCTTGCCGCCTTGCTGCTTGCCTTCTCCGCGCTCTGGTGGCGTGAAGGGCGGTAGAACCTCAGCAGTAGCGCAAGGCTTTTCCGCGTCTCGAACTGGAAAACGACAAACGGCCGCCGCCCGGCGTTCGGGGAAAGAAAATCATGAATTTCGTTTTGAGCGACGTCGCGGATGCAGAGGCCGAAAAGGCCATCCGCGATCCGCTGGTGGCCTATAATCTCGCCCGTTTCGGTGAAAGCGACAAACGCGACCTCACCATCACCATTCGTGACGACGAGAACACTGTGACAGGCGGTCTGGTGGGATATACCGGCCGCGGCTGGCTTTATGTGCAGCTTCTCTTCGTGCCGGAAACCATGCGCGGTCAGGGCACAGCTGCGAAGCTGCTTGCAATGGCGGAGGAGGAAGCCAGAAAGCGCGGCTGCATGGGGGCCTATATCGACACGATGAACCCGGATGCCCTGAGAACCTACGAACGCTACGGCTTCACCAGGATCGGCTCGCTCGGCCCCCTTTCCAGCGGCCAATCGATCACCTGGCTCGAGAAACGCTTCTAGCAGGCTGTTGAAAATCGTAGACGATCGCGCACATCGTTACCCCCCTCTGTCCTGCCGGACATCTCCCCCTCAAGGGGGGAGATCGGCAAGAGGCTTTCTCGCCGCTTCATTCTCGACCGTCGAGAGGTGCGAGACACGGGAGATATGCTCTAGGCAGCGATCCCCGATACCCCACCATCCACATTGCGAACCATGGCCTCGCGGATTTGCTGGCGAAGCCACACGGCCCCGGCATCCGCGTCGGTCTGCAATGTCCAGACCATGGCAACGGGCGGGAAATTGAGCGTTACGGGCACCGGGCTTATCTCCAATCCGAGCATCGGCGCATAACGCAGCGCGATGCGCGAGGACACGGTGGCCAGCACCGCCGAAGATCGCGCCGTGGCCAGAACCGAGAGGAAATCAGGTGCGGCTGCGACCACATCGATTTCCAATCCGCTCAGTTCCAGCGCATCCTTGATGCAGCCACGCAGGCTGTCCGTCTGCGAGATAACCGCGTGTTTGGCCTCCATATAGGCGTCCAGTCCCACGGGATTGGGCAGATCGAGCAGGGCCGGGTTGAAACAGCAAAGCACGCTGGAGGAATAGAGCGGCTCGCAATGGTGACGCTGCTCTTTCGAATAGGTGCATCCCACCGCCATGTCGATCACACCCGTATCCAGCATCGCCGTGATTTCCTGCTCCTGCCCGCTGCGGGCGAGAATGCGGATTCCCGGCGCAATTTCGCGCAACCGCGCCGTCAGGTCCGGCAACAGCAACAGTTCCACCTCGCTCGACATGCCTAGCCGGAAGGTGCGGCGTTCCGTTGCCGGATCGAAAACATCCGCAGTCATCACCGCCGCCTGCGCCTGCCGGAGCGCCTGCCGCACCGGCCCGGCCAGATTGAGCGCCCGCGCTGTCGGTTTCATCTCCTGTCCCACGCGAATGAAAAGCTCATCCTGAAACAGCGTCCGCAGGGTGGAGATGTTGTGGCTCATGGCCGGCTGCTGGATTTTCAGTCGCCGCGCGGCGCGCGTGACATTCATTTCCTCCATCATCGCATCGAAAGCGATGAGAAGATTGAGGTCGAAAGAACGGAGATTGAAATGATCGATAGTTTGCATAAGTCACATCGATTTGATTGCTGGCCTCCCTACACTTAGCTGGAGTTCGGAAACTTTCAAGACGTTCCCCAAACCCAGGAGCTCCTCCATGCCATCACGCCGCTCACTTCTCAAAGGCGCTGCCAGTGCCATCTTCGCCGCACCTTTCGTTGCGCCCACCGTCGCATTCGCCAAGGCGCCCCTGGCTGCCACGCAGGCACCCGGCTTTTATCGGCTGATGGTCGGCAAGGTGGAAGTCACCGCCCTTTCGGACGGCGTCATTGCGCTGCCGCTCGCCAAAATCTACACCAACACCACGCCGGAACATGCGGCCAAGGTGCTAAGGGATGCGTTCCTGCCGGAAGAGACACCGACGTCGGTCAATGCGTTTCTGGTCAACACAGGAGACAGGCTGGTGCTGATCGATGCGGGCACAGGCACCTATCTCGGCCCGAGCCTCGGCAGGCTCGTCGCGAATATTGAGGCCTCCGGTTACAAGGCCGACGAGATAGACGACATTATCCTCACCCATATCCACACGGACCATTCCGGCGGACTGTCGGCAGATGGCAAACGCGTCTTTGCCAATGCGACGCTCAGGGTCAATGCGCGCGAAGCCGCCTTCTGGCTTGACGAGGCAAAGGCCAAGGCAGCCCCTGAAGCGCTGAAGAAAGGTTATGCCGAAGCCAAGGAAAGCATCCAGCCCTATATCGATGCCGGTAAATTCGAGACCTTCAGCGATAATGCCGCACCGGTCTCCGGTCTCGGCTCGATCCTTTATGCTGGCCATACGCCCGGCCACAGCGGCATCGTACTCGAAAGCGACGGCCAGAAGATCGTCTTCTGGGGCGATATCACCCATGGCGATATCCTCCAGTTCGATGAGCCTGATGTGGCCATCGAGTTCGACGTCGACCAGAAGGCTGCCGTCATCGCGCGTGATCTGGCGTTCAAACAGGCGGTGGAGGGCAGATATCTGGTGGCCGGCGCGCATATCGCCTTCCCCGGCATCGGCCATGTGCGCACCGACAGCACCAATTACGACTGGCTGCCGGTCAATTATACGACGCTGTAAGCGCAGAACAAAATGGCCTGATCGTGGATCAGATCAGGCCATCACCCCTAAGCGGCAGTCAGGTCAACGCCACCTGCCGCGTTTCCGCATTGATCATCGTGGCCGCGATGGCCGCCAGCACCAGCAGCCCGGCAAATATGCCGATCGCGACACCAAATCCCTGCGCAATGGCATAACCGAGCAGAGACGGGGCCAGCAGGCCACCCAGCCTTGCCATGGCGCCTGCAGCCCCCATGCCGGTCGCCCGTGATTCCGTCGGGTAAAGCTCCGGCGTAAAGGCATAAAGCGCGCCCCAGGTGCCGAGCAGCGCAAAGCTCATGATGAGAAGCGAGGCGGCAATCATCGCACCGCCGGAAGCGAGCGTGAAAAGCAGGCATCCAAGCGCGGAGAGCAGGCAAAAACCGATCAGCGTCGGCTTGCGACCCCATTTTTCAACACCATAGGCGGCAAGCGCATAACCGGGAATCTGCGCCAGCGCCACCAGCACGAGGAAACCGTAACCGCGCACAAAGCCGAAACCGTCTCCCGCCAGCTTCGCCGGCATCCAGGTAAAAACGCCGTAATAGGAAACGGAGACGAGGAACCAGATGGTGAGGATCATCATGCTGCGCTGCCGGAGCGCCGGTGAAAATATCCCCTGCCCCTTGGCCACGTCAGGCTGGAAAAGTCCGGTCGCGGCATCGAGCGGCGCACGGCCATTCGTCACCAGCATACGGTTGACGACGGCCTTGGCTTCCTCCAATCGCCCGCTGCGCAGCAGGTAAAGCGGCGATTCCGGCACCAGAAAGCGAAGCCCAAGACCGAGGACGGCCGGAAAGGCCGTCACGGCAAAAATATAACGCCAGGCATCGGCGACGCCGGCGAGGCTGGCGCCCCAGGCCGCCAGCGCCACGATCAGCGTCCCGACGGCCCAGAAGCCTTCCAGAAAGACCAACCAGCGGCCGCGATTTTTGGCAGGCAGGAACTCGGCCATCATCGCATAATCCACCGGCAGCGTGCCGCCCACGGCGGCACCGGTGAGAAAACGCAGGATGAGCAGAATGGTGAAATCTGGCGAAAATATCGAAAGCACGCCGAACAGGGCATCACAGGCCACGGTGACAATCAGCACCCGGCGACGGCCATAACGATCCGCCAGCCGCCCAAAACCGGCAGCACCCAGCAACATGCCGAAGAAGAACGCCGTTCCGGTCTGCAGCGCCTGCGGCACCGTCAGGCCAAAGGTTGCGGCAATCGAGGCGGCGGTGAAACCAACCGCCAGAACCTGCATGGCATCCGCCGCCCAGACGAGGCCGAAAATGCCCATCAGCCGCCGCTGATAGGCGCCTGCGCCCGCGCGCTCCAGCGCATCGTTCATGGTAATCGCCGTCATGCCCCGCCCCTTTGAAGAAATGTACTTTGATTTGCTATCGTATAGGGGGAGGAAACGGAATTGAATTCTGTGGAGGAGTGCGCTCGGTTGAAACGAAATGCTCGGCGCAACGATAGGCGCCCCCCTGCGCTCCCCCTCATCCCTGTGCTTGTCACAGGGATCCAGCCAGCCTAAGTCCTTGGGCTGAAAAGAGTCTTCGCGTCGCGCGGACGCGCGTCGGCTAGATTCCTGTGACAAGCACAGGAATGAGGGAAGACAGAAGCACTGGCGAGAAAAGGCAAAGCTGCCCCTTCGGATAACCCCTCAGCCGTAAACCCTGAGCGGCTCCTCAAAACCCTCATCTTCCGCCGCAGCGGCCGGCATCACGGCCTCGCATTTGCGCCAGCCGATCCTGCCCTTCAGCCGCTGGTGCACATCGTCACCGACAGGCACCACCAGCACGCGGTTCGGGTCGACCGGTCCCGGAAAATCAAGCGCCGCATAAGCGACCTTCTCGAAACCGAGCGGCATGTAATAGGGCGGATCGCCGATCAGGATCACGGCTTCGGAACCCTTCCGCCGGGCAGCCGCAATGGCGATCCGAACGAGTTCCCGGCCGATGCCCATGTTCTTGTGCGAGGGCCGAACGGCAAGGGGCCCGAGCATATGGCCCTTCACATCGCCCGCCAGAACCGGCGTCATACGCACCGAAGCAATGGTTTCGCCGTCATCGGCGCAGACGAAGGACAGCGACCGGTCATGCGGCCCCTGCTCACGGATGCGTGCTGCCGCACGGGTGTGCCGGCCGGGACCAAATGCTTCTTCGTTGATGACGTCGATGATGGCGTCGTGCGACGCGTCCTCGGTGAGGTAGACAAGATCGTGCTTGGACATGAAGAGACCGAAACTTCCAGAATGCGGGTGCGACAATAGGTGACGGCTGCGCCGGTAAGGGCGTTCAGGAGCGTCAGCGTCGTCGGAGCATCCGTGGTTCGATCATAGTCAGCAATTTCCTCAGATTTGTGAAAATCGCAATTATCAGGAAAATTCCCACCCGTCCAGAACAAATCTCGAAGCCATATCATTCAGCCCAGGCAAGAGCAGAAACGCATTGTTCAACGCCTTGCGGGTTCGCGAGACGACAAGGAACGGTTAGGATCGCCGTCAAGGAAACAATCAAGGAGATCGTCATGGGCATGCTGGTGGAAGGCGTATGGAAAGACGTCTGGTACGACACCAAGGAAACCAAGGGGCATTTCAAGCGCGGCGCCTCACAATTCCGCAACTGGGTGACGGTCGACGGCACCCCCGGCCCTTCGGGCGAAGGCGGTTTCAAGGCGGAGAAGGATCGCTACCACCTCTATGTCTCCTTCGCCTGCCCCTGGGCGCACCGGACCCTGATCTTCCGCAAGCTGAAAAAGCTGGAAGACCTGATCTCGGTTTCCGTTGTCGATCCGCTGATGCTGGAAAATGGCTGGGAATTCAAGCCTGAGAGCGAACGCACACCGGGCGCGACGGAAGACCACCTTTTCGGTTCCTCCACGCTCTGGCAGGTCTATACCCGGGCGGACCCCAAATATTCGGGCCGCGTCACCGTGCCGGTGCTCTGGGACAAACATCGCGGCACCATCGTCTCCAATGAATCGGCGGAAATCATCCGCATGTTCAACTCCGCCTTCAACGACCTTACCGGATCGAACGCGGATTATTATCCCGCAGCGCTGCGCGCCGAGATCGATGCGCTGAACGACGTGATCTATGACACCGTCAATAACGGCGTCTACAAGGCCGGTTTCGCCACCACGCAGGATGCTTATCAGCAGAATGCCGTGAAGGTGTTTGAAACGCTTGATACGCTGGAAGATCGCCTGAAAGACAGACGCTTCCTGTTCGGTACGGAGCAGACGGAAGCGGACTGGCGCCTGTTCACGACGCTGGTGCGGTTCGACCCTGTCTATGTCGGTCATTTCAAATGCAATATCCGCCGCATCCACGACTATCCGCACCTGACGGGTTACCTGCGCGACCTTTACCAGACGCCGGGCGTGCCTGACACGGTGGATATGCGCCACATCAAGGAGCATTATTACCGCAGCCACCGTACCATCAACCCGACCGGCATCGTGCCCGTCGGACCCGAGCTGGACCTGACCATGGCCCATGGCCGCGAGACGCTTGCCTGAAGGAAAGCCGCCGCCGTTACCAGTGATCGGTAACCGCCGCTCTGCCGGCAAGTTCCGCAAGGCGGCGGTGGGTGGCGGGTGTCACCCCTTCAGGCAAAGCCGAAAGGTCGAAAAAACCACTTTCGGCAATTTCATGATCCGGCTTTTTCGGCCGGGTCTGGATGACATCAAGCCGGTAAAGCGCGACATGGTCGCGATTGCTGCCTTCCAGATTGAGATAGACGTGGAAAAGCTCTGGCTTAGAAGCCGCTTCGAGATTGCCTTCCTCGCGGATTTCCTTGTGCAGCGCCGCAAGCAGGGTTTCGCCGCGCTCCACGCCACCGCCCGGCAGATACCAGCCGGGCAGATAGGTGTGCCGCACCATAAAAATCCTGCCATTTTCATCGAAACAGGCCGCACGCACCCCAAGCGTGGCGCCCCGCGTGAGCAGGAAAACGAAATGCAGAAAGCGGATGAAGACACGCATATGGAACGGACGGGCCTGTCGCTCGGTTGTCTCGTCATTCACCCTGGTTTCCCCCGCCGGCCGGCTTTTATTGGACGTGCGACATATCATAGGTTATCTCTGCCGCCATGTTCAAACTTGCGCATATTTCAGACGTCCATTTAGGGCCACTGCCGAAACTCACTTTCCGGGAACTTGCATCCAAGCGTATCACCGGTTTCGTCAACTGGCACCGCAACCGCCGTAAGCATCTCTTCACCGATACGCTGGAAAAACTGCTCGACGATCTCGAGAGCAAATCGCCGGATCATCTGGCTATTACCGGCGATCTCGTCAATCTTGCGACCGGCATTGAAATTCGTGCCGCCGCCGACTGGCTGGAGGAAGTGGGCGATCCTGAAAAGACGTCCGTCGTTCCCGGCAATCATGACGCCTACGTTTCCGGCGCGCACGACAAGGCCATGCAGGCCTGGTACCCCTATGTGCGCGGCGATGGCGACCCGCCGGAATGGGACGACGACCGCAAGATTTTCCCCTATATGCGCGTGCGTGGTCCCGTCGCACTGATCGGCTGCTCCACCTCGATTGCCACACCGCCCTTTTCGGCAACCGGCTATTTCGGCAACCGACAGGCGCGCGCGACGGCGGAGCTTTTGAAAAAAGCCGGTGAACAGGGCCTTTTTCGCGTTGTGATGATCCATCATCCGCCGATCCGGGGCGCCACTGCCGCCCATAAACGCATGTTCGGCGTTCGTCGCTTTGCCGCCGCTCTCGGCGTCGGTGGCGCGGAACTCGTGCTGCACGGTCATACCCATTTGAATACGGTGTACTGGCTGAACACCCATCACGGGGAAGACCACATCCCGGTCGTCGGCATTTCCTCCGCCAGCCAGGGACCGGGCGGTGAAAAACCGCGCGCGGCCTATAATCTCTTTCATATTTCCGGTGGTCCCGGCACCTGGAACGTCACCTGCGAGCGCCATAGTCTTGATGAGACGGGGACGGGCGTGGCGCTGGAGGATGTGCGGGTATTTTATGAAAACGGGCGGCCGCTGGGGTTTTCTTTGCCGAGGGAATAGGTTCGCGAGATCAAGGTTCGCGGGTGGGGCTTTACCCCCTCTGCCCGGCAGGGCAGAGGGGGTAAAGCCCCACCCTCAAAACAAGCTTACTTAGCCCGCTCTTCCAGCACCCGATTAGCCGCCGAAACAATCGCCTCCAGCGACGCCGCCACGATATTCGTATTGACGCCTGCCCCGAACAGCTTGCCGCCCGGATGCTCCATCTCGACATAAGCGATGGCCGAAGCATTGGAGCCATGCTGCAGCGAATGCTCGGAATAATCATTCACCGACAGATCAACCCCGAGATAGACCGACAGCGCATTGATGAACCCGTCGATCGGGCCGGTGCCCTTGCCCTCGATGCGCTTCACCTCGCCATTGTCGGTAATTTCGGCGGCAACGATGCGCACACCCTTGAAATCGCCGGCCGGATAGGTGTGGTGATCGACGAACTTGATGCGCGCATTCGGCTGCGTCACATAACGCTCGATAAAGCGTTCATAGATGCGCTTGGCCGGCAGTTCGACGCCTTCTTCATCGGTGATGCGCTGGATCTCCTCGCGGAATTCCACCTGCAGGTTGCGCGGCAGGTTGATGCCATAATCCTGCTGGAGAATATAAGCGATGCCGCCCTTGCCGGACTGCGAGTTGATGCGGATGATCGCCTCGTAGGAACGGCCGACATCCTTCGGGTCGATCGGCAGATAGGGCACTTCCCAGACGGGATGGTTGGCAACCTTGATCGCCTTCATGCCCTTGTTGATCGCATCCTGATGCGAGCCGGAAAACGCCGTATAGACCAGTTCGCCGACATAAGGATGGCGCTCTGGAATCGTCATCTCGTTGGAATATTCATAGACGGCCTTGATGCGCTCGATATCGCGGCAATCCAGTTCCGGATCGACGCCCTGCGTATACATGTTCAGCGCCAGCGTCACGACGTCGACATTGCCGGTGCGCTCGCCATTGCCGAACAACGTGCCTTCGACACGGTCCGCACCCGCCATCAGGCCCAGCTCGGTCGCGGCGATGCCGGTGCCGCGGTCATTATGCGGATGCAGCGAGATGATGACGTTTTCGCGGTTGTCGATATTGCGGCACATCCATTCGATCTGGTCGGCATAGATGTTCGGCGTCGCCATCTCAACGGTGGAAGGCAGGTTCAGGATCAGCTTGTTGTCCGCCGTCGGCTTCACCACCTCGACCACGGCGTTGCAGATTTCCAGCGCCACTTCCAGTTCGGTGCCGGTAAAGCTCTCAGGCGAATATTCGAAGCGGAAACCACCACCGGCCTTGGCCGCCATGTCGGTGATCATCTTGGCGGCATCGACGGCAATCTGCTTGATGCCGTGCACATCCTTGCCGAACACGACACGGCGCTGCAATTCCGAGGTGGAATTGTAGAAATGGATGATCGGCTTGTTGGCGCCTCGCAGTGCCTCAAAGGTGCGGGTAATCAGCTCCGGGCGGCACTGCACCAGCACCTGCAGGGAGACGTCGTCAGGCACATTGCCCTCTTCCACGCACCAGCGGGCAAAATCGAAATCCGTCTGCGAGGCGGAAGGAAAACCGATCTCGATTTCCTTGAAACCCATTTCGAGCAGCAGCTTGAACATGCGGGCCTTGCGGTCGTGGCCCATGGGGTTGACCAGCGACTGGTTGCCGTCGCGCAGGTCCACCGAACACCAGATCGGCGCCTTGTCGATGGTCTTGCCCGGCCATGTACGATCGGGGATATTGATGGTCGGGTAAGGGCGATACTTGACGTTCGCGTCGTTCATGCCCTTGGAAATATTGGTGATCTTGCCGTCCATTTCGCTTCCTCCTTGCGCAGTCCGCGGGCTTCTTCAAGCCATCGGCGGATGCGCGGCCCTTTAGGGCCTAAATCCAGTATAAAATGAGATTTCGAGATGAGGAGCGTTTGCGCCAGCGGGCTTTCGGCCGCCGGGCGCTCCTCACTGGACCCGGCAACCGCGTGTAAGGTCGAGGCTAAGAAGCGAGAGTGCACCGCACGGCGAGGCCTTCGCAGAAATCTGCGCGCTCATGCCGAAAATGGTTGCGATGCTGTTGCTCATGGCGACGTGTATAAACAGCGGCTGGCGGTCTGACAAGTGATGTTGTGATGCGCAGGTTATTTTACTTGCCTGCCATTCTCGAGTCTTTCGGCGATCCACAATTTGACAAGCGACTGCCGGGTCACTCCGAGACGTCGCGCTTCGTTGTCGAGATCGTTGACGACCCATGTCGGAAAATCGATGTTGACGCGCTTGGGTTCGATGTTGAGATGCCGCGCCGTCGACCAGTCGAGATATTCGCTGATGTCTTCGCCATCATCGGCCATCCTGTCGAATTCTTCTACGCTTATGGTCTTCATAATGATGCCTCTCTAATTCACGGGCACGGCGCACGGAAATGATGCGAATACGGCCGCCTCGCAATGTATGGACAGCCAGCCACAATTTCTCTCCGAGAAGAGCGATGAGCGCGAGCCGCTCTTCTCCAATACCGTTCGCGGTAACCGTCAAACCGTATTTATCGTGCCACAATGCCTGCGCGTCGACAAAATCAATGCCGTGCTTGTCTTTATTCCCAGCGCTCTTTACCGGATCAAATTCGAATACCATAAGAATATAATATAAAAACTATACCATTTCCACCACTTAACCACGCTTCACCAGCCGCTGCAACGCCATCATCAACCCGCCGCCGATCAGCCCCCAGAAAGCCCCGGAAACACCGCCGAAGGAGAGGCCCGAGGCCGTGATGAGAAAGGTGATCGCAGCCGCCTCTCGCGTCTCCGGCTCCTTGAAAGCCGCGACGGCAGAGCCAGAAAAGGCGCCGACCAGCGCCAGCCCTGCCACCGCCTGAATGAGGATAGGCGGCGCCAGCGCCACGAATGCCGTGACCACGCCAGCCAACAGGCCGAAGATGATATAACCGACACCGCCGACGATCGCCGCCCAGTAACGCCGCTTCGGATCAGGATGGGCGTCCTCGCCCGCGCACATCGCCGCCGTAATTGCCGCAAGATTGACGGCATGCCCGCCGAAGGGCGCGGACAGCAGCGAAAAAAAGCCGGTCGCTGCGAAGAGCGGTCCGGGTTGCGGATCGTAATGATTGACCTTCAGCACGGCGATGCCGGGAATGTTCTGCGAGGCCATGGTGACGATGAACAGCGGCAGCGCGATGGAGACGACGGCGTGCAGGCTGAAGACGGGCGTTACCCATTCCATCGGCGGCGTCAGCGATTGCGCCACGCTATCGAGCGCGCCCGCCGGAATATCGACCCCGAAAATCATGACAAGCACGAAGGCAGCAAGCGCCGCAGGCACGGCGAAAAGCCGCCGGAAAGCCCCAACCACGATCCAGGCGAGAATGATCGGCAGGCCGAGCGCCGGGTTAAAGCCGATCGCCTTAATCGGCGCAAAGCACAGGCCGATGATGACACCTGACAGCATGGCATTGGCAAGTGGCGCGGGAATGGAGGCAACCGCGCGCCCGAGCGGCTTGAACAGGCCGGCGATGATGATCAGGACGGCGCAGATGATGAACCCGCCGACAGCCGCCGGAAATCCGCCTTCGATCACCCCGGTGGTTGCCAGAAGGGCCGCACCCGGCGTCGACCAGGCAATGCTGATCGGCAGCCGGGTGGTGACGGAAAGAACGATGGCGCAAAGCCCCATCGCCACCGAAAGCGCCATCAGCCCGGAGGCAGCCTCGAAATCCGTCGCGCCGACGGCTTTCAGTCCCTGCAGCACGACGGCAAAGGAGCTGGCAAAACCGACAAAGGCGGTAAGGCATCCCATGAACAGGCTCTGGACGGAAAAATCTTTCAGCATGAAGCACTCTGCGGGCCTGCTGCCAGTCGCAAGAACCGCAGCGGACCGCGGGGCGACAGGCAGGAACAAAATTTGAAGCGTAGGGCGCGAATCCGGACGGCGCGACACGCTTTGGATGAAGCATGACTATAGTCAGGATCAAAAAAGACAAGGCCTGGCAAGATGAACCGCCGGACTTCAGGTACGGAGATACGGAAAACGTCATCAAAGTTTAGCGGCAGGGCGCTAATCCTCGCGGCATCCATCCCAACAGGGCAGTCGCCACAAGAAGGATCGCCTCCATGTTTCGCATCGCCACTATCGCCGCTTTCTGCCTTGTGGCCCTTCCGGCCGCCGCCCAGACCCCGCCAGCGCCAGCCTTTCTCGGCCAGATCGTCGTGCCTTCCGGCCTCTCGATCAATGGCGTCGCTTTCGGCGGCATTTCCGATCTGAGTTTTGATAGCGAAACCGGCCGCTATCTGGCTATTTCCGATGACCGTGTCGAAAAAGGCCCTGCCCGTTATTACGAGCTGGAACTGGCCGTCACGGAAGGTGTCGTCACGCTGAACATCGCGGCCACGCGCGAATTGAAGGACGAGACCGGCGCAGCCTTCGCGCTGAAGGGCATCGACGCCGAAGGCATCGCGCTCGACCGCAAGGCCGGCAAGCTCTACTGGTCCTCGGAACGCGACCTGAAAAACCAGCCGGCGATCTATGTGTCGGACCTCGATGGCGGTAATGTGAAACGGCTGGAACTGCCTGACGCCTATCTCGTCAATGATGCAAAGACCAGGGGCGTGCAGAACAATCTCGGCTTTGAAGGCCTGACCCTGTCATCCGACCGGCTGATCGCCGCCACGGAAAACGCGCTGACCCAGGACGGGCAGAAGGCGACCCCGCAGGCCGGCAGCCCGGCCCGTATTCTCGTCATCGACACGGCGACACTGAAGCCGGTCGCCGAACATGTCTATGTCACCGAGGCGATCTCCAAGACCCCGACAGCCGCCGAGCCGAAATACAACGACAATGGTCTCTCCGCCATCGCCGCCATGCCGGATGGTCGATTCGTCACTGTAGAGCGCAATTTCGCTTCCGGCGTCGGCAACCATATCCGCTTTTTCATTGCCGACCTGTCCGGCGCGGAAAACATCCTCGGCAAGGAGAAGATCGAGGCGGCGAATGTGCGCGCCGTATCGAAAACCCCGTGGTTCGAGATCAACGAAGGCGATTTCGGGCTCGACATCGACAACATCGAAAGCTTCGCCTTCGGACCGGTGGTGGATGGCAAGCAGCTTTTCTTCATCGCCTCGGACGATAATTTCAATCCGGGCAAGCAGTTCACCCAATTCGCAGCCTTCGCAATTCCCGCCAATCTGGGTCAGTGATGTCAGTGACGGCATAAGATACCGGCTCCGGACCACGTTCGGAGCCGGCAAGAAAAGTGCCTTTCACCAGCGCAGAAAACGGGAACCCGCAAAGGCACCGATCAGGCCCATCATGAGAATGCCCAGCGAATACCAGATCAACACGAATGCCATGCCGTTTTCGGTGCAGAACCAGGAATAGACCCAGGCTCCGGCCGCACCCGCCGCAAGGCCACCGACAAAACCGGCAAGCGTGGGGTTAGCCGGGGCGGAGCGCTTGAGAACAGCGAAATTCGCCGAAAACACGGGAAGTGAAAAAGCCGCGATCAGAAACGGGCAATGCAGCGCCGACGATCCCAGAATAAGGGTGCGATAACTGCCCGGCACGGCAAAACCGAGTTGGACAAGCGCTATCGCCACCATCGCGACGAAAATCAGCGCAAGCCAAACAAAGAAAAGACCACTGTCCCCTTCGGGGCTGGAAAGGCGCCTGATGGCGACAAATGCAGCCACGGCCAGCACGGCATTGTAGGCTGACTTGATCCAGAAACCCAGTTCGGTGAAAGCATCATCCATATCGACGCGCAGCCCGAGAATGACGAGCATCAGCACCAGCGAAATGCCGAGTGCGGGCAAGACCGCAAGCGCGAGCCTGCGCTCCATCGCAAACGCGGATACGGGCCTGAGGTCACCCGCCAGTTGATCAATGATGTCGTCCGTCTTTCTCACGAATCTCCCCGCAATTTTGCCGCCAGGACTTTCAGCGTCCTGTGGATGCCGACCCTTGCCGCAAGCTCGGTCTGGCCGGATTTTTTTGCCGCTTCGGCAATCGACTGCCCCTCAAGCTTCACATTGCGAATGAGGTCGCGTTGCCGTTCCGGCAAGTCGTCGAGCAGCCGCTCCACATCCATGCGTGCCGTCACCGCATCGATGGTTGGCTCGGCCTCCAGCGTTTCATCGAGCTCGACTTCCGCCCGCATGCGCCCGCCCCTGCCGCGATAGTGGTCGATGAGCTTGTAGCGCGCGATCGAAAAGAACCAGGCCGTGAACGGTCGCGCACGATCATAGGTCTCCCGTTTGGCGTGAAGCGACAAAAGGGTTTCCTGCACAAGATCTTCCACATCGCCTCTGGAAGTGGAGGCCATGCGCCGCCCGTAATAGGCAATAAGCAACCGGCGCAAGGCGTGGAGCAAATGCCTGTAGGCGCTATCGTCCCCGTCAAGGGAACGCAGCATCAATATCTTTAATGTTTCTTCCGAAAGGCTGCCTGTCATCGTCACTATCGGGTTATTCGCAGTCCGAAGGATATTGTTACATAATGGCTTTAAAAAAATCTCGCCCGAATATGCCGTCACAAGACCGTGAAGCTGTAACGATAGGCCGTTTCCGACCGAATGGACAGTCGTGAACCCCCGGCACAACGCCGGCGGACACAAGATGACGTCCAGAGGAGACCTTTCATGACCCGCATTTCTGCAGCCGTTGCCGTCGCTTCCATGCTGTCCGCCCTGTCTTTCGCAGGCATCGTCCATGCCGACAGCATGAAAACCGATACGATGAAGAAAGACGCCATGAAGCCTGAGACAATGAAAATGGAATCGATGAAAAAGGACGGCATGTCCATGGCCAGCAAGAAGGACTGCATGCACAAGGCTGGCATGGAAATGGACAAGATGAAGAAGGCCGACATGATGAAGGCCTGCGACACCATGAAATGACACCAGAGCATTTTCGCTTTTCTCCGAAACGCGAAAACACTCCGTCTCTTTGTTTTTACGCATTGTCCTGACGTAAAAGCGATCCCGCTTTGGCTGGAAATGCTCTAGCCTGAATGAAAAAGCCCGCGCCGGTTTCCACCGGCACGGGCTTTTTCAACAGATAATCAGAAACTCAGAGTTCCGACTGGCTCTCGACGATCTTGCCGACGAGGCCGTAATCCTTGGCCTCGTCCGCGCCGAGCCAATAATCGCGATCGATATCCTTGGCGATCTTTTCTTCGCTCTGGCCGGTGGCCTTGGAGAAGATCTTGATCAGGCGCTGGTTCATCTTGATGATTTCGCGGGCCTGGATTTCGATGTCGGATGCCATGCCACGCGTACCGCCGGAGGGTTGGTGCAGCAGGAAGCGGGTGTTGGGCAGGCAAAGGCGCCGTTCCTTCGGCACCGAAACATAGATCAGCGCGCCGGCGGAAGCGACCCAGCCCGTGCCGATGATATAGACCTTCGGCTTGATGAACTTGATCATGTCATGGATGGAATCACCCGATTCCACGTGACCGCCCGGTGAATTGACGTAAACGCGAATGTCGTCGTCACTGGCGGCGGCAAGCGCGACCAGCTGCGTGCAGACCTTCTGCGCCAGTTCCTGCGTGATGCCACCATAGATGAAGATCGAACGCGACTTGAAAAGATTCGCTTCCGTTTCCTTGCCGATCGGCAGTTCCTTGCTCTTGTCGTCTTCGTCTTCGTTCATCAACGGCTCTCTCCAGCGTAATTCTTGCATGCCCTTCGGACATAGTGCGACTTGTTACGTAAGGCAATGAGCGAAAAAGACAAGGTTCGCGCCTGAACAATAAACAGCACCCCCGGCAGATGACGCATGGACAGCATATTTGCGTTCACGATATCGTCGACCCCTTATTGCAGCGCCGCCCGGCCCGGAAGCCCAGGATCCTGACCGGCAGCAACAATCAAAAGAGGGAAACATGCTGAAAAGACTAAGCCTTGCCGCTGCCGCGCTCGGCGTTACCGCCCTGCCCGCCTTTGCCCATTTGAACCCGGAAGAACACGGCTCCTTCATGGCCGGCGTTTCCCACCCCTTCTTTGGGGCGGACCATATTCTGGCGATGGTGGCCGTCGGCATATGGGCCTCGCAGATCGCCACGGCGGACAGTGACCGAAAAGCCCTGTGGATCGTGCCCTCCGCTTTTGTTGGCACCATGGCCGTCGGGTTTCTGATGGCGGTTTACGGTATCGGTCTTCCCTTCGTCGAACCCGCCATTCTCGCCTCCGTCATTGGTCTCGGCCTGCTGGTTGCCGCAGCGGCAAAGCTTCCCGCGGCGGCTGCGGCAGCGGTTGTCGGCGCGTTCGCGCTTTTCCATGGCTACGCCCATGGTGGTGAACTGGGCAGTGCAGGCGCCTGGCAATTCGGCCTTGGCTTCATGATCGCCACCGCGCTGCTGCATCTGGCCGGCATCGCGCTCGGCCTTGGCATTGCCCGTTTCGGCTCGGTGGCAAGCCGCACCATAGGCGCGCTGACGGCAATCGCCGGCCTGTCGCTTGCCCTGGGCGGCTGACGATCATTACCGAAATTTAAAATTCGGGCCGCTTTGAAAAGCCAAAATTGAGGCCTACCTCCTTATCGTGGATTTACGCTTCACGGTAAGGAGGCAGCATATGTCACCGGAAGAAAGCCAGCTTCTCAAGGCCCTGTTCGACAGGACCAAAACCGCATCCGCCACCCCGCGTGACCGCGAGGCGGAAACATTGATCGCAGACGCCGTGCGCGATCAGCCCGCAGCCCCCTATTATCTCGCCCAGGCGGTGATCGTTCAGGAAAAAGGGCTGGAAGCGGCAGCAGCCCATATCAGGCAGCTCGAAGAACGCATCCATGCGCTGGAAAGCGGCAATGGCGCCCCGCAGGCGGCCGCACAGGGCGGGTTCCTGAGTTCCATTTTCGGCACCGGCCAGCCTCAGCCACCCGCACCAACGCCAGCCCCTGCTGTGGCGCCAACCTCATGGCGCAACGATACTGCCGGTCAGACGGCCGGTCCGTGGGGATCTCAGGCCGGTCAACAGCAACCCAGCGGCCCCTGGAGCCAGCAACCTGCTGCCGTTGGGCGTTCAGGTGGTGGATTTCTGCAGGGCGCGCTCGGCACGGCCGCCGGCGTCGCAGGCGGCATGCTGCTTGCCAATTCGTTGAGCGGCATTTTCGGCAGCCACATGTCGTCACTCGGGCTCGGTTCACCCTTCGGCGGCGGTAATGCGGCGGGTAGCGCCCCCGTCGAGGAAACCGTCGTCAACAATTATTACGGCGACAGCGCCAGCCAGCAGAATAACAACGACGATGACGACAATACACAGCAGGCCGATTATGATGACAGCGCCGACGATATGGATTCCGATTCAGGCGACGACGGTTCGTTCGCCTGAATCTTGATGCGTCTAAACAGCCGGATCAGCCCCGACCGCGATAAGGCGCGACGCCCTGATCCGGCAGCCACACGCCTTCGGGCGCCGCTCCAGTCTGCCAGAAGACGTCGATGGGAATGCCGCCACGCGGATACCAGTAAGCGCCGATGCGCAGCCATTTCGGCTGCAGCAGCTCCACCAGACGCTTGGCGATATAGACCGAGCAATCCTCGTGGAATGCGCCGTGGTTGCGGAAGGATTGCAGGAAAAGCTTCAGCGACTTCGATTCCACCAGGAAATCACCCGGAATATAATCGATGACGATATGGGCGAAGTCCGGCTGGCCGGTCATCGGGCAAAGCGAGGTGAATTCGGGCGCGGTGAAGCGCACGACATAATCGGTGCCGGCATTGCCGTTCGGCACTTTTTCGAGAATAGCCTTTTCCGGGCTCTCGGGCGTATCGACCTTCGTGCCCAGCTGCGACAGGCCGGAAACATCCGTCACGGACATGGAAAACTCCTGTTCATTCATACAATGACTTTGACGCCATGCGCCTTTTCGCCTTCCGGCTCGACGTGAATGGCAAGGCTGGCGCCCGGTATGACCTCCCTTATGGCATCTTCAAGGCGGTCGCAAATATCATGCGCCTCCCGCACCGTCATCGTGGCGGGAACGACCACGTGGAAATCGATGAAAGCCGCCGAACCGGCGCGCCGGGTTCTCAGGTCATGCACGCCCATCACGCCGCCGGAATGTTCGGCGATAGCTTTCTTGATCGCCTCGTCTTCTTCCGGCTCCACCGCCCGGTCCATCAGCCCGCCAAGCGAATGCAGGATGACCTTCGATCCCTGAAACAGGATGTTGATGGCCACCAGTATGGCGAGCAGCGGATCGAGAATGGCGTAACCCGTCAGAAGCGCCAGAATGAGGCCGACGAGAACGCCCGCTGACGTCACGACATCGGACATGATGTGATGGCCATCCGCGGCAAGCGCCGGGGAAGCGTATTTCCTGCCGACGCGGATCAGGGTCGTCGCCCAGACGGCATTGATGACCGCTGCAAATGCGTTGATGGCAAGACCGAGAACCGGCGCTTCCGGCAGCCTCGGATTGAAGAGGCTGCCCCACGCTTCCTGCACGATCAACAGCGCGGCAACGACGATCAGCACACCTTCCACGACGGCGGAAATATATTCCGCCTTGTGATGGCCGAACTGGTGGTCGTCATCGGCAGGTTTCTGCGCATACCGGATGACGAAATAGGCGATGAAGGCCGCGACCACATTGACGGTCGATTCCAGACCATCAGACAGAAGTGCGACGGACCCCGTGACCCACCAGGCCAGAAGCTTGAGGCCCAGCACGCCGAAAGAAAGTGGAATGCCCCAGAATGCGAGCTTCCTTACCAGTGCATTGCCTTCACTGTTCATTTTTGCCCCCGTGCGGATGCGAACGAATTGCATGACCGACTGCCAAAACGCACGAACCGCGCGCACGGGGTCTCCGTGCGCGCGGTTCGCTATTGGGGTTTTCTATCGTTCAAACCGCCGGCAAGGTCAAGAGCCTCAACGTCGCATCGACGACCTCAATCCTCGCTTTTCTGTTCGCAGAAGCGGATGCGGTTGCCGAAGGGATCGGTGACTTCCATCACATCGCCCCATGGCAGTTCTTCGACGCCCGGCTTCATGAAGCGATAATCATGTGCCGCCAGTTCCTGTTGAAAAGCGTGAACGCCGCGCATGGTGACAAAGATGTTGGAGCCCGGCGTCGCATCGCCGTGGTGGCCGCTGAGGTGCAGCCCCATTCCGGCGCGCGATACCTGCATATAAAGCGGGAAATTGTCGCCGAAGCGATGTTCCCAGTCGACCTCGAAACCGAGAAAATCGACATAAAACTCCCGCGCTTTGGCCTCGTCGAAAATCCTGACGATTGGGAATGTTCGCTCGAAACCGATTTCTGAAAGGCTGTGCTTCTCGGCGTCGCCCATTGTCACTGCCCCTTTTCAGGCCATAAAAGAAGACCGGCCGCAACGGGTGCGGCCGGTATCGTAGGCTTATTCGGCGGCGACGATCTTGCCGTCCTGCCACTTGAAGAGCGAGAAGGTCTGCGACGTCAGGTCGCCATTCTCGCCATAGGTGACCTTGCCGATGGCCGTGGCGAAAGCATCGCCGCTCTTCAGAGCCTTGACAACCGCTTCGGCATCCTTGGCGCTTCCAGCCTTCTCGATGCCGGCCTTCAACACTTCAACGGCAGCATAGGCATTGAGAGTGAAGGCTTCCGCCGGAATGTTGGCGGCCTTCAGCGCTTCGGCTGCGGCCTTGCTGTCATCGTTCTTCAGCGCGTCGGAGGCGTTGGTGAAGATCGTGCCTTCGCCAGCCTGCGAACCGATGTTCCAGAACTCGCTGTTCGACAGGCCGTCACCGCCGATGACGGCGGCCTTGGAGCCGATATCCTTCAACTGGCGCACCAGAAGACCGGCTTCCGGATGGTAACCGCCGAAATAGACAATATCGGCATTGTCGGACTTCAGGCGGGCCGTCAGCGCGCCGAGATCCTTTTCGCCTGGTGTCAGCGCATCATAGAGAACTTCGGTCACGCCGCCGGCATTCAGCGTTGCCTTGAAGGCATCCGCGAGACCTTTGCCGTAAGCGCCCTTGTCGTGAATGATGGCGATCTTCTTGTCCTTGAGGTTGGCGAGAACGTATTTCGCCGCAACCTCGGCCTGCTGGTCGTCACGACCGCAGGTGCGGAAGACGTTGGAAAGGCCACGGTTCGTCAGGCCCGGCGCAGTTGCCGTGGGAGTGATCATCAGCACGCCGTTTTCGGCAAAGACATCCGATGCCGGAATGGCGACGCCCGACGTCACCGGACCAACGACGAAATGAATGCCTTCGGCAACGAGCTGGTTGGCCGCGGAAACGCCCTGCTTCGGTTCACCGCCATCGTCGGCCAGCTTCAGCACGATCTGTTCGCCGAGGATACCGCCCTTTTTGTTGATTTCATTGACTGCCGTCTGGGCGCCGTTCTTGACCTGGTCGCCATAGGCGGCGACAGGGCCGGTCAGCGGCGCAATCAGCCCGATGACGATTTCGGCATGGGCAAGGGGTGCGAATGCGAAGGACGCTGCAAGCGTCACGCTGGTCAATGTCTTCAGTTTCATCCTGGTGTCTCCTTAAAAGGGGTCGCGGACCCGGTGAGCGCCATGGGCGTTGACCGAATGAAACCTATCGGACGCCTCCCGGCGAAAACTCGTTCCATGTTTGAATTCCGAGCCTTCAATCTCAACTCATACGGAAGGTTTGATGATTTATGCAAGTCACCTTTGTTGGATAAGGTCTATTACCTGTAAATCAATCGCCCCGCCCGTCATGATTGCGCCATCAGAACCGATAATCGACCCTTCGTAAACCCTTGGCGTTTGCCTGCCAGAAGAGGATAATGCCGGCATGATCGCAGCAGATGACGCATTTCTGACGGGCCTCCCCGTCTTCCGGCATTTTGAAGACGTGGCAGACCCGGCGCTTTACCGCGCCCTGCCGCCGGGATGGGGATTGGCCATCGCCGATATCGTCGATTCGACGGCCGCAATCGGCGCCGGCAGATACAAGTCCGTCAACATGGCCGGCGCGGCGGTCATATCAGGCGTCTCGAACAGTCTTGGCCGCCACGACCTGCCCTTCGTCTTCGGCGGTGATGGCGCTGCCGTCGCCGTGCCCGCAAATGGACTGCCGCTTGCAGGCATCGCTCTTTCGAACGTGCAGCGCTGGGTGAAGGACGATCTCGACCTTTCGATGCGGGTCGCCCTGGTCCCGATCGAAGACATCCGCACAAACGGCTTCGATGTCAGGGTCGCACGCTTTCAGGCAAGCGAAGATGTTTCCTACGCCATGTTTTCGGGCGGCGGCAACAGCTGGGCGGAAGCGCGGATGAAAGACGGGCAATATACCCTGCCAGCCGCGGCGGCGGGTGAGCGGCCGGATCTCACTGGCCTCTCATGTCGCTGGAACCCCATTCCGGCCACCCATGGCAAGGTGGTGTCGATCATCGCCGTGCCGGGACCGTCGCAGGATATGCCCGCCTTCCGGCAACTGGTCGTCGATCTCGTTGACCTGGCCGCACAGGATGCAAGACATGGCCACCCCGTGCCGGAGGACGGACCGAAGCTCGGTTTTGTTGGAGAAGGCCTCGATCTGGAAGCAAAGGCCGGCGCGGCCTATCACGATGGCTGGGGGCAGAAGCGCCGTTCGCTGCGCATCCTCGGCGAAAGCCTGCTCGTCAATCTCCTCGGCCGGACGGGACTATCGCTTGGACGGTTCAATGCCATGCGTTACCGGCGCTCGGTGGCCAGCAATACCGATTTCAGAAAATTCGATGACGGGCTGAAGATGACGGTGGACATAGACGCCGCGCGGCTCGAAAAAATCCATGCCCGGCTGGAACAGGCCCGCTTGTCCGGAACCTGTTATTTCGGCCTGCACGAGCAGGGGGCTGCCTTGATGACCTGTATCGTTCCCTCGCCGCTTTCGCGAGATCACATGCATTTCGTGGACGGCGCAGATGGCGGATATGCGGCTGCGTCGAGCCGCCTCAAACGACAGATGCAGGCGGCGCCATCCTCCTGAAACCCGCCGGTGTGAGAGGCGCATCTCTTTGCCCTATGGACCCTCTGATGCAAACGCAGGACCCGAAAACGAAAAACCGGCGTCGTGCGCCGGTTTCAACGGATATGTTGCCGTAAAGGCCTGAAAATGGCCGTGGGATCAAGCGGCAGTCTTGCTGCTGCTCTTCTGCACCTGGCAATAAATTTCCTCGAGGGATGCGAGGATTTTTTTGACGGATTCGGAATTGCTGGAATAATAGATGGTCTGCGCATCCCGTCGTGTCTTGACCAGCCGTTGCGCACGCAATTTAGAAAGATGCTGCGAAAGAGCGGACTGGCTGAGACCAACCTGCGAAGCGAGAACACCGACCGGCACTTCCGTATCCACCAGCGTGCATAAGATCATCAGGCGCTTGGGATTCGCCATCGCTGAGAGCAAGTCTGCAGCGGCGATGCTATGTTCCGACAGAGATTGGTTATCCATACGCTCAAGTCTCCTGATGACAGTCGGAAAGACCGTCATGGTGGCTATAATAGGTGTTCCAAAAGAAGTTTTTATAATTTGGCGGATACGTTGTATATACCTAAATCTTGCTTATATCGTGTCCCTTTCAAAGACTATTCTTGATCATTTATTTACTTAAGACATCGCGACTAAATTATAATCTTTTTGCCTGATTTTTATCAATTTATCAATAACCTTATGTATTAGCGGTAGTATTTATAAGCAGCAAACGATCAGAATTTGAGCGTATAAATCCTGACGACCAGTGACCGGTTTTGAGGCTGCAATCTTATACCACCTTAAATTTAGCAACGGCCTACAGAATCTAGATTAACTTTGCGCAATTTTCTCGAAATTTGCAATATGATTTTTATTAGTAATTATTTTCATGCATAACTTGTGATACCAAAAATATTCTTTGCTACCATGGGAAGGTATAACTTGCGCTGCAACGTCCGTTTAAAAGCATAAAGGGCCATCCATCACGGAAGGCCCTTTATGCTGTTCTCGCAGAAAAAAATATTATTTTTTTCGGTGACGGGTCAGCCCGGTCACGATCTCATCTGCGGAAATCGTGCCTATGATGGCGCCATTGTCGACGACACCAATCGCGCCCGAATGCTTCGCAAGCGCATCGAGAATGTCGATCAGCGGCGATGACGCAAGCGCAGTGGCCGCCACGGTCAGCCGCCCGTTTCGCTCGTCCACACCCGGTTTCATCACGTCGGCGGCGGTGAGCATCGAGATGGGGTTCATGTTCTGCACGAAGTCAGCGACATATTGCGTGGCCGGCTGCTTGACGATCTGCTGTGGCGTACCGCACTGGATGATGCGCCCGCCTTCCATCATGGCGATGCGATTGCCGATGCGGAATGCTTCGTCCAGATCGTGGCTGACGAAGAGAATGGTCTTCTTCAGCCGGCTCTGGAATTCCAGGAGCTCGTCCTGCAAACGGCTTCTGATGAGCGGATCGAGCGCCGAAAACGGCTCGTCCATCAAGAGAATCGGTGCTCCGGTGGCAAAGGCCCGGGCCAGCCCCACGCGCTGCTGCATGCCGCCGGAAAGCTCCCCCACCTTGCGGTCGGCCCAGGCGGACAGGTTCACCAGCTCCAGCTGCTCGGCCACCATGCGTTTGCGCTCTGCTTCCGGCACGCCGGAAAGCTCAAGCCCGAAGCCGACATTGTCGGCCACATTGCGCCAGGGCAGAAGGCCGAATTGCTGGAACACCATCGAAACCGTATGCGTGCGCAGGTCGCGCAGCGTCTTCGCCGGGCAGCGATAGGGATCGACATAACCGGACTTGGTCTTCACACCGACATTGCCGCGCACCACCGGCGCCAGACCATTGACCGCCCGAAGCAGCGTCGATTTTCCGGATCCGGAAAGCCCCATGAGCACGAGGATTTCGCCTTCACTCACCGACAGCGAGGCATTGGCAACACCGAGCACCAGCCCGGTCTCGCTATTGATCTCGTCACGGGTACTGCCTTTGTCGATCATCGGCAGGGCGGCATCGGGCCGGTCACCGAATACGATGTCGACATTTCCGAAGATGATGGCATCACTCATAGGTCATCCTCCGCACCGGGAAGTCGGAAAAGCCGGTCGAGAACGATCGCTAATATGACGATGCATAGTCCCGCCTCGAAGCCCATGGAGATATTGACGGTGTTGAGCGCGCGCACCACCGGTACGCCGAGCCCGTTGGCGCCGACGAGAGCGGAGATGACCACCATCGACAGCGACAGCATGATCGTCTGGGTCAAGCCCGCCATGATTTGCGGCGCAGCGAAGGGAAGCTCCACCTTGCGCAGAACCTGAGACGGCGTCGCACCGAAGGCGACCGCCGCCTCCACCAGCGCCGGCGGCGTCGAGACGATGCCGAGGCGGGTAAGCCGCACGGGGGCCGGAATGGCGAAGATGACGGTGGCGATGAGCCCCGGAACCATGCCAAGGCCGAATAGCACCAGCGCCGGAATGAGGTAAACAAAGGTCGGGATGGTCTGCATCAGGTCCAGCACCGGGCGCATGCCGGCATAGATCCATTTACGCCGTGCCGCCAATATGCCGAGCGGTATGCCGATGATCATGCACACAGCGCTCGCGGCAATCACCAGCGCCAGCGTTTCCGTCGTGGCTTTCCAGTAACCGAGATTGATGATGAGCAGCAGGCCGAGCGCCGTGAAGAGCGGCATGCCGACCGAGCGGCGTGTCCAGGCCGAAAGCGCCGTCAATATCGCGACGATGATCAGCGGATGCGGCGCCTGCAAAACATAAAGCAGGGCGTTGATGACGCTTTGGAAGATGAAAGAAAGCCAATCGAAGAAAAAAGCGAGATTGCCGGTCAGCCAGTCGATGGCCTCCTTGGCATATCGGCCGACAGGCAGGCGGTTTTCAGGAGCGCTGAGCCATTCCACGGTAAGAAAAGACCTTTCGTGAACAAATGCAGAAACGACGGCCGGCAGCGAGACTGCCGGACGCGGTGCTGGCGCGTGACCTGCGATGCGACAAAATTCGCCGGCTGAGGTCATGCATGGGCATCGTTATTTCCCGCTGCAATCCGGCCTGTCGCACAGGCCGGACGCAGTCATGCATAGTCTTGCGTTAAAGGCCCAGTGCCTTCTTGGCGGCGGGCAAGGCGTCGGCACTACCGTCCTTGGTCTTGACGTTGGCGAGCCATGGCTCGATCGCTGCCGGATTGGCCTTCAGCCAGGCGGTCGCTGCCGCTTCGCCCTCAAGGCCGTCATTCAGGATCTTGCCCATGATCTCGTTTTCCATGGGCAGGGAAAATTGCAGGTTCTTCAAAAGAGTGCCGACATTCGGGCATTCCTCGACATAACCCTTGCGGACATTGGTATGGATCGTCGCGCCGCCGAGATTGGGGCCGAAGACCTCGTCGCCGCCGGTCAGATAGGTCAGCTTGAAATTCGCATTCATCGGATGCGGCTCCCAGCCGAGGAAGACAATCGGCTCGCCGGATTTTTCCGCACGGGCAACCTGCGACAGCATGCCCTGTTCGGAAGACTCCACCACCTCGAATGATTTCAGACCGAAACTGTCCTTGGCCACCATGTCGAGGATCAGGCGATTGCCGTCATTGCCCGGCTCGATGCCGTAAATCTTGCCGCCAAGATCGGCGCTATGGGCGGCGATATCCTTGAAGTCCTTGATGCCGAGTTCCGCGCCCTTGGCGTTGGTCGCCAGCGTGTATTTCGCGCCCGTCAGGTTTTCACGCACCGTCTCAACAGATTTGTCCTCGCGGTAAGGCGCGATATCGCCTTCCATGGTCGGCATCCAGTTGCCGAGGAAGACGTCGATGTCCTTGTTTTTCAAGGATGTATAGGTAACGGGTACGGAGAGAAGCTTGACGTCGGTTTCATAACCCAGGCTTTTCAGAAGTACGGTGGCGGTCGCCGTTGTGGCCGTGATGTCGGTCCAGCCAACATCTGAAAAACGCACCGTACCGCAACTTGCCGGCTCGGCGGCACCGGCCGCGCTGAACGTCATGGAGGAGATTGCTGCGGCCAAGGCCAGACAGCGACTTTTATTTGCAAACATCGCTTGCTCCCTGTTTTTTCGTTCCCTTGCCATTATCAATATCTGCCAGCCACAATCAACTCGCGTGCATTTGCGTGCTTTGGCCCACCGTTTGCGACAAAACCGTGAAAATGTCGGTCTTTAACGGTGTAAAGGCGAGAATGGCAGGCCGTGGAAATCTGTGTTTTTTCCATCGCCGCACTTTTCAACCCGCTTCTTCGCCGTCAAAAGACGCAGATTGCAACATCGGTTCAGGAATGAGAATCGGTTTTGCGCAGGCGCGATGCGCCGATTCAAGAGGTTGGAGCATTGTTGCGGCGCGTCCGAAGGACGCAAAGGCGCTCCGGGAGTGGATAATGGCAAAACTCTATTTCAATTATGCGGCAATGAATGCCGGCAAATCGACCATGCTGCTGCAGGCGTCCTATAATTATCAGGAACGCGGCATGCGCACGCTGATCTTCACGGCCGCCTTTGACGATCGGGCGGGTGCCGGCCGGGTGGCATCGCGCATCGGCCTTTCTTCCGACGCCCGGACCTTCGACGAAAGCACGGATATCTTCGCCGAAGTGTCGGCCCTCAATGCCGAAGCGCCGGTCGCCTGCGTATTCATCGACGAAGCCAACTTCCTTTCGGAACACCATGTCTGGCAGCTGGCCGCCATTGCCGACCGGCTGAACATCCCGGTCATGACCTATGGGCTGCGCACCGATTTTCAGGGCAAGCTTTTTCCGGCCTCGAAGGAACTGCTCGCCATTGCCGACGAGCTTCGCGAAATCCGCACAATCTGCCATTGCGGCCGCAAGGCGACGATGGTTGCCCGTTTCGACAATGCGGGCAATGTCGTCAAGGAAGGCGCGCAGATCGATGTCGGCGGCAACGAAAAATATGTGTCCTTCTGCCGCCGCCACTGGGTGGAAACGGTGAAGGGCGGCTAGAGCATTTCCAGGAAAAGTGCCCCCATTTCCGTCCTGAAACGCGACTAAACAAAGAGTTAGAGTTTTTCGCCATCCGAAGAAAAGTGAAAGCGCTCTAAATCTGCGTCCGGTTGCCGCATTTGATTTTTCGCAAAGATGGCTGCCCTGCTCCTGCGCTAAGACCACCGAGACACATTCGCGTGGATGTGCTTTCTCTCAGGAGCAAAATTATGCAGAACAAAACTGCCAAATTCGCCAGCCTCGCCATCATCGCAGGCCTTTTCGCCTTTCCCGCCCTGTCGGCTGAAATCGAAGTAAAGATGCTCAACAAGGGCAGCGACGGTCAGGCGATGGTCTTCGAACCGGCAACCGTCAAGGCCGCCGTCGGTGACGTCATCACCTTCGTCCCGGTCGACAAGGGCCATGATGCGGCAGCCGTCAAGGAAATGATCCCCGAAGGTGTCGCCGACTTCAAGGGCAAGATGAACGAGACGGTGAAGGTCACTGTCGACAAAGAAGGCGCTTATGTCATCAAATGCACGCCGCATCTCGGCATGGGAATGATAGCGCTAGTCGTCGTCGGCGATGCGCCGCCGGCCAATCTGGATGCCGTCAAGAATGGCAAGCTGCCTAAAAAAGCCCGCGACCGGCTGAACGCCGAGATTGCCAAGCTCGGCCTGTAACAGCATATCCCCGCGGCTCCGCGACGGTAGTATCCGGTGAAGCAGTCTGAGCATGCCGGAACAGCCGACGCGGACCGCAGGTTGAGAAAAGTTTCGCAATCATGTTGTATCCCGGTTGACCGGGACATATCTGGAAGACAGTAAATGACCGTGGTTTTTCCGAAGCGCCGAAGGGCGCCCGGTTGAGCCGCGGATTTTCTTCCGGCGTCCAGCCCCACGGGCAGAGGAGACTATGACGACATGATCGACCGGATCACCGCATTGATTCAGGCAGCCTTCAGCGCCATCGGCAAGGCCGCCGGCATGGTCGTCGCCTGGCTTTTGTGGCCCTTCATGGCCGCCCATGGCTGGTATCGCGATCGCAACTGGATCATCAAGGGGCCGATCGCTCTGGTTCTCATCCTGCTTGCCGGCTTTTATGGATATTTCGTCTGGCAGACGCAGGTCTGGAGCAATTTCGACCCGGATTACATTTCCCGCTACAAGCTAGCCGAACGCACCGTTCCGCCCGGACAGGAATTGCCGACCGCCACCCCGGCTGCGGCCGCCGGCGCTGCCGCCAACACGTCCGCACCGGTGTGCCAGCGATCCGCCATCGTCGATGCCGCCGCCGATCTCACCGATTTCAACGTCAACCAGAACGCATGGATTTCCTCCATGCTGCTTTACCGTCTCGGCCTTTTCGGCATGGACTGGGACAGCACGCCGTTTCTGGACAACAAGGCCTCATTCCAGCGTGGCGTGAACCAGGCCGTGCGCCGCACCTCGGTGGAACTGGTGGATACGCTCGGCCGCGTGCGCGGAACCTCTGGTATCAACAATAATCTCCAGGAAGCGCGTGGCAACATGCAGTTCAGCGAATATTCCTGGTATTTCGGCCTCGATCCCTTCGGCCCGAAGACGCCGACGCCCAGCTATTACCGCGCCGCGATCCGCAGCTTCCAGGCCTTTAATGGCGAACTGACCGCCTGCAAGGCCGTCTTCGATACCCGTGCCGACAACCTCATCCAGTTCATCGACCGCATCGCCGGCGATATCGGCTCCACCTCTGCAATTCTGCGCGAGCGTTCGGAGAATTATAATGGCGGCTGGTTCGACACCCGCGCCGACGACCGTTTCTGGTTCGCTTATGGCCAGCTCTACGGATATTACGGCGTGCTTTCCGCCGCCGGATCGGACTTCGCGCAGGTCATCCGCGAGCGCAACCTGACCAACCTGTGGAACGACACGCTGGCGCAGACCCGTGCGGCGCTTCGCATCCAGCCGGCGATCATTTCCAACGGTGAGGAAAGCGGCTGGATCATGCCCTCGCATCTCGCCACGATGGGTTTTTACGTGCTGCGGGTGCGCTCCAACCTCGTCGAGCTCCGTTCCGTTCTCGACCGCTGACAAGGGAGCCGGCTCTTCGCGGCCGGCTCAATCTATCAGGCGCTGACGTATGGTTTTTGCCACCAGTTGCGTACGGTTGACGCAGTCGAGCTTGCGCATGGCATTGTTCATATAGGTATTGACGGTGTGCTCCGAGATGGAGAGAAGCTCGGCGATCTCCACGGAGGTCTTGCCCTGCGCGGTCCAGCGCACCACGTCAAGCTCCCGTTTCGTGAGGGGCGACGGGCCTTTGGAGCCGATGCGGCAAAGACGATCATAGACCTCCAGAGCATGCAGCACGATCATGCCCAGCTCATTCAGCGATGCCTGTGACAGGGTATCACGATCACCCGCAAAATTCATCAGATGCCGGTTTCCGCTCATGCCGCTCACCGGCACCATGAGCCCGGAGGTGATGCCGATGCTGCCGAGCGAGGCCCCCGCTTCCGCCAGCGTTCCGCAGGCAATATCCGCGTCTTCCAGCGACCAGTATTGCGGCATCATCGATGAGGCGCCGCGCTTGATAACCGGACACTCGCCAAGCGCGCCATTCGCGGTCATCGCATTCACAACCCAGACCGGCAGGGTGCTTTCCACAACTGTTGGCAAGGCATAGGCATTGCTGCCACCGGGTAATTTCATCAGCGTCACATGCGCATAGCCGAATGCGTGCATTACCTCTTGCAGCGCCATCAACCATTGCTGCCTGTCGGCGGCGGCGGACAGGTCACGGCAAAGTCTGGCCTGGCGCTCCGTCTTCGACATTCAGCCACCACCACCCGATGGGCGCAAAATGTCCCAATGTGAGGAACAGACAGCAGAGGCGAAGACGGTTGCGACCTTCATGACGGGCGGACCACCTGGATTAAAGCGCGGGGTTTTCGGACTTGTCCTTTGGCTTGGCCATCAGTTTTTCCAGAAAACCGAGCATAACCGCCGAGACGACAAAAGCCAGATGGATGATGGTGAACCACATCAGCTTGCTGTCCGAATACTGGTTGGCGTTGAGGAATATCTGCAGCAGATGGATCGACGAAATCGCCACGATCGACGATGCGACCTTGATCTTCAGACTGCCGGCGTCGAGCTTGCCCAGAAAAGAAACCTCGTCATCCGCATTGTCGAAGCGGCTGACGAAATTCTCGTAACCGGAAATCATTACCATGACGATCAGGCTGGCGACCAGCGCCGCATCGATCAACCCAAGCATGGCGAGGATCATATCCGACTCGTCGTAAATAAAGACGTTTTTTGCAACCTTCAGGAACTTGAGCGCGAAGGAAAACGCGTAAACCGCCAGCGCCGCGACAAGCCCGAGATAAAAAACGACGAGCAGCCAGCGGCTGGAGAGGATGATCCGCTCGACGAGCAGTTCAAGAGACTTCATTTCCGTATCCGATTAATAATCTGTTTATTGTTGGAGCATGCTTTCTTTCGCCATGTAAACTGGCTGCGAATATCCTAGCAAGCGGCAATGTCGGGACTTTGGCGGCACCGTGGCGTTTTTGCCGCATTCAGCACCTGGAAGACGCCACGGCGGCCCGTAACATTTCTGCAACATACCGTTATGCTTTAAAACATGATGCGAAAAGTCATATATAATATGTTGACAGTTATCATCATGTTTTCTAGTCCTCGCTTATCGGCTCGCCCGTAACAATTCAGAACATTTTAAGCCGCGCAAAAGTGCGGCGCGTTTTCGCGCGCCGTGTCTATCCGCGCGCCTACCGGGGGTACTTAATGTCCATCTCGCGCACCCATTCCGCGCTGCTTCTGTGCACTGCCATGTCTCTTCTGCCGCTTGCCGGCCCCGCACGGGCACAGGATGCCGCGTCGCAGGCGGACGGCGCTACCACGCTTGAAAGGATCGTCGTCAAGGGCAAGCGCGTCAAAAGCGCCAATGCCGCCGCCGATACGCCACTGGCGAGCCAGACCACGGCGGAAGACATCCGCAAGAAGGACATCGGCAGCATCAAGGACCTCGGCAACAGCACGGAACCGGGCGTCGATTATGTGGATTCCAAGCCCGGCCGGCCCGGCGGCTTGTTCATTCGGGGCCTCGGCGGCGCACGTGTCGTAACGCTGATTGACAATATTCCCGTTCCCTTCTTCGAAAACTTCGCCCGGCAGGGTCAGGCCACCACCACATTGAGCAATACGAATTCGAGCTTCGATTTTTCCTCGCTCTCGACGGTTGACGTGGTGCGCGGCGCAGATTCCAGCCGTATCGGATCCGGTGCTCTCGGCGGCGCGCTGGTGCTGCGCACCCTCGAGCCGGAAGACCTGATCGGCGAAGGCAGGGATTGGGGCGGTGTCGCCAAGACCACCTATGACAGCGAAGACAGAAGCGTCGGCGGATCGCTCGCCGTCGCCAAGAAGATCGAGAACACCTCGGTCCTGTTCCAGGGTTCCTACAAGCGCGGCAACGAGACGGACAACAAGGGCGCGGCCGATATCTACGGCACGCGCCGCACCAAGCCCAATCCCGCCGACACCTATGAAAGCAACCTGATGTTCAAGATCCGTCAGGATCTTGAGGGCGGCCATCGCATCGGCCTGACAGCCGAGCGCTATTCGCTGAGAAACCGCAGCGACATGAAGACCCTGCAGGGCGTCAGCGTTTCGGGATCGACCTACCGCATCGGCGACTATAGGGGCTACGAGGATACCGAGCGTGATCGCGTATCCCTCGATTACGAATACGAAGCGCCCTCGACCGACGGCTTCATCGACGCCGCCAATCTTTCGCTTTACTGGACGCGTCTTTCCAAGGAGTCCGGCGCCGGAGACCGACTGACCAACAATTCGCTCTATATTCGCGAAGACAGCATGCGCAACAGCGCATTTGGCATCGTTGGCGGCCTTGAATCCGGTTTCGAACTCGGCGGCGTGCAGCACACGGTCCGTTTCGGCGGTAACGCCATGACGACCGATTTCAGCCAGGAGCTTTTCGCCAACACGGCTGGTTCAACCTCTTCGTCGCAATCAGACATGCCTGACGTGAGCGGCAAGAGCCTCGGCCTCTATCTCGATGACGAAATCGCATTTGGCAACGGCTTCCGCCTTACCCCCGGATTGCGCTTCGATTCCTATGACTACGATCCGGATGGTTCGGTATCCAGCAACAGCGGCTACAACACCTTCGGCCTGCCGAGCGGCAACAGCGGCTCGCGCTTCTCGCCAAAACTGCTTGCCACCTATGACGTGACACCGGAACTTCAGCTCTTCGCACAATGGTCCATGGCCTATCGTGCACCGACGATCAATGAATTGTACCTGAACTTCTCCAACGTCAGCTCCGGTTACGCAGTGGTCGGCAATTCCGCCCTCAACCCCGAGACCAGCAATGGTTTTGAAATCGGCGCGAACTATGCCTCCGGTGACCTCACGGGAAGCCTGACGCTGTTCCACAACAAGTACAAGAACTTCATCGAGCAGTACACGACCTCGACGACCCTGTTCCCCGGCTTTGGCGGCAGGGGCAACGGATCGCTCTTCACCTATCGCAACCGCAACAATGTCGAAATTTCCGGTGTGGAAGCCAAGGTCCGCAAGGATCTCGCAAACGGCTTCTTCGCCCATGCCTCGCTCGCTTACGCCTATGGCAAGGACACAGACACCAACGAGTTCATCCGCACGGTGGCACCGTTCAAGTCCGTGCTCGGCATCGGCTACGCGCAGGAAACATGGGGCACGGAATTCACCGGCATCTTCTCGTCCGGCATGCGTGACGACAAGGTCGCGACCACCTTTGACGCACCCGGTTACGGCATCTTCAACCTGACCGGCTGGTGGGAGCCGGAACAGACGAAGGGCCTGCGCATTCAGGCCGGCATCTACAACCTGTTCGACAGGCAATACTGGAATGCGGTCGGCGTTCGCGACGTCAATCCCAACACCGTCAGCAGCGTCAACCAGCCGGTCGACTTCTATACGGAAGCCGGACGCAGCTTCAAAATCTCTCTGACCCAGAAATTCTAAACCCGGGCCAGAACCATCATCTCCAGTCGGGGCGGCCTTCGGGTCGCCCCTTTTTTGTCAGCGGCAATAGAGGTAGCCGCCCTTGCGTTCCAAGACGTCGAGATGCAGGTGATCCTGATGGGTGGCATCGCTGCCGGGGGAAAGAACGGTGCGGAAGAACAGGCAGGCAGCGGCCGTAATCGTGCGCTGGAAGGCGCCTTCCGGCGTTCCGTCCTCGCCGCGCGGCTTCATCACCAGCGGCTCGCCCTTGTCGAAGGAAATCGTGGAAATATCCACCGCATTGCCCTTGGCATGTTCGGAAATCTTGCCGTTTTCCGCACTGTTGCGGTTGCGGCAGATATAGGTCGAGGCATTGGCGATGGCCGTCACCTTCTTCTCCGGCAGGGCAAGGGCCGCCGCCGGCAACACCATCTCCTTGGTCCAGCGGGAAAGGGCAAGCGCGGTTTCGCAGCGCATGGTGCCTGAAGGTTCAAGCTTTATATCAGGCAGAACCGTGGAAAGCTCAATTGGCGCTTCAACGCCGCAGCCCTGCTCTTCGTCACGGATCGGCTCAAGTTTTTTGAATTCCGCGCCGATTTCCTTCAGCGCACCAAGGCAGGCCTCAAGTGCTGCCGGGTCTTCCGGCTTTACCGGCTCCGGTGGTTTCTCCGGTTTTGCCGCTTCGTCAGCTGGTTTCTGTTGTTCCCCGCCATCCTTGCCCTCGCTTTTCCCCTTCGCGTCATCGGCACCCTTATCAGCGGGTGTCTTTTCACCATCCGGTTTCTGTTCTTCCGGAGCCTGCGGCTTCGGAACCGGTTTCGGCGCTTCCACCGGGTCTTGCGCCTTCCCGTCCAATGGCTTTTCCGAAGGGGTGGAGGATTGCCCCTCACCCGGCTTGGGCTGTGGCACAGGCACCTGGGGGGGCGGTTCCGAGGCGGAAATCAATGCAAGGCTGGCTACCAGAAGACACAGGCGATGAAGCATTATACGGGGTACTCCTGACCGTTTCGGCAGGAGAGCAACGCAGCAGCGGCAGGTAAGGTTCATTCCCTCACCGAAATCCGCTTGCCAAGGCGGATCGTGCACGCTAACAATTTTCCCATGAATATCGTGTCTATGAACATTGCTAACTGGTGGTGGAGCAGCTTTACGCGGCCTTGACCAGTCATGTCTTCAGACAAAGTCCAAGCCGCCCGAATTTTCAGGCGGCTTTTTTGTTATTTTGCCGCCTGTCATCGGGCCTGAACAACAGGAAGTACGAAAGAAATGGTAACGATCATTCAGGATGACGGAGCGGAAACCTACGAGACGAAAGGCGACATAAAAGTCAGCCGGAAGCGTCGACCCGCCGATTATGCGAGCGCCATCGATAATTACATCGAAAAGCTCGATTCTCACCGCGGCGCGGTTTTTTCGTCCAACTATGAATATCCCGGCCGCTACACCCGATGGGATACGGCCATCATCGACCCACCGCTCGGCATTTCCTGTTTTGGCCGCAAGATGTGGATCGAGGCCTATAATGGCCGTGGCGAAGTGCTGCTCGGCTTTATTACCGAAAAGCTGAAGGCGACGCCCGATCTCACGCTCGGCGCATCCTCCGCCCGCCGTCTCGATCTTACCGTCAACGAACCGGACCGCGTCTTCACCGAGGAAGAACGCTCGAAAATCCCGACGGTCTTTACCGCGCTGCGCGCCATCGTTGACCTTTTTTATTCGAACGCGGATTCGGCCATCGGCCTGTTCGGCGCCTTCGGCTACGATCTCGCCTTCCAGTTCGACGCGATCAAGCTGTCGCTTTCGCGCCCGGAAGATCAGCGCGATATGGTGCTCTACCTGCCGGATGAAATCCTCGTCGTTGACCACTATTCCGCCAAGGCCTGGATCGACCGTTACGATTTCGAAAAGGACGGCGTAACGACGGACGGCAAGTCCTCCGACATCACGCCCGATCCCTTCAAGACCACCGATACGATCCCGCCCAAGGGCGATCACCGTCCCGGCGAATATTCCGAACTTGTCGTGAAGGCCAAGGAAAGCTTCCGCCGCGGCGATCTGTTCGAGGTGGTTCCCGGCCAGAAGTTCATGGAGCGTTGCGAAAGCAATCCATCGGCGATTTCCCGTCGTCTGAAGGCGATCAACCCCTCGCCCTATTCCTTCTTCATCAATCTCGGCCATCAGGAATATCTGGTCGGCGCTTCGCCGGAAATGTTCGTGCGCGTTTCCGGCCGCCGCATCGAGACCTGCCCGATTTCAGGCACCATCAAGCGCGGCGACGATCCGATTGCCGATAGCGAGCAGATCCTGAAACTGCTCAACTCGAAGAAGGACGAATCCGAACTCACCATGTGTTCGGATGTGGACCGCAACGACAAGAGCCGCGTCTGCGAACCGGGTTCGGTGAAGGTCATCGGCCGTCGCCAGATCGAGATGTATTCGCGTCTCATCCACACCGTCGATCACATCGAGGGCCGCCTGCGCGACGATATGGACGCCTTTGATGGTTTCCTCAGCCACGCCTGGGCCGTCACCGTCACCGGTGCACCTAAACTGTGGGCCATGCGTTTCATCGAAGGTCATGAAAAGAGCCCGCGCGCCTGGTACGGCGGCGCAATCGGCATGGTCGGCTTCAACGGCGACATGAATACGGGGCTCACGCTGCGCACCATCCGCATCAAGGACGGCATCGCCGAGGTGCGTGCGGGTGCGACACTGCTCAACGATTCCAACCCGCAGGAAGAAGAAGCAGAAACCGAACTGAAGGCGTCCGCCATGATCGCAGCCATTCGTGACGCAAAAGCCACCAACTCGGCGGCCACCAAGCGCGATGCCGCCAAGGTAGGCACCGGCGTCAAGATATTGCTCGTCGACCACGAAGACAGTTTCGTGCACACGCTGGCGAATTATTTCCGCCAGACGGGTGCCACGGTCTCCACCGTCAGATCGCCGGTCGCCGCAGACGTGTTTGACCGCTTCCAGCCCGATCTCGTTGTGCTGTCTCCCGGCCCCGGCAGCCCGACGGATTTCGACTGCAAGGCGACGATCAAGGCCGCCCGCGCCCGTGATCTGCCGATTTTCGGTGTCTGCCTCGGCCTTCAGGCTCTGGCGGAAGCCTATGGCGGTGAGTTGCGCCAGCTTGCGGTGCCGATGCACGGCAAGCCTTCGCGCATCCGCGTGCTGGAACCCGGTCTCGTCTTCTCCGGCCTCGGCAAGGAAGTGACCGTCGGTCGTTACCACTCGATCTTCGCCGACCCTGCCACCCTGCCGCGTGATTTCATCATCACCGCGGAAAGCGAGGACGGCACGATCATGGGCATCGAACACGCCAAGGAGCCGGTAGCCGCCGTTCAGTTCCACCCGGAATCGATCATGACGCTCGGCCAGGACGCCGGCATGCGCATGATCGAGAACGTCGTGGTGCATCTGACCCGCAAGGCGAAGACGAAGGCGGCATGATGGCCGCAGCCGGCGCCATTGCCATAGAACCCATCCGGGCGGAGCACGTTGAAAGCTTTCACCGTGCTCTCGATACGGTTTCGCGTGAGCGGAAATATCTGAGCTTCCTGGAGGCGCCGCCGCTCGATTCTGTCCGCGCCTTCGTTCTCGACATGATTGAAAACGACCATCCGCAATTCGTGGCGATTGCGGATGGCGAAGTGGCCGGCTGGTGCGATATTCGCCGCCAGAGCAGAGCAACCCGCGCCCATTGCGGCACGCTCGGCATGGGCATCCTGCCCGCCTATCGCGACAAGGGGCTGGGTGGACGGCTGATGCGGCAGACACTCGATGCCGCCCGTCAATGCGGGCTGCATCGTGTCGAGCTAAGCGTACATGCGGACAATGCCAGAGCAATTGCGCTTTATGAAAAGATCGGTTTTGTGCATGAAGGCCGGGGCCGTGACGCCGTTCTGATCGACGGGCGTTACATCGACAGCCTGAACATGGCGATCATTTTCGGCACCTAACCCCTCGGCAGCGAGGCGGAAATACACAGCGCGAATTTCTTCAGAAGCTGCATGTCGAAATGCCCTTCCCGCCGCAGCATCCAGGTCAGCGCGTCATTCGCAGTCCACGGCTTCTTGTAGGGCCTGACCGAAGTGACGGCATCATAGACGTCGCAGATCGCCGCGATACGCGCGTAAAGGCTGATCTCGCTGCCCGCACGGCCACTCGGATAACCGCCGCCGTCCATCCGCTCATGATGGTTGAAGCAGACATCAAGCACCATGCCAGGCATCTGTGCGTTGCGCGACAATATATCCCGGCCGAATACGGGGTGAAGATTGATGATCTCCCGCTCATTGGCGCTCAGCCCCTCCGCCTTGTTTAGGATAGAAGAGGGGATTTCCACCTTGCCGATGTCGTGCAGCAAGCCGCTGATGCCGAGCAGATCGACCGCTCCCCTGTCCAACCCGAGATAATTGCCGAAAAGAATCATCAGACCGCTGACGGAGACCGAATGAACGAAGGTCGTTTCGTCTTTCGATTTCAGGCGGGTGACCCCGATGAAAATCGCCGGGTTCGACTGCACCGCATCCGAAATCTTGCTCGCCGCGGCAGCCATGCCCTTCAACGAAACACAGCCGCCAGCTTCGGCGGAGGCGAAGGTCTCGGCAATCGCATCGGCGGCCGAGCGCACGGCATGAGTAACGGCGGCGACGGTTCCCGGGCAATTGTCCGATTGCGGCGAAACGGCCGCGGAGCGCGCGCTGCCTTCGGTATCATGTCCCTTGGCCGTATTGATGATAATGCTTTCGGCGCCGCTTAATTTCAATTGACGCATTAATTCCTCGTGCCGCAAAAGAAAGCGGTGCCGCTTTAAAAATCCCTGGTTCGAAAGCGTTCCTTCGACCGCTTCGATAAACATGCCAATCGTCAGTTGCTGGCTGGAAATTCGTTTGAGCATCAGATGCTTTTATTTTCCTTCCCGGGAATGATAACCTGAAACCGTAATTCGTAAAAAATGTCGGCACGCAACCGCCTAAAATATAAAGGTGAAGTTAAGCCTTCCCGATTTTACCTAAACTTGGACCTCGAAAGATTAGATAACACAAATATGAAAATATTTTACTCCGGATATATTTAAAACTCAAAGCATAAATTCGAATAGACCAATAATCAACCTTGGAATGTAAATAGTGAAAATTCTCGCATACGACGTAAACCAGGAGCCGAAGAAACCCGCATGAATTCCAGACTTGAAACGCGCATCGATCAGGGTACGGGCCGTGAACCGGCGGACATGGTTCTCAAGGGCGGACGTTTCTTCGACCTCGTCACCGGAGAACTCGTCGCCTCGGACATCGCCATATGTGGCGACACGATCGTCGGAACCTGCGAGAACTATAAAGGCATCAGGGAAATCGACATTTCCGGAAAGATCGTCGTTCCGGGTTTCATCGATACACATCTCCACATTGAATCGTCGCTGGTGACACCACACGAATTCGACCGCTGCGTTTTGCCCTATGGCGTTACCACCGTCATCTGCGACCCGCATGAGATCGCCAATGTTCTCGGTGTGGAGGGGCTTCAGTTCTTCCTCGACAGCGCCATGGAAACAATCATGGACATCCGCGTGCAGCTTTCCTCCTGCGTGCCCGCCACCCATCTGGAAACCGCCGGCGCCGATTTGCCCATCGAAAAGCTGCTGCCGTTCCGCGATCATCCGAAGGTCATCGGTCTTGCCGAATTCATGAATTTTCCGGGCGTCATCCACAAGGACCCGGTGTGCATGGCAAAGCTTGCGGCCTTTCAGGGCGAGCATATCGACGGACACGCACCGCTTCTCTCCGGAACGGCGCTCAACGGTTATCTCGCCGCCGGCATCCGCACGGAACATGAATGCACCAGCGCCCCGGAAGCAATGGAGAAAATCCGCAAGGGCATGCATATTCTGGTGCGTGAAGGCTCGGTCTCAAAAGACCTGCACGCCCTGATGCCTATTATCACCGAGCGCCTGTCGCCCTATCTGGCGCTCTGCACGGATGATCGCAACCCGCTCGATATCGCCGAACAGGGCCATCTCGATTATATGATCCGCACCGCCATCGCCAGCGGCGTGGAACCGCTCGCCATCTACCGCGCCGCCTCGATTTCCGCCGCAAAAGCCTTCGGCCTGCGTGATCGCGGCCTCGTCGCACCCGGCTGGCGCGCCGATCTTGTGGTCCTCGACAGCCTGCAGAACTGCAAGGCCAGCATGGTGTTATCAGGCGGACGGATCGTCGATGACGCCCTTTTTGCCACACGCAAACCGGTCGCCCCCGTCGGCCTCGACAGCGTCAAGGCAAGACCGGTGCTCGCTTCCCATTTTGGCGTGCCTGTCACCGAAGGCGAAACACCCGTCATGGGCGTGCTTCCCGGCAAGATCATTACCGAGTACCGCCGCTACAAGCTGCCAACGGATGGCAACCAGACCACCGTCGATCTTGCGAACGACATCATCAAGGTCGCCGTCATCGAACGCCACGGCAAGAACGGCAACCATGCCAATGGTTTCGTTCAGGGCTTCGGCCTGAAGAAAGGCGCCATCGCCTCCACTGTCGGCCATGACAGCCACAATATCTGCGTCGTCGGCGTCAACGAGGACGACATGGCGCTCGCCGCCAACCGGCTCGGCGAAATCAAGGGTGGTTTCGTGGTGGTGGAAGACGGCAGTGTAACCGGCGAGATCGCTTTGCCCGTCGCAGGGCTGATGAGCCTCGAACCCTATGGACGGTGCGCGACACGCTGCATACGCTGCGAAAGGCGGCCTATGCGCTCGGCACGACGCTGGAGGAGCCTTTCCTGCAGGTGGCCTTCCTGCCGCTGCCCGTCATTCCGCATCTGAAGATTTCGGATATGGGCATGGTGGACGTGGACCGGTTTACGCTGATTTAATGGTGGTTTAGCGACCAGAGGCAGCGGATACGCTCAATCTGCGTTGAGGCCGCGAGAGCGGCCTCATGCTTTCGTCTCCGAAGGCCAGGTGACGTAATAATATTTGCCCGCGACCCTGCCAAAATAGGCGTGTTTTCCCGTCGCCTTGTCGACATAGCTGCCGCTTCCATCCCTGGAAAGCGCGCCGTCTTCGCTGCGCTTCAGCTGCGTGTTGAGGAAGTCGACCCAATTGGTCTTGGCGATGTCAGTGGCTGTCGTCGGCTTGGCGTTTTTCTGGTTCGGATCCCAGGCGTCGATCGTTTTGCCCTAGGTGGGGGTCGAAACCTGCAGGGCCCCGCGCTCGAGAGCGCCCATCATCGACCGGGCGCGCAGATATTGCGCCGGATCGTCCCCCGCCAACGAAAGCTTGGCCTTCAGATTCCGCATGAAGGCCAGCGATGCGATATAGTCGGCTGAAGCGGTTTTCGGGGCTGGATTCGGTGTGGATGCGCGGGCCGCTGACTGCCCGGAAAGGAAGACGTCTCTGATGGATGGAGGGGCGGCCTGAGCTTTGGCACGGGAGGATGTGGCATTGGCGGTACTGGACTGATTAAAACTCTTGATTGAAACGGACATGACAATCCCTGCTTCACTTTATGGGTGGAAACCGAAAATCTGTGGGTTTCAATTCATTAATAATGGAAGCTTGCCCGAGGATCGCTAACAACTAAGTAATTATGAAAAAATTACTTCGTTGTACTTATTAATAAGAATATACATAGGCTTTTACCATGAACCAATTTAAGTTTAATATATTATAAAATTCATAAATACCTAAATAGTACTATTCAACACCCGAGACACGACTATGGCTCCGCATTTGGGCGTCAGAACGCACCCGTGAAGACTGACATCGTCTGCTGGCTGAACAGTGCCGGGAGGTTATGAACCCAGAGGCAGAGACTTACGGAAATAAACCACCCGCTGCGTTTCCTCAAACCCCAGCGCCGCATGCATGCGGTGTGAATCGACATTGGAAATATCGGCATCGGAAGCAAGCTCGCTCACGCCCCTGCTGATCGCCCAACGGGTCACCTCGGCAATCAATGCAGCCGCAACGCCCAGTTTGCGAAACGCCTCCTCCACATAAACACCTTCGAGAAACGCCACGGGCGAGGTGTCGCATCCGTTGACATAGTCCTGCCGCAGGCTGGCTTCGGCAAAACCGATGGCCGCACCCGCCGGATCATGGGCAATAAATCCAACCTCATTGTCGGAGAAGTCCTGCAATTCCGCCCGGTGTTCAGCGGGTGAGGCGTCGGACCACAAGCGGTGCCGCAGGAGGGACCAGTCATCGAGCGATGTTTCGCCCGCAGTCTCGATGACAAATTGCCTGCTCATGCGACGACCCCGCAAAACACATCCAGCCCATCGAGCTTTACAATCCCCCCATCGAACAGCGGCGAGAAACCGGGCATCGGCAATATATCCGTGACCCGCATGGCCTTCGGTATCGGGAATTCCACCGCCTCACGGGTCAGGTTGAAAACGAACAGCAATTTTTCGCCGCCCTTCTGGCGTGTGAAGGCCAGCACGTCGAGATTGGTCTTGATGAAGTGCATGTCGCCATCGCGCAGCGCGCCGTGACCTTTGCGGAAAGACAGAACCGCGCGATAATGATTGAGTACCGACTCCGGTTTGCGCTCCTGCGCATCAACTGCCTGCATGGCATGGGCATAGGGCACCGGCAGCCAGGGCTTTTCAGCGCTTGAAAAACCGGCATTCGGCTTGCCGGTCTCCCAAACCATCGGCGTGCGGCATCCGTCCCGCCCCTTGAAGGCGGGCCAGAAACGAATGCCATAGGGGTCGCGCAAATCCTCAAAGGCAAGTTCGGCCTCCGTCAGCCCCAGTTCCTCGCCCTGATAGAGGCATATGGAACCGCGCAGGCTGGCGAGAACGCAGATGGCGAGCTTCGCCACCCGTGTCTGCTCCTCCACGCTTTCGGAAAAGCGGCTGAGATGGCGCACCACATCATGGTTGGAAAAGGCCCAGCACACCCAGCCATCCGTCACCACCTTGCCGAAGGTCTCCACCGAGCCGCGCAGGTGTTTTGCGCTGAAATCCGGTCCGAGAAGATCGAAAGTGTAACACATGTTGAGTTTGTCATTGCCGGACGTATAGGCCGCAACCGTCTTCAGCGAGCGCGCGCCGTCTCCCACCTCACCCACGGTGGCGCGGCCCTCATAGTCATCGAGCAACGCACGGAAGCGTTTGAGAAAAGCAACATTTTCCGGCCGCGTCTTGTCGTAGAGATGGTCCTGCATGCCATAGGGATTGACGTCGGAGGCATCGAGACCAAAGCTCTCCTCATCGAAAAGCGGCGGGTTGTCTCGCAGCAGCTTGTCATGGAAATAATGGTTGACGGTATCGAGCCGGAAACCGTCAACGCCGCGATCCAGCCAGAAACGCACGGTTTCCAGCAGCGCATCCTGAACCTCGGGATTATGGAAATTAAGGTCCGGCTGCGAGGCGAGGAAGCTGTGCATGTAATATTGCTTGCGCACGCCGTCCCATTCCCATGCCGGCCCGCCAAACACGGAAAGCCAGTTGGTGGGTGCGGTGCCATCCGGCTTGGGATTGGCCCAGACATACCAGTCGGCCTTGCTGTTGGTGCGGCTGGCACGGCTGTCCACGAACCACGGATGCTGATCTGACGTGTGTGAAATGACCTGGTCGATGATCACCTTCAGCCCCAGCCGATGCGCCTCGGCCATCAGCGCATCGAAATCGGCAAGCGTGCCGAACATCGGATCGACATTGCAATAATCGGAAACATCGTAACCCATATCGGCCATGGGCGAAGTGAAGAACGGCGAAAGCCAGATGGCATCAACGCCGAGCGAGGCGATATAGGGCAGCCGTTTCGTCACCCCGGCAAGATCGCCGTAACCGTCACTGGTCGTGTCCTGAAACGAGCGCGGATAGACCTGATAGATCACCGCTCCCTTCCACCAGTCCGATTGCGCTTGGGGTTTGTGGACCGGGGCATGGGTTGGCGTCATGGGCGATCTCCTGATGGCGGTTCATTCGAGAATATAAAGCCGTTGCGCCCGCGTAAACCGGAACTTCGCAGATGCACAATCGGCCAGAACCGCCCTTGTCAGCGGCGCGCACTCGTCGTAAGCCGCATGGCTGGAAAAAACGGGAGGATGACGGCGTGGGCGGACGGTTTCTGTCGATTGGCGAATGCATGGTGGAATTGTCGCAGGCCGGCAACGGGCTGCTGCGCAAGGGTTTTGCCGGGGATACGTTCAATACCGCCTGGTATGCCCGCGCCTGCCTGCCACAAGACTGGTCGGTCGATTATTTCACCGCGCTCGGCGACGATCCGCTTTCGGAAGACATGCTGGCCTTCATTGCGGAAGCCGGCATCTGCACGGGAACAATCCGCCGCATCAAGGGCGGCACGCCGGGCCTTTACCTCATCAACCTGAAAGACGGCGAACGCACCTTCAGCTATTGGCGCAACGCCGCCGCCGCAAGGCAGCTGGCAGCCGACGCAGACCACTTGCGCCGAACGGTGGAAAGCGCTGACGTCATTTATTTCTCCGGCATCACCCTCGCCATCCTCGCCTCCGCGCATGATGTCGATACGTTTCTGGCCGAGCTGCGCCGCGCCAAGGCGGCGGGCAAACCCGTGGTCTTCGATCCGAACATCCGCCCGCGCCTCTGGGCCGACAAAGACGTGATGCTCGAGACAATTACCAACGGCGCACGCGCCGCAACGCTTGTGATGCCGAGCTTCGATGACGAGGCCAGCCATTTCGGCGACGGATCGGTCGAAGCGACCATCGACCGTTACCGTTCGCTTGGCGTCGAGAACATCGTGGTGAAAGACGGCGCGAAGGGTGCGACGCTCGATTTCGGCGGCAGCCGCAGTCACGCCCCGGCGGTGAAGGCCGTGGACGTGGTGGATACGACAAGCGCCGGCGACAGCTTCAACGGTGCTTTCCTCGCCCGTTATGTGACCGGCAGTTCGCCGGAGGAAGCGGCCACCTTCGCGGCAAGGGCGGCGGCAACCGTCATCGGTCACCACGGCGCGCTGATCAGCCCCGAGCTGCTGCCGCTAGTGGGATAAGGCTCCGCCGCACTGGGAAGCGCCGTGAACAACCGCAAACTTCTGCACGAAAACCCCACTTCCCCACCGTCACATGGCCTGACATGATCCTGTAACACGCGCGCCGCATATACGGGCGGAAGCCGGGCAATGGGGAATCGCCTGCGCGCAGATGAGCAGGATCAGTGTTTCATGACGAGAATCACGATTGTCACAGATGCCTGGCACCCGCAGGTCAACGGCGTGGTTCGCTCGATAGAAAACACCAATACCGAGCTGGCGCGGCTGGGTGTGGATGTGAACATGGTCACGCCCCAGAGTTTCTACAGCATTCCCTGCCCCACCTATCCGGAAATCCGCCTCTCGGTCGCCGGCTATCGCCGTGTCGCGGCCGAGATCGAAAAAAGCCAGCCCTCCTTCGTGCATATCGCCACCGAAGGGCCGCTGGGTTTCATGGCGCGGCGCTGGTGTGTGAAGAACCATATGCGTTTTTCCACCAGCTATCACACCCGCTTTCCCGAATATGTCGCGGCGCGTTTTCCAATCCCGGAAAGCTGGCTTTATGCTTTCGTGCGCTGGTTCCACAATGGCGGCAACACCTGCATGGTGGCGACGCCGAGCCTCGAGACCGAGCTGGAAGCACGCGGCGTCAAGAACCTGAAGCGCTGGAGCCGGGGCATTGATGCCGAACTGTTCCATCCGCGCCCGAAAACCACGCTGCCTTTCGATCTGCCACGGCCGATCTTCATGACGGTCGGTCGTGTGGCGGTGGAGAAGAACCTGCCGGAATTCCTGGAACTCGACCTGCCCGGATCGAAGGTCGTCATCGGCGATGGCCCGGCCCGCCATGAGTTGCAGGAAAAATATCCCGGCGTGCTGTTTACCGGCGTCAAGACCGGCGAAGAGCTGGCCGATGCCTATGCGCAGGCGGATGTCTTCGTTTTCCCCTCGAAGACCGACACCTTCGGCAACACCATTCTGGAAGCGCTGGCAAGCGGCGTACCCGTTGCCGCCTTCCCCGTCACCGGGCCGATCGACATTCTCGGCGGCAACCCGGCCGCCGGCGCGCTGGATGACAATCTTCGCAATGCCTGTCTGGCAGCACTTCATTGTTCACCGCAGGAGGCGCTGGCGCTTTCCAAAAGCTACAGCTGGGAAAAGGCGTCGCGGCAATTCCTCGACAACGTCATTCACGCGGCTGGAAAATCCCTGCCGCTCCTGTCCCGCTCACGGCTGGCCTGAAGGTAAACACATCCCCCGGTTTTTTCTGCAAGGACAGTGGACGAAACATGACGGGAATGTCACAAGGCGATCAGGACGCGACTGCCGTTATCTTTAGAACGGGGTCGGGCTGCTGATTGACGTCAGGCGGTTGCCGCGAGATTACGCTGGCCGTCCTATTTCAAGATGATACCCCGCCAGCTCCATTGGGATGCCGCTTCAGGATATAGGAAGAAGCTCTTTTTGCTGGGCTGCGGACCATTGGTTGATCTTCTCGATAATGTCCTTTGGAGCGATCGGCAGGGCGCTGTTCGGTATGACAGCCACCGTTCCGTGAAAAACCAGCACCAGACTGTCGGGCGGCGTGATTGCGAGATGATAGCGCGCCCAGCTCAAGTGCACGGTGTCCAGCCGTGTGACCTGCTTGAAGCCTTCGGGCCCGATTTCGATCAGCAAATGAGGCGAATACATGCGCTCGTGCGCGATATTCCAGTGTGCCAGAACCTCGTAATAGGATTTCGCCTCCCGTCTCGCGCCCTGCCAGATAATGCACCAGATGACGAGGGCCACGATCGGTGCGGGTGCAAACACCCAATAACCGACCACCGGCCAGACACCCGGGAACCATGGCAGGCTTAGGGAATAGATGAAACCGGCAGCCAGTCCCGCAAATATCGACAGCTTCACTCTTGCCGAGGCAAGATGGCGCGTCCACGACTTGTCGAGAATCATGCTGTAATTTTCATACGCCTGATGTTGATAACCATGGACATAGTCGGGGATATGTTTCGGGTCGGGCGTGAAGCTTATTGAAATCGTTTCATCGGCCATAGGAGCACGTCATCCCGTCCCTGTGCAGTTTAATCTGCGTAGCAGGGTTGCCCTTATAAATCAAAAGACCTTTCGCTGCCGAAACCTTTGGGGATCAGCGCCGTGCGGCGGAACCTGCCTTCACCATGCTCCGGTAAGCATTTGCCCGGAAAGCGGCACAGTCCGCGGCTTGCCGTCCTTATCCGTCACCGACAGCGATGCCGACATCTGCTTCGGCGATTTGCGGAACCAGTTGGCGGCGACGCTTGCCATATCCCCGAGCATGGCGTGGTGGTGCCAGTCGGCAAAGCGTCTTGCCGTCGCTTCAGGTTCTGAACGGTAGAAGAAATCACCGGATTGCCCGAGATCGTTGATTGATGCCGCCATCGTGGATAGTGGGCGCTGAAACATCTTCGGCGGCACGGACAATCCCCGGGCACCATCGGCAAAAGCCGGCGCCATGAAATCGATCACCCATCCATCCGCCTCGACCCAGCAATGGAAATTGTCGCCCGCACCCGTCACGTAACCATCGTCACGATGATCCGCAAACAGCAGGACCTTCCCATCCAGATTATAGGCGGCAAGCCCACCCTTCGGCAAAGCCTTGACCTTGTAGTGCTGCTTGAGGATGAAAGCGCCGAAGGTACTGAAATACATCGAGGCCGAAGCGGGATCGGCATTCTGGCTGAGGAGCAGGCTGTTGATGACCCGGTAAATCCGGTGATAGTCGGTCTGCTTGATCAGCATGGTCTTTTACTCTTCAAAACAAGACGTTGGACGAGCGCCCGCCGCTTGTTTCTTCTCCCCGGGGGGAGAAGTCCGCGGCAGCGGGATGAGGGGGCGAGGGTCGAGATATCAGGAGAGGTTGCCCCCTCATCCGACCCTTCGGGCCGCCTTCTCCCCGAGGGGGAGAAGAAATGCGCGGCGACTCTTCACGTCAAAATCAACGCCTCTTCTTCGCCTTGCTCTCGAACGGATTATCCGACCCACGATAATGCACCCGGATCGGCACGCCAGGCATGTCGAAATCCTTGCGCAAACCGTTCACCAGATAACGCGTATAGCTCTCGGGAATGGCTTCCGGGCGGGTGCAGGAAATCATGAAGGCGGGCGGGCGAGCCTTGACCTGCGTCATATATTTCAGCTTCAGGCGACGGCCGGAAACGGCCGGCGGCGGATGCTGCGTGGTCTGCCCATCCAGCCAGCGGTTGAGCCTGGCGGTAGAGATACGGCGGTTCCAGACCTTGTCCGTATCGATGATGCTCTGCATCAGCCGGTCGAGGCCATAACCCGTCTGACCGGAGATCGGCACGGCGCGGATGCCGCGCGCCTGCGGCAGCAGCCGCTCGGTCTTTTCACGCAGATCGGCCAGATAGGCCTGCGGGTCTTCCACCAGATCCCACTTGTTAAAGGCGAGCACGGCGGCGCGGCCTTCGCGGATAACGAGGTCGACCAGCTGCAGATCCTGTTTTTCGAACGGGATGGTGCTGTCGAACACAATCACCACCGTCTCGGCAAAACGGATGGAGCGCAGCGAATCCGCCACCGAGAGCTTTTCCAGCTTCTCCGTCACCTTGGCCTTGCGGCGCATGCCGGCCGTATCGAACATCTTGATGGTGCGGCCGCGCCAGTCCCATTCGACCGAAATACTGTCGCGGGTAATGCCGGCTTCCGGGCCGGTCAGCAGCCGGTCTTCACCGAGGAAACGGTTGATGAGTGTCGATTTGCCCGCATTCGGTCGGCCGATAATGGCGACGCGCAGCGGCTTGGTCTCGTCATAGACGGGCTCTTCGTCTTCCTCTTCCTCGCTGCCGGGCTCAGCGCGCGGCAGAACAATATCCGTCTCCGCCTCGTCCACTTCAGGCGGGAAGGCGGCATCTTCGCCGATCGCCGCAACGATGGCGTCGCGCAGGTCGATCATGCCCTGACCGTGTTCGGCCGAGATCGGGCAAGGCTCGCCAAGACCGAGCGTGAAGGCATCGTAGAAACCGGCGTCAGAACCGCGCGCCTCGGACTTGTTGGCCACCAGCACGACAGGCTTGCCGCGACGGCGCAGCATTTCGCCGAGCGTCTCGTCGGCGGGCGTCAGCCCCGCCTTGGCGTCAACCACGAACAGCGTTACATCGGCTTCATCGATTGCGGCTTCCGTCTGCGCCCACATGCGGCCCTGAAGCGTTTCCGGCCCGGATTGCTCCAGACCGGCGGTATCGATGATGGTGAAACGCAGATCGACAAGCTTCGCGTCGCCGGGGCGGCGGTCACGGGTCACGCCTGGCGTGTCGTCCACCAAGGCCAGCTTCTTTCCGACCAGACGGTTGAAAAGCGTGGACTTGCCGACATTGGGGCGCCCGACTATGGCGACGGTGAAGCTCATTGTTGTCTGTTCCTTAGAGCAAGTCTGCCCAAAACGTTACCTGTTTTGGGCAAAAGACATGCGTAAAATAATCAGTTGGATCGCTTTGGCAATGCGAAGAAATGCCGGGGCGATAGCTCGGAGAGCGGCTTTAAGCAGCTTTGCCCGAAGCGGTGATATTGTCGAGCATGATCTGCGCACGGCTCGTCACGTTGCGCGGTGCCTGCGTGTCGTTGACGATCTGCTCGAACCATTGTTTGGCCTTGACGAAATCACCGGCCTTGTAGGCAGCAAGGCCGAGTGCCTCGCGGGCCGACGCCCGCATCGTCTGGCCTTCGGCGCTTAACGGCTCGGCCAGTGCAACCACCTGATCATAGGTGCCGTTATCGACCAAAAGCCAGGCCGCCCGCACCTTGGCCGTGTCGCGGAAGACCTGCGGCGCAGATGTATCGTTGCCGATGGCGGTGAAGGCAGCGATGGCGCCGGCCGCATCACCCTTCTGCGACAGCAGCGTGGCCGAACGGAACTTCGCCAGCACAGGATAATTGCCGTGACCGGAGGTTTCGAGATCGGCAAAGGCCTTCAGCGCCTCATCCGTCTTGTTTTCAGAAGCGAGCGTCAGCGCCGCAAGGAACTGGTCACCGGAATTGGAAGCGCGGCTGGTGTTCCAGTATTCGTAAATGCCGGCGCCGGCAGCACCGAGAACCACGAGAACGGCGGCGCCCGCAACCACGATACCGTAACGGCCCCAGAAGCGCGACAGCTGCTCGGAGCGGATCTGCTCGTTCACTTCGCGGATAAAGGTATCATTTTCGTTTGCCATCAAATTCTCCGTTACCCGCGCGGAGATCGTCGCCGATCCATCCGTCCGCGGACATACCAAGCCGCTTACCCGGGCAAGCACAAGCGTGGCCGACCGGGTCATGGTCGGCCTTCTAGCCTATTTTGCCTGATATGTAAGGGGGAAACGTTGATTTCCTACATCGCGATCGGCTGAACGCCGATCAACCATTCGTGCAGTTTCAGGATGAAAGCCCCCCAGAGAACGATGCCGCCGACAATGGCCACCACATCATAGCGGCCCGAGACGAAGGGACGGAGCACTTTTTCGCCCGCCCTTTCCCGCCGCTTCAGCGAAATGCGCATCACCACACCCCAGGCAAGGAACGACGCAAAAAGCAGGATCGAAGAGGTTTCGCCATTCGCCAGAAGATGGGCGAGCGCCCAGATCTTGACGGAGAGAATGAGCGGATGCTTCGTCTTCACCGCGATGTGGCCAGCCGGTATGAGGCTGGCGATAAGACAGATCATCGCCGGCAGCATCAGCGTCACGGCAAGATGGCTCGTCCAGACCGGCGGATACCACAACATGCCCGTCTCCTGCCGGGCTTCCCCAAAGGCATAAATGACGAGGCCAAGCGTGATGAGGCTGGCGACGGAATAAAGCCCCTTGAAAGGACCTTCACCCAGCTTCGCAATCATTCGCGCGCGAAATTGCGGCGCAAACACCTTCAAAAGATGCGTCAGGAAAAACAAGGCAAGACAGAGTACGAGAAAAAGCATGGAACACGGTCCCCCGGTGGATCGGAACGCGGCCCTATCACCGCGAGGCAGAACAGGAATTAGGCTGAAAGACGTAAAAAAGCCAGACTATTCAAAGCTTCGCCTTATTCCACCCGCAAAAGGCCAAAGTGTATCATATGACGGATGACTGATGTTTCGCCCATTTACCGCTTTTTCCCTGTCGCTTCTCACCGCCCTGCCCGCTTTCGCCGAAAATACGGAAAAGCCGAAGCAGCTCGTCATCGTCTCCTTTGACGGTGCGGGCGACAATACGCTGTGGGAAAGAAGCCGGGCGACGGCGAAGGAAGTCGGCGCGCATTTCACCTATTTTCTCGCCTGCACGCTGGTCATGGACCGCAAGACCAGCGCCAAGACCTATCAGGGTCCGGGCCAGAAGGCCGGTCGCTCCAATGTCGGTTTCGGCCAGTCGCCGGAAGAGGTGGAGACGAGGCTCAGAAACATCTGGGCCGCCTATCGTGAAGGCAACGAGATCGGCAACCACACCTGCGGCCATTTCGATGGAGGCCAATGGACCGCCGAACAATGGGACGGCGAATTCACCACCTTCACCAGCACGCTGGAAAATGCCTGGCAGATGATCGGCAAGAAGGGCGAAGAGCCTGAAGGCTGGCGCAACATGGTGAAGAACATCAACGGTTTCCGCGCACCCTATCTGTCGCAGGGACCGGCACTGACCGCCGCCCAGAAAAAACACGGCTTCGTTTACGATGCCACCAGCATCACCAAGGGGCCGGAATGGCCGGCGGAGCGCGACGGCATAGAGCATTTCGGCCTGCCGCTCATTCCCGAAGGGCCGGGCAATCGTCCCATCATCGCCATGGACTACAATCTCTTCATCCGCCACTCCATCGGCGTCGAGACGCCGGATCGCGCCAGGGAATTCGAGGACCGCGCCTATGCGGCCTTCCGCAATGCCTTCGACAGACAGTACAATGGCGAGCGCATTCCGCTACAGATGGGCTTTCATTTCGTGAAGATGAATGGCGGCGCCTATTGGAACGCCTATGAACGCCTGCTGCGCGAAGTCTGCCGGCAAGACGATGTCGCCTGCGTGAGTTATGCTGAGGCCATGCCGATGATCGAGGCCCGCAAGAAGCAGAAAACCGAGGGGTAAACTTCCTCACACTCTCCGTTTCGTGACAAAGGTCGAACACCTCTCCTCCGTCATGCCGGGCTCGACCCGGCATCCAGCCACGGCGCGTCTGCGCCGTGATAAGAGTCTTTTGCGATCAAGGACTTGATCGCGCTGGACCCCGGATCTAGTCCGGGGTGACGGGTGCGGATGAGGCAGTTCATCAAACACATCGTCACCGTAGGACATGCTCAAGAGCTGAAGGCGGCCAATCGACCGCCTTTTTTCAGGGCTTGTTGGCCGCCAGTTCACCGGCTTCCGCTTCCCGCTGCAGATAACGCACGTCGATATCAGGCAGGGGCTTGTCGTCGATTGCCGCTTCGAAGGCGACAAGACGCTTGTGGATGGACAGCAGTTCGATGATCGTCGTCCAGGAATTGACCAGATACTGGAACGAATTGCTGACCTGACCAAAGGCCGTAGCGATCTGCTGGTAGATACCATAGGTGATCTTGCCGGCGACGATGGTGGGAACAAGCATCAGGAGCAGGAACACCGCATCGGCCTGAATGTAGAAATACCGTGCGACGTTGAAATAGAGATAGTGCCAGTACATGCGGAAATAATTCTTCCGCACATTGGAATAGAGCTCCTTGACTGTCGGCGGCTGGGCGCGGTCGGCGTGATCCTCGCCATAGACGAGTTCCTTGCGATAGGCAGCTTCCACACGCTGGTTGCGGAAGTTCAAACCGGGCAGCTTGATGCCAACCGTCGCCAGGAGCACCGTGCCGAATATGGACCAGACGATCGCCAGCCAGAACAGCGCATGCGGCACTTCACCGATGATCGGCAGTTCGGAAACGTAGGACGACAGCGCAAACAGGATCGGCAGAAAAACGACGAGCGTCATTACCGAATTGATCAGGGTGATGCCCAATGCCTCCAGCGTGGAGGAGAAGCGCATCGTATCTTCCTGAACACGCTGGGACGCACCTTCGATGTGGCGCAGCTTTTCCCATTTGGACATGTAGAAGTCGTTCATCGCGGTTCGCCAGCGGAAGATGTAATGGCTGGTGAAGAAATCCGTCAGGATCGAAACCGCCATGCTGAGAAAGGCGATCTTGGCGAAGACGATCTGGAGGCTGTAAAAATCCCAGACTTCGATACCCGGTTGTTTGGAAAGGGCATTTTGCAGAAGATCACCGAAAGGCCGCCGGAAATTATTGATGACGACGGAAATCTGGACGCCGAAATAGGTCACTGCGATAATCAGCAGTGATCCCCAGATAGACCAGAGCTTCCAGGGGTGATCCCTGGCGATGACGGTCCAGACGACGCCGAATAACGCCAGGCACGATGCGAGATAGCCGTAAAAGAACAAGTTTGCCGGAACCAGAAAATAACTGAGATCATAGGGTTCCTGTTCTGGCATCACGTAGCCCCAGGACGCCCCTACCCTTTCAACGATGAAATACCAAGCAAGAATGGCGAAGAAGGCCCAAACGATGGCGGATGTAAAGAAAGCTTTCGGCTTGGGAAAGAAAGAATGAAACACGTTTTCGAACTCACGCGCGTTTGAAATCAGCCATTATTGGCGAAGCACTAGATGGCCCGAACCTAGGGCAGAAATTTGTGCACAGCAACGGCGAAGCGCGGACCTTAACAAGATGTAAGACGAAGTTGGCGAAACGAGCCAAGATGGAACACCGCATAAAGGCTGGGAAAGACGGCCCGCGCCTAACGCTTCCGCTCTGTGGCGAGCACCGGCAGCATCAGCACAATACTGACGACAAGCACGGCGGAGGCGAGAATGCTGGGTGCGGTAAAACTGCCCGTCACCTCGGCGATCCAGCCGGCGGCCAGTGGCCCGACGATCTGGCCCGTTCCGAAGGCCGCCGTCATCAGCGCGAAGGCGCGGCGCGGGCTTGGCCCGGCAAATTCCCGGCCGAGCTGCAGGCCATAGGCGGTGATGACCATGAAGGTCAGCCCCAAGAGTAGGCCACCCGCCAGAACGCCCGGCACGGGCGGCAGCATCACGGAAGCAAAGACGCCGATGGCTTCGACGGCAAGAACGATCACGAAAGCGCGCTTCAGCCCCTGTGACTTCAGCACCGGCTTCCAGAGAAACAGGGAAACGGCGGCGGCGCAGCCGGTGATGAACCAGGCCAGAAATTCCACGAAGGCACCGGCAGCAGCCATGCGGGCAATCGCCACAATGAAGGTGGCGGTGATGACATAACCAAAACCGAAAAGCCCATAGGCGAGCGTTGTCAGAAACAGCGGCCGCGTCCAGTTGAGCGGCGGCTCCGCCGCCGAGGATGCATGTCGCGGCGGGCCTGCGGGCAGCACCCGCCAGACGAGAAGGAATGTGGCGAAGGAAAAGGCAGCACCTGCGATCCACTCCTCACGCCATGAGGAACCCCCGCCATCAAAAACGACGCCGATCAGATAGACCGCAAGCGAGGAGATGGCGATGCCCGCGCCGACACCGCCATAATGCAACGCCTGGATATTATCCCTGCCCGCTTTGACGGCATGGCCGATGACGATCTGCGAGGTGAAGATCATGGTCAGTGCGCTGGCGACACCGGCAAGAAACCGGATGATGGTGAAGGCCGCGACGGAATTGAAAGCCGCCATGGCCAGCAGCAGCGCAGCGGTGGAAAACAGACCGCCAAGTGCTACCAGCCGCTCCCGTCCAGAGCCCCAGGAATAGGCCGAAAGCACCGCACCCGCCAGATAACCGGCAAAATTGCCCGCCGCCACAATGCCCGCATCCCCCGCCGAGAGCGGCACATCCGCCATCATGCCGGGCAGGATGGGGGTGAAGGAAAAGCGGCCGAAACCCATGGCGGAGGCCATCATCAGCGCCCCGGAAAATCCGAGTGCGGTCAGATGTCTGGCGGAAAGTGGCTTGTCGATGCTCATGCATGGCTTATCGCAACGGGGCGGATGAGGGACAAGCGAGTTATTTTGATCGGCCTCATAAGCCGACTTTATCTGTCAGTTTGCGAGCGTCGGAATGTTCGGGTGTGCCGCTTGTTTCTTCTCCCCGCCGGGGAGAAGGTGGCCCGAAGGGTCGGATGAGGGGGCAAGCTCTCCGAAATCCGGCGAGGGCGCCCCCTCATCCCGCTGCCGCGGACTTCTCCCCCTCAGGGAGAAGAAGCAAGGGGCACCCGCTCGCCTCACTCAGGGCCAAGACGAGACAATAGACGTTTGTAATTTGCCCTTGATAAACGGAACTCAGCCCCCGCCCCTCACTCAACCAGCGTCAGAACCAACGGCCCGTTCTTCGTCGCAACCACGGTGTGCTCATACTGCACCGTCGGCGCGCTCGGGTCGCTATAGAGCGTCCAGGGATCGTCATCGCCGTCTTCGGCCCAATAAGCGCCCGTCGAGAGAAATGGCTCGACGGTGAACACCATGCCTTCCTGCATGATGCGCCGTTCGTCCTTGTCGGGCCAGGTCGCCAGTTCCTTCGGCTCTTCATGCAGCGAGCGCCCGATACCGTGGCTCGCCAGATTGGTGATCAGCGTATAGCGGTTCTTTTTCGCAAAAGCGCCGATGGCATTGCCGATATCGGCAAAGGGCCGGCCGGTTTTCACCTGCTGCAGGCCTGTCCACATGGCGCGTTTGCCATCGCGGCACAGCCGTTCGATCTCCTTCTTCACCGGCGGCACGGCGAAGGACGAACCGGTATCGCCAAAGAAGCCGTTCTTCACCGCCGAGACATCGATATTGACGAGATCACCCGCCTTGATGATGCGTGGCCCCGGAATGCCGTGGGCCACTTCCTCGTTGACGCTGATGCAGGTCGCGCCGGGAAACTTGTAGCAGAATTCCGGCGCCGATTGCGCACCGTTATCCTCCAGCACCTTGCGGCCGATGGCATCCAGCTCGGCCGTGGTGATGCCGGGTTCCAGCGCGTCCGCCATGGTCTGCATGGCAACGGCGCACAAACGGCCGATATCCTTCAGCAGAACCAGTTCTTCTTCGGTGGAAATGACCATGTCTCTGTCCGTCGTTCTATATGGCGGGTCTCAAAACGCCCGCCTTGGTAATCATCAGGCCGTGGCTTTCACCGGATCGGCACTCCCCGTCAATTCTTTTCTGACGATCGGCGCGACTTTCGTACCATAAAGCTCGATGCCGCGCATAATCTGGTCGTGCGGCATCAGGCCGATGGCCATCTGCAGCAGGAAGCGATCATTCTTGAACACACCATGTGCCTTGATGATCTTTTCCGCCACCAGCTCGGGTTCGCCGAGGAAGAGATTGCCCTCCGGCCCGCGCGCCGCATCGAAATGCGCGCGGTTCGTCGGCCCCCAGCCGCGCTCGCGGCCGATGCGGTTCATCACCTCCGCCTGCGGGCCGTAAAACTGGTCCGCCGCCTTGTCTGTTGTGTCGGCAATGAAGCCGTGCACATTGATGCTGGTGCGCAGCGTGGTCTTTTCCTGACCGGCCCGGCGCGCCGCCTCATGGTAAAGATCGAACAGCGGTGCGAAGCGGCGGTATTCGCCGCCGATGATGGCAAGCGCCACCGGCAGGCCCATGGCCCCGGCACGCGCGACCGATTGCGGCGTGCCGCCCACCGCGATCCACACCGGCAGACGCTCCTGCAGCGGGCGCGGATAGACCCCACGCCCATTGATGGCCGGATGTTTGGTGCCGGACCAGGTGACGATTTCCTGTTCGCGCAGCGCCAGCAGCAGATCGAGCTTTTCGGCGAAGAGCACGTCGTAATCTTCAAGGTCGTAACCGAACAGCGGGTAGGATTCGATGAAAGAGCCGCGCCCGGCCATGATTTCGGCGCGACCGTTCGACAGAAGGTCGACGGTCGAAAATTGCTGGAATACCCGCACCGGATCATCCGAACTCAACACCGAGACGGCGCTGGTGAGACGGATGTTCCTGGTTTTCACCGCCGCCGCCGCAAGCACGGTGGAGGGTGAGGAAGCGACATAATCCGGGCGGTGGTGCTCGCCCAGCCCGAAAACATCGAGCCCGACCTGATCGGCAAGCTCGATTTCCTCGAGAAGATCCTTCAGACGGCGCGCGCCTTCCGGCCCGCGGCCATCGGCGGGATTGGGATTGACATCCGCGAATGTGTAAAGACCGAGTTCCATAAACGATACCTCTGTTTGCTTGCCACAGAGATAGGCACGGACAGCCCCCCAGACAAACGCAAAATCTGGAAGCTTAGCTTCGAAAAAATGGATAGGCGCAGCCGGATTCACCACCGCGCCAGCCTTCCCTGAAATGCCCCCCGAAATCGCGCCCCAAATGACGATTGCCAGCCCGCCCCCTTTGGGCATAACCTGCTTAAACATGTGCGAAGTAATGCAAAAAGGGGAAAGCATGCATCGGACAGTTATCGTGACAGGCTCCACAAGCGGTATCGGCCTTGGCATCGCCCAGCGGTTTGCAAGGGAAGGCGCCAATCTCGTACTGAACGGTTTCGGCGACGAGGACGAGATTGAAAAGCTTCGACTTTTGCTGGAAGCCGAAAGCGGCGGGCGCGTGCTTTATCACCCGGCGGATATGACGAAACCGGACGAGATTGCCGACCTCATCAATTCCTCCCATGAAAAGCTCGGCTCGGTGGATGTGCTCATCAACAATGCCGGTATCCAGCACATCGCGCCCATCGAGGACTTCCCGACAGAAAAATGGGACTGGATCATCGCCATCAATCTGACCAGTTCCTTCCATACCATGCGCGCCGCGATACCGCTGATGAAGAAGGCCGGCAAAGGCCGCATCATCAACATTTCCTCGGCCCATGGTCTCGTCGCCTCGCCGTTCAAATCGGCCTATGTGGCGGCCAAGCATGGCATCATGGGCCTGACGAAGACGGCGGCGCTGGAACTTGCGCAAACCGGGGTTACCGTCAACGCCATTTGTCCCGGTTACGTGCTGACACCGCTGGTCGAAAAGCAGATACCGGAAATGGCCAAGGTGCGCGGCATCAGCGAAGAGGCGGTGAAGAACGACGTGATGCTGGAATTGCAGGCGACCAAGCAATTCGTCACCGTCGATGACGTGGCGGCGGCGGCCCTGTTTCTGGCAAGCGACGCCGCAAGCAATATCACCGGCACGCATATTTCCGTGGATGGCGGCTGGACGGCGCAATAATTGCCGGATTTTCTTTCCGTTCTGGAAACAATGAATTGCCAAAACGGAAATCGATATGCGCGCACGGGCGTGCATAGATGTATCGGGAAAATGACAAGAAACCGGCTCGGCAGCCGGACAAAAAGCAGGGCATTGCATGAAAGACGCGATCAGCTTCATCCTCAACAGCGAAACCATCTCGCTGAAGGATTTCGGACCGACGGACACGCTTCTCGATTACCTCCGCATCAGCAAGCGGTTGACCGGGACAAAGGAAGGCTGTGCGGAAGGCGACTGCGGTGCCTGCACGGTGCTGGTCGGGCGGCTGCTCGATGGTTCGCTGCGTTATGAAAGCGTCAATGCCTGTATCCGCTTTTTGGGCTCGCTGCACGGCACTCATATCGTCACGGTGGAGCATCTGGCCGCGCGCGACGGCACGCTTCACCCCGTGCAGCAGGCCATGGTGGATTTCCACGGTTCGCAATGCGGCTTCTGTACGCCGGGCTTCATCATGTCGCTTTATGGCCTCTGGCTATCAAGCGAAAAACCCGGCCGCGCCGATATTGAAAAGGCGCTGCAAGGCAATCTCTGTCGATGCACGGGCTACGAGCCGATCGTGAAGGCCGCCGAAAAAATCGCCGCGGCCCGCCCGAGTGCGCTCTTCGACCCGCTGCAACGTGACCGCACCGACATCATGGCAAGGCTCTGGGCGATCCGCGAAAACGAGACGATCACGGTCACCAGCGGTGAGGATCGCACCATCATTCCGGCGACGCTTTCCGATTTGACCGAGATTTACGCCGCTGAACCAAAGGCCACCATCGTCGCCGGCTCCACCGATGTCGGCCTGTGGGTGACGAAGCAGATGCGGGCGCTGAACCCCGTCATCTTCATCAACAATCTCGGCGATTTGCAGGCGATTACGGTGGATGAGGAGGGCGTGACATTGGGTGCCGGCGTCACCTACAGCCAGGCCTTCAAGACCGTTGCGACGCATTTCCCGCCGCTTGCACAGTTGTTTAACCGCCTCGGCGGCGAACAGGTCCGTAATATGGGCACCATCGGCGGCAACATCGCCAACGGCTCGCCCATCGGCGACACGCCGCCGGCGCTGATTGCGCTTGGCGCGACGCTGACCCTGCGCTCGTCTTCCGGCGGCCGCAGCCTGCCGCTGGAAAGCTATTTCATCGACTACGGCAAACAGGACCGGCTGAGCGGCGAATTCGTCGAAAAGCTCTTCATCCCGTTCCAGAAGCCGGAAAGCCATTACGCCGTCTACAAGATTTCCAAGCGGCGCGACGAGGATATTTCCGCGCTCTGCGCCGCTTTCAATCTGACGCTTGATGCCGATGGCGCGGTGGAAGACATCCGCATCGCCTTCGGCGGCATGGCCGGCACGCCGAAACGGGCCGCGCATCTGGAGGCAGCCCTTCTCGGCAAGGCGTGGTCGCAGGATACCATCGATGCGGCGCGCGATGTGTTGGATGAGGATTTCACACCGCTCACCGACTGGCGCGCCACCGCCGAATATCGGCAGCTGACGGCGAAAAACCTGCTGACGCGGTTTTTCCTCGAGACTTCGGGCGAAAAGCAGGAACTTGTACGTTTTGCACTGGAGGAGGCTTGAACCATGGACACCACAAGCTTCGACAAGACCAAGACCGAAATCGACGGCCCCATCCACACGTCGCTCCGGCACGACTCCGCCCACAAGCATGTAACGGGCAGCGCCGAATATATCGACGATATCCCTGAGCCCGCCGGTCTCGTCCACGGCGCGCTCGGCCTTTCCGACCGGGCGCACGCCGAAATCGTCTCGATGGACCTTTCCGAAGTCGAGGCCACACCGGGCGTCCTGTGGGTCATGACCGGCAAGGACGTGCCCGGCGAAAACGATATCTCGTCAGGCGGTCGCCACGATGAACCTTTACTGGCCGAGACAAAGGTCGAATTCCACGGGCAGCCGATCTTCGCGGTTTTCGCCGAAACCCGCGATATCGCCAGAAAGGCGGCCCGCAAGGCGAAGATCACCTATAAGGACCTGCCGCATTTCACCGATATCGACACGGCGATTGAAAATGGCGGCGCGCTGGTCATCGATCCGATGACGCTGAAGCGCGGCGATGCCAAGATCGAAATGGATGTCGCACCGCGCCGCCTCACCGGCACGATGCGGATCGGCGGGCAGGAACATTTTTATCTCGAAAGCCACATCGCCATGGCCGTGCCGGGCGAGGATGACGAGGTGACGTTGTGGAGTTCCACCCAGCATCCCAGCGAAATCCAGCACATCGTCAGCCACATCCTGCAGGTGCCGTCCAATGCGGTTACCGTGCAGGTGCGCCGCATGGGCGGCGGCTTCGGTGGCAAGGAAACGCAGGGCAACCAGTTCGCAGCCCTCTGCGCCATCGCTGCCAAGAAGCTGAACCGGGCCGTGAAAATCCGCCCGGACCGCGACGAGGACATGAGCGCCACCGGCAAGCGCCATGATTTCCGCGTCGATTACGAATTGGGCTTCGATGAGGAAGGCCGCATCCACGCCGTCGACGCCACCTATGCCGCCCGCTGCGGTTTTTCCTCCGATCTGTCAGGTCCGGTCACGGATCGCGCGCTGTTCCATGCCGATTCCAGCTATTTCTACCCGCATGTGCATCTGACCTCGCGGCCGCTGAAAACCCACACCGTCTCCAACACCGCCTTTCGCGGTTTCGGCGGCCCGCAGGGCATGCTGGGCGCGGAACGTTTCATCGAGGAAATCGCCTATGCGGTGGGCAAGGACCCGCTCGATATCCGCAAGCTGAATTTCTACGGCGAGACCGGCTCGGGCCGCACCACGACGCCCTATCACCAGGAGGTCGAGGACAATATCATCGCCCGCATCGTCGAGGAGCTGGAAACCTCCAGCGACTATCGCGCGCGGCGAGAGGCGATCGTCGAGTTCAACAAAACGAGCCCGATCATCCGCAAGGGCATCGCGCTCACGCCTGTCAAATTCGGCATTTCCTTCACCATGACCGCCTTCAATCAGGCGGGTGCGCTGGTGCATATCTATAATGACGGCTCCATCCACCTGAACCATGGCGGCACCGAAATGGGCCAGGGCCTTTATACCAAGGTGGCGCAGGTGGTGGCTGATGCCTTCCAGGTGGATATCGGCCGGGTGAAGATCACAGCCACGACGACGGGCAAGGTGCCGAACACGTCAGCTACTGCAGCCTCCTCCGGCACCGACCTTAACGGCATGGCCGCCTATGACGCGGCCCGTCAAATCCGGGAAAGGCTCGTCAAATTCGCCGCCGAGAACTGGAACGTGCCGGAAGAAGAGGTCGCCTTCCTGCCGAACCGGGTGCGCATCGGCCTTGAGGAAATCGCCTTCAATGATTTCATCAAAAAGGCCTATTTCGCCCGCGTGCAGCTTTCCGCCGCCGGTTTTTACAAGACGCCGAAAATCCACTGGGACCGCGCCGCCGGCCGCGGCACGCCGTTTTATTATTTCGCCTATGGCGCGGCCTGCTCGGAAGTGTCGATCGATACGCTGACCGGCGAATACCTGATGGAACGCACCGATATCCTCCACGATGTCGGCAAATCGCTGAACCCCGCCATCGATATCGGCCAGATCGAGGGCGCTTTCGTGCAGGGCATGGGCTGGCTGACCACGGAGGAATTGTGGTGGGACGGCAAGGGGCGGCTGCGCACCCATGCGCCTTCCACCTACAAGATCCCGCTCGCCTCCGACCGGCCGAAGAGCTTTAACGTCAGGCTGGCGGAATGGGCGGAAAATGCCGAACCCACCATCGGCCGCTCCAAGGCCGTGGGCGAACCGCCCTTCATGCTGGCGATCTCGGTTCTCGAAGCCCTCTCCATGGCCGTCGCCTCCGTCGCCGATTACAAGGTCTGCCCGCGCCTCGATGCGCCGGCAACGCCCGAGCGGGTGCTGATGGCGGTGGAACGGCTGAAGAAGGTGTGAGGGAGGACGTACCCATGCGGCCGAGCCCCCTCATCCGTCCCTTCGCGCCACCTTCTCCCCGGCGGGGAGAAGAAATATGCCGCGCCGACTCGCCTTTCCTGAAAGTATGTAAGGTGGGCGAAGCCAGCGCTCCGGGTTTCTTCTCCCAGCGGGGGAGAAGGTGGCGCGCAGCGCCGGATGAGGGGGCCAGCCCCAATGCCTGACACTTCCTTATCCACTTTCCTCGCCCGCTCTCCCGCAACGATCCTCGTGGAAATCGAGGCCGTGAAAGGCTCATCCCCGCGCGAAGCCGGCACCTTCATGCTGGTTTCGCAAGACGGCCTTTGGGAAACCATCGGCGGCGGGCAGTTCGAATATATGGCCATAGACCACGCCCGTGCCATGCTGCGGAGCGGCGTTGCCGAAGACCGGATGGATATCCCGCTCGGCCCGGAAATCGGCCAATGCTGCGGCGGCCGCACCCTCATCCGGTTCCGGCTGATAACGGCGGAAATCGCGGCAGCGCTTGAAGCACGGGTTAAGGGCGAAGCCGAGCAGCAGCCCGCAGTCTTCATTTTCGGGGCGGGCCATGTCGGCAAGGCGCTGGCCGAGGCCCTGTCGCTTCTGCCTTTGACGCTAACCGTGGTGGAAACCCGTGAAAACGAACTGCGCGATCTTTCTCCCGGCGTCGCATCCGTGCTGACCCCGATGCCGGAGGCTCTCGTCGCGGAAATTCCCGCAAACGGCGCGGCCATCATCGTCACCCACGATCACGCGCTCGATTTCCTGATTGCAAAGGAAGCGCTTGCCCGCGACGATCTCGCTTATGTCGGCATGATCGGTTCCAAGACCAAACGCGCCACCTTCGCCCATTGGCTGGAACGGGAAGGAGAGCCCCCTTCCCGGCTTCAAAAACTCATCCTGCCCATCGGCGGCACAAGCGTGAGGGACAAGCGCCCCGCCGTCATAGCGGCCCTTGTGGCAGCCGAGTTGCTGCAAGCATTTTCCGCTGCCGAAATCCGTCGCAACGAAAATCGACACGCCCATCCTCAAGACCAAGATCACGCTTGAGCCCATCGGGCAGGCTTTCATCAGCCAGATTGTCCGGCTGAAAGCTTTCAAAGGCAAACTGTTCCGCTGTCCGCAGGCCCGCACGCAGGCGGGACCACGCGCGCAAAAGTGCTGTGCGCATGTTCGTCTCCATTCAAAAATGTCAGAAGCTCAGTTGATGAATTGAGCTAAAAATGCTCTGGTTTCAGGAGAAAAACCAATGAAACCTTTGGCCTTTGGCATAAAGAGAACTTATCCATGAAGATGTCTCGCCAGTTCCCCCTGAATGCCCTGCGCGTCTTCGATGCCGCCGCAAGGCATCTGAGCTTCACCAAGGCCGGTGAAGAGCTGGGCATGACGCAGACGGCGGTGAGCTATCAGGTGAAGCTGCTGGAGGAGAACATCGGCGAGCCGCTTTTCCTGCGCACGGCACGGCAGGTATCGCTGACGGAGGCGGGAGAGAAACTGGCGCCCAAGGTTGCCGACGCCTTCAATACGCTGCGGGAGGCCGTCGACAGTGTGCGCGAGACACCCGACGCCACCCTGACCATACATTCCACGGCCACCTTCGCATCACGCTGGCTGTCGCGACATCTGGGCGCCTTCCAGCTTGAACATCCCTCCATCGCCGTCAGGCTGGAAACATCGGGCGCCCTGATTGATTTCAACCAGTCGGACTGCGATGTCGCCATTCGCTGGAGTCGGGACGACGGCAAGGGATTGACCTATCATCGGCTGCTTCGCGGCGTTTATACGCCGATGCTGCATCCCGATCTTGCGCAAAGCATCGATGGTTTGAAGACGCCTGAAGACCTTCTGCGCCTGCGTATCATCGATCCCGGTGACGTGTGGTGGAGCCAATGGTTCCGGGAAGTCGGTATTGAAAATCCTGATCTGGAGCGTTATCCGCGCAGCCGCCTGAACGTACAGGCTTTCGAAGCCGCAGCGGCGATCGCCGGTCAGGGTGTGGCCATGCTCACCCCTGAACTCTACGCCGATGAGATCGCGCTTGGCCGTCTTTACCAGCCCTTCGAGCATCTCAGCAGCGAAGGAAAGAACTACTGGCTCGTCTATCCCGAAAACCGCAGGAACATCCGCAAGATCAAACTGTTTCGCGACTGGATATTGAAGCGGATCGAAGAAAGCCGGCCGCCGCAGCCCCATCAATACCCCATGTCAGGCGCGTAAAAACAGCGCGGCGTATCCTCGTCCGGAAACAGGCAAAGATGATATTCGCCGTCCTCCGACCGTCTTGCCTCGCTCTGCGACCAATTGAAGGTGTGGCGTCGCGTCACCATGCGATGATCGCCGGGGGCGAGCGAAACCTCATATCCGTCGGGCGTGACACGAACGCTGCGCGTAGGGATCATCTGGCAGTCGCCGGTTTCGGCATCGCCATTGCAGCAATAGCTTTCATATTTGAACCCCTTGTGGGATTCATGGGCAAGTGCTGTGGCGGTGAACGCCAGAGATAAGAAAAGGACCGTCAGAACAAGGCGCATCGGCATGGTCTCCGTTGAAAACAACGGCGGCTGCCGGAAGGTCATTGCGTCCCTTCATTCAAATTCCACACATCAACACGCACCCGGACACAACGGCACCGGGAACCGCGACACCTGCCCCTGATCTGCCCCCGCCACAGGGTTCGCAGCACCCACTTTCGGAATAACCGCCAGCGAAACATGTCATGGAAGCTTTAAAAGCTCCGCAGCCCTTTATTTTAGCACATCATCAGACTGCTCACGGAATAATAGCTGAGTCGCGTTAGCCAGCTAAGCACAAACTATTGGGCAGCAAACCGTCACCGCAACTTTGCCGGGCCTGTTGTCGCAAATATTCCACCCGATTGATGTTGTGCACACAAGCGAACCGGATTGTGAACAATCGCCTCCCATCCTCTGCTTTTCCCTTCCCTAACGGCCAAATTTCTCGCAAGGTGCGCTGCACAAGGATCAGGGGAACCGCATGTACGAATATGCCATTGCGTGGGAATGGATGGCCTTTGCCGTCCGCTGGCTCCACGTCATCACCGCCATCGCCTGGATCGGCTCGTCCTTCTATTTCATCGCGCTCGATCTCGGGCTGGTCAAACGGCCGCATCTGCCGCCGGGGGCCTATGGCGAGGAATGGCAGGTGCATGGCGGCGGCTTTTATCACATCCAGAAATATCTGGTTGCGCCTGCCCAGATGCCCGAGCACCTGACATGGTTCAAATGGGAAAGCTATGTCACCTGGCTTTCCGGCTTCGCCATGCTCTGCATCGTTTATTATGGCGGCGCCGATCTCTTCCTCATCGATCATTCCGTGCTGGCGCTCACCCAGTTCCAGGCAATCTGTCTGTCGCTCGCTTCACTGGCCATCGGCTGGCTGTTTTATGATTTCCTCTGCAAATCGCCGCTCGGCAACAATACCTGGGGCCTGATGATCGTGCTCTATGTCGCGCTGGTGGCGATGGCATGGGGTTATACGCAGGTCTTCACCGGCCGCGCCGCCTTCCTGCATCTCGGCGCGTTTACCGCCACCATCATGTCGGCGAATGTGTTCTTCATTATCATCCCGAACCAGAAGATCGTCGTCGCCGACCTGATCGCCGGGCGCACGCCGGACCCGAAATATGGCCGCATCGCCAAGCAGCGCTCGTTGCACAACAACTACCTGACGCTGCCGGTCATCTTCTTCATGCTGTCGAACCATTATCCGCTGGCCTTTGCCACGCAGTTTAACTGGATCATCGCCGCACTGGTCTTCCTGATGGGCGTCACCATCCGACACTGGTTCAACACCACCCATGCCCGCAAGGGCAAGCCGACTTGGACCTGGCTTGCGACCGCGCTGATCTTCATCGTCATCATGTGGCTTTCCACCGTGCCGAAGGTGCTGACCGGCGAAGAGGAACAAAAGGCCGCCACCCTTTCGCCGATGCAGCAGCAATTCGTCAGCGACGCCCATTTCGCCAAGGCGCGCGATGTGGTTCAGGGCCGCTGTTCCATGTGCCATGCGGCCGAGCCTGTCTGGGAAGGCGTGCCCTTCACGCCAAAATCGGTGAAGCTCGAAACCGACGAACAGATCGCCGCCCATGCCCGCGAAATCTATTTGCAAGCCGGCCGCAGCCATGCCATGCCTCCCGGCAACATCACCGCCATCACCCCGGATGAGCGCAAGGTGCTGACCGCATGGTATGAAAGCGCGGTTTCCGGGGCCGGAAAAGCCGAAGGAAAGACTGAATGAGCATGGTTCTGCTGCGTGGCCGCCTGCTGAGCTTCCGCCGCGCGCCGCTCGCAATCGACGATACGCAAAGTTATCTCTATATCGAAGACGGTGGCCTGCTGATCGAAGACGGCCGGATCGCCGCCATCGGCGAATATGCCGATATCCGCAAGCAAGCCCCCGAAGATATCGAGGAAAAGGACCACCGGCCGCATCTCATCGTGCCGGGCCTCATCGACATGCACCTGCATTTTCCGCAGATGCAGGTCATCGGCTCCTACGCCGCCAATCTTCTTGAATGGCTGAACACCTATACCTTCCCGGAAGAATGCCGTTTCGTTGAAACCGCGCACGCGCAGCGCATCGCCACGCATTTTTACGACGAGCTTCTGCGCCACGGCACCACCACGGCCGCTGCCTATTGCTCCGTGCACAAGACCTCCGCCGACGCCTTCTTCACTGAGGCCATGAAGCGCAACATGCTGATGGTGGGCGGCAAGGTGATGATGGACCGCAACGCCCCGCAGGGCCTGCTCGACACGCCGGAAACCTCCTATGACGAGACGCGTCAGGTCATCGCCGACTGGCACGGCAAGGGCCGCAACCACGTCGCCATCACCCCCCGCTTCGCCATCACCTCCACGCCGAAGCAGATGGAAGCCGCACAGGCGCTGGCGCAGGAATTCCCCGATCTCTTCATCCAGACGCATCTCTCGGAAAATCTCGACGAGATCAAATATACCTGCGAACTCTACCCTGATGCGACCGACTATACCGATATCTATGTGCGTTACGGCCTGATGGGCAAAAAGACCCTGCTCGGCCACGCCATCCATCTCTCCGAGCGCGAGGCGGACGTGCTGTCGGAAACCGGCGCGGTGGCGGTGCATTGCCCCACGTCCAACCTCTTCATCGGCTCCGGCCTCTTCCCGATGAAAAAGCTGCAGCGTCGGGAAAAGCCCGTGCGCATCGCGGTTGCGACCGATATCGGCGGCGGATCGAGCTATTCCATGCTGCGCACCATGGACGAGGCCTACAAGATCCAGCAATTGCTGGGAGAGCGCCTGAACCCGCTGGAAAGCTGGTATCTGATGACCCGTGGCAATGCCGAGGCCCTTTCCATGGTCGACCGCATCGGCACGCTGGAGGCCGGCACGGACGCGGACATCACCGTACTGAATGCCTCTTCCACCCCCGCCATGGCGCTGAAGATGGAAGTGGTGAACAGCCTGACGGAAGAACTCTTCCTGATGCTGACCATGGGCGACGACCGCACGGTGGTGGAGACCTATGTGGCCGGCAGGGCGATGAAGAGCGTGCTGGCATAGTTCGGCTGAGGCCGAAACATAAAGCTGCGGCCTCCTTTATATCGGTCACATATTGGAGTGAGCGGGTGCTGCTCGTTTCTTCTCCCCGCCGGGGAGAAGGTCGCGGTAGCGGGATGAGGGGGCAAGCTTGCGGTCTATCGCTGGCGTTGCCCCCTCATCCGACCCTTCGGGCCACCTTCTCCCCGGCGGGGAGAAGAAGCCGTGTCGCACCCGCTCGATTCTTAATGATCGTCCAACGCCATACCGGCCAAAACGAGAATGACCTCTGGAGTGCGCCGTGCCGGATTTGGACACAACCACCATGCTCATGGTTTTCGCGACCTTCACCGTCGCGGGCATCGTCAAGGGCGTGACCGGCATGGGACTGCCCACCGTCGCCATGGGCGTGCTCGGCCTGTTCATGCCGCCTGTCGTCGCCGCAGGCCTGCTCATCCTGCCATCCTTCATCACCAACATCTGGCAATTGCTGGCCGGGCCTGATTTCCGGGCCATCGTGAAGCGGCTGTGGCCGATGATGATCGCCATTGCCCTCGGCACCCTCATCGGCATCCGGCTGATGACATCAGGCACCGGCGTCTGGACCACCTCGGCGCTCGGCCTGTGCCTTGCGGCTTACGCGGCCTATAGCCTCTTCGCCAAACCCCTCTCCGTTCCGCCACGGCTGGAAGCCAGGCTCTCGCCGGCCATAGGGCTGACAACCGGCCTGCTGACCGGCGGCACCGGAATTTTCGTCGTGCCCGCCGTGCCCTATATCCAGTCGCTCGGTTTCAGCCGGGATGATCTCGTGCAGGCGCTCGGCCTTTCCTTCACCGTCTCCACCGTCGCGCTCGCCGCCGGTCTTGCTTCCCAGAATGCTTTTCGTGTCGAGCATCTGTCGCTTTCCGCTCTCGCCGTCCTGCCAGCGCTTCTCGGCATGTGGCTTGGCCAAAAAATCCGCCATATCGTCAGCCCGGCGACGTTTCGGAGCTGGTTTCTCATCTGTTTGCTTCTGCTAGGCTTCGAATTGTTTCTGCGTGCATTCTGGAATTAACCCGCGCTGTCGCCAAGCATGGCAAGCACATTATTTCAACGGTTTGATAGCCGTGTAGCTTACGGTTTCTTCGTTACTGGTACCTTCGTCGTAGATCTTTGCAACCGTTGCAAGCAGATCCGGCGCATAAACCGCCGTCCAGCGTTCAACTTCCTCACCGTTTCTTCTGACGTCGTAAAGGACGTTGAAAACGTCATAACTGCAATAACCAATAGAAAAAGCCCGTCGTTTTGTAACGGCAAGGTCCAGAGTCCACTTCTCCTTAAAAGCATCGGCGTCCAGCGGAATGAATTCGAAAGTGCGGCGGGCACCGACTCTCAACGGCCAGAAATCGTTCAAATTCGACGTGAAATACTGATTGTAATTCCCGTCATTTCCCGAACGGAAAATTTCTATAAGCCCTTGATACAGGAAAGCCTTCTGTTTTCCACCGTCAGCAAAGCCATGTTGAACGGAAACCACCGGTCCCGATGTTTTGAATTCGCTTTGCACGCCACTATGACTAAGGACAAATCCGCTCTTATGACTCTTGACCGAAGGGCACTCCGCTGCAAAAGCAATATTTGGAACTATAAGAACGGCAGCAAAAATTCTAAGTAAGTATATAAACATTATTAAAAATTCCGATTCGGAGATATACTTATAGAATTGCCCGATACCAAGAAAATATCAACTCTAATTTTGAGGTGAAAGCGATTCAAAAAAACCTTCAAACTGCGACTGTCCAACTCGCGCACCGACATCGAATATGATATGTGAAGCCATCATTTAAATGTGAAGGCTTTATCCATGGGCAAAATCCTGACCATAGCTGACCTGAAAAATCAGGCCCAGCGCCGTGTGCCAAAAATGTTTTTCGACTATGCCGATAGCGGCGCGTGGACGGAAAGCACCTACCGCGCCAATGAGGATGATTTCGCCAAGATAAAGCTGCGCCAGCGCGTGCTGGTTGATATGACCGACCGGTCGCTTGCCACCGAAATGGTCGGCGAGAAGGTTTCGATGCCGGTGGCGCTCTCCCCCACAGGCCTGACCGGTATGCAGCATGCCGATGGCGAGATGCTGGCGGCCAAGGCAGCGGAAGAATTCGGCGTGCCCTTCACGCTCTCCACCATGAGCATCTGCTCCATCGAGGATGTCGCTTCCGTCACCTCGAAACCCTTCTGGTTCCAGCTTTACGTGATGAAGGACCGGGATTTCGTCAACAACCTCATCGACCGCGCCAAGGCCGCCGGCTGCTCGGCGCTGGTGCTGACGCTCGACCTGCAAATTCTCGGTCAGCGCCACAAGGATTTGCGCAACGGCCTCTCCGCACCGCCGAAATTCACCCCGAAACATATCTGGCAGATGGCGACCCGGCCGAAATGGTGCATGGATATGGCTCGCACCAAGCGCCGCAGCTTCGGCAATATCGTCGGCCACGCCAAAAATGTCTCCGACCTCTCTTCGCTCTCCTCCTGGACGGCGGAGCAGTTCGATCCGCGCCTGTCCTGGAAAGATGTCGAATGGATCAAGGAACGCTGGGGCGGCAAGCTGATCCTCAAGGGTATTCTTGACGAGGAAGATGCGCGCGCCTCGCTCGATACAGGCGCCGACGCCATCATCGTCTCCAACCATGGCGGCCGCCAGCTCGACGGCGCCCATTCCTCCATCGCCATGCTGCCGAAGGTCGTCGATGCCGTCGGGGATAAGGTGGAGGTGCATATGGATGGCGGCATCCGCTCCGGTCAGGACGTGCTGAAGGCCGTGGCGCTCGGCGCCAAAGGCACCTATATCGGCCGCCCCTTCCTTTATGGCCTCGGTGCCGATGGCAAGCAGGGCGTGACCACTGCGCTCGAGATCATCCGCAAGGAAATGGATGTCAGCATGGCGCTTTGCGGCAAGCGGCTGATGACGGATGTGGACCGCAGCATTCTGGCGTGATGGTGACGCTGTAGTAGACGAGGCGATACCTCAGAGCCGGCGTATCAGAAAGTCCCGTACTGCCTACCTCATCCCTGTGCCTGTCACAGGGATCCAGCCAGCCCAAGTCCTTGGGCTGAAAGGAGTCTTCCCGTCGCACAGACGCGCGCCGGCTGGATTCCTGTGACAGGCACAGGAATGAGGTGGAGAAGCCCTATCAATGCCCCACCGTCTTCGAAAACACATTCACAATCACCACCCCCGTCACGATAAACCCGAGACCGATGACGGCGGCGAGATCCAGCGTCTGGCGAAACACGAAATATCCAATGCCGGAAATCAGCACGATGCCGAGCCCGCTCCAGATCGCATAGGCCACACCGACCGGCATGGCGCGCAATGTGAACGACAGCAGATAAAAGGCCGCACCGTAAAATAGTGCCATCAGCACCGTCGGTAGCAACCTCGTGAACTGTTGCGACTGCTGCAGGAAAGACGTCGCGATAACCTCGCAGACAATAGCCGCGACAAGCGCCCCATAGGTAAAAAGTGCCGCGTTCATCGTTCCAATTCCTTTTTCGTCTGGGCGATCATCCGGGCCTTGAGAGCCGCCCTGTCGCCACCTGCCCTGCTATCATCAGCCAGAAGATCGGCAAACCAGATGCCATCAGCCGCGAGCCGCACCATCTCCAGTACCACCCCGTCATCCGTATCCTTATGACGGGCAAGACGCCCCTCGACCCAACTGGTCCACATGCGCCGAAGCGACGGTTCACCGACCATGGAAACCGAGATCGCCGCCCATTGCCTGCCCGAATCTCGGTCACGATCATCGAAAACCGCGTTCGCATAGGCCCGCGTGAAGCATCCGTAAGCTTCACAATCCTGTGAGATGAGTGCGTCGATTTCCGCGTCCAGCGCCGAAAGAAGGTCCGCCATCACCGCCTCAAGCAGGGCCTGCTTGGAGGCGAAATGATGGAACAATCCACCTTTCGTCACCCCCGCCGCATCGGCCACGGCCTGTATCGAAAGTGCCGCAACGCCCTGATCGGCAGCAAGTTTCGCCGCGCAGTCAAGCAGGCTGCGACGCACGATCTCGGGCTGTTTCTTTCTTTCGTGAGCATTTGTCATGTCGCAAAACATACCGGATGGTAGGTTTCTTTTCAAGAAAATTGTGAGGGCAGCGTATGGGTTGAAATTCATACTTAATTAAGCATGAAAGCGATCTCTAAAGTTTTAGCGGTTTTGTTGCCGGAAAGTGTCAGTAAAACTTGAAATCAACAGCGGCGGTCAAACAAAAGGGGCGGATTATGTCGGGAACGGTCAAACGGGGAATGGCGGGAACATGGGTCTTCGCGCTCGCCTTCTTTTGCGCGATCCTCTCATTACAGGCATCGCCCGCGCAGGCCGGCTACGCCCATTTCATCATGGATGCCAATACCGGCAAGGTTCTGGCGTCCCGCAATGCCGATGTGCTGAACCACCCCGCGTCGCTCACCAAGATGATGACGCTCTACATGACCTTCGAGGCGCTGCATGCCGGCCGGATTCGCTGGGACCAGAAGATAAAGATGTCCAAGAATGGTGCAGCCGTCATCCCCTCGAAGCTTTATGTGCGCCAGGGCCAGACCTTCACCGTGCGCGAAGCCGTTTATGGCATGATCGTCAAATCCGCCAATGACATGGCGGAAGGCATGGGCGATCACCTCGGTGGCTCCGAAGCAAGGTTTGCCGAGATGATGACCCGCAAGGCCCGCCAGCTCGGCATGTCGAAAACGGTGTTTCGCAATGCTTCCGGCCTGCCCAGCAAATCGCAGGTGACGACGGCGCGTGACATGGCGAAGCTCGGCCTTGCGCTGCAGCGCGACTTCCCCAAGGAATATGACCTCTTTGCCATGGAATCCTTCAGCTTCCGGGGAAAACGCATCCGCGGCCACAACAATCTGATGTATCGCTATCGGGGCATGGATGGCATCAAGACCGGTTACACCAATGCCTCCGGCTTCAACCTCGTCAGCGCCATCAACCACAATGGCCGCCGCGTCGTCGGCGTCGTGCTGGGTGGCAAGACCGCACGCAGCCGCGATGCCCAGATGGCCGCCCTTCTCGACAAGGCCGTGCCGCAGGCATCGAGAAGCCGCAACACCGAACAGCTCGTCGCCAGCGCCAATGTCAGCCGCACCTTCGATGTGCCGCCCGCAACCGCGCGCCCCGCTGCCGTACCGCCCGCCTCCGTGCCATTACCGATGTTCGCCGAGCGCCGCGCCGATCCGGTCGCCATGCAGATCGCCACGGCCAACAACCAGATGGCCGATATGATGCAGGTTTCGGCCATTCCGCGGCCGGCTCCCGCGGCAGCCTCCGCCGGCCAGTCCACGGGCCAGAGAAGCCGCTGGGAAGTGCAGATCGCCGCAGCCGACAGCGAAGCCGCCGCCCGCTCGCTGCTCGCCAATGCCCGCTCCAACATCGGAAGCTATGCCGGGATCGCCCCCTATACCGAAGCGGTGCAAAGCGGCTCGGCAACCCTCTACCGCGCCCGCTTCACCGGCTTCGAAGACCAGTCTTCGGCGGTTTCCGCCTGCAAGGAATTGAAGGCGCAGTCTTACGCCTGCGTGGTGATGAACAGCGAGGGGTAAGTTTTACCGCTTGAGCCAGCCGCTCGCCAGCGCATCGGCCAGATAAGGAATGCCGTTGACCCGTGCCATCTCGGCCATGGCCAGATTGTCATAGCGGATATTCCGGAAATAGACCTGCCAGCCACGCCCGGTTTCTTCCAGCACGGCATAGCTGGCAAGCGGATGACCGGCCTCGACGTGGTGGTCGAAAGGCGTATCGTCCTTCCAGCCGGGGCAGCCGACGCTGCCGGGATTGACGATCAGCCGGCCATCGGAAAGCTGCACCGCGCGGGGAATATGGGTATGGCCACACAGCATCAGCGGCTGGGTGATCCCTTCCGCCCTTGCCTCGATTTCAGCCAGCGGCCGCAGTTTCAGCACACCTTCCGGTGAAAGCGTTTCCAGCCAATAGTCGAGATCGTCAAGCGGCGAGCCGTGGCAGCAATAGGCGACGTCCTTGAATACCATGCTGAAGGGCAAAGTCTGAAGCCAGTCCAGATGCGCAGCGGTCATCTGCGCATGGGCCGGCCTTTCCCAGCTCCCCATATCCTCCGGTGCCCGCTCGATAAGTTCCCGGTCGTGATTGCCGCGAATGCTGGGTATCCAGTTGCCCACCAGCACATCACCGGTAAAACCCGCCTCAAGCGGCCCGCTGAAACAATCACCGAGATTGACGATCTCCTTGATCCCAAGCCTGGCGATATCCTCCAGCACGGCTTCAAGCGCAGCGCAGTTTCCGTGAATATCGGCGATGGCGGCAAAGATCATGGCAATCAGCTTCCTCGATAGGTGGAATAGCTATAGGGCGAAAGCAGAAGCGGCACATGGTAATGGCCGCTCTCATCGGCAATGCCGAAACGGATCGGGATAATGTCGAGAAAGGCCGGTTCCGGCAGCGCCAAGCCCTTGCCGCGCAGATATTCGCCGGCATGGAAAACCAGCTCATATTCGCCCGCCTTGAAACTCTCTCCGACTAGCAGCGGCCCGCCATCCACCCGGCCGTCACTATTGGTCTTCACCGTCTTCAGCTTCTCGCGGCGATCGCCGGAGAGCCGGTAAAGCTCGATTGTCAACCCTTGCGCCGGCGTACCATGGGCGGCATCGAGAACATGGGTGGTCAGACCGGTCATGGCTTAGGCTCCGCGATCATGAAGGGCTCATCGAAAAAATACTCTTCCAGATTGTTACCCGGCCCTTCGCGGTCAGCAACCAGAAAATCCGAAACCGCCTGCAACGGCATCAGCGGATAATGCCAGACATTGCGGCGGTAATTCACGCCCTGATCGCCACGCGCCAGAAACACCTGCGGCCGCGCCGGCCGGCCTCCGTCATCTTCCGCAACGACGACGAGGAAAGGCCTGCCGGAAAGCGGCGAAAAACTCTGGCTGCCGAGCGGATGCCGCTCCATCATCTCGATTTCATGCGGAAAGACACGCGGCTGCCCACGGAAAATATTGAGGATGATACGCGCACCCTCGCCCGCCGCCTCAGGTGCGGCAAGCGCATGGTGCCTCTCGGTCTGGCCGCCATTGATGTGGCGCATGGAAGAAGGCGTAGCTTCGATCACATCACCGAAGGATGCGAATGCTTGCTTGGTAAGGGGTTTTATGTCGAGAAAATCAGTCAAATGTCATTCACCTTGGGCATGCCAGTTATGCAGAAGAGAGAGTTTGTCCAGAAGATCAGATATAGCCGTCTGGGTCGTATCCCAGACCGTTTCCAGATTGATGCTCATATAGCCGTGCGCGATCCTGTTTCGCATTCCGCGCATCTTGACCCAGGGAATATCGGGAAAATCCGCCACGAAAGCAGGGAACTCCTCCATTATCCGCGCCGTCGTTTCGCCGATAATCAGAAGGTTCATCGCGACCGCCCGTTGGCGGACGAGATCAGCCAAAAATTCATCCTTTGTTTTCAGTCGAACGAAGTCGATGATTTCCGAAGCAACCTGCCTGATATCCTGAAGATAAACGTGCAGCCGCTCGACCCTCATACAGGCTTCGCTTCCTGCAGAACCTTCACACGAACGCGCTCGGGAAAGTCCCCAGGCGTCAACAGATGAATTTCCGTCCCGCGCATGATGGCCGATAGCTCTTCCAACAGGCCGCCCAGATCAAACAAGGTGGCCCCCGGCAGCGCATCCACCAGAATATCCAGATCGCTGTCCGGCCGGTCCTCGCCGCGCGCAACGGAGCCGAACACGCGCGGGTTTGCCGCGTTGAAGCGTTTCGTCGCTTCGCGGATCGCTTCCCTGTTCTTTTCCAGCACCTCGGACGGTCTCATGATCTCAATCTCCAGACGGCGCGATTCTAGCAGAACGGTCACCGCTCGCCAATTCAACCCTCCGGCAGCATCGCGGAAAGGCGAAGCCAGGCGATCTTCTCCACCTGCGCCGTCGCGGTCGCGAACTCTTGCGCCGCATCATTGCCAATGCGGGTTTCGAAGGCGGAAAGAATATCGTGCCTGTTCAACCCCTTGACCGCGATGATGAAGGGAAAGCCGAATTTTTGGGTATAGGCGCTGTTCAGCTCAGTGAAACGGGCGTGCTCTTCCGGGGTAAGCCGGTCCAGCCCCGCCCCCGCCTGTTCGTTGCGGCTATCGGCCGTCAGTTCGCCCGCAATCGCCAGCTTGCCGGCAAGATCGGGATGCGCCCGCAACACGCCAAGCCTTTCGGCCTCGGAAGCGGCACGGAACTGCGCGGTGAGTGCGGCATGAACCGCCTTCGCCGTCAAATCACCCTCGACCGCACCGGCATCATAGGCACGTTCGGCGATGAAGGGCGAATGCTCGAACACGCCACCGAACCGGGCGACAAATTCCTGCCGCGCCGACATCACGGAGCCACCGGCTTGTGATGTTCATGCCAGTGCCGGGCGATCTCGATCCGCTGCGGGATCCAAACCTTGTCATGGCTGAGCACATATTCGATGAAACGGCGAAGTGCCGCCGCGCGGCCGGGCCGGCCGACAAGACGGCAATGCAGGCCGACGCTCATCATCTTCGGCGCGCCTTCAGCGCCTTCCTGATAAAGCACGTCGAACGCGTCTTTCAGATAGGTGAAGAACTGGTCGCCGGAATTGAAGCCCTGCGGCGTGGCAAAACGCATATCGTTGGTGTCAAGCGTATAGGGAATGATCAGGAAAGGCTCATCCTTCGCACCCTTCACCCAGTAGGGCAGATCATCGGCATAGGAGTCCGACGAATAGAGAAAACCGCCCTCTTCCATGACGAGGCGCAGCGTATTGTCCGAAGGCTTGCCCTGATACATGCCGTAGGGCCGCTCGCCGGTTACCTCCTTATGCAGGCGCACTGCTTCGGTTATGTGCTTGCGCTCTTCCTCTTCGGAGAAATCCTTATATTCCAGCCAGCGATAACCATGGCTGGCAATTTCCCAGCCCGCTTCCTTCATGGCCGCAACGGCTTCCGGATTGCGGGCCATGGCGGCGGTCACGCCATAAACGGTGGTGGTGACGCCAAGACCTGTGAACATGCGCCACAGCCGCCAGAAGCCGGCGCGCGAACCATATTCGTAGATCGATTCCATATTCAGGTTGCGCTGGCCGGGCCAGGGCTGGGCGCCAACGATTTCCGACAGCAGCGATTCTGACGCCTTATCATTATCGAGAATGCAGCTTTCGCCGCCCTCCTCGTAATTGATGACGAATTGCACGGCGATGCGCGCGCCGCCCGGCCATTTCGGATCGGGAACATGACGGCCATAGCCCACCAGATTGCGGGAGTAATTGTCGGAAATCATTCAGCCACCCAAGACATCTCTCCCCAGGCGAAAACCGATTTAGGGAGACATAAACAAATCTCCAAAGCGCGCCGACCCCGGAATGGGTAACCGGCGCAAACTTCGGATATGCGATGCCGAACGGTATCATCCGCATCCGGAATGTCGAGATCAATTTTGCCGACATTCCGATGCTTTTTTGTATACGATTATGGGCAGCCGTTTCTCAGGCAATCTTGCGGGCGGACACGCGGCCCATGGGATGCAGCGAATGCACCCGGAAGGGCGCACCCGGTTCATCCTCGATGAAGAGAGCAAGGCTGGAAAATTGCAGTTCCCGGGTCAGCAACGGCTCGAAAACCTTGCGCACGGCACGCTCGATTCTCTGGCTGCTGGCAGGCTCAACACCGCCCGTCAGCGACATCTGGAACCGGAACTCATCCATCACATGCGGGCTGCCCCAGCGATGCAGGTTGGTGAGCTGCGAGGCCGAAAGCCGGTCCGGATCCGCCCGCTCGATTTCCGCCTCGGAAAGCGGCGCGCGGTAACGGTCGAATTCCTGTACCACGCGGGCGGCGAAAAAATGCAGCACTTCGCAGGGGCGCTCGGGGACGAGGCTGAAGACATTTCCATGCCTTGCCACCACGAGTTGTGGAAGCGTGAAAGGATCCTGCTTGCCGGAGAAATACATCAGGTCGCGCAAAAGCGCGGCCTCGGAATGGCCCTCGGCAAGCCGGAAAGGCGCCTTGATCGTGCCATGGAAACCGTAACGGCGTGGCAGCGCCGTGTGGTATGAAATCTCCTGCATGCCGAGATCGATCATGCCCGGCGGCTCCACCGCCTGACCGGAATAGGCATCGCGCCCCAACCACGCGGCGGCTGCCTGCGTCAGGGGGTCATTGGGGGTAGGCGTGAAATGAATGGCGTATCGCATGCGCTGTCACCTCGCCGCAAAAGCGGCCAAACCGGCCTCGTTGCAGGCCAGCAAATAGGTGATTTGCATGACAGATTAACGACGTGGACGGCCTGATCAGCACTTTCCAAAGTCCGTGACGGCAATATTCACGTGTTGTTGAAGGCGAAACCCGACGGGCAGGTCAGGTGTCTCCCCGCACACGGTTTGCAACGCCGCATCGGCAAGAAAATGGGCAAGACCGAAGCTGACCTTGAAACCACCCGAAAGCGCAACAAGCTTCGGACAACCGGCAACCGACCCCACCATCGGGTCTCTCCCGACCGCCTTTGGCCGCAGGCCGGCCCACCGCTCGAGAACTGATGCGTGGGCAAGCGATGGCACCACCGCACACGCCTCGGCAAGCAGCTTTTCCAGCTTTTCGTCGGTGCTGAAAGGCGCAGAAAAACAATCTTCGCTGGTACTGCCGATGGCGACGGTGCCATCCTCATGCGGCACGATATAAAGACCGTTCAGGAAGACGACCGGCATGGCCGGGTCAACCGTCGCATCAAGAAGCGCTGCCTGCCCCTTCACCGCCTGCCCGAGCGCAACGCCGGTCTCCAGGCCGAGCGCATCGCGGATCAGGGGGAAAGAGCCATGCCCGTTGGCGACAATGGCATGGCCGAAGACAATCTCTTCCCCCGAAGACAGCACTGCCCGCCCGGCCTGCGGGTCGAGTGAGACAACACGGCGCTGCTCCGCCACCCGCACGTGATGCGCCTTGCGGAGAAACGCCGAGAGAAGGGCGATCATCGCGCGCGGCGAAACCCGCGCCGCCAGCGTATCCAGCACAAACCCCGCCTGACCCGCCGCATCATCCACCCATTCAAGAACGGAAGGCCGGTCGCCGACATGCCAGTGGAACCGGCGCTCGCCCGAAACCCAGTTTTCCCCGGCATCCCGCTCGTGCCGCTCCGCGATGCCGCGCAAATGCGGCTTGGGCAGCGGAATGATCCGGCCGCAACGGCGATAACCGGCGGAAAGCCCGGTATCGGCTTCCAGCTCGGCAATTTCCGTTTCCAGCGCCACGAGGGCATCGAACTGGAACTGCTTCTTGTCCGACCAGCGGTCCGGCATATGCGGCATCAAGGCGCCAAGCAGCCCGCCGCTTGCTCCACTGCCAAGCTGCTCCGCCTCGACCAGCAGAGTGTCTATTCCGAGCCGTTCTGCCTTGACGGCGGCCCATAGCCCCATAATGCCGCCACCGACGATGAGGAGCGGTATGGAACCGGGCAATGTTGACACTGCCAATCTTGGAGATTGACCCTGTTCGAAAGCAGGATTATCGGCATTAGCCATGAAAAATTCCAACGACACTATCACAGAGGCTGGCACAGAGACCGGTTCCGCAACCGGAGAAACCCGCACCGCACTCGACTGGCGTGACGGGGATATGCCCTATTCGCTGGCTTTTGACGATCATTTTTATTGCCAGACGGATGGCAGGCTGGAATGCGGCCATGTCTTTCTCTCCGGAAACGGCCTGCCAGAACGTTGGCTTGAACGGGAGGGCGTCTTCCGCATCGGTGAGCTGGGCTTCGGCACCGGCCTTAATCTCTGCGAGACATGGCGCCAATGGAAAGAAGTCCGCAACGGCCGCTCCAGGCTGCATTTCATCTCCTTCGAGCTTTACCCGATGAAGGCGGACGAAATCGACCGGGCGCTTTCCCGCTGGCCGGAGGTAGATACTGAGCGCAAGGCGCTCGTCGCCCTCTGGCCGGAAGAGCCACAAGGCAGGGTCGAAATCGAGCTGGATGGCGAGACGCGCCTGACGGTGGTCTGCGGCGAGGCCCTTGCCGGAATCTCCAACAGCAACGAGAGTTTCGACGCTTGGTTTCTGGATGGCTTCGCGCCGGCGCGTAATCCAGACATGTGGTCGCTGGAAATCATGCAGGCGCTCTTTGCCAAAACGGCGTCGGAGGGCACATTCGCCACCTATGCCGCCGCCGGTTTCGTTCGCCGCAACCTCATCGCCGCCGGTTTTGATCTGGAGCGCCGCAAGGGTTTTGCCGGAAAGCGGGAGATGCTCTGCGGCACCAAACGGCCCGCCTGAGGCAATTCCGAAAACCGTCGCCGCGCCGGATGATCAGACGCCTGGCGCGTCACGGCGGGGCATGGCATCCCCCAGCCATTGCGCGATCTTGTCCTCGAGAATTTCAGGACTGATCGGTTTCGACAGATAATCATCCATGCCCGCCTGCAGGCAAAGTTCCCGGTCAGCCTCCTGCGTATGGGCGGTAACACCGATGATCGGCACATGCCGGCCGTCAGCCGCCGCCTGTTCGGCGGCGCGGATGGCGAGCGTGGCCTGATGGCCGTTCATGACCGGCATCGAGACATCCATGAGGATGATGGCGGGATTGTTTTCCTCCCACGCCTGAACCGCCTTCTTGCCGTTGCCGACGATCAGGAAACGCAAACCCGCCTGCTGCAAAATCTGGGTGAAGACAATCTGGTTGACGTCATTGTCCTCGGCCACCAGCACGTCGATCAGGCTCGGCCTGCGGCGTTCGGGAACAGCCGGGGCCGCTGGCAGAATACGCTGTTTCTTTTCAGCCAGACGCCTTTCCGGGCGCACGGCTCCGCCGCTTGGCTCCAGCGCCAGCGGCTGCAAGCGGGCACGCTTCAGCCGCACATCCCGCACCACATCGAACAGGGTGGAGCGCAAAAGCCGCGCCCGTGCCGGTTTCATCAGATGCGCCTGCACGTTGAGATCGGTAAACAGCGTCTCGTCGCCCACCACATCCATGGAGGTCAGGAACACGATGGCAATCTCATCGAAACGTTGGTCCGCACGAATACGCTCGACCACATCCAGCCCGTTCATGACAGGCATATGATAATCGAGAATGACGGCATCGATGGCAAAGCCGAGCGACACGGCCTCCTGCAGCACGGCGATGCCGGACGGGCCGTCCTCCACCGCATGGCCATCAATGCCCCATGTCTTCAGCTGCTCGGTCAATATACGGCGATTGACGTCATTGTCGTCGATGACCAGCACCCGGATATCGTCGATCGCCACGGACATAAGCGGAACGTCGCGCCGCCTTTCGGTGACCTGAAACGGAATATTGACCTCGAAGGTCGATCCCTTGCCGACCTCGCTCACGACATTGATCGAACCGTCGAAGAGACCGACAAGGCCAACCGTGATCGCCAGTCCAAGCCCTGTTCCCTCGTGCCGGCGCGTCGCCGAACCATCCACCTGGATGAACTTGTCGAAGATGGTCTCGAGCTTGTCGCGCGGAATGCCCATGCCGCTGTCTTCGACGCGCAGCGAGAGCATGGTTTCGGACGCCTCAGCCGACTGCGCAGCAAGCTCGATCAGCACATGCCCCGTTTCGGTGAATTTAACGGCATTGCCGACGAGATTGGTGACGATCTGACGGAACCGCCCGGCATCGCCCATGACCTTGCCGAAAACCGACGGGTCGATCCGGACAACCAGTTCTATGTCCTTTTCCAGCGCCGCCGAGGAGAGGAGCGAAACCACATCCTCCACCGCTTCGGCCGGATCGAAAGGCACGCTGCGCAGCTTCATCTGCCCGGCCTCGATCTTGGAAAAATCGAGAATGTCGTTGATGATCGTCAGAAGGGCATTGCCTGACTTGACGATGATATCGGTAAAGGTCTTCTGGCGCGTATCCAGATTGGATTTAGCCAGAAGCTCCGCCATGCCGAGCACGCCGTTCATCGGCGTGCGGATTTCATGGCTCATATTGGCCAGGAATTCCGATTTGGCGCGATCCGCCGCTTCCGCCCGCGAAAGCAGCCGCTGCAACTCTTCCTCGCGCAGCTTCATCTCGGTCACATCAGTGACGATGACGAGCCAATAATTGCCGGAACTATTGGTGGCTTCCAGATTGAGCCAGGTTTTGCCGGCCACATGGATGAGCCAGGAAAACGGCTGGTTGGCGGCGATATTGTCTTTCCAGGCGGCGAGCGTCGCCGCCGCCTCCTCGGCGGTGCCGAAATCTCCGCGCTTGGCACAATGGGCAAAGAAGCCCGACCAGTTGCGGCCTTTTTCCAGGAGATGCGGCGGCACGTCGAACATCCGCGCCATCGCTTCGTTGGACATGATGATCGTGCCCTGCTCGACCAGCACCAGGCCCTGCGCCATGGCGCGCGTGGCGCCCTGCATATATTCGCCGACGCGCTCCAGCTCGGCCTTGGCCTTCATGATCTCTGCATCGCGCATGCGCACATCGGTCACGTCGGCGTAAGTGCTGAGGATTTTCCCGCCATCGAGGCGGGTTTTCGAGATGACGGTGACCTTGCCGCTTTTGCTGCGCACTTCGCGGGGGGCAGAGGCCTCCTTGCTGAGAAGCCGCTCCGTTCGCTGGCTATAAAGATCGTCGAAGGACATGTCGCCGTAGTCGTAAAGGCCGCTTTCGAAATTCAGCTCCATGAAGTCGCGATAGCTTTTGCCGACCAGCGACTTCTCGCCGCCAATTTCGCCCCAAACCTCGTAAAAGAACGGATTGACATATTCGATGACGAGATCGGCATTGATGAGCAGCACCCCCACCGGCAGGGCGTGAAGAATCGCCTCCAGCTGGCGGTGCAGCGCCTCTGCCCTGGCCTGTGCCGCAATCAGCGCATTTTCACGGTCCTGCAACAGGCTGACATCGGTGACCGAGCCGACCAGATAATATTCGTCGTCAGGCGTCGCCACCCGGCCGAGGCGGGTGATGACGGGAACGGAGCCGCCATCCGGCAGCGGCAGGGTTTCCGCCTTCTCAATCGCCTCGCCGGTTTCAAGCAGCCGCTCGTTTTCAAGGCGGGACTGCTCGCCCGTCGCCGGAAACATCTCGTTTTCGGTCTTGCCGATGAAATGGGCGAGATCGCCTCCGACGAATTTTTCATAGGCCGCATTGGCAAAAGTCAGCCGCCTGTCGTGATCGCGCAGGAACACCGCCACCGGCAATTGCTCAAGCGCGGCGCGCAGCAGCCAGGTCTCGCGGATCTGCGTGCTGAGCAGGGTCTCATGCGCCTTGAACTCGGTCACGTCGATGCGCAGACCGACCAGCATGCCGTTTTCCAGCCGCTTGTTGACCATGCGCACCCAGCGGCCATCGGCAAACTGCTCCACCCTTTCCAGATAGGGCAGGGAAAAATCCCGCAGCTGCTCCTGCTTCCAGCTTTCAAAAGCCGGATCGTCCACTTTCGCGCGGCTGTAACCGCTCGAAAAATAGACCGCTTCCATCAGCGCTTCTAGCCGCATGCCCGGCTTCAGCGCAACACCGAAGGCACTGTAGAATTCCACGAAGCGGGCGTTGCAATAAATCAGCCGGTTTTCATCGTCATAGATAACGATACCGGCGTCGATGAGATCGATCACACCGCTGCCGAACAGCAATTCGGAGGCGTTATTGCCGCTGGAAAAGCCCTCAATGGCAACCGCCGGCATTTCCTCGAATGCCTCGAACAGGAAGAGATTGCCGTCATCGCCGATAAAACGTTCGCAACGAAGCGTATGTGGCCCGAAAGACGCCGCACCATGACAGGCGATAAGCTCATCCGTGGCGAAGACCAGCGAGCGGCGCTCCCTGTCTTCCCGCTCGGCATCGCGAATATCGGCGGAGAGGGAAAGGCTCGTTTGCCCCTGAAACGCTGCGGGTGGACGCCCCATGATCCGGCCATAGGCGGCGTTGACCATGAGATAGCGCAGCTCGCTGTCCTTGATGCACGCGGGCAAGTCCAGGGCGGCGACGGCCCTGTAAGCTTTTTCCAGCAACCCGCTGCCTTCGGTCAATCGATACTCCACACCGTGCAGTTCCATTTCTGTCGAATCAAATATTTCCGGATATCGTCGTAAAAACGTTATGTGATAAAATCGCCGTTTGCTATGTACCGAGCGGCACCGCTACCCTTTTTTAACCATAATTATTCGCCCCGACGCGCCATTCCAGCCATAACCGCCCGACCTTGCGCATGGCTGCCATGCGTCGCCAGACAGCGGCATTATAAAACTATCGCTTGACTTTAACGCGCAAAACGCCCACATGCCGGTCAAGCTTTCACCTTCGGCAGCCGCGTGAGCTGCAGCGTATGTCCAGAACGACTTGTTCCAAGAGAAATCTGGCCCGCATGAAGGAAAAGCGCAACGAATACAGAAGACGGCATTTGCCGCACTGATGCGCAGAAAGTTATTCCAACCCACAAGTTCCCAATTCACGCGGGGTTCTTGACGCCGAAACCACCGGACAGCAGCCCTGCTCCGGATGAGTTTGTTTTGGCGCCCCGAAAGGCAATATATTGACCAGTTTTAGCGAACTCGGCCTCTCCGAAAAGATCGTGGCCAGCGTTACCCAGCTTGGCTACACAACCCCTACCCCCATTCAGGCAAAAGCCATTCCGCTGCTGCTCGAAGGCCGTGACCTCATCGGCCTCGCACAGACCGGCACCGGCAAGACCGCAGCCTTCGGCCTGCCGATCATCGAAATGCTGATGAAGCAGGCTGACCGTCCGGCAAACCGCACCACCCGCACGCTGATCCTTGCACCGACCCGCGAACTGGTGAACCAGATCGGCGAAAACCTGCGCTCCTTCGTGAAGAAGACGCCGCTGCGCATCAACCAGGTTGTCGGCGGCGCGTCGATCAACAAGCAGCAGCTGCAGCTCGAAAAAGGCACCGACATCCTCGTCGCCACGCCCGGCCGCCTGCTGGACCTGATCGCCCGCAACGCCATCTCGCTCTCCAAGGTCACCTATCTGGTGCTTGATGAAGCTGACCAGATGCTCGATCTCGGTTTCATCCATGATCTGCGCAAGATTTCCCGCATGGTTCCGCCCAAGCGGCAGACGCTGCTCTTCTCGGCCACCATGCCGAAGGCGATTTCCGAGCTTGCCAGCAACTTCCTGACCGACCCGATCAAGGTCGAGGTCACGCCTCCGGGCAAGGCTGCCGACAAGGTCGAGCAGTACGTGCATTTCGTCGCCGGCAAGAACGACAAGACCGATCTCCTGAAGAAGTCGCTGAACGAGAACCCGGACGGCCGCTCGATCGTTTTCCTGCGCACCAAGCACGGCGCGGAAAAGCTGTACAAGCATCTGGAACATATCGGCTTCAAGGTCGCCTCCATTCACGGCAACAAGAGCCAGGGCCAGCGCGAGCGGGCACTGAAGGGCTTCAAGGATGGTGACATCAAGGTTCTGGTCGCAACCGACGTCGCCGCCCGCGGCATCGACATTCCGGCCGTAACGCACGTCTTCAACTATGACCTGCCGGAAGTGCCTGATGCCTATGTTCACCGCATCGGCCGTACCGCCCGCGCCGGCCGCGACGGCATCGCCATCGCTTTCTGCGCGCCGGACGAAACCCGCCTGCTGCACGACATCGAAAAGCTGATGAAGATCGATATCCCGGTCGCGTCAGGTGAACGTCCGGCCGGCCTTGCCAGCCCGACGCGCCCCAACAACAACCGTGGCGGCCGCAACAACAATAATGGTGGCCAGCAGCGCGGCCCGCGTGAAGGTGGACGTCACAACGGCGAATCCCGCCCGTCCCGCAACCACGCGCCGCGCGATGCGGACAATGATCTGGAAGTCACCTCCGACTTCAAGCGCGTGAAGCAGGCCGAAGGCGATGCAGGTCGTCCGGCCGGCCCGCGCAAGCACCGCCGTCCGGCCCGCAAGCCCGGCGGCAGCGGCGCCAACCGCCACGCACCTGCTGGCGGCAACGGCCAGGAAAAGCGCGCTTCCGGCAACGGCAATCGCGGCCGCAACCGTTAAGTTGCTTCGCGTGGATTGAGGACGCTTACGGCCCATTTCTTCTCCCCGCCGGGGAGAAGGTGGCCCAAAGGGTCGGATGAGGGGGTAAGCCCTCCGAAATCCGGCAGAGGCGCGCCCTCATCCCGCTGCCGCGACCTTCTCCCCCTCGGGGAGAAGAAACAAGCGGCACCCGCTCGGTCTATTATGCGGTTGTCCTCTTCCGAGACGCCTTCAGATCACACCCCGCAAGCCACCGGCCTGCGGGGTTTTTCTTTGCCGTCACCCACGCTGCACAACCGGCCGGCGCCGGGATGGCAAGGTCATGGCCAGCACGCCGGCGATCACACAGACAAGACCGACCCACATGGCAGGTGTCGGCACCTCTCCCAGAAATGCCATGCCGATCGCCACGCCGACCGGAACCCGGAGATAAGCCTGGGAGGTGGTGCCGACCGAACCGAGCGTCTGCATCAGCCGGAAATAGATCATGAAGGCGAGCGCGGTTGAAAAAACGCTCAGGCACACAAGCGAAGTGAGCGAAGCGGCCGAAGGCGACAATGTCCACGGCCGGTCAACGATCAGGCTGACGGGCAGCAGCAGGACGGCCCCGCAGATAAGCGAGCCAGCCGCCGGCATGATCGGATCGAGCCCCTTGAAGTTCTTGCCGAATATCGCCGCACAGGCATAAGAAAACGCCGCTGTCAGCACGGCAAGCTGGCTCCATATCGCCTCGCCCGCACCACTCAGCGCCTCCATGCCGATGATGAGGCACACACCCGTCATGCCGGCAGTGGTGCCGAACAGCTTGCGCCCGCTGACCGCCTCGTGCCTGATAACCAGCGCGGTGAGAAGAAAGGTAAAGATCGGCGTTGTTGCATTGAGAATGACCGCAAGACCGGCATCGATGCTCTGCTCCGCCCAGGCGATCAGCGTGAAAGGCAACACGCTGTTGATACAGGCCTGAATGAAGAACAGTCGCCAGGTCGCCAAATCCTTCGGCAATCGCAGCCCGCGCAGCCGGATCACGACCAGAAGAAGCAGACCGGCGATCAGGGTTCGCCATGCGATGAAGGTGATGGGCGGTATCGTCTCCACGCCGATCTTGATGAACGTATAAGAAGCCGCCCACAGCGTGGACAGGAGCGCGAGCAGCAGCAATTCACGGGCAATGGGACTTTGAGTGTTCACGGATCGACTTTCCAACTGCGTTCAGGATGAACCCTTCGTAGCCCGGAAACAAGCATCGGTGCTTCGGCCGTGGCCGAAGTTTCCCCCCCTTTTTATCACACGAAGCCCCGCACGGCATGACCATGCGGGGCTTCGGCAAAAGGATCCATGATGATCGGTCGGGCAGATCAGGCCCGGCGCTCATCCACCGAGAAAGCTCCCGGACCGGCAAAGACGAAATAAAGGAATACGAAGCAGAACAGGATAGCCGCATCGCCGCCGTTCAAGGCCGGGAAAAAGCTGCTTGGCGCATGCGCCATGAAATAGGCGACGGCCATCTGGCCGGAAAGGATGAAGGCGACCGGTCGCGTGAACAGGCCGATCAGCACGAGAATGCCGCCGACGAGTTCCAGAAGCGCCGCCACCAGCATCAGGGTCGGCAGCGAGCCTTCCATCTGCGATGCTGGAAAGCCGAACAGCTTCTGCGTTCCGTGTTCGATGAAAAGCAGCGCTGCGATGATGCGCAGTGCCGCCAGAGCATAAGGCCGATAGCGAGAAAGATTATCGAAAGTTGCCATGTTCATGTGTCCCCGTTGAAGTGGTGCCGCGCTCGATACAGTGCATTTTCTCCTTTATGGATACACGTCTCGAACACCGGAAATCACGTTTCCGATATTGCAGAACTCCCTTAAATACGGAAAGGGAGGCATTCTACACATGGTTGATTTTCCAGCATAAAATTGGTCATCTTCTGAAAAAATCAACTCAAGGGTACAGGCATTTTTCGACGAGGCAAAGGCGGAAAAATCCGCCTCTCCATCACGCCTGCAGCACAACCACCTTGGAGCCGACAGGCACGCGGCTGTAAAGATCGATGATATCGTGGTTGAGCATGCGGATGCAACCGCTCGACATGGCGTGGCCGATGGATTGCGGCTGGTTGGTGCCGTGCAGGCGGAACATGGTATCGTTGCCGCCGCGATAGAGATAAAGCGCGCGTGCGCCGAGCGGATTGTTCGGGCCGCCCGCCATGCCACCGGCAAACTTCAGGTTACGTGGATCGCGACGCATCATGTTTGCGGTCGGCGTCCAGGAAGGCCACTCGGATTTGCGGCCGATATAGGCGTCGCCCTTCAGCGCAAGACCCTGCCGGCCGACACCGACGCCGTAACGCATGGCGCGACCATCGCCCATGACGTAATAGAGCCGCCGTGCCGGCGTATCCACCACCACCGTGCCAGTCGGATGGCTGGTGTCGTAGGTGACCTCCTGCCGGCGAAGTTCCGGCTTGACCTTGTCGAGATGCATGGCGGGAAGCGGGAATTTCTCTTCCGGCTTCGCCGCATAATTAAGCCTTTGCTGGCCGATGCCGGTATTCGCGCAGCCCGCCAGAAACAGTGGCAATCCGAACAGAACCCCACGACGTGAAATAGACATGTAACCCCCGCCAAATCATGTGATTAACGAGAGGTATAATTTTATGGTTAACAAACCCCTAATATGAGGTTGCAGCAATTAACCCGCCGCAACCGACGCGGCAGGCCGGCGGTTGGCGAGATAGACCCCCGTGACCGCCAGAACCGTGCCGGCAATCATGGCTGGCGTCAGCGTTTCCCCGAAAAGCAGCGTAGCTTCCACGGCGGCAAGCGGCGGCACGAGATAGATCAGCGAGGCCGCGCGCGAGACCTGCCCGCGCCTGATCAGATACAGAAGCAGCGCCACCGCGCCGATGGAAATCGCCCCCACCGACCAGCCAAGCGTGGCAGCCAGCCCGAGGCTCCAGTCCACATGCCCGTCTTCCAGCAAAAGCGCAAAGGGAACGGTGACCAGCAGCGCGCCGACATATTGCAGCGTCGCCACCGCCATGATGTTTCCGCCATGGACATATTTCTTCTGGTAAAGCGTACCATAGGTCACCGACACCATGCCCAGCACATTCACCGCCACGGCATAAAGCGGCACGGACATGCCCAGTGCACCTGTGGCCATAACCTTCGGCAGCACGGCAATGGCAATGCCGGCAAAACCGAGCAGCAACCCGGCACGCTGTATGGGTGAGATTCTCTCGCCAATCATGAAACGGGCGGCCACCGCCGTCATCAGCGGCTGCAGGCCGGCAATAATGCCGCCAATCGCCGCCGGCACGCCCTGCCCGATGGCCCACCAGATCATGCCGAGATAAATGCCGTGCAGGAACACGCCGGACAGGATCGCCCGCAGGACATCAGCCCGCTTCTTCGGCCAGGAAATGGCGGACAACCGGCAGATCGCCCACAATATCAGGCCAGCCAGCAGATACCGCAGACAGAGGAAGGTCAACGGCCCGGTATAATAGACCGCATATTTGGCAGTGACCCAGCCGGTCGACCAGAGAAACACGAAAATGGCCGGAGCCAGGCGGTCAAGCGACATGGGAACATCCCCTGTGCGGCATGATCCCGCCTCTCGGACATTGCCGGGGACGCAAGGTCATGCAGCGAATTGATATTTCGGCCAAGGCACACCGGCGAAAGAGCAGGCCGGCCTGTCATCTGGCCTGCGGCGGCACCCGGACCCTTTGCCAAGGCGGTATCGCCATCCCCGCCAAAGGTCAAAGGCGTTTTCGTGATCACATCTTTCAGTTTTTCTGATGCGGCATCCGCGATCCATCAACCGAAAACGAACGAACAAATTTTGTGCATTCGCCCACAGCGCGCACAGCACCATCATGCCCTTCCGCCCTGCCGCGCCGCGCAACCATTTTGACGATGCCGCATTTATAGGCTGAAACCGAAAAAACGCTTCTTTTTTAAAACTCTAGGGCGACAAAAAATCTTCATGAGGAGGTCCGCATAGTTCTTGCATTGCATTTGGCCTTGTATTCATATGGTAAAAAAGGGGACATCGAAGTTGGCATTTGACGAAATGATAAATGCGGACAACACTCCGCGAAGCCCATATGAAAACTATAACGAGTGGTACAGCCGACAGGACAGGTCGCACCTGATCCAGAAATCAAAAGACGCGGAAAACATCTTTCGAAAAACCGGCATTACTTTCGCAGTCTACGGCCATGCCGACAGTTCAGAAAAACTGATCCCCTTCGATATCATCCCGCGCATCATCTCCGGACGTGAGTGGCGCAAACTGGCCCAGGGCATCGAACAGCGTGTTCTCGCCCTCAATGCTTTCCTCGACGATATCTACCACAAGCAGGAAATCATCCGCGCCGGCCGCATCCCCCGCGAAATCATCGAGAAAAACGAAGCCTTCCTGCCGGAAATGATCGGCTTCACCCCACCCGGCGGCGTCTATACCCACATTGTCGGCACTGACATCGTCCGCACCGGTGAAGACCAGTTTTATGTTCTGGAAGACAATGCCCGCACGCCCTCCGGTGTCAGCTACATGCTGGAAAACCGCGAGACGATGATGCAGATGTTCCCGGAACTTTTCCACGAAAACCGCGTGCGACGGGTGGAAGATTATCCCTATCTGCTACGGCAATCGCTCGCCTCGCTCGCACCGCCCGGCTGCACTGGCAAGCCGCGTGTAGCGGTGCTCACTCCCGGCATCTATAATTCCGCCTATTACGAACACTCTTTCCTTGCCGACATGATGGGCGTGGAACTGGTGGAAGGCTCCGACCTGCGTGTCATGGACGGCAAGGTCAAGATGCGCACCACCCGCGGTTATGAAGCGATCGATGTGCTTTATCGCCGCGTCGATGACGACTACCTCGATCCGCTGACCTTCCGGCCGGATTCGGCACTCGGCGTACCCGGCATCATGGATGTCTACCGCGCCGGCAACATCACCATCGCCAATGCGCCCGGCACGGGCATTTCCGATGACAAGGCCGTCTATTCCTACATGCCTGAGATCGTCGAATTTTATACCGGCCGCAAGCCGCTCCTGGAAAACGTGCCGACATGGCGCTGTTCGGAGCCGGACAGCCTGAAATACGTGCTCGACAATCTTGCCGAACTGGTCGTCAAGGAGGTCCACGGTTCGGGGGGGTACGGCATGCTGGTCGGCCCCACGGCAACGAAAAAGGAACGGGCGCTATTTGCCGAAAAGCTGAGAGCCCGCCCCTCCAATTACATAGCGCAGCCGACGCTGTCGCTTTCCACCGTGCCGATCATGGTGAAGAACGGCATCGCGCCGCGCCATGTCGATCTGCGCCCCTATGTGCTGGTGTCGGACAAGGTGAAGATCATTCCCGGCGGCCTGACCCGCGTCGCGCTCAAGCAGGGCTCGCTGGTGGTCAATTCCAGCCAGGGCGGCGGCACCAAGGATACATGGGTACTGGAGGACTAAGCCATGCTGGGCAGAACGGCAAACGGGCTCTACTGGATGTTCCGGTACATCGAGCGCGCTGAAAACATCGCCCGGCTTATCGATGCGGGCCTACGCGTTTCACTGACGCGCTCAGGCAGCGGCGATGAGGACTGGGACGGCGTCTTGCAAAGCGCCGGCGTGCACGAGGCCTTTCTCGAAACGCACGACAAGGTAACGACGGCGGATGCGATCGATTATCTCCTGCGGGATAAAGCCAACCCTTCCAGCGTCCTCTCCTGCATCGAGGCGGGCCGCAACAATGCCCGCATGGTGCGCACCGCGCTGACGCGCGAGACCTGGGAAGCGACCAACGAATTCTGGATCGAGCTCAAGACCAGCCTCGAGCGCAGGGTAAAGCCGGCGGACATGCCGCAGACCATTGACGGCATAAAACACCGCGCCGGTCTGGTGCGCGGCGCTTTCCATGGATCTATGCTGCGCAACGATCTCTACAATTTCTCCCGCATCGGCACCTTCATCGAACGCGCAGACAACACCGCCCGCATTCTCGATGTCAAATATTACGTGCTGCTACCGGCTGTGGCGCATGTTGGCTCCTCGCTCGACAATGCACAATGGGAATCCATTCTGCGCTCGGTCTCGGCGCACCGTTCCTATGGCTGGGTCTATGATGCGGAATACAAGCCGGCCAATATTGCTGACTTCCTCATTCTCAATGGTCGCATGCCGCGTTCGCTCGCCTATTGTTACGAGAAGATCGCCAGCAACCTCAATTATATAGCAGAAGACTACGGCGAAAGGCACAAGGCGCATGAGACGGCCGAGAGCATTCGCGACAGCCTGCGCAAGACGACGATCAACCGCGTCATGGATGAAGGTCTGCACGAGTTTCTGGAGAGATTTATCAACCGGAACGGGCAGCTGGGACAGGAAATCATGGAAGGCTACCGCTTTTATCAATAAGCGCGTGGACGGGAACAGCTTATGCGTCTGAAAATCACCCATACGACGGAATATGTCTATGACGAGCCGATGCCCTATGCGTTGCAGCGGCTGCGCCTGACACCGCAGACCGGCCCATGCCAGACGGTGGAGAACTGGGACGTCTCGGTCGATGGCGCCACCGTCGAAGTGACCTATGACGACCATTTCGGCAACCGGGTTGCGCTGGTGGAAACGGAGGGGCCGCAACGCAAGGTCAAGGTTGTGGCAAGCGGTCTCGTCACCACCGAAGACAAAGCCGGCGTGTTCGGGCACCATGTCGGCAATGCGCCGCTCTGGCTCTTCCAGCGCGAGACGCCGCGCACCAAGCCGGGAAAGCTGGTGCGTGAACTGGTAAAAGTCAGCACGGGCGATACCGAACTCTCACGCCTGCACGACCTCATGGAGAATATTCACCGCAAGGTGGACTATGTTCCGGGTTCGACCGACATTGAAACCACGGCGGAAGCGGCGCTGGAAGCCGGCAAGGGCGTCTGCCAGGACCATGCCCATATCCTGATTTCCGCCGCCCGGCTGATGGGCCTGCCGGCCCGTTATGTTTCCGGTTATCTGATGATGGAAGAGGTGGAGGAACAGACAGCCACCCACGCCTGGGCCGAGGTGCATCTTCAGGGGCTTGGCTGGGTCGGCTTCGACGCCGCCAACAATATCTGCCCCGATGACCGTTATGTCCGCATCGCGTCGGGCCTGTGCTACCGCGACTGCGCGCCGATATCAGGCATGCGCATCGGCCCCGCCGGTGAGACGCTGAATGTGACTGTCACCGTGCAGCAGTCGCAGAGCCAGAGCCAGTCGCAAAGCTGAGACCATGACCGGCAAGGACGACGAAACGATCGGCTTCTATACGGGTAACGCCGCGGTCTACACCTCGCGCGAACAGGCGGCGGATCGTCCGCATCTCGAAACATTCCTGGCGCAGCTGCAAGAGGGTGCAAGCATTCTCGAACTGGGATGCGGCGGTGGCCAGGACAGCGAATTTATGCTGGCTGCCGGTTTCGACGTTCACCCCACCGATGGAACACCCGAGATCGCCAAAGCGGCGCAAGCCCGGCTTGGAATTCCCGTCGCGACATTGCTGTTCGAGGATATTAACGACAAAGAACGTTATGACGGTGTCTGGGCCAATGCCTGCCTGCTGCATGTGCCACGCGCAGCACTTGCCGGCATTATCGGCCGTGTTCACGGGGCACTGAAAACGGGCGGTGTGTTTTACGCCAGTTTCAAGGCCGGAGAAGCGGAAGGCCGTGACACGTTTGGCCGTTATTACAACTATCCTTCCAAAGCCTGGCTCGAAAATGCCTACGGTAAATTTGACTGGACAATCATCGAGATCACATCCCGCCACGGCAGCGGTTACGACAAGATGCCGACCGACTGGCTGCATGTCACGGCAACGAAGTCCTGATCCATTTCCGGAACTTGCCGGTTGCGAAAGCATCTCCCGACCGTTTAAATCGCCGCATTGATTTGAAAGCATGATCCGGCTTCAGCCTGCGGGAAGGAAGCCGGCCGGGAGACGGCCTTGTACACTATTTCCGACTATCGCGACTGCCAGTCCCACGGCCCCGTCATCGCGCAGCGCGTCTGGACGGCATGGTGGCAGGATAGCGGCCTTCAGGTCGGCGACGTCGCCGAACACCTGAAGGACATGACCAATCCCCATGCACTGCCCACCGGTTTCGTTGCCCATGACTGTGAGGCTTACGTCGGCTCCGCATTCCTTATCCATTGCGATCTGGAGGAGCGGCCGCAATATCTGCCGTGGGTTGCCGCTCTCTGGGTGGAAGAAGACCGACGGCGCTCAGGTGTGGCGCGGGCCTTGATGCAGGCCGCCACACAAAGGGCCGCCGAACTCGGCCATCACACCAGCTATCTCTGCTGCCAGCGCGATCTCGAAACCTATTACATCAATTGCGGCTGGACCGTTCTGGAACGCGGCGTCGGCAAACACGATCTGACCGTGCTGACCTTCAGCACCAAAACATAAGCGTCCCGCCACTTCCAGTGTCGGACAACAGTAGATACCGGAGGAAACATGCACCCGCCAACAGCCGTCATGGAAACCGCAATCTACGTGAATGATCTCGACGCCGCCGAGACCTTTTACCGCGATGTGTTCGGGCTGGAGATGGTGCGCAGACTGCCCGGCCAATTTGTTTTCTTCAGATGCGGCCAGCAAATGCTGCTGATCTTCGATCCGCAGCAATCCCGCCGGGCAGACCCCGATAATCCGATCCCGCGCCATGGGGCGGTGGGCCAAGGCCACTTCTGCTTTTATGCAAAGAATAAATCGGAAGTGGATGGCTGGAAGGAGCGTTTCGAAGCGCTTGGAATTCCCGTCGAACATTACCATCGCTGGCCGAATGACAGCTATTCCGTCTATGTCCGCGATCCCGCGGGTAATTCAGTGGAGATCGGCGAAGGCAAGCTGTGGGGGATTGAGCAGGCCTGAAAATACTGGGAAAAATGCTATGAAAAACATCTTTGTCGTCACGCACACTCAATCCGTGCACCATGTCGAGAACAAAGTCGGGGGCTGGTATGATACCGAGCTGACACCCAAGGGCAGGGCCGATGCGGAGGCGACAGCCGCCAAGCTTACAGCGATGATCGGCAGCGCCCCGGTTGAAATCTTCAGCTCCGATCTTCTCCGAGCCTCCCAGACAGCTGCAATCATCGCTGAACACCTCAAGCACCCTTTTGAAAGCACAGATGACCTGCGGGAAATAAGCTACGGTTCAGCAGGCGGCATGCCGCAGGAGTGGCTCGACGCCCGCCAGATCCCCGCCCCTCATCATAACCGTATGGATCATCGCGGCGGAATTGCTGATGGTGAAACGAGACGTGAAGTGGCCGAAAGGGTGTACCGCTCGGTGAATACCATTATATCACGCCCCTGCCCCGCGCAGGTCATCGTTACCCATGGCTTTGCTCTGACTTTCGTCATCGCGGCATGGATCAAGATGCCGATCGAAAGCGTCGGCCATGTCAGTTTTCCGGCACGGTCTGGCAGCATCACGCATTTGAAGGAAGACGACTATTGGCAAAATCGCGCCGTCGTTTCACTGGCGGATGTTTCGCATCTGACAGACGACGATGGTTGAGAAGCAATCCGCTTGAACATTGCCCGCACGCAAAGGGACAATTGGACATAAGGCCTAACCTCTAGCGTCGGGCAGGCTACATTGCTTCGAAGTGAATTGCGTACGGTCGAATATTTTCTCAACGTCATCCTCGGGCTTGTCCCGAGGATCTAATCACGTCAACAAAATCAATGCGTTGGCAGATCCTCGGGACAAGCCCGAGGATGACGTCAGAGTGTCTGGAAACGTCCGTCATTCATCCGATGACGCCACGCTTCGTTCGTGTCCAAAATCTTACGACACGTCTAAACACTTGCTAAATCAATGCCATACAGAGTGTCCGATCATTTAAACCGGATAGTAGTGCGCTTGACCCGAGGATCCAACCACGTCTCGCAGGTCAGTCTGTTGCAGATCCTCGGGTCAAGCCCGAGGACGACGTCGAGGGATGGGACTACCATGTGATGACCCCACCCCCCTTGGCATTCTCAAAGTCAGCCCGCAGATCAGATCTGCCGAACGGCGATCTCTTCTTCCGCGTCCACGGCCAGCGGGTTCTTCAGCGGCAGGCCGAAACCGGCTGCCTCGATCTCGAAGACGTCGCCGGCCTCCGGCTTGATGCCATCTGCGAAGGAAAGGGTTGCCGTGCCGAACATGTGCACATGCACATCGCCGGGCGCACGGAACAGGCCGTATTTGAAGTGGTGGTATTCGAGGTTCGCGAAGGTGTGGGACATGTTGTCTTCACCCGAGACGAACGGCTTTTCGAAGATGACCTTGTCGCCGCGGCGGATACGCGAGGTGCCGCGAATATCCGAAGGTGCGGCACCGACGCGGATTTCCGGGCCGAAGCTTGCCGGGCGCAGCTTGGAATGGGCGAGATAGAGATAGTTGACCCGCTCGGTGACGTGATCGGAAAATTCGTTGGAGACGGCAAAGCCGATGCGCACGGGTTCGCCCTTGTCCGAAATGACGTAGATGCCGGCCATTTCCGGCTCTTCGCCGCCATCCAGCGCAAAGGATGGCGAGGTGAGCGCTGCACCCGGTGCTGCCGCCACATGGCCGTTGCCCTTGTAGAACCACTCGGGCTGCACACCCTTTTCGCCAGCCTTGGGCTTGCCGTTTTCGAGACCCATGCGGAACATCTTCATGGAATCCGTCAGGCTTTCTTCCGCCGCTTCCGTGGTCTTCTTGTGCATGCTGTCGCGGGTTGCGGCCGAACCGAGATGGGTAAGCCCCGTGCCGGTCAGATGCAGATGCGCCGGATCGGGATGGGTGATCGGCGGCAGGAAACGGCCTTCGGCATAGGCCGCTTCGAGGTCGACGGCATCGCCGAGACCATGGGCGGAAATGACATCGGCAAGGCTCTTGCCGCTATTGGCGGCTTCCATGGCAAGCGCGTAGACCGAACCGGCACCCTTGACGACCTGCGCCTGTCCGCCGTCTTCGCGAACCGCTACAATGATTTTGCCACTGGCATCTTTGATCTGTGAAATGAGCACGGGATTTCCTTCCTGCGGCGCAACGCGCCTTATCTTCGTCGGCGCCTTGCGCCTGCACCTTATGAAAGTGGCCGGAAACCGGCCACTTTTTTGATTTGCGATTTGGGTGGGCCGATCAGCCCTTGTTCTTGTTGTAGACGTCGAAGAACACGGCGGCGAGCAGCACGAGGCCCTTGACCATCTGCTGGAAATCGATGCCGAGACCGACGATCGACATGCCGTTGTTCATGACGCCCATGATGAAAGCACCAATGACCGCGCCGGTGATCTTGCCAACGCCGCCCGATGCGGAAGCGCCGCCGATGAAGCAGGCTGCGATCACATCAAGTTCGAAGCCCACACCGGCCTTCGGCGTTGCCGAATTGAGGCGGGTCGCGATGATCATGCCGGCAAGACCGGCCAGCACGCCCATGTTGACGAAGGTGAGGAAGCTCAAGCGTTCGGTGTTGATACCGGAAAGCTTGGTCGCCTTCTCATTGCCGCCCATGGCGTAGACACGGCGACCGATGGTGGTGCGGCGCGTCACGAAGCTGTAAAGCGCAATCAGCACCAGCATCACGATCAGCACGTTCGGCAGGCCGCGATAGGTGGAAAGCTGGTAACCCAGGAACAGGATAGCACCTGAGATCAGCAGATTCTGCACGATGAAGAAACCGAACGGCTCCACGTCGATGCCATGCTTCACGTTCACCACGCGGCGACGCCATGCCAGATAAAACAACGCCACCGTGATCAGCAGGGTCAGGATCATCGAAGTGGTGTTGAGACCTTCGATACCACCGATATCAGGCAGGAAGCCGGTGCTGATGATCTGGAAATCGGTCGGGAAAGGACCGATGTTCTTGCCGCCGAGCACGAACAGCGTCAGGCCACGAAACACCAGCATCCCCGCCAAGGTGACGATGAAGGACGGAATACGGTGATAGGCGATCCAGTAACCCTGGGCAGCACCGATGATACCGCCGATGACGAGACAAATCAGCGCCGCCAGGAACGGGTTCATGCCCCATTGCACGGTCAATATGGCCGCGATCGCGCCGACGAAGGCAACGATGGAGCCGACCGAAAGGTCGATGTGCCCGGCGACGATGACGAGCAGCATGCCCAGCGCCATGATGACGATGAACGAGTTCTGCAGGATAAGGTTGGTCAGGTTCACAGGGCGGAACAGAATGCCGCCGGTGTAGAACTGGAAGAAAACCATGATGGCGACGAGCGCGATCAGCATGCCATATTCGCGGATATTCGAGCGAATATAGGATGAGATCGAGATGACGTTACTTTCTTCGCTTGTTGTGTTTGCCGAACTCATGAGTTCTTCTCCCCTGAGCGCATGATAGCGCGCATGATGCTTTCCTGGCTCGCCTCTCCCTTCGGCAATTCAGCGACGATGCGGCCTTCGTTCATGACGTAGATGCGGTCGCAATTGCCGAGCAGTTCGGGCATTTCCGATGATATCATCAGAACGCCTTTGCCGTCGGCAGCGAGCTGGTTGATGATGGTGTAGATTTCATATTTCGCGCCGACATCGATGCCGCGTGTCGGCTCGTCGAGGATCAGCACATCAGGATTGGAGAACAGCCACTTGGACAGCACCACCTTCTGCTGGTTGCCACCCGAAAGATTGACCGTTTCCTGAAAGATGCCCGAGGACCGGATACGCAGGCGCGTGCGGAAATCGCTCGCCACCTTCATTTCCTTGATGTCGTCGATGATGCTGGCACTCGACACGCCGGCCAGGTTGGCAAGCGTGGTGTTGTGCAGGATATTATCGTTGAGCACGAGGCCGAGATGTTTGCGGTCTTCCGTCACATAGGCAAGACCGGCATCGATGGCGCGGCGCACGGTGCTCACATCCACGGGTTTGCCATGGATCAGCACTTCGCCGCTGATCTTGTGGCCGTAGGACTTGCCGAACACGCTCATCGCGAATTCGGTGCGCCCTGCCCCCATCAGCCCGGCAATGCCGACGACTTCGCCCTTGCGCACGGTGACGTTGATATCGTGCAGAACCTTCCTGTCGCGGTGCTGCTGGTGATAGGCGTTCCAGTTCTTGACTTCGAGAATGGTCTCGCCGATCGGCACGTCGCGCGGCGGATAACGATCTTCCAGATCGCGTCCCACCATGTTGCGGATGATGACATCCTCGCTGATTTCTTCCTGATGACAGTCGAGCGTCTTCACCGTCATGCCGTCGCGCAAAACGGTGATCTGGTCGGCCACCTTGCGCACTTCGTTGAGCTTGTGGGTGATGATGATCGAGGTCATGCCCTGCTTGCGGAATTCGATCAAAAGGTTGAGCAGCGCCTCGGAATCGCTTTCGTTCAGCGAGGCGGTCGGCTCGTCGAGGATGAGCAGCTTCACGCTCTTCGACAGCGCCTTGGCGATTTCGACGAGCTGCTGCTTGCCCACACCGATATCGGTGATCAGCGTCTCCGGCGATTCCTTCAGGCCCACTTTCTTTAAGAGTTCGCGGGTCCGGTTGAAGGTCTGCTGCCAGCTGATGACGCCGTTCGAGGCGACCTCGTTGCCAAGGAAGATGTTTTCCGCAATCGACAGGAGCGGCACCAGCGCCAGTTCCTGGTGAATGATGATGATACCAATATCTTCGCTATCATTGATGGCGCGAAAATTCCGCACTGCGCCTTCATAGTGGATTTCGCCCTCATAGGTGCCGGCGGGGTAAACACCGGAAAGGACCTTCATCAAGGTCGACTTCCCCGCGCCGTTCTCACCGACGAGTGCGTGGATCTCACCCTCTTTAACCTTGAGGTTGACGTTCTCAAGCGCTTTCACGCCCGGAAACGTCTTGGTGATGTTCCGCATTTCGAGAATGGTATTGGCCATATCGCAATCCAGCGCCCGATTAATTCCGGCGTTTTTATTTTTATGGAAAAACGGGGATGACGCCAAGTCATCCCCGCATGTGTGTCGAGCTTATTTCAGCTGGTCTTCCTTGTAGTAACCGCCATCGACGAGAACCTGCTTGTAGTTCTCCTTGGTTACTGCAACGGGCTTCAGCAGGTAGGACGGAACGACCTTGACGCCATTTTCATAGGTCTTGGTGTCGTTTACCTCAGGCTCCTTGCCCTGCAGAACAGCGTTGACCATGTTCACGGTCACCTTGGCGAGTTCGCGGGTGTCCTTGAAGATGGTGGAATACTGTTCGCCGGCAATGATCGACTTGACCGACGGGACTTCAGCGTCCTGACCGGAAACGACCGGCAGCGGCTGGTCCTTCGAACCATAACCAACGCCCTTCAGCGAGGAGATGATGCCGATGGACAGACCGTCGTAAGGCGACAGAACGGCGTCAACCTTGGCGTCGGTGTAATAAGCCGACAGCAGGTTATCCATACGGGCCTGGGCCGTTGCCGGATCCCAACGCAGCGTACCGACCTTGTCCATGCCCATCTGGCCGGACTTTACGACCAGCTTGCCGCTGTCGATGTAAGGCTTCAGAACCGACATTGCGCCATCATAGAAGAAGAAGGCGTTGTTATCGTCAGGAGAACCGCCGAACAGCTCGATGTTGAACGGACCCTTGCCGTCCTTCAGGCCAAGCTTGTCGGTGATCGAAGTCGCCTGCAGAACGCCAACCTGGAAGTTGTCGAAGGTGGCGTAGTAGCTGACGTCGCCGCTGTTGCGGATGAGGCGGTCATAAGCGATGACCTTGATGCCCTGCTCGCCAGCCTGCTTCAGAACGTCCGACAGCGTGGTGCCGTCGATCGAGGCGATCACGAGGACTTTCACGCCCTTGGTGACCATGTTTTCGATCTGGGACAGCTGGTTCGGAATGTCGTCGTCGGCATATTGCAGGTCGGTCGTGTAACCGGCTTCCTGCAGCTGCTTGACGATGTTGTTGCCGTCATCGATCCAGCGAGCGGAAGACTTGGTCGGCATGGCAATGCCGACGGAACCCTTGTCCTGTGCGAAAGCCGGTGCTGCGAAGGAAGCAGCACCGATGGCACAAGCCGCCATCAGCGAAATAATGGACTTCATTAACTCTCTCCCTTGAACCCTTCTCTGGTGCCCGCTTGCTGCGGCGCACCATGAAATTCATGCCGTCAGAGGAAGGAGCCGCGTTCGGCCCGTCCCGATCTCGCAGCTGCGAAATGGAACAGATGCCGCTCCTCCCCGGCATCCCGCAAACTGTTCTGAATCCATATAACTGTCAAATAGAATATATCGGCTTACCTATATCAATTATGCTATATTAAATCGATACAATAACCGATGAGGGGTATAAAACGGCGAATGAGCAACCAGAAAGTGTATGAGCAGACGCAAACAACAGACGCGCTTTTCGTCTTTGAAGACAACCCGCTTCTGCGCGCCGGATTGAAGATGAGCCATCTGCGCATGCTGGTCATGATCGAGGAGCACGGGCAGGTCAGCGCCGCGGCAGCCGCCATGAACATAACACAGCCGGCGGCCTCGCGCATGCTTTCCGAAATGGAAGCCATCGTCAAAAGCCCGCTCTGTCAACGGGCCTCGCGCGGCGTGGTGCTGACGAAATTCGGCGAGGCGCTGGCGCGGCGGGCGCGCACCATCTTGCTGGAACTGCGCGAGGCGAGCCGCGAGCTTAACCAGATGAAATCCGGCAGCGGCGGCTCGGTCTATATCGGCGCCGTCACAGCACCTGCCATCAGCCTTGTGGTTCCCGCCATCAAGCGGGCGACGGACACCTATCCCGGCATCGAGATCAACGTGCAGGTGGAAAGCAGCAATGTGCTGGCCCGGGAATTGCTGGCCGCGCGTCACGACTTCATCATCGGCCGCATCCCTGACGATTTCGACCCCGGCCTGTTTTCCATCCATGAAATCGGCATCGAGCGCGCCTGTCTGGTGGTCGGCGAAGGCCACCCCCTGCTTGGCGGCGAGCCGGTAACGCTGGGCGATCTTTCCGCTTACGATTGGGTTTTCCAGCCGCCGGGCGCCCTGCTGCGCAGAACGATGGAAGACGTGTTCCTCACCCATGGCGTGGGTATGCCGCGCAATATCATCAACACGCCGTCCATGCTGCTGACACTTGCGCTGATCTGCAACACCAATGCGATTGCGCCGATCGCCCAGGACATGGCCGAATTCGTGACAGGCCAGCAGGCCGACATCGGCCGCACCCGCATCCTGCCGACGGATTTCGAACTTGTGGTCAAGCCCTACAGCATCATCACCACCAAAGGCCGCGTTTTGCCGCCCAGCGCCCGGCTGCTTTACGATCTGGTCCTGGATGAAAGCCGCAAGCTGACCGGCCCATGATGACAGGCCATCACGAGAGGCCCGCAACGACGTGGAAAGCCAGACGCCACCTTCATCTTATAAACAGGCCGGATTTACGGGCCGGCGCAGGGGAACAGCCGCATGCTTTTCGGACAATCCGTCTTCCAGTCGGTCGTCGAAAGACTGAAGCAGGAAAGAGAAGAAGAAGCCGCGGAACCGCCGCCGCCAGTCAACCACCGCATCGCCGGCTTCAACTCCGGTTTTGTCGTCAGCTCACCTTCTGCTGCACCGCAACCGGGAAACGGCGGCCTCGACGCCTATTTGGCCTTTCTGGCCGATCCGGCGCCACCGCCTGAACCACAGCCGGAACCAGAGCCGGAACCCATGCCGGCCCATCTTGAAAAGACTTCGCTCGCGGATGTGTCAATGGAACTGGCGATCCATGAAACCGACACCGCGGCAACGCTTGCGGAAAAACGCCGCGCCTTCGCCCGCCTCAACCACCCGGACGGCGTGAAACCGGAGTTCCGGCACAATGCGACCCTGCGCATGACGGCCGCAAATCTGCTGATCGACCAGGCGATCCGGATGCTGAAAACCTAAATCATGGAATGGAATGCAAGGCCGGCAGCGCCTGCCGCAGCATATGCCGATGTCAGCCAGCGTCGTTTTTGTCGACGGGCGCGTTATCGGCGGGTTCGTCCGGCGCAGACTTGTCCGCTCCACCCTTGGCCGCATCATTAACGCTCACGGGTTTGAATTTCACCAGCAGCTCATAGGCAGCATAGGCTGCGATGCCGCCGACGATCGTTCCCCAGAAAAACTCGCGATTGACGAATTCGATCACAGCCCAGGCCGCGCAAAAGCCAACGATCAGCAACCTGACCCACAAAGGGCGATAAAGCGGATGGCTGGTATCGATGTTCAGCATGGCGTTCCCGTTTCCGGCCTTTTCCGGCCGACCGAACTCTTACGGCATCGGGTGACCAAAGGCATATGCAGGTCGTCTTGGCCGTTTCACAGGAAAATTGCAACGCAAATCGAGCCGCTACCAATCAGGCTGTCGTGAAAATACCGGAAGGGCAAATCCCCATGCACGGCCCAGCGGGCCGAAAAATCGGCACGACCCGCACTTTCCGGGTCGTTGCCACTCCAGAGCGGCCCCATCGCCGATAGCGGTGTTCAGCCCCGCAGACGCCCAAGCAGCGACAGCAATTGGTCGCGGGCTTTCTTGCCGCCAATCCTATCGATCAGCTTTTCCTCACGGTCGCGCCATGAATCGGAAAGGCTGTCGAGAAGGCGGCTGCCTTCCTCGGTCATGTCGAGAAAATGAACACGCCTGTCCTCTTCCGACCGGCGACGGACAAGCAGACCCTTCTCTTCCATGCTGTCAACGATCGCGACAAAATTGGCGCGCTGGATGCCGAGCGCTTCCGCCACATCGCTTTGTTTCAGGCCAGGATTGCCACCGACAATGACGAGAACGGAAAAATCGGCCGGTCGCAATCCCCGTTCTGCCAGCACATCGGAAAACCCGTTTGCCACGGCAAGTTGCGAGTGTCGCAAATGATAGCCGATCGCCGTCGTCAACAATCCATAGTCAATCGCTGTAAGATGCACCGGCTGCACTCCGTCGCTTTCGGCCTTTTCCGCCCGCGGCCCGTTGCTATGTGCCAATCGCAAAGCCATCCGATCCCCCGCTTGATTCGTTCCTTTACCCTGCCGAAATCATAACCGACAACGTTCCAAAACTGTATCCCAAATAAATGTAGATGATACTAATATTGTATAATAATTTGACAGTTAATCCGCAAAACCCCAAATCCCACTTCCAGGCCGCCATCTGAAGACTGAGAAAAATATGACTATTTACCCGCCGATTTTAAGGGTATGGCACCACCTGCCGCGCCGTGTTTGAAAGGCATTGCACCAATCTCGCCACCCGCTCATGATGACGGCAAAACAGCTGCCGGATCAGGCGATAACATACTACTTATAGGGGAAACCCGATTTCAACAGAAAAAGCAATACGCCAAACGACGCATTGTTTCCCCAACCCGCACAAAGGCATCAGCACCCCGCAACAAACCGCGTCTCACCCCGGCAGAAAAACAGGTGCCGTTTCGCAAATCTCTGATTTTTAGACATTGATGCGGAAAGAAAGCTGAGGTATGAACCAACCGCTGCACGCGATTCAAGCGTGACCGCTGCACCCGTAGCTCAGCTGGATAGAGTGTTGGATTCCGATTCCAAAGGTCACAGGTTCGAATCCTGTCGGGTGCGCCATTTACCGAAGCTAGAAATCTCGCCGCATTGTAAGTTACTTCACACTCGCAAGGAAATGTGAGCAAGGCTTCGGCTTGCCTCATGTTGACAACATTATGCCACGCCTTCCACCTCTTCAATCTATTCGATCGAGAGGCGAGATCAAAACAGCAGGGCGCGCAGTAGCGGTAAGATTTTCCAGATTTTCATTGCAAATTTCGTGAAAAACACAAAGCCGCAGCTCAGTCGCCCATATAAAAAATTATATTCCGCAAATTGGATTAAAATATAAAATTATGGATGTATACGTACATTGATAATCAGATAGCAAATACAAATATGGACGCTTAATAAATGAAAACAAAGACGATTTTTACTCTTTCGATATCTATATTCATTCTGGCGGGATGCCAGACAGAAGCGAATTTTAATCGCGAGCAAGAAATGGTCAGCGGCAGCCCGGCCATCAAACGTGACGTGATAAAAAAATGTGAAGAAGCCACAAGGAAGGTCTCTCCAAGTGACAGCGCCGAAATGGCGAAGCTTATGAATGTCAGCCCGAGCAGCAACATTGCTTTCACCTATTGCAAGCGGACATATGATGCAGTCGCAAGCAAGCGGATTACGTATAGCGACTATGTCAATCACAGGCCGGTGTACATCCGTGTCCTGCAGGGCAAGTGATTTCGGCCTTGCGCTTCTGCGGTTCCACGCAGAGCTGCCGTGAGGGTAGAATAGACCGATCATCCGTTGTTGAAATTATGCCGCGCAAACGATTTTCGATTGCGCGGCATGTTTCCTGAACATCGGCGGGGATAACCCCGCCGACGCTCCTGCAAACAACCAACCCTCGCTTAAAACTCCTGCCAGTCATCCTTTGACGTATCCACGGCCGCGTTGCCCGAGAAGGCGGATGCGATCTTGCGGCCCAGCGCGCGGACGGGGGATGCGACCGGCCTGTCGTTGCCGCCGGCATTGCGAACCGGAGCGGGCTGGCTCTTCTGCTGATAGGCGGCGTCGGCAAGCCTGAACTGCGAGAGCAGTTGATTGAGCGACGCGACCTCCTTGGCGAGGTTATGGCTTGCGGCGTTGGTTTCCTCCACCATCGCCGCATTTTTCTGCGTGTCCTGATCCATCTGGTTGACGGCCGTGTTGATCTGCTGGAGACCGGAAGACTGCTCCTGCGCGGATTCCACGATGGAGACCACGTGCCGGTTGATTTCCTGCACTTCTAAGACGATGGTCGTCAGCGCCTTGCCGGTGTCACCCACCAGCTGAACGCCCTGCTGCACCTGATCGTTAGACGTGTTGATCAGCGCCTTGATTTCCTTGGCCGCACTGGCGGAGCGCTGCGCAAGCTCGCGCACTTCCTGCGCCACCACGGCGAAACCCTTGCCCGCCTCGCCCGCACGCGCGGCTTCCACACCGGCATTTAGTGCCAGAAGATTGGTCTGGAAAGCGATCTCGTCGATCACGCCGATGATGTTGCTGATCTCATTGGCGGATTTGGCGATCTGTTCCATGGCGACCACGGCGCGGCGCACCACTTCGCCGGATTGTTCGGCACCCGCCTTGGCGCGGCTGACGATCTGGCCGGCTTCTTGCGCGCGCTTGGTGGAATCGCGCACCGTGGTGGTGATCTCTTCCAGGGCGGCAGCGGTTTCTTCCACGGCTGCGGCCTGCTGTTCCGTGCGCTTGGCAAGATCATCAGCGGCCGATTTGATCTCGTTTGCGCCGGCACCGATGCCGCCGGCATTCTGCGCAACCCTGGTCAGGGCCGCCTGCAGCTTTTCCGCCGACATGTTGAAATCGTTGCGAACGCTATCCAGCGTCGCGGTGAACGGCTGGCCGATGCGGTAGGAAACATCACCTTCCGACAGTTTCGAAAGGCCGGCAGCCAGATTTTCGACGGCGAATTTGACGTCGGCCGCTTCGTTTGCCTTCTGCTGCTCACGCTCGATGCGGTCCTTTTCCGACAGGCTGCGATTGGCTTCCGTCTCCTGCTCGAGGCGAAGGCGTTCAAGCGCATTTTCGCGGAACACCTGAACGGCTTTGGCCATCTGGCCAACTTCGTCTCCGCGGCCCATGCCGTCGATTTCCGTTGCCGTCTCGCCGCCGGCAAGCGACACCATGCGCTCGCGCAGACGGGCGATCGGGGTTGTGATGCCACGCGACGCCACAAAAATCGCCAGAATGACGCCGATGGAGAAAACAAATCCAATCACGGCAAGCGATGTCAGGATCGTCGAATTGGTCTCATCCGTCAGCTCGCCACTTCCCTTGGCAACGCCGTTGACCAGCTTTTCCAGCAGCGCAGCCATATTGTCAGCCGTCGGGCGAATGGCGGCATCGGCCTTCAGCATCTGGGCTGCCGCGTCTTCGTTCTGATTGGCCAGACCCAGCTCAACCGCCTTGTCCGTGATTGCGGTAATCTCCTGCGACTTTGCAAGAAACCCGTCAATGGCAGTCGTCTCTTCCGGAAATGCCGCCTTCACATTGTTAAGGCGCATCACCAGCAGCCTCTTGCTCTCGGTGTAGAAATCCCGGGCGACCTTGATATCCGGTCCGGCCGCGTCATAGGCCATTACCTGATAGGCGCCATAAGCAACTGCGACGAGGTTTCGGTTGGCGCGCGCAAGCTCCACCAGAGCGGCGTTGTCATTGGCAATGAAGAATGAATAGGTCGTATCCGCTTCCTTGTAGCGGTTGGACATGAATGCGGTGGCGCCAAGGCCAACGATACAGAGCGGCAGAATAAGCGACAGGATTTTGGTGCGGATACTGGCATTTTGAAGAAAGGACACGGGGAAACCTCACGTCAACAAAAGCCGCTCCTTCCCCGTGCCGGAGGTGTTCGGCAAGACTGGCATTGCACGTCGAACACCTTGATCATCAAGGTTTCACGAGACGCATCATCGGCTCGGGCCGTAATTTGCATCATGCGTGCGTCCGCGAAGGGTAATGCCTTTTCCTCAGATATCGGCAGGTTACCATTCGTGCGACGCGGGCGGCCCGCCAGCGAGCGGGGGCGCCGGACCACATTTCGAGAAAAATGGAAGGGCTGCTTTTTGGATGCCCACTGCCATTTCTTGTCTGATAAAATGATTATAGTTAAAAACTTTACAATTCCTTCCTATCCGGACGCCCGGCAAATATAAGACGGCAAAGCGACGGCAGGGCCATCACCGCCAGCCCTGCCAAATCAAGACGCGTGCGGCGGCGGGTAGCCGCCGCCCCTGCCAGGCCCTTATCCGCTTCGGGCAAAAGACCGTGCCTTTCGCATCACCACCCAGTGCTGAATAATGGCGGCCAATGCCGCAAGACCGGCCATAACGGCAAAGACCAGGGCGATATCGCGATAGGCCGTTGCAAAACCAAACCGGGCAATCCACGGCTGGCTCGCCAGCGGCGAGATGAAATGCCCAAGGAACATCGATGCCGTGACGATGCCGGCGATACGCCCGCGTAGCCGCAGCGGTGCTAGCATGATCGTCGTGGACATGATGGCCGGCATCACAAGGCCGAGACCAAGCCCCGCCACACCAACCGCAGACAGCATGGAGACCAGCCCGTCTGCCATGGCAAGCAGCGCAAATCCCGTCGCCATCAGCACCAACCCAACGGCAAGAATGGCGGCTACCCCCATATGCCTGTGCAATCTTGCAAAATTGAGCGCCGTCAGCGCCCCCGCCAGATTGAAGATGCCAATCGCATATCCCGCAACGCTGCCGGAAAACACGCCGAGTTCACGCATGAAAAACGGCAATTGCGAGGGGATGGTGTAAAACAGCGCGTTGACGAGAAACACTGCCACCGCCAGCACAACCACCAGCGGCCAATTGACCGCAAAAGCCGGCCCGGCGTCCCGGGCGCGGCTATCGCCCCGTGCCGGTTCCCTCAGGAAAATCAGGGCCGCCGGCAGAATGGCGAGGGCGACGGCATAGACCGCAAAGGGTGCGCGCCAGTGAATATCGGCCAGCAACCCACCCGCCACGACAAAAAAGACGCCGCCGAGCTGGGTGAAAGCCTGCTGCAGCCCGAGATAGCGCTCCCGTGCCGGCCCCTCGAAATAATCGCCCACCAGCGCCGTTCCGATCGTCATGATGCCGCCGATCGCCAGACCCAGAAACGCCCGTCCAACGAGCAGGCCCGCAAGGCTGTCAGCAAAAAGACCGGATATGCCGGAAAGGCTGTAAAGCAGGATTGCGCCCAGCAGCAGCCGTTTGCGGCCGAAGCGATCCGCCAGCATCCCGGCGACGGGCGCGCAGAGTGCGACGAAAACCGATGGCAAGGTCAACACCATGCGGCTCAACAGCCCGACATTGGCTGTCGACAGGAAGTTCTGTTCGATAGCGGGCAGCGAAGGCGCAACCGTCGTCCCGGCCATGATGGTGAGTGTGGCGACAAACAGCAGGGTGATTTTCAGCGCCGTGGAATTTTCAGCCATCGTCACGCCTCCCTGCAAGGGGTAGCGGAACGCGCCTGCTTCAGCACATGCGCCCACCAGCCAGGTGTGTTCATCATCGTCACCAGCGCGCTTACCACCGGCGGCCGGGGCCGCACCAGCAGCCATTTGCCGATGATGTCGCAGAACCGCGGATTGCGCCCGCTGCCAAATATGATCCGTAGGGAGAGTATGATATCGCTCATGGAACGTCCTTCAACAGTGTTCCATGCTCTGATAGTTCCTCAACTATAGTTGAGGTCAATAGCCGCGATAAAAAACATATGCCCATCAATGGCGGATGGTGTCTCCAGTCCCGCCATCACCCCGGCGTAGCACCACGCGCACAAGCCGGTTTCCTCCTGCCCGATATCGTCGGCAGCCAACTGCCTATGGGTGGCGCGAAAGAGGCTTCGGCACCATCATCCCTTCACCGTCGGCGCGGGCCGGCTCCCGCCGCTTCTCATCCTGAACCAGGCTGGCAGTTGCCTGCAGATGCAGGCCCATCACGGCAACGATAAGGAAAAACCAGACGAAACCCGCACTCAGCATGAGGATCGTTTCCAGAAAGCTGTAAAGCAGCACATAAAGCCAGACGCCGACATAAAGCCGTGTCAGCGGGCTTTTGCGCGTGGCCTCATCCATTTTGCCAAGATAATGAAGCGGCAGCAGAAAAATCCATACCAGCACCAGCACCAGACCCGGCACGCCACCCGCAAGCACGAGGTCGAAATAGGCATTATGCGCAGCCGGCGCGGTCGCCGCCCAGCTATTGTTTTCAATGGAACTCGATAGCAGCGCGTCGCTGCGCCAGAAGGCCTGATATCCGTATCCTAAAACCGGTCGCTGATGGATATAATCAATGGCGATGGTCCAGATATCGGTTCGGCCTGTGAAACTGGCGTCGATCCCCATTTTGGTCAGCATCTGCGAAAAGACCGGATCGACGGTGGTGCCGATCACCACCGTCGCGAAGACCACCATCAGCAGGGTCACGACCAGATATCGCCATTGGGGCCAGCGTACGATGAACCAGCCTGTGCCAATGATGATCGGCATCAGCCCAAGTGCCGTCTTGCCGCCTGACTTGACCAGAAAGATCAGCGACAGCAGCAGAACCACCAGCCCCCCGAAAAAGGACCAGCGCCTGCAAAGATAGATCCCGACGATGATCAGCACCGACATGATCGAGGCAGCCTCGTTCTTGTGATTGAAGACGCCCCGCCAGTTGCCCGCAAGAAACGGCTCCAGCGCATCGCTGACCTGATGAATCGACCGTCCGGGCAGAGCGGCGATACCGAAATAGCAAAGGAACAGGATAATCCACACGCAGAAGGCAAGCATTGTGGTGAAATGCCGCTCGGAGCGCGGCAATTGCAGGAAACCATCGGCAAGCGCACAGATGATGGCGCACATTACCAGTCGCCGCAGCGAGAACATCGGCGCTTCGCCCACCAGCGAAGTGAACGCATACCAGCCGAAAATCGCCGCTATCAGCAGGCGCGGTGCAAAGAGGATCGAGAACGACTTTTCCTTCGCCATGAACGCCACGAAACTGAAAAGCAGAATGATCGCGGTGAACTGGTTGAGAAGACTGGAGCCGGCTGCCATGGCGGAGCCGGAATAAGTGGAGGAAAGTGAAACATAGGGCGAAAAGCCGATCGTGAAGTAAAGGAAGGTCACATAAAACAATGCGTCCCGCCAATATCCACGCCCCTGTCCGTCGTCCGCTGCATCCATAAGGGGTTTTTCTCTTCCTTTTTCCACGTCGGCACACATCGTATCCGATGCTTCATCCCCGTCACAGGAATATCCTGCAAATATCCTATTTTTTAGTTATTCGTAATGCACGGAAGAATAGTAATTTCGTCATTTTCTTTTGTTAGGAAGGGATAGGCGCACAGGCAGAGAAACAGAGCCGAATTCGGCAGGTCAATTTGGAAAGTGACGGAATTTCCGCCGGAAAAAATTCTGCCCGTTGAAATCAAATATTTGATTTAATTAATATTAGAACGAAATAAACCATCGAATAGATTACTTCTACCTACGCGATGGAATATCCATTTGGGCGTATTGAGGGCATAGCCCAAGGCTCTCTTTAGCCTCTATTAACAACTTAAGATATATCCTTGAGTTGATCTCATAATTGCGCATAAGGCTGGAGACCTAAGGTGGACGTTCCGAGACACACCAACATGGACGATGGCGATAGCGGTCAATCGACACGGTGCCCGGACAAGCCCGGAACGGTCGGTATTCGCCCCATGCGCAGGGACGATGTCGAGGCGGTCGAGGCGGTGCTCAACAGCGCTTTCAAGAAGACCGGGCGTGAAGTAAACTTCGATTTGCGCTCCTATGTCGAAACATTGTTCTTCAGCAGCCCCATCTTTGATCCGGAGTATGGCAGCGTCGTCTATGACGCGGGGGAAAACAGGGTCACAAGCGTCATTCTCGCGGTCCCCATGCGGTTTATCGCGAATGGAAAAGCCATTACCGCCAGATTATTATGCGCTTTCGCATCGGATGGGAAACTCGGCGCGCTGGGGGCTGCCCGCCTGTCTCGCAGCATGCGGGCAGCGAAACATGACATGCTGTTTTCGGACACGGCCTCCCCCGTCAGCGCCGATCACTGGGTCGCGATCGGCGGCACCATGATGCCGATCGAAAGCCTGCAATGGCACAAGGCCCTCAAGCCCTTCTGCACGATCGCGCTGCGCATGCCGCGACGCTCGAAACTGGCCAAGACCACGCTTGCCCTGTCGGCGCTTGGATTTGTCGACGGTATTCTGCGATCATGGAAAAAAGGCTTGAGGCCGCATCAAGTCGCCGGCGCCAGGGTAAGAACCGTGGATTTCGAGACATTCCGCCGCAAGGCGCTGACGATGATCGAGCGATTTTCCATTCGTCCGGAATGGTCTCACGAGGAGTTCCACTGGCTGATAGAAATGAGCAGGACCAATGAGAGCCTCGGTGAACTGAAAAGCCTGACCATCGAAACCGCCGAAGGCCATGTCATGGGCGCCGCCCTGTTTTTTGGCCAGCCGGGAAGAACCGCCTATGTGCTCAATCTCGTCTGCGATGCCGGTCGTGAAAACGACGTGCTCAACACCCTGTTCCGCCATTTCGACGACGAGAACTACGCCCACGTCACCGGCATGTCGCAGCCCTTTCTCATAAATGCACTGTACCGCCAGAACCATATGAGCTTTCGCCATGACGGATATTTCTGCATGGCAACCCGGGATGAAGCACTGCGGGACCGGGCGATTGCCGGCGACATCTATATTGGCGGCCTGTGCTCGGAACGCTGGAGCAAGCTGATAACCGACTATTGAGCCGCCCCCACGTGTTTGACGCAGAAGGCAGGCCGCAGCGTTTTACGCCTTGGTGAAACGCTGGACATTCGCCGAGATCAGGTGGCGCAGCGCCTTCGCGTAACGTTTGGAGCGCGTCTTGGCCGCCAGCGCGCTGGTCCAGTCCACCATCGATCCATTGATATCGAAGTCGCCCAGCTGCCCTTCGGGAACGTCACCCTTTTCGATACGTTCGACGATCGACCCCAGCGCCGCGTAGAATTCCGGCGAGCGATAGGGCGGATGCAACGAATACATGCCCTTTCCCGTACCGAGAAAATCCAGCCGGTGCACGCCCACGCGCATCATGTTGGTGCTCAGCACCTCTTCGGCGGGCATCGAGACCGGCTGCTGGTTATAGGCGTAGGAGCGGATACGCCGCTTGGCATCCGGCCGCAGCAGTTCCAGCGAGCCGATCCGTTTGGCGAAGCGGTCCATGTCAATCATGAAAAGCCGCGTGGAGACAGTGGCAAAGCGCCATGTGGGGATGCGCGATGGCAGCTTGCGCGGCTCTGGAATATTCCTCACGCCCGGCATGCCGACATGGCGGGAAATATCAAGATCGCCACGCACGGTCGGCGGCCCGGAAAACGGCGTGATGCACAGGGCATCGGGGTTGGCCCTCTGCAGGGCAACGGCCTCTTCGAACCAGTTCTGGCTGCCGCCGCCAAACATCATGTCGCTGTCCATATGCAGCACATAACGGGCATTGGCGCGTTTCAGCCCGTAGAAATAAACATGAAACGGCCCACCATCGAAGGCCTTGGCCGGATAGGGGATCGGCGAGCGCGAAAAGAAGGTCTTTGCCACCAGGTTGCGTGCCGCATCGCTGTAATCAACCACATCCACATACAGATGCGGATAGTTGGTCTGCATTTCCTCCAGCATGTCGAAAAGGCGTTTGCTGGCCGCATCAAAGCCGTTGCCCTTGTAACGGCCTGCCCCGACCTGCCCGGTATCGACAGTCAGAAGAATGCGGTCCACCTGACCGCCCCAGACCCGCAGCTGATGTGGCAGGGTAAGGGCCGCATGCGGTGCGTCGAAGGGATGCAGATTGATCTGCAGTGCTTTCTGTACGGGAGGAAGCAACGTTTCAGCACTCATGCTCATGCACCACGGTTCCGGAATTCGTTGATGACGGCCATCATCGGTTTTTCGTTGAAGCTCCAGTCCAACGGCAGCGGCCGATTGGCCGTGCCGTCCCGGCGCGGATAGGCCCAGCGGATCCAGCTATATTGATCCGAAATGCCCCAGGTCGTGATCGAGGAAAGCCCCCCACCCGCCGAGGCCGCTTCGAGAAAATCGCGGACCTGACCGTTGATCAGCATATCGCGCTCGGCCTCCGGGCCGGGCAGCGTCTGGTCCATCACATCCAGCTCCGTCACCAGAATGGCAAGGCCGTAGCTGCGCATTTCCGTGGCAAAGGCGGCAAGCTCGTCCTTGGCGATAGGCCAGCCGCCGCGCAGATGCCCCTGCAGGCCGATGGCGTTGATCGGCGCACCCTTCTCAAGCAGTTCAAGAATGAGGTTGCGGAAGGCTGCGCGTTTGGCCGGCGATTTTTCGACGGCGAATTCCACATCATATTCGTTGAGAACAAGCTGCGCCTTCGGATCGACCGCATGGGCAATATCGAAGGCCTTCTTGATGGCGTCCGACCCCGCCCCGTAATACCAGGCATCGCGCCGCGCGCGCACATTGCCCGGCACGTCAGGGATCGGCTCATTGACCACGTCCCAGCTATGGATCACGTCCTTGTAACGCTCCATCACCTTGACGATGTGGGTCTCCATCAGTTTCTCGACCTTGCCGCCGCCGCCGATACTTGCAAGCCAGGGTGCGTTGGAGGCGTACCAGATCAGCGGATGGCCGTGCATGGAAAGCTTGTGCTGACGCGCAAAGTTGGCGATTGCATCGGCGGCGGCGAAATCGAACACGTCAGCGGAAGGCCGCATGACCTCCCATTTCATTTCGGTAACCGGGGTGATGCGCGAGCAATATTTGACAACAGCCGTGCCAATGCGGCTATCGGCATTAAGATCCGGCAGATAGACGGCGGCGCCATAAGGGGCGGTTTTGACCGGTGTCTTCTTCTGCGCGGCAAGGGCCGGGCCGGCCATGGCATGCAACAGGCCGGCACTTGCCACACCGCCCAGAAAATTCCGCCGCCCGATCCGCATTTACCCGCCTCCGCAACCCTGGCGCATCAATGTCCAACAGGACGCAACCGCGCTCTAATTCTCAAAACATAACACCACGATCATGCCAAAAGGATATTAAAGATTTGCAAGGTTAACCGACGCTATACCACGTCATAATTGGCGAGGCCCGCTTAATCCGGTAGTAACTTCGCTGTGCGAATTCTTGGCCCACCCTTATGGAGTTGAAAACCTTGGTTTCCGTTTCGATTGTCATTCCCGTTCGCAACGGCGAGCGTTACATCGTGGAAGCGATCGAAAGCGTCCTGCTTCAGGGCGAGACCATTTGCGAGGTGCTGGTGGTCGATGACGGCTCCACCGATACCACCGCGCAAAAGGTGGAAGGTTTCTCCGATCCGCGTGTCAAATTGCTTGCCCGGCCGCAGGGCCGGCAGGGCGTTTCCGCCGTGCGCAATTTCGGCCTGTCGCAGGCACGCGGCGAATGGACGATGTTCCTCGATGCCGACGACCGTCTGAAGCCAGGCGCCATCGCCGCCCTTTGCGCCGGCATCTCCGGCCCTGACGTCGTTGCCGCCTATGGCGATTATGAGCGTATCGACGAAAACGGCGCGAAGATCGGCCGGCGCAATCTCATCCGCCGGCGTGAAAAGCCTGACGGTTTCATCCTCCAGCCGCTGCTGGGCGGAAACTTCATCGTCAATGGCGGCATCATGCTGGTCAGGACCCGCATCTTTCAGGATTTCGGCGGTTTCGACGAGACCCTGCGTTACGCGGAAGACTGGTATGGCTGGTGCAGGCTCGCCGCTGCCGGTCGCTTTGTCTATCTGCCCGGCTGCCATGTTCTCGATTACCGGGTGCATCGGACGAGCGTGATGATGAACCGGCTTTTGACCTTCCGGGATTGCGAACCGGCCATCGAGGCGGTGTTTTCCGACCCCGCCATCGTCGCCGCCATTTCCCCGCAGGAACTGCGGCGGCTTCGCCACAAATCCGAAAACCATATGAATGCCTACACAGTGGCGCAGGCCTTCCGCGCCCGCCGGTACCGCGGGGCCTTTTCGGCGCTCGCCGATACCCTCATTCATCGCCCCCGCCAAAGCCTCAGGGCCGTCGTTTTTTCCGCCGCAGCGCTTGCCGGTATTTAGGAGTTTCCATGCCCGAGATCATGCCGGAAGCGGTGGTGTGCATTCCCAGTTTCCGCCGGCCCGAAGGCTTGCGAAAGACGCTTTTGTCGCTCGCGGCGCAGAAGGTCGATTTTCCCTTCGCCATCGTCGTGGTCGACAATGATGGCGCAGGCCAGCAGGGCCTTGCCGTCGCACGTGCATTTTTTGGCGAAAGCGGCACGACCGGCCAGACACTGGTGGAGCCGACGCAGGGCAATTGTTACGCCATCAATACCGCCTTCCGCACCGCCCGGCAGAGCTATCCCTCCGCTCAATGGTTCCTGATGATCGATGACGACGAGGCCGCCTCCCCCGTCTGGCTTGCCGAAATGGTGTCGGCGGCCAGGTCCTTCGGCGCCGATATCGTCGGTGGACCGGTCAACCGTGAATTCGACGCACCCGCACCAAAGGCGGTGCTGTCACATCCGCTGTTCGGCTCCATCGAAGCGCCGACCGGTCCCGTCGAGCAGATTCACGGATCCGGCAATTGCCTGATTTCGCGGAAAGTTTTCGAAAGCTTGTCAAAACCGGAATTCGACGTGCGGTTCAATTTCCTCGGCGGTGGTGATATGGATTTCTTCACCCGCTGCCGTAAGGCCGGTTTCAAATTCGCCTGGAACGCTCAAGCCCTCATCATAGAATACGTGCCGGAAAACCGCATGGCGCCGCGCTGGATCATGGAGCGCTCGCTAAGAACCGGCATCATCAATTATAGCATCGACCGCGCTCGCCGCCCTGGCCTCAAGGGTGGACTGCTGCTTGCCGCCAAAAACGTCGTCAGCCTGTGCCTGTCGCTCATCCGCGCCATTGCCGCTTTCCTGAAAACCGGTGCGCTTTTGCCTGCCACCCATCCGCCGCTGATGTCCATCGGCCGCGTGATGGCGAGCTTGGGCATCACGCTCACGCCCTATAAGGCGCCGGTGAAAAAGGCCTGATATCCCTCATTGCGGGCACCCGTGTCAGCCCAACGTTTTTTCCCTGCCCAGCGAAATCGCATTCATGCGTTTCTGGAAACCGAAGGAAGAAAACACGGCTGCAAGAATGAGAAGCGGAACGAGAACCGGCCACAAGAAACAAAGAACGATACCGGTCACCCGATAAAAATCCCAATCCCTGTCGCGGCGGGCGCCTTCAATATAGGTCATGGCGAGAGAGGTAACAGTGCCAATCCCATAGACAAAAAGAGAAATGGACGTAATGACCATCGCTGCCCTCAAATATCTCTGATTCGAATAAATTTATAATATTTCCCCAGTGTAACGCCGTTGCGCCCAGTTGCAACGTATTTTAGCGGCGAGGCGCATCGTTTCAATACGTTAGGATGATCTCATATAGATTGGCGCGCGCGGCTTTCAAAAAATTCGCCGCGCAATCAAAACTGAGAATGGCAAAACTGAGAATGGCAAAACCGAGGACGGCAAAACCGCCGTCTTCCTCTCCGCTTCGTCAGCGTCCCGAAGCCCGGTAGCTGTGTTTCAGAAGCGAATATATAGCGATGGGATTGGTCAGCAGGTAGCGTTTGCCGAGGCGTCTCGGCTCAAGCATCGCCCTGTAGAGCCATTCCAGCCCCATATCCTGCATCCATTGCGGCGCGCGGCTGTTCTTGCCGGCAAGAAAATCGAACAGACCACCGCACGTCTTGACCACGGCAATGCCGGAAAGCCTGTCCAGATTGCGCGAAACGAAGCGTTGCTCCAGCGGAATCCCGAAGCCGACCCAGAGAATATCGGTCTGCGATGCGACGACATCGGCAAGGATCGCCTCTTCTTCGTCCCGGCTGAAATAACCGTTGCGCCGCCCGGAAAAAACCAGGCGCGGATAAAGCCTCTGCATTTCCTCCACCGCGGCGCGGTTGACCTCTTCGGAGCCACCGAGGAAATAAAACCGCGCACCCGTCTCTTCGGCCCGGCGGGCAACCGCATGAACGAGATCCGTCGTGGCCACGCGTTCGCGCAGTGCATTCGGGCAGAACGTGCGGGAAAAGATGACCAGTGACATGCCGTCGGCGTGAATCTGGTCCGCCTGCCGCAGCATGGCGTCAAATTCCCTGTCGTGATGGCAGAGCGCGATGACCTGACCGTTCGCCGAGGTCGAATAGAACGGCCTTGCGCCGACAGCACGCACGTGCCCCGCCCGCAGGATGAAATCCTCAGCCGTTTCTTCTATCGTCGCGTCAGTGATGGGTAAAGCCGCAAGCGGAATGACGGGCCAGGTCGTGTTCGGCCCTTTCGCATCCGGCATTTCGCTCCCTGTCATAATCTGTCCGGTGTCCAAGATAGGCATCGTTTCATTGTTATAGTCACACATATGCTTAAGGTATAAGGCTTCAAACACTACGAAGAACTATCATTAATATTTTTATAAACCCATCGTTTGAAGCGGACGATTTACACGCCCGGAGGTTGAGACCACGCTTTCCGCCTATTCCGGTTTCCCGGCCGATGGGTTAAGGAACGGCGAAACCACACCACAGAAAAGGTCCCGGCCATGGAAACCATCTCGATCGACAACCGCGGCGATTTCGGCCTCTGGGCAATAGAACGGGCAAAGGAAATCGTCGCCAACGAAGCGTCCGATCTCGCCATTTCGGTCCGCGACGGCGACGAGGCTGGCATTCGGGATGCAGGCAATGCGCTGGGTGCTGCCATCGCCGCTGCCCTGCTCGAAGTGTATGACGGCCTGATTTCGGAAGAATAGGGCAGCGGGCCAGCCTCATCAGGCGTAGCGCGCAGCACTTTCATCGTGGTCGTTGCGGCGCAGATAACCCCAGAGCCCGAGCGCCCCGGCAATGCCGAGACCAAGGAACAGACCACCTGCACCACCGGCAATCAGGAAGGTCAGCTTGCCCGGCGGCCAGCTTCTGGAATTCGGCGCGACAGGCTGTGAAATCACCCGCACATTGGTGGAATCGATCGACTGCTGTTCGGCAAGCTGGCGCGAGCGGGTAAGATAGGTCTCGTAGATCGCGGCAGCCGAATTGGCGTCGCGCTCCAGATCCCTGAGCCGCACCTGCGCCTCGTTGTCGGTGAAGACGTTGGCCCGTTCCGCTACCGCCTTCAATCTGAGGGCATCGAGCGAGGAGCGGGCCTCGGCGACATTGGTCTTGGCCGCCTGCAGGATGCGCCGCGCTTCATCCGCCATGCCGCGTTCCAGCATGGCGCGCTCCGCCCCTGCGGTTGCCAGACGCGGATGCCGCGCGCCATAGGTCAGCGTCATCGCGCCGATCTGCTGCTGCAGGGTGCTATATTGTGCGCGGATGGTGTTCATGGTCTGGCTGTCGAAGATGGCATCGCTCTGCGTGCGGTTCTGGGCAATCGCCGCTTCCATCTGCTTCAGACGTGATTCTTCCTGAATGACGCGCTGCTGTGCCGCAAGAACCTGCGCGTTCAGTTCGCCGGAGGCGAGATTGCTGACCAGCTGGCCGTTATTTTCCTGCAACCCGTTCTCACGACGGAAATCCGCCACCCGCTTTTCGGCAGCCGTCACGTTCTCGCGCATCTCCTCGAGCCGTTTCTTGAGATCGTCGACAACGCGCTGGCTGCTGTCGGAGGTCGTCTGGAACAACTCGCTTTCAAAGGCTTTGACGATGGCCTTGGAAACCGTCACGGATTTTTCCGCATCGTTGGTCCAGACCGAGAGCGTCACCACGAAGGAGCGCGGATCGCGTTCCGCCGCCACCCGGTCGCCGAGGGAACGGAGCGCCCCGACCCGGTTGTCGCCATCTTCCGGCTTCGACGAAAACATCGCCTTCAGCCGGGCAAGCGGCGGCGGGCTGATGAATTCGGCGTCCTGATCGAGCTTCAGCTCATCCACCACCCGTGCCAGCACGTTGCGCGAGGTGATGGTGCGCAGCTTGCTTTCCACTTCGAGGATCTGGGTGTCGCGCTGCTGGCTCGGTGAAAACACGCCGTCATTGACGACGTTGAGATTGGAGGGATTAACAACGATATCCGTATAGGCGGTGTAACGCGGCGGCGTCATGGAAGCATAGGTCAGTGCGGCGGCGACGCAGAGAATGATCGCCAGCACGATCCAGACAATGCCGTTACGCAGCCAGATGAGGATATCGTCCACACCGATCCTGTCGATATATTTCAGGCCCGGCAACGCGGCCGCCAGACTACCGGTCGGCGAGGATGGTTTCACTGGCTTTTCGGCTGGAGCCGGCTCGGCTGCGGCGGCCGGTTTCGGCTCCAGATGTTCTTTCAGCACCGTGCGTTCGAAAACCTCGTCCTCATCCACCAGATCGTCCAGCAGGGAACCGTGGGTTCTCGCGGCGGGCGCCGTTTTTTCATCAAGCGGACGTGCCTGCTTATGTCCCGCCTTTTGAAGCCTGTACATCAGCCAATCCAACTCGAATGAACCACAAAAAGGCCGGCAACAGATGGTTTCCATCGTCGCCACAGCCGCTATAGACGGACAAGTTTAAATATGACGGGTGAATTTTAAGTTACCCGCTTCATTCCCGCAATCATCGCCCATTCGCGTCCATCATGAAAGAGAGGATTGACGTGAATGGATCGATACGGTTCTTTCAGGCGTTATATTTTTGCATTATCCATTTGAACCTCAAAGATTTTATCGAAACGGAGTTTGGCATGAGCCTGAAATTTGGAACGAGCGGCCTTCGCGGTCTCTCTGTCGATCTGAAGGGAAAAGCCTCGGCCGTCTATGCCACGGCATTTGCAAGGCACCTTCTCACATCGGGTCAGGCAAAGGCAGGCGACCCCATTCTCGTGGCCCGCGATTTCCGGGATTCGAGCCCTGATGTTTCGGCAACCTGCATCGCCGCGCTGAAAAACGCCGGTCTTACCCCCCTCGATTGCGGCACCGTGCCGACACCCGCTCTGGCGCTTTACGGCCTGTCGTTGAAGGCCGGCGCGCTGATGATCACCGGCTCGCATATTCCGGCCGATCGCAACGGCATCAAATTCTATCGCCCGGACGGCGAAATCGACAAGCAGGATGAAACGGCAATCGCCGCCCTTGCAGCCGAAGTCGAAGCGGAAGGCATCAGCGACGAGGCCGCGACGGCGGAAGACCATTCCGCAATCGCAGCCGAATTGTTTTACGAACGCAACATCGCCCTTCTGCCGGAAAAGGCATTGTCGGGCCTCAAGATCGGTGTTTACCAGCACAGCACCGTGGCCCGCGATCTCTTCGTCGACGTTCTCGCCCATTATGGCGCTAACGTCGTGGCGCTCGGTCGCTCGGAAACATTCATTCCTGTTGATACCGAGGCGGTCTCGCCGGAAACGCTGGCGCTTCTCAGGAAGTGGGCCCCGGAGCATGGTCTCGACGCCATCGTTTCCGCTGACGGTGACGGTGATCGCCCGCTGCTTGCCGATGAGAACGGCGTGCCGCTGCGCGGCGACCTGATCGGGCTCATCACCGCCAATTTCCTCGATGCCGGCGTGGTCGTCACCCCCGTCACCTCCAATTCCGGCATTGAAGCGAGCGGTTCCTTCGAGGTCGTTCGCACCAAGGTCGGCTCGCCTTTCGTCATCGCCGGCATGGCAGAGGCGCTTGCCGCCGGCAGAAACGGCGTCATGGGCTTCGAAGCCAATGGCGGCCTGCTGACGGCTTCGGCATTCACGCTCAATGGAAGGGCAGTTTCGCCACTGCCGACGCGTGACAGCTTCCTGCCGGTTCTCGCTGTGCTGCTGCTGTCAGCCGAGCAGAAAAAGCCGCTGTCGGAGATCGCCGCCGCCTACAATCTGCCGGTCGCCGCCGCCGACCGTCTGGAGAATTTCGCCCAGGAAAAAAGCACCGCCCTGATGACGCATCTGCGCGCGTCTCGCGACAATCTCGAGGCTTTCCTTGCCCCGGTCGGCAAGGTCAAGACGCTCAGCGACATCGACGGCCTGCGCGTGGCGCTCACCGACGGCAGCACCATCCACTTCCGCCCTTCCGGCAACGCGCCGGAAATGCGCTGCTACGTCGAAGCCGCCAATCAGGATGAAGCCGAAACGCTTTTGAACAAGGGGCTCGATCTCATCCGCAATTTTGGGTGAGAGTGGATGCCGCATACGCGATGGTGTAAGCTGCGCGCATGAAGAGAACGGACGCAATAAGAAAACTCAAGCGACACGCCCATGCAGTGAAAAGCATGGGCGCGACGTCGCTCTATCTTTTTGGATCGACGGCCCGCGATGAGGCCCTTGCCTCCAGCGATCTGGACATCTTCATCGACTATGATCCGGGCCGCCGTTTCTCGTTGATCGATCTCGTCGGTATCAAGCAGTTTCTGGAAGAAGAATTAGCCGTGGAAGTCGACGTGACGACACGCAACAGCCTCCATCCGTTGCTCCGGAATGACATCGAGCAATCCGCCGTACGGATATTTTGATGACCAGACGCAGGGTCGGGCCGGTTCTCGCCGAAATTCTGGAGGCCATAAACGGTATTGAGACCCACACTGCAGGCCTGTCGCTTGCTGATTTCCAGCAAAATTGGCTGCTCAAGCTTGCTGTACAGCGCGCTCTGGAGATCGTTTCAGAGGCATCGCGACACATACCGGAGGAATTGCTTAACCTCGCGCCGGACATTCCATGGAAACAGATTTTCGGAATCGGCAATATTCTCCGCCATGAATACCACAAGATCGCGGACGATGTGGTTTGGGCCGTGGTGACCGAACATGTCGCGCCACTCAAAATAGCCGTTCAGGCTATTCAACGATCCGTCGGGCCCGAAAACTGAGGTTTCTATCGGCACAATGTCCCAAATGTCGCATCCCGCCTTTCCCTGTTGCTCTTCCCGCTTGAGAAAGCGATAAGGACCGAAGGGCCAGATGAGGCGGACGATGAGCGGCGAGACCATTACCCTTTATGAAGCGATCGGCGGCGATGCGACCGTCAAGGCCTTGACCCGGCGTTTCTATGAATTGATGGACACCCTGCCGGAGGCGGCGCATTGCCGTGCCATTCACCCTGCCGATCTTTCCGGCAGTGAAGCGAAGTTTTACGATTATCTGACGGGATATCTTGGCGGACCGCCCGTCTATGTCGAGAAACACGGCCATCCGATGTTGCGCCGCCGCCATTTCGTCGCGCCCATCGGCCCTGCCGAGCGCGACGAATGGCTGCTCTGCTTCCGCCGCGCCATGGATGAAACCATCGAGAACCCGAAGCTGCGCGAGATCATCTGGGCGCCGGTGGAGCGGCTGGCCTTTCACATGCAGAACCAGGAGGCGGACAGCCCATGAGCAATTCAAGCATGAGCGACGGAAGTTCGACAGACGCAACAGTGCCGCGCGAACGGTTGCGATCTTTCATTCTGCTGCTGGGCGGTTTGCTTGGGGCTGCCGGTGTGATGCTTGCCGCCGCCGCCACCCACACGGGCGAAACCTATATGCTGGGCAATGCCTCAGCCATGGCGCTGGCGCATGCCCCGGTGCTGGTGGCGCTCCATATCGGCGCGGATCGCATCAGAACCGCCATTCCGGCGGGCCTGATCCTCGGCCTCGGCACGGCGGTCTTCGTCGGCGATCTCGTCGTCAGGCATTTTTTCGGCCACAGCCTGTTTCCCTTCGCCGCACCCACGGGTGGCCTTGGCATGATTGCCGGGTGGCTCGTGCTCTGCGCCGGGGCATTTTTGAAGCCGAAAGGCTGATCAACCTTAACGTCGCGTCCAGCGAAATGACAGGATGTTGCGGCCGTCTTCAGCCGCCTCGCCCAGGGCGAAGGACGGCGTTTCGCCGGGCTGGCGGGTACGCAGATGGGGAAAGACCACCACATTGCTGTCGGCCGCCGCCGCACGGTTGCGCCGCTCCCGTTCGCCGACGATTTCATACATGTCCGTCAGGGCCGGATCGGCGCCCTGTTCAGCCATCTTGTGCAGTTCCACGCGGCAGGCTTCTGCTGCCGCGGGCTCATCATCATGGAAATTATTGCGCTCGTCGCTCATCGCCGGAGGTCCGTTCATTCATCGTCTGCAGCGCCCGCTCCAGACTGGATTTGCTGCCATTGCGCAGCGGAATGAACGTCTTGCCGAATTTCTTGCAACCCGACTTCACCCGCAGACACGCATCGTGGCTGATACAGTCGATCGGGCAGAAAACGCAGTCGACGGAAGGAAGAACGGTATCGATGCGCGACACCGCCTCACGCAATCCCCCATCGTGATGGATAAGTTCGGCGCCGAAATTGCTGGCGATCTGGCGAAGATGGGCAACCTGACAGTCACGGCCGCCAACATAAAGAAAGCTCTTCGGCCCGGAAAGCTGCTGTTCGGCCACGTCCTTTTCGTTTTGAGGCGCGCCCTTGCCCTGCTTGCCGCCGCGTTCGGCCTTCTTCTTTTCCTTGCGTGCCATTCCCTCACCTGCCGGTTGATTTTTCATGCCCCGGACGTTCGGGATAGCGGCACCATAATAAAGATGAGTTTTGGAGTAAAGTATAAAGGTGATCATTTTCCTCATGTTTTGATGCAAAACATCGATCACATATTCGCGAGACCCCGTCCCGCCTAGCCGTTTAGCCGCAATCCACCCATGAAAAGCTGCTCCAGATGCCGGGCCGCATCTTCAAACCGACCATCGCCGCCGTTTTTGTCACCCAGCACCGCCCGCACCTGCACATCGAAATCCGCATAGTGCTGGGTGGTCGACCAGATCGAGAAGATGAGATGGTAGGGGTCACATTTGGCGATCCGGCCGGCCTTCACCCAGGCACGGATCACCTCGGCCTTTTCATCCACCAGTTGCTTCAGCGGTCCTTTAAGCTCATCCTCGATATGCGGTGCGCCCTGCAGTATTTCATTGGCGAACAGCCGGCTTTCACGCGGGAAATCCCGCGACATTTCCAGCTTGCGGCGAATATAGGAGCGGATTTCGCTTTCCGGATTGCCCTCGGCGTCAAAAGCCCTGAGCGGATCAAGCCATGTATCCAGCACCCGCTCGATAAGCGCGCGATGCATCGCCTCCTTGGTGCGGAAATAATAAAGCACATTCGGCTTGGACATGCCGGCCGCCTCGGCAATCTGGTCTATGGTGGAACCACGAAAGCCGTTGATGGAAAATACGCTGAGCGCTGCCTCGAGGATAGCTTCCTGCTTTTCCTCCTGAATGCGGGTCCGCTTCTGTGTTTTCGCTGCGCGCGGTATGGCCATTCTCTGCTCTCTGTTTCTTTTCGATGCAATTGCCGCTACAGTATGATTAAAAAATAATCGACGCGTACAGTTTGGGCAAAATTAGTGCGATTCGTCACGAAAGTCCCTTGCTGACGTCATCGCAAATTTGCATTGTTTACCAGCCGGTCAATTTATCCATCATCGCCAGCACAAGGCAATGGCTGTTATCTTAGTCGGCAAAAACGGGAACGGCACAAGCTTTGCTTCGATAAAAACAAAACAGGTGAGGACGACATTTCATGGCGGCGGGTAAGAACTTGACGGTCAATGGCGACCGTCTGTGGGATAGTCTGATGGACATGGCGAAGATCGGCCCCGGCATCGCCGGCGGCAATAATCGCCGCACACTGACGGATGAGGATGGGGAAGGCCGCCACCTGTTCAAGCATTGGTGCGAGGCGGCGGGACTGACGCTCGGCGTCGACCGCATGGGCACCATGTTCGCAACCCGCCCGGGCGAGGACCCGGATGCGCTTCCCGTTTATATCGGCAGCCATCTCGACACCCAGCCGACGGGCGGCAAGTTCGATGGCGTGCTTGGCGTGCTGGCCGGGCTGGAGGTGGTGCGCAGCCTTGATGACCTCAATATCAGGACCAAACACCCGATCACCGTCACCAACTGGTCCAACGAGGAAGGCGCACGTTTTGCGCCCGCCATGCTTGCATCAGGCGTCTTTGCCGGCATCCACGATCTCGACTACGCCTATAGCCGTACCGACACCGACGGCAAGACCTATGGTGACGAACTGAAGCGCATCGGCTGGCTGGGCGAAGAAGACGTCGGCGCGCGCAAAATGCACGCCTATTTCGAATATCACATCGAACAGGGACCTATCCTGGAGGCGCAAGACAAACAGATCGGCGTCGTCACCCATTGCCAGGGGCTATGGTGGCTGGAAGTGACGTTGACCGGCAAGGAAGCCCATACCGGCTCCACCCCGATGGCCATGCGCGTCAATGCCGGCCTTGCCGCCGCCCGCATTCTCGAAAAGGTGCAGGAAGTGGCGATGGCCCACCAGCCGGGCGCCGTCGCCGGCGTCGGCCAGATGATCTTCACCCCCAATTCCCGCAACGTGCTGCCCGGCAAGGTGGTCTTCACCATCGACCTCAGAACCCCCTCACAGGCGAAACTCGACAGCATGCGCGCCATCTTCGAACGCGAGGTGCCTGTTATCGCCGAAGAACTCGGCGTCGGCTGCACGATCGAGGCCATCGGCCATTTCGACCCCGTCACCTTCGATCCGGTGCTGGTCGGCCGCGTGCGCGCCGCCGCCGAAAGACTGGGCTACAGCCACATGGACATCATCTCCGGCGCCGGCCACGATGCCTGCTGGACGGCAAGGGTCGCCCCCTCCACCATGATCTTCTGCCCCTGCGTGGACGGGCTTTCCCACAATGAGGCGGAAGAGATTTCGCCGGAATGGGCAAAGGCCGGTTGCGACGTGCTGCTGCATGCGGTGCTGGAGACTGCGGAGATCGTGGAATGACCGCCACCATCATCAAGAACGGCACCATCGTCACCGCCGACCTCACCTACAAGGCCGATGTGAAGATCGAAGGCGGCAGGATCATCGGGATTGGGCCCGATCTGACGGGCGGCACGGTGCTCGATGCCACCGGATGTTATGTCATGCCCGGTGGCATCGATCCGCATGTGCATCTGGAAATGCCCTTCATGGGCACCTATTCCGCCGATGATTTCGAGAGCGGCACGCGGGCGGCGCTCGCCGGTGGCACCACCATGGTGGTGGATTTCTGCCTGCCGGAGCCGGGGCAATCGCTCCTCGAGGCCCTGCAACGCTGGGACAACAAGGCGACACGCGCAAATTGCGATTATTCCTTCCACATGGCCGTCACCTGGTGGGGCGAGCAGGTCTTCAACGAAATGAAGACGGTGGTTCGGGAAAAGGGCATCAACTCCTTCAAGCACTTCATGGCCTATAAGGGCGCGCTGATGGTGAATGATGACGAGATGTTCGCCTCCTTTTCGCGCTGCGCCGAACTGGGCGCCATTCCCTTCGTGCATGCGGAAAACGGCGATATCGTCGCGCAGATGCAGGAAAAACTGATGGCGGCAGGCAATGTCGGGCCGGAGGCGCACGCCTACTCCCGTCCTCCCTCCGTGGAGGGTGAAGCAACCAACCGCGCCATCATCATCGCCGATATGGCGGGTGCGCCGCTTTATGTCGTCCACACATCGTGTGAGCAGGCCCATGAAGCGATCCGCCGCGCCCGGCAAAACGGCATGCGGGTCTATGGCGAACCGCTGATCCAGCACCTGATCCTCGATGAAAGCGAATATGCCAATGCCGACTGGGATCACGCCGCCCGCCGGGTGATGTCGCCGCCCTTCCGCAACCGGCAGCATCAGGACGGCCTCTGGGCAGGTCTCGCCTCCGGCTCGCTGCAATGCGTGGCGACCGACCATTGCGCCTTCACCACCGAGCAGAAACGTTTCGGTATCGGTGACTTCCGCAAGATACCGAACGGCACCGGCGGGCTGGAAGATCGCATGCCGCTGCTCTGGACCCATGGTGTGGCGACCGGACGCCTGACGATGAACGAATTTGTCGCCGTCACCTCCACCAACATCGCCAAGATCCTCAACATCTATCCGAAAAAGGGCGCAATCCTCGTTGGCAGCGATGCCGATATCGTCGTCTGGGATCCGGCACTGAAAAAGACCATCAGCGCGGCGAGCCAGCAGTCGGCCATCGATTACAACGTGTTTGAGGGACAAAAGATCAGGGGGCTGCCGCGCTTCACCCTGTCGCGCGGTCTCGTCAGCATCGAGGAGGGCAGCATCGAAACGCAGCCGGGCCACGGCCAGTTCGTCGCCCGCGACCCCTACCCCGCCGTCAGCCGCGCGCTCTCCACCTGGAAGGAACTCGTTTCGCCACGCCGGGTGGAACGCAGCGGCATCCCGGCATCGGGCGTGTAACCATGAGCACTGAAGCAAGACGTGAGATCATCATCGCCGCTGCCGTTCTTTTAAACGAGCGGCGGCAGATGCTGGTGGTGCGCAAGCGCGGCACCACGCAATTCATGCAACCGGGCGGCAAGATCGACCCGGGCGAAACACCGCAACAGGCGCTTCACCGCGAACTTGCCGAGGAAATCGGCCTGATGTTGCCCGACCATGCCGTTCGTTATGAGGGCGTTTTTCGCGAGGAAGCCGCCAATGAGCCGGGGGCCGATGTCGTCGCCCATGCTTTTACAGCCAGACTTCATACCGAGGTCCTGCCGCAGGCGGAAATCGAGGAAGTGCGCTGGCTCGATCTCGACGCCAAACCCGATCTGCCGATCGCCAGACTCACCGAAACCCGCATGCTGCCACTGGCGCGCGCGGCCCTGATGGAAAGCGAAACCAAGCCACGATGAATCCGGCCTCCCCCTATTCCGTCGTTTCCGCCAGAAATCTCGGCCTCACCTTCGAAACGGGGGATGGCCCGGTACATGCGCTGTCCAATGTCGACCTGGAGGTCGGCAAGGGCGAATTCGTCTCCTTCATCGGCCCGTCGGGTTGCGGCAAGACCACCTTTCTCAGGGTCATCGCCGATCTCGAAAAACACACGTCGGGAGAGATCACCGTCAACGGCACGACGCCGGAAAACGCCCGGCAAGACCGATCCTACGGTTATGTCTTTCAGGCCGCGGCGCTTTATCCCTGGCGCAGCATCGAAAAGAACATCGCCTTGCCGCTCGAAATCATGGGTTACACCAAAGCCCAGCAGCGCGAACGCATCGACCGCACGATGGACCTCGTCAACCTCAACGGTTTCGGCAAGAAGTACCCCTGGCAGCTTTCCGGCGGCATGCAGCAGCGCGCCTCCATCGCCCGCGCGCTCGCCTTCGATGCCGACCTGCTGTTGATGGATGAGCCCTTCGGCGCGCTGGACGAAATTGTCCGCGATCACCTCAACGAACAGCTTCTGAAACTCTGGGATACGACCGGCAAGACCATCTGCTTCGTCACCCATTCCATTCCGGAAGCCGTTTATCTCTCGACGAAAATCGTCGTCATGTCGCCGCGGCCGGGTCGGGTGACGGATGTGATTACGTCCACCTTGCCGAGGGAGAGGCCGCTCGAGATTCGCGAGACGCCGGAATTTCTGGCGATTGCGCATCGGGTGCGTGAGGGGTTGAAGGCGGGGCATAGCTATGAGGGGTGAGGTCATCGCAAGCTTTACCCCCCTCTGCCCTGCCGGGCATCTCCCCCTCAAGGGGGGAGATCGGCAGGAGGCGCACTCCCCTCTTAATTCTCGAGCTTTGAGATGGGCGAGACCCAACCACGAGTCGATCTCCCCCCTTGAGGGGGAGATGTCCGGCAGGACAGAGGGGGGTAAGCCGCACCCTCGGAGTGAGCAGCGGAGCGAAAACCCATGACCCTCCTCCGCCACCGCATCCTCCCCATCCTCACCGTCCTCCTCGCCATCCTCATCCTCTGGCACCTCGCCGTCATCTATCTCAACATGCCCTTCGCCCGCGATCAGGCCACCCGCGCCGGTCAAACGCCGGGCTTCTTCGAACTCCTGCCGCAAACCTTCGCCCAGGAACGCCCGGTTCTCCCCGCCCCGCACCAGATTGCCGCCGAACTGTGGGACACCACCGTCAACAAGGCGATCACCTCCAAACGCAGCCTCATCTATCATGCCGGCGTCACACTCTCCGCCACGCTGCTCGGTTTCGCCATCGGTGCGGTGCTCGGCATCCTGCTTGCCGTCGCGATCATCCACAATCGCGCCATGGATCGCTCCGTCATGCCGTGGATCATCGCCAGCCAGACGATCCCGATCCTTGCAGTCGCACCGATGATCATCGTCGTCCTGAATTCCATCGGCATTTCCGGGCTGCTGCCGAAGGCGCTGATCTCCACCTATCTTTCCTTCTTCCCCATCGTCGTCGGCATGGTGAAGGGTCTCAGAAGCCCGGAAACCATCCAGCTTGATCTGATGCACACCTATAATGCCTCGCCTGCGCAAATCTTCTGGAAGCTGCGCTGGCCCGCCGCACTCCCCTATCTCTTCACCTCGCTGAAGATCGCCATTGCGATTGCGCTGGTCGGCGCCATCGTCGGCGAATTGCCGACGGGGGCCGTCGCCGGTCTCGGCGCGCGGCTGCTCTCCGGCTCCTATTATGGCCAGACGGTGCAGATATGGGCGGCACTGTTCATGGCCGCCGGTGTCGCGGCCCTGCTGGTGTCCATCATCGGCATCGCCCACGCCGCGGTCCTGAAACGAATGGGAGCAAGGCCATGACGAACCCCGGCTGGTTTTTCGGCGCGATCCTGTTCTGGCTTGCCGCCTGGGCCTGCAACGAATGGCTGGTGCGCCGCAGATTTTCCGCGCAGGCGGCAAAACGCGCAAGCCGCATCGCCGTACCCCTTCTCTTCGGGCTGGCCATTCTCGCCATCTGGGAAGGTGTGGTGCGCGGGTTTTCCGTGCCGCCCATCCTGCTGCCGGCACCCAGCGCCATTCTTGCCCGCCTTCTTGGCTCCCTGCCGATCCTCTGGGCGGATTTCCGCCAGACCTTCCTCAAATCGGTGCTGACGGGTTATGTGCTCGGCTGCGGCCTCGGCTTCATCGTCGCCATCCTCATCGATCGCTCACCCTTCCTCCAGCGCGGGCTGCTGCCCATCGGCAATTTCGTCTCCGCTCTGCCGGTGGTCGGCATCGCCCCCATCATGGTCATGTGGTTCGGCTTCGACTGGCAGTCGAAAGTGGCGGTCGTCGTCATCATGACGTTTTTCCCGATGCTGGTGAACACGGTGCAGGGGCTTGCCGCTTCCAGCCACATGGAACGCGACCTGATGCGCACCTATGCCGCCGGCTGGTGGCAGACATTGGTAAAGCTGCGCCTGCCCGCCGCCTGGCCCTTCATTTTCAATGCGCTGAAGATCAATTCCACGCTGGCGCTGATCGGCGCAATTGTCGCGGAATTCTTCGGCACACCCATCGTCGGCATGGGTTTCCGCATCTCGGCGGAAATGGGCCGCAGCAATGTCGATATGGTCTGGGCCGAAATCGCGGTCGCCGCACTGGCCGGCTCAGGCTTTTACGGTCTGGTGGCGCTCGCAGAGCGGGCCGTCACCTTCTGGCATCCGTCCGTCCGTGGGGGACGAACGTAAATAACGAAAAAGGGAACAGCGATGAAAATGAAACTTGCATCCATGCTTCTTGCCGGCGCGTCACTGATGACGGCCTTCAGTGCGCAGGCCGCCGACAAGATCACCCTGCAGCTGAAATGGGTGACCCAGGCACAATTCGCCGGTTATTACGTTGCCAAGGACAAGGGTTTTTACGAAGCCGAAGGCCTTGATGTCGACATCAAGCCGGGCGGCCCGGATATTGCACCGGCACAGGTTCTGGCCGGCGGCGGTGCGGATGTGATCGTCGACTGGCTGCCATCCGCACTCGCCACCCGTGAAAAGGGCGTGCCGCTGGTCAATATCGCCCAGCCATTCAAATCGTCGGGCATGATGCTGACCTGCCTGAAAGAAACCGGCGTCACCAAGCCCGACGACTTCAAGGGCAAGACGCTGGGCGTCTGGTTCTTCGGCAATGAATATCCGTTTCTGTCGTGGATGGCGCACCTGAAAATCCCAACCACCGGCGGCGCGGATGGCGTCACTGTCCTGAAGCAGGGCTTCAACGTCGATCCGCTGCTGCAAAAGCAGGCCGCCTGCATTTCCACCATGACCTATAATGAATATTGGCAGGTTATCGACGCCGGCATCAAGCCGGAGGAACTCGTCACCTTCAAATATGAGGACGAAGGCGTGGCGACGCTCGAAGACGGGCTTTATGTTCTCGAAGACAAGCTGAAGGACGCCAAGTTCAAGGAAGACATGGTCAAATTCGTCCGTGCCTCCATGAAGGGCTGGAAGTGGGCGGAAGAAAACCCTGACGATGCGGCCGACATCGTTCTCGAAAACGACGCCTCCGGCGCCCAGACCGAAAAGCACCAGAAGCGCATGATGGGCGAAGTCGCCAAGCTGACTGCCGGCTCGAAAGGCGCGCTCGACAAGGCGGATTACGACCGCACCGTCAAGACGCTGCTCGGCGGCGGGTCCGATCCGGTCATCACCAAGGAACCATCCGGTGCCTACACCACCGAAATCACCGATGCGGCGCTGAAATAGTCAAATCGAACCCGAAAGCATGGAACGCGCGGCTCTGCCCGCGCGTTTCGTTTTTCAGTGGTAACGTATTTGATGAATTGCAATATCCGGCCCTATACAAAAATGTATATCAACCATCGTGGCTATGCGGATTGATTTGCACGACAACAACAATTAGAGTCCCGCCCACAAGACTGCCAAATTTGATCTTGTAGAAAAAGCACAAGGGCAAGGTGCTTGAGATTCGCGTTGAGGGGCGTTTGAATCGGGAGGATCGAAAAGGAAGTATTGTGATCCCTTGTTTCACATTCGCTATCGCATGACCTATTAAAACACGCCTCACGGCTGCAGGACATGTGATCGGATATTGCGCGAGCCAAGACACATGCAGCATAAAGTTACTTTTAACCGCTTCGTTTTCGTCCTTCTTTCTGCAACGGCCCTGCCCTTTTCGGCTGCCGCCGAAGGCGAAGCGCCGGCACCGGTCAAACAGCAGAACCTGCCCTCCATCATCGTGGCGCACGCCGCAAAACGCGATCTCGTGGACCGCATCATCGCGACAGGCACAATCCGCCCCGTGGACGAGATCTACGTCCAGCCGCTGGTTGACGGCCTGTCGATCGACACGCTGAATGCCGATATTGGCGACCGGGTGGAAGCCAATGCGGTTCTGGCCGTGCTTTCCTCCGACAGCCTTGTGCTGCAAAAGAGCCAGCTTGAGGCCAACAAGGCCAAGGCAGAAGCCTCCGTCACCCAGTCGAAAGCGCAGGTGCTGGAAGCGCAGGCCAATCTCAACGATGCCCTTCGTCAGCGTGACCGCGCCGCCAAGCTCGGCCAGAGCGGCTCCGGTTCCGTCTCCGAGACTGAAAAGACCGAAGCCGCCGCGCAGGTGGCACAGGCCCGGCTGGAGGCAGCAAAACAGGCGGTGTCCGCCGGCGAGGCTGACATCAAGGTCGTCGCCGCGCAGATCGACGATATCGATCTGAAACTGACCCGCACCGGCGTGAAAACTCCTGTCGCCGGCATCGTCTCAGCCAAGAACGCCAAGGTCGGGGCCATTGCCAGCGGTGCCGGAAATCCGCTTTTCACCGTCATCAAGGATGGCGCGATCGAACTCGTCGCTGATCTCTCGGAAACCGATATCCAGAAGGTCAAGGCCGGTCAGAAAGCCTATTTGACGGTTGCCGGCGGAGCCCAGAAAATAGAGGGCAAGGTGCGCCTCGTTTCGCCGACCGTCGATCCGACGACGCGCCTCGGTTCCGTGCATGTGGTGCTGCCGGAAAACAGCCCGGCACGATCAGGCATGTATGCCAGCGCCGAGATCATCGTTGAAGAGACGAACGCGCTTGCCCTGCCGCTATCGGCCGTCACGTCCGGACGCGAAGGCTCGACCACCCGCAAGGTGGAAGGCGACGTCGTCAAGCAGGTGAAGATCGAGACCGGCATAGAAGACAGCGGTTTCATCGAAATTGTCAGCGGCCTTGCCGCTGGAGACAAGGTTGTCGAGAAAGCTGGAGCATTCGTGCGCGATGGTGACCGGATCCGCCCGGTTGAAGCCCAGACGGCTGCGTCCAACTGACTGAGGGAATGAAATGAACTTCTCCGCATGGTCAATCCGTAACCCGATTGCGCCGCTTCTCGGCTTCGCGCTTTTGATGATCCTCGGCATGCAGGCCTTCAAGACCCTGCCGATCACCCGTTTTCCGAATATCGACGTCCCCGTCGTTGCCGTCACCGTGACCCAGAGCGGCGCTTCGCCCTCCGAGCTGGAAATGCAGGTGACGAAGGAGATCGAAGACGCCGTCGCCGCCATCAGCGGCGTCGATGAAATACAGTCCAGCGTAGTCGACGGCCAATCGACGACCACGGTCGTCTTCCGCATCGAAAAGCCGACGGAAGAGGCGGTTCAGGACACGAAGGACGCCATCGACAAGATCCGCAGCGATCTGCCCGCCGATATCGAAGTGCCTGTCGTCAGCAAGATCGACGTCGAAGGCCAGGCGATCCAGACCTTTGCCGTTTCTTCGCCGAACATGACGCTCGAAGAACTGTCCTGGTTCGTCGACGACACGATCAAGCGCTCGCTGCAGGGCCAGTCCGGCATCGGCAAGGTCGACCGTTATGGCGGTGCGGACCGGGAGGTGCGCGTTTCGCTCAGCCCCGAAAAGCTTGATGCCTATGGCATCACCGCAAGCGAGGTGAACAGCCAGCTGCGCGGCACCAACGTCGATCTCGGCTCCGGCCGCGGCCAGGTCGGCGGCAATGAGCAGACGATCCGCACGCTCGGTGACACCCGCGACGTGACGCAACTTGCCAACACCACCATCGCGCTCTCCAACGGCCGCTTCGTCAAGCTTTCCGAACTGGGTACGGTGACCGACACCTATCAGGAACAGAAATCCTTCTCGCGGTTCAACGGCAACCCCGCCGTCACCTTCGCGGTGTTCCGCTCCAAGGGTGCAAGCGAAGTCTCGGTTGCCGAAACCGTGGCGGAAAGCCTCGAAAAGGTCCGCAAGGACCATCCGGAAGTCTCGATCCAGATGGTCGATGACGCCGTCTATTTCACCTATGGCAACTACAAGGCGGCGCTTGATACGCTGATCGAGGGCGCCATCCTCGCCATCATCGTGGTCCTGCTTTTCCTTCGCAACTGGCGCGCCACCCTGATTGCCGCCGTCGCGCTACCGCTTTCCGCGATCCCGACCTTCTGGATCATGGATATCATGGGCTTCTCGCTCAACCTCGTCAGCTTCCTGGCGTTGACGCTCGCCACGGGTATTCTCGTGGACGACGCCATCGTGGAAATCGAGAACATCGCCCGTCACATCAAGATGGGCAAGACGCCTTATCGGGCAGCGCTCGAGGCCGCCGACGAAATCGGTCTCGCCGTCATCGCCACCAGCTTCACCATCATCGCCGTCTTCGTGCCTGTCTCGTTCATGCCCGGCATTCCCGGTCAGTACTTCATCCAGTTCGGTCTGACGGTTGCCTTCTCGGTGTTCTTCTCGCTGGCAGTGGCCCGCCTCATCACACCGCTGATGGCGGCCTATCTGATGCGCGCCGAAGACGCGATGGACGACCATCACGATAATGACGGCCGGCTGATGAAGGCCTATACGCGCATGGTTTCCGCCACCACCCGCAAATGGTGGGCGCGTTACCTCACGCTCATCGGCGCCGTCGGCTTCCTCGTCGCCTCCGTCATTCTTCTCGCCGGCGTTCCGGGCAGCTTCCTGCCGCCGGACGACGCATCGCGCGTGACGCTCTCGGTGGAACTGCCGCCCAATGCGACGCTGGATGAAACCGACCGGACGACGACCGAAATCTTCCATGCCATCCGTGACATCAACGGCGTGGAAAGCGTCTTCATTCTCGGCGGCGCTTCGCCCAAGGGCGATCTGGAACTTCGCCGCGCCACCGTCAACGTCATCCTCCAGCATATCGACCACTCATTGCTGAAGGTGCTGGTCAACAAGGGGCTGGGCTCCATTCCGCTCATCGGCCAATATCTTCCGAAGGTGGAAGAAAAGGGCCGCACACGTCCGCAATGGGATGTGGAGCGGGACATCTTCGCCAAGGTCCGCGCCATTCCGGATGTGCGCATCATCAAGCTGAACGACCGTGCGGAACGCGAACTGAGCTTCAACTTCCTGTCGTCGAACGAGAAGGACCTGAACGACGCCGTCGGCATTCTCGAAAGCCGTCTACGCGCCTCACCCATCCTTGCCAATGTCAGCTCGGAAGGCGCGTTGCCGCGTCCGGAATTGCAGATCCGCCCGCGCAAGGATGAAATCGCCCGCCTCGGCATCACGCCGCAGCAGATTTCGCAGACGGTTCGCGTCGCCACCATCGGCGATATCGACGCCCAGCTGACGAAGATTTCTCTGGATGACCGGCAGATTCCGATCCGCGTGCAGGCGTCCATCGATACCCGCCGCGATCTCGCCACCATCCGCGCCCTGAAGATCAAGACCGCATCCGGCTCGCTGGTGCCGCTCTACAGCGTTGCCGATATCGACTATTCGGAAGGTCCGAGCTCGATCAAGCGCAACGACCGCAACCGCGTCGTCTCCATCGGCTCCGACGTGCCATTCGGCACGGCGCTCGATACCTCGACGGCCGAATTCAAGCGGATCGTCGAGGAAACCAAGCTGCCGGCAAGTGTGCGCCTGGCGGAAAGCGGCGATGCCAAGGTGCAGGGTGAAATGCAGCAGGGCTTCGTCAACGCCATGCTGCTTGGCCTGCTGCTGGTGCTTGTCGTGCTCATCCTGCTGTTCAAGGATGTCATCCAGCCCTTCACCATCCTGTTCTCGCTGCCGCTCGCCATCGGCGGCGTGGCCGTCGCGCTCATCATCACCCAGAACGCGCTGTCCATGCCGGTTCTCATCGGCATCCTGATGCTGATGGGCATCGTGACGAAAAACGCCATCCTCCTGGTAGACTTCGCCATCGAGATGCGCCGTCACGGCATGGAGCGAGTGCATGCCATGATCGAGGCCGGTCGCAAGCGCGCCCGCCCGATCATCATGACCTCCATCGCCATGTCGGCAGGCATGTTGCCCTCCGCACTCGGCGTCGGCGAAGGCGGCTCGTTCCGCGCACCGATGGCAATCGCGGTCATCGGCGGCATCATCGTATCAACCGTTCTGTCGCTGATCGTGGTTCCTGCCTTCTTCCTGATCATGGACGACCTGTCGCGCCTGCTCGCCCACCTCTTCGGCCGCTTCGTCGGCAAGAAGGAAGAGGAGGAAGAGGCTCTCTCCAACGAGAAACTCTCGGAGATCGCCCGCGAAAACAGCCTGGCACTCTCCTCGCTGGAGGCGCGGGTCGCCGGCATGGAAAAGGGCACCGGCGACAAGGCCGCAGACAAGGGCAGCAACATATTACGGCTGCCGCCGCTTGCTGCGGAATGAAAGTAAAAAAGCGCCGAGTCCAGTGCCCGGCGTTTCTTTTTGTGGCGAGGTTACTTATCGCAGGGCGTTGCGGCCGGTTTCTTCTCCCCGAGGGGGAGAAGGTGGCCCGAAGGGCCGGATGAGGGGGCAACGTTGCCGAATCCCTCTACCCTCGCCCCCTCATCTCGCTGCCGCGGACTTCTCCCCCTCGGGAGAAGAAATATGTGGCAATCGCCCGCCCCATATTTCCCCTCTGTGCTTTGAAACACGAACAGCCCGTCATTTCCTCTCACATAACGACTGCAACCCCGTTTGATCGAAATCAATTCGCTTTTCAGGTGAACTGCTAATCTCCCTCGCATCGGGAATTGCCGGTCGAAGGATAGTGCGATGAGTTCTTTGCAGATAGGCGTAAGGGAAACGGAACATCCCCGGTTTCGTATCGCTTCGGACAGCCCGGCAAAAGGTTTGAGCGGGAGCCGGATGGACGTGAACAAGACCGTGAAGCTGAGCAACAGGGACAGGAACATTCTGCTGCGCGCGCCCTTGATCGGGATAGCGGATGACGCAGTGGCGTTGAAGCTGATGGAGGCGGCGACCATCATCAATGTCAACGCCCGCCATGTGCTCTTCAAGGAAGGCGAAGCGGCGCAGCATTTTTATTGCGTTCTGTCGGGTTATATCAGGCTTTACCGGCTGGACAGGCATGGGCGCGAGGCGGATGTGCGCGTCAGCGGTCCGGGCGATACCTTCAACGAATGCCTGATTTTCGGCAGCGACACCTATCGCTACAGCGCGCAGGCGGCGGAAAGCTGCACCGTGGCGCGTTTCGAGCTCGCGAAAATCCGGGCGTTGATCGATCAGGAACCGGCAATCGCCAAAGCCGTCATGCGCTGCCTTTCCAACAGCCTGCTTGGCACCATGGATTGCATCGCCAACGATCGGCTGCAGACCGCGCCACAACGCGTCGCCCATTATCTCATCAATCAGGGCCCGCGTGATGCGACATCCTTTTCGCTGCGGCTGCCGTTCCAGAAAAGCCTGCTTGCCGGCAAGCTCGGCCTTGCGCCGGAAGCCCTGTCACGCGCCTTCTCGGCGCTGAAAAAATCAGGCGTCACCGTGCGCGGCCGCATCGTGCAGGTCAATGACGTCGCCGCATTGAAGCAGATCTAGAAAAGACAGCGGGAGAGGAAGAAGGGCGGGATGCCAGCCGGTAGCCCGCCTTTCGCCATTGTGGATTTCGCCATTGTGGAAAGGGCAGATCAACCCGGCTGCGGCACGAAGCGGAAGGCGTCGCCCTGCCGTTCAATATGGAAAAAGCCGCCAAGATGGCCACCGGACACCAGCCAGCCGTGATCGGCCGCCTCGGCCAGCGCCGAAAGACGGGTGGCATAGGCAAGTTCGGAATCGATATCGTAAACGAAAGCGATTTCAGGATCGTCAGCCTGCAATCCACTCACATGCAGCACATCACCCCACAATAACAGCCGGTTATCACCGCTGCCGATGAGATAGCCGGCATGCCCCGGCGTGTGGCCGGGCATGGCGATCGCCTCGATATCCTCGGCAATCATGCCCATGGGGATCGGCCGCAGCATGGCACCACAGATATCGAGCAGCCGGGCGGCGAGATCGAAACCGCCCTGCCGGGCTGGCGGCAAGCTCTTGCGGGCATCCGCACTGGTGAAAAAGCCAAGATCGGCCTCCGGCACCCATATTTCCGCATTGGGAAAATATGGCTTGTCACCATCAATGAGACCCAACGCATGGTCGCCGTGAATATGGGTTAGGATGACACGCGTCACATCGGCCGGCTGAATACCGGCGGTGATCATCGCCGCGCGGGCATGGCCATAGGCCGCACCCCAGGCGGTGCCGCAACCGGCATCGATCAGCCAGATGCCATCAGGCCCGGAGAGCGCGAAACAATTGACATCCACATCCACCGTCTCGCCTTCAAGCCCGGCAAGAACCGCGGCCAGCGCAACCTCGCCCTGCCGATGGATAAGATGGCCGACCGGCGCCTTGTAGACGCCATCGACAAAGCGGGACACGGCATAGGGACCGAAATGAAGAGGCGTATTCATGGCTCAGAGACCGCCCTGCTCTTTCAGGAAACCGACGATATGCTCCACCCCATCGCCCCGCTTCATATCGGTGAAGACGAAGGGCATGGCATTGCGCATGCGGGTCGCATCATTATCCATTACGGTCAGATCGGCCCCGACGTAAGGTGCGAGATCCTTCTTGTTGATGACCAGCAGATCGGAGCGGGTGATGCCTGGCCCGCCCTTGCGCGGAATTTCCTCACCCTGACAGACGGAGATCACATAGATGGTGATATCGGCAAGATCGGGCGAAAAGGTCGCGGCGAGATTGTCGCCACCGGATTCGATGAAGACGACATCCAGATCGGGAAAGCGCGCATTGAGCCCGGCAATCGCCTGCAGATTGATCGTCGCATCCTCGCGGATAGCGGTATGCGGGCAACCGCCCGTCTCCACACCGACAATACGCTCCGACGGCAGCGCCTGCATGCGCACCAGCGCCTCGGCATCCTCTTTCGTATAGATATCGTTGGTAACGACGGCGACGGAATAATCGGCGCTCATCGCCTTGCAGAGCTTTTCCGTCAGCGCCGTCTTGCCCGAACCAACCGGCCCGCCAATGCCAACACGCAACGGGCCATTGCCCGATTTCATGCCCGATTTCACGACTGTGTTTCCTTCACTATGCTTTGGTTCTGTCTCACCATATCTCCTCCGCTACTCGCTTCAAGATATGCAAGGATCGTGCCGCGAGTTTCTTCTCCCCGAGGGGGGAGAAGGTGGCCGAAGGGTCGGATGAGGGGGCAACGTCGCCGGATTTCGGGGAGCTCGCCCCCTCATCCCGCTGCCGCGACCTTCTCCCCCTCGGGGAGAAGAAACAAGCGGCATGCGCTCGCTCCATCGATGCTGTAACTTTCAGGAGCGAAAAAGCCGCGTGCCCTGCACCTCGTGGCGCATCGCCGCCGTATCGGCGATGATCGTCGCGCTGCCGAGGTCATCGAGCGTGGATTGCGCAGCCCGCGCAGTCATCTCCTCAATCACCGCTTCGCTTGCTGCCAGAATGGCGACGCCATCCTTCTGGCCTGCCACGCCAAGGCGGATGCCGGCCGAAACCATTTGCGAGACGCCGGCATGTGCGAAAGCGGCAAGCGTTTCCTTAAGCGGCACCCCATGCGCGGCGGCCACGGCCCCGACGGCGACAGGATATGGACACTCCTTGGGCAACAGTTCCAGAACCGCATGCGGCCATGCGCCCGCGGCGGCGACGAAGGCATCACCCAGAAGTACCGTTTCGCGATATCGCTCCGCTGCGCCAGCCAGCGCCCGCGCAAGAGTGGCCATTTCATTCAGGGCGGCGGCATCGCTGCCCCTGCGCCAGCCTTCCGCCAGAAACACCGCGTCGTTCCAAAGGCTGCCGTGGCGCAGAAGTGTCTCCACCCAGCCAAGAAGACCGGCTGCATCGGGCACACGCCCATCCTCAACCGCCTTTTCAAGCCCGCCGGAATAGGAAAAACCGCCAACCGGAAAGGCCGGCGACAGCCAGGCCATCAGCCGCAGCAAGGCGGCAACGCCGCGATCGTCGCTCACGGATCAACCGTGATCATGATGGTGGTGATCATGCCCGTGACTATGGGAATGGCCGCCATGGGCGTGATACGCGCCGCGCGCCGGCTGGAAAGGTTCCTCCACCTCGCGCACCGTGGCGCCGAGACCTTCGAGCATGGCGCGGATCACGTGGTCGCGCAGGATGAGAATGCGCTCTTCTTCGATCTGTGCCGAAAGATGCCGGTTGCCCAGATGCCAGGCGAGCTCGATCAGGTGAAGCCGATCCTTCGGCGTGATTTCAAACAGCTTTTCAGCCGCGGCCCGAACCTCGATCAGATCGCCGTTTTCCACCACCAGAAGGTCGCCATGGGCAAACAGCACGGCTTCCTTCAGATCGAGCATCACCATCTCGTCATTCTGCAGATGCAGCAGCTTGCGGCGCAGATGCCGCTGGTCATGCGCCAGCGTGACATAACCGGAAGGCTCGTCGCCAGGGGTTCCGGCAGGATGGTAAGAGGTAACGCGCAGCATGGGATGATCCGTTCGAAAACTGTCTTGGGGTTTCGATTTTTGACGGATAGGCGGGGGGATTTCAAGGCGCGATTTCAGGGCACATGGCCACCAGAATGACAAAGCCCGGCATCACAGCCGGGCCAGGTGCAAACCTTTCTCCACTTTCAACGTCATCCTCGGGCTTGACCCGGGGATCCACCCGTCAGACGTTTATGGATCCTCGCCTCAAGGGCGAGGATGACGGAGGAGAGGTTTTCGCCTCCTGTCGGCACCCCGAACACGACATCGGTGCCGGGCCTTCACAAAACCAAAATCAGGCCGCAGCGCGGCTTTTCAGGTTTTCCAGAATGTTCTGCGGCGCGGAAACGCCGTAAGGGTCGGATTCGCAATTATCCTGATAGCCCTCTTCCTCGAACCACTGCTCCACCAGACCGTCATTGATGACGGCGGCGTAACGCCAGGAGCGCATGCCGAAACCGAGATTGTCCTTGGCGACCAGCATGCCCATCTTGCGGGTGAACTCACCCGAACCATCCGGAATGACCTTGACGTTTTCGAGGTTCTGGCCCTTGGCCCAGGCATTCATGACAAAGGCATCGTTGACCGACAGGCAATAGATTTCATCCACGCCGAGCGCGCGGAATTCGCCAGCCAGCTTTTCGAAATCGGGAAGCTGATAGGTCGAGCAGGTCGGTGTGAAGGCGCCCGGCAGCGAAAACAGAACGACCTTCTTGCCCTTGAAATAATCGTCGGAGGTCATGTCCTGCCAGCGGAACGGGTTGGGGCCGCCAACGGCCTCGTCACGAACGCGCGTGCGGAAAGTTACGGCGGGCACTTTTTTGCCGAGCATGGCTTTTCTCCTGATCAGGTGTTTTACGCGGATCGCTTGGGATCAATCCGCACGGAATTCTTTTGCCGTTTCCATAGCGCAAGATGCGCTGCGGTGCAGCATAAAAATCGGATTCAAGTCATCGAATGTACGAAATGCCGCATCGGCAGAGGATCAATTGTGGAGATCGACCGACCAGCGCAACAGCGGCGGCAAGGGCGTCCACCAGCCTGTTCGAATACCGGCTTCGCGCAACATGACGGCCGACCAAGTGTTGCAGCCGGCCAGCGCATTAAACCAGCCATTCGCCTCGAAAAACGCGTCCGTCAAACCATAGGCGGCACCGGGGACAAGCTGGACCTTGCCGTCATTTCTGACAAAACTTGCCCTGATACCGGCGAGAAGACGCTGATAGCCCTCTTCAGAAATACGAAGCCGTTTCACTCCGGCCATATCGGCGGGAAAGTCTCCCGTCACGTCCACATGCATCACCGATCGGTCAAGCGTGAACGAGCGCAGCACCGGCATCGGTTTCAGATCGGCCCAGGTGGGTGTCTCTATATAAAACGACCGTCCACCCCAGCCAAACACCAGATAGGCAGCTGCGGGATGATTGACGGCAATACCGTCCTCCTGCAACTCGGAAAACACCCGCCGCAGATCGTCATCGACCGGCAGGGCGATATCGGTGTGGATCGGATTGGACAATAGCAGAATCTCGCGATCCTTCGCGCCGCCGTCTGCATTGTCAGCGAAAAAGGGGCGCGGCACGAGGGTACCGAGCATAAGAAACAGGACGATCAGCAGCACGCCGCCGCCGATCCACTTTGTGATAAATCTCAACACGAAACGCCGTTAAAACAGGAAATAACGCTGCGCCATCGGCAGCACGGTGGCCGGTTCGCAGGTCAAAAGTTCGCCATCCGCCCGCACCTCATAGGTTTCCGGATCGACCTCGATATGCGGGGTGAGCGAATTGTGGATCATCGACGCCTTGGAGATGCCGCCGCGCACATTCTTCACCGGCAGCAGCGTCTTGGCGACGCCAAGGCGCTGGGCAAGGCCGGCATCCAGCGACGCCTGCGAGACGAAAGTGACCGAGGAATTGGTGCGCAGCTTGCCATAGGCGGCAAACATCGGCCGGTAATGCATCGGCTGCGGCGTGGGAATGGAGGCATTCGGATCACCCATCGGGGCGGCGGCAATCGAGCCGCCGAGCAGCACCATCTCCGGCTTCACGCCGAAAAAGGCCGGATTCCACAACACCAGATCCGCACGTTTGCCGACTTCGATGGAGCCGATCTCATGGCTGACACCCTGGGCGATGGCCGGGTTGATCGTATATTTGGCGATGTAACGGCGGACACGGAAATTGTCGTTTTCGCCGGTCTCTTCCTTCAGGCGGCCACGCTGGCGCTTCATCTTGTCGGCGGTCTGCCAGGTGCGGATCGCCACCTCGCCGACACGGCCCATGGCCTGGCTATCCGACGAGATGATCGAAAACGCGCCGATATCATGCAGAATATCCTCCGCCGCGATGGTTTCCTTGCGGATGCGGCTTTCAGCGAAGGCGATATCTTCGGGAATGGACGGCGACAGGTGGTGGCACACCATCAGCATATCCAGATGTTCGGCCAGCGTATTGACGGTATAGGGCCGCGTCGGGTTGGTGGAAGACGGAATGACGTTGGGATTGCCGCAGACCTTGATGATATCAGGCGCGTGCCCGCCGCCCGCCCCTTCGGTGTGGAAGGCATGAATGGTGCGGCCCCTTATGGCGGCGACCGTGTCTTCCACGAAGCCGCTCTCGTTCAGCGTGTCGGTGTGGATCATCACCTGCACATCATATTCATCGGCAACCGTCAGGCAATTGTCGATGGCGGCGGGCGTCGTGCCCCAGTCTTCGTGCAGCTTCAGCGAGGAGGCGCCGGCGAGGATCATCTCTTCCAGCGGCGCGGGCAGCGAGGCATTGCCCTTGCCGGCCAGCGCCAGATTCATCGGGAAGGCATCGAAGCTTTCGATCATCCGCTCGATATGCCATGCACCGGTGCAGGTGGTGGCAAGCGTGCCATGTGCCGGGCCGGAGCCGCCGCCCAGCATGCAGGTCACGCCGCTCATCAGCGCTTCCTCGATCTGCTGCGGGCAGATGTAATGGATATGCGCATCCATGCCGCCGGCCGTCAGGATCTTGCCTTCACCGGCAATCGCCTCCGTCGAAGGACCGACGATGATCGTCACGCCCGGCTGCGTATCCGGGTTGCCCGCCTTGCCGATGGCGTGGATGCGCCCGTTCTTCAGGCCCACATCCGCCTTGTAGATGCCGCTATGGTCAACGATCACCACATTGGTGATGACGGTATCGACAGCGCCCTCGGCCCGCGTCGCCTGGCTCTGGCCCATGCCGTCGCGAATGACCTTGCCGCCGCCGAATTTCACTTCCTCGCCATAGGTCGTGTGGTCCTTTTCGATCTCGATGAAGAGTTCGGTATCGGCAAGACGCACCTTGTCGCCAACGGTCGGGCCGAACATGCCGGCATAGGCGGCGCGGGAAATCTTGTAAGGCATGGGCTCAGGCTCCTTCGGACGCGGAGAAAATCGATGTGGGAGAAATTCGTGTCAGCCGGCCCTCATTTGTGAGGGCTTCGACCAGTTGTTGTTCGGCAGTGAACGGATGGCCGCTCCAGCCCTGATGGCCGAAACCGGCAATCGCCACCTCGTCACCATCGCCGCTCACATTCTCGAGAACATGGGCGATGGCAAAAAGGCCGGTGCTGGGGCAGACATAGGGTGCGGGCGTATAGGCTTCGAGCGCCACATCCAGCCTGTCATGCACGCCGCGGGGAATGACGATGTGGCTCTTGCCCGTTTCCCGCGCAAGTGCAGCGAAAGCGGCGGTATAATCGGCGCAGAAATCGGTCAGTTCCGGCCAGCGCCGGCGAATATCCGGCTCCATTTCGGCAAACTTTGCCGGATCACGCACCGACCAGATGGCGGTAGCCTGCCGCACCCCATCACTCTCGCGCCAGTCGGTGCCTTCAGTCATCTCACGGCCCGGCCGCCCCGTGTTGCAGACAGCCACCACATCGGTGCGCGTGCCGCCAGGCCCCAGCGACCGGCAGTCATTAAAGCGGATGACGATGTCGGAACGGTCGATGAAATCGGCCGCACCCAACGGCAACTCCCCGTTTCCGACAATCGTGATGCGCCGCCCCATGCCGTTCAGAAACCCTCGCCAAGCTGGCGCAGTTCTTCAGCGCGCTTGCCGCTCATTTCAGCGAGGCAGGACGAAATCAGCATCGGCTCCATCGTGCCGCCGCGTGCCTGAAAGCCGGAAAGGGCACAATTGGCATCGCGGAACGCCACCCAGGCACGCTGGGCCGCCACAAGTGCCTCGGTCGCGCCCTTGCCGTCCGCATCCGCCGTCTTGTCGCGCGCAGTGAGCGCCTTGCGCAGCTTCTGGTATTCGGCGTTGAGCTGCTTGTCGGCCTTTTCATAATCCTTGCCAGCGCAGATGGTCATATCCGTCTGCGTTTCCGGCGCTTTGCAATCCGGCTCATCCTGCGCCACCGCCGGCAGCGACAAGCCGCCGGTCAGCAGCAAGGCTGCCACGAAACCGAAGTTTTTCCTGCTCATACCCATCATTCAGGCCGCCGCGCCATCGAAAGCCTGCGGCTTCAGCGCCCGCGGATCGACGCCATCGAGACAATTGGCGTTCACCGCCACCATCGGCGTTCCATCCGGCCCATCGGCATAAGCAAAGCTTTCAATGCCGCAGGTGGAGCAGAAAAGATGATGAATATGGTGCTTGTTGAAGAGGTATTCCGTCAGTTTGTCCTCGCCGGAAAGCAGGGTGAATTTCTCGCGCGGCGCAAAGGCGAGCGTAGAACCCAGACGCTTGCAGCGTGAGCAATTACAGACAATGGTGTGATCGAGATCGGCATCGACCTCGAAGCTGACGTCGCCGCATTGGCAGCTTCCATGATAATGCGCACTGGCCATTTCATAACCTCCCCATGACCTGTTGACGAAAACCGTAAACCTCACGCTTGCCGGAAAGCGGCACCAGCGTTACTTCCCGCTTCTGGCCGGGTTCGAAACGAACCGCCGTGCCTGCCGGGATATCGAGACGCATGCCGCGCGCCTTGTCGCGCTCGAAAATAAGCCCGGCATTGGTCTCGAAGAAATGGTAATGGCTGCCCACCTGCACCGGCCGGTCGCCCGAATTGGCCACCTCGATCGTCACCGTCGGCTGGCCGGCATTGAGCTCGATGGTGCCCTCTGCGGCAATGATTTCGCCTGGCTTCATGGTGCTCTCCCTTATCTGTTTCAGGCGGCGGTCGCGGCCGGACAGCCTTCGGCTTTCAGCACGCGCGTCGTTGACGCCGGATTGTTGACGAGTTTTGCCGCCGGGCGGACCGGCCTGCGAACCAGCTCACCGCCGCAATTCGGGCAGGCGCCTTGAAGCACATCCGTCACACAATCAACGCAGAAGGTGCACTCGAACGAGCAGATCATTGCATCCCGGCTGTCGGGTGCAAGATCGCGGTCGCAGCATTCGCAATTGGGCCTCAGTTCCAGCGCCATGCCACCCTCCTCTATCGGATCGGTTCATGGACGGTCACCAGCTTGGTGCCATCCGGAAACGTCGCTTCCACCTGCACATCATGGATCATCTCGGCGATGCCTTCCATCACCTGATCGCGGGAAATCACATGCGCGCCAGCTTCCATCAGGTCGGCAACGGCGCGGCCGTCACGGGCGCCCTCGACGACGAAATCGCTAATCAGCGCAATCGCTTCCGGATAATTCAGCTTCACGCCACGCTCCAGCCGGCGGCGCGCCACCATGGCGGCCATGGAAATCAGCAGCTTGTCTTTTTCTCTTGGGCTAAGGTTCATCGTCGTCCCGCAGCTTTCGCACCTGCTCCGCAAACCACTGAGGGTTTCGGGGAACAGATCCGACTTGTTTGACAGACCCCGGTAGGTCGCCTGTCGCGGGCGATCCGGAGGTTACAGATTCCAGACTTTCGGCACTGGCGCGCCGTTTCGCAAGAGCGAAATGATCGGAAAAAGCAATTTTCTGAGGGAGAAACCATCGGCGGCAGAGACGCGCACAACAAGCTTGCCCTGCCATTCGCTGGCGCCGCCGCTTTCACCGGCAATAGCCCGGATTTTAGGCAGAAGCGCCTCGGAGAGAGGCCCGATATAAAGCAGCGTCGCAAAGGCGACCTGACCGGCCAGAACCGCCGGTTTTACGGTCAGCTCCGCCACCTCACCCTCAAGCAGAAGCTCTTCGGCATGCACCAGCTTTCCCCCGTGGCGAATGCGCCAGCGGTCACGAAAAAGGCCATGCGTCATCGCCTCGCCCATGGCCTGACGGCCCAGCAGCACTGCTTCGACGGCGATGAATTCGGAAGATTGATCAAGATCGGCTTCCAGCCGGCGGGTCAGGGAAGCGCGGTCGAAGAGAATGGTTTCCTGCGGCAGCCAGTGTAACCGGGCACCCGGCCCGGCCGAAACGCGGGCGGTGACGGTGGCTGTGCCTGATGATGCCTTATAGACCTTTTCGCAGGCCTGCGTTGTCACCACCAGCGAGGTGCCGGCACCGGCCGTGGCCTGCCACTCTATTTCGTCTCCGCCGGTCAACCCGCCGGAAGAATTGATGAGAATGGCCTCGGCTTCGTTCGAAAACGTATCCGGCAGTCGGATTTTGGCGCAGCCTTCCTGAAACAGCTCGTCCAGCCGGCTGCGACCTTCAACCGCCTTGGTTACAATGCGTCCTCTGCCACGGGCGCGCTGCTGCCGGACAGGTTGAGCGTCTTCGCAACCGGAAGTGCCGATGGCTTGCTGTTGCTGCTGCACGCGGTCTCCGATGTAGTTGCGGAAGCGGACGAGGCCTTGGCGCCACAATCCTTCTTGACGACGGCGTCCACCACCAGCTGCCCTTCCGTATTACGGAAGAAGTCCCACATTCTTTCGGCCGCATCAACCGTGCGGGTCACTTCGCCTGTGGGCATCTTGCGCTCCACGGCGGGTTCCGCCTTCGGCGTCTGTTCGCCGCCGGGTTTGCGGGTAACGACGGCGCTCGCGGCCAGCACTTCCGCCTTCATGGCGGCGCGCGGCCAGGCATGGTCCCAGTTTTCGATGACATAGGACTGGATGCGCGCACCGCCCTTGCAGACATCATAGGAATTCACGGTGAAGCTCTCACCCGGCTTGGTTTTGGCGCCGCCCTTGCAACCATCCATCTCGGCCCAGCGCTTCAGCGCCGTCTCACCGCCATATTGCCAATAGGATTTGCCACCACCCTGATAGGGGTTGGCGGGATCCTTCAACCCGGCAAAGGCGATGATCGACATCGGCCGCGCCGGTGCGCAGCTTGCCGCATCCGGTCCCCATTTGCCTTCGGTTTCCAGCGGATAACCCGCGCGCAGCGAAGCGACAAAGCCCGCGGCGGTGAAATCCGCGCTGCCATTGCAGATGAATTGCGACAGCATGCGCCCGCCGCCGGAATAACCGGAACCGTAAAAGCGCTCTTCATCCACGCAGAATTTGCCCTTGACCATGTCAATCGCATTGCGAATGAAACCGACCTCATCCAGTCCACCGGGGCGCGTGGTAACGCCCGGCACGTTCCAGGCATGGGTGCCGGGTAATTCGCCGTTCAAACTGCCAGCCAGTGCCACGACCATCAGGCCATCACGCTCGGCAAGCTTGTCCCAGCCGCTGCGGTTCAGCTGACCGTGCGGATTGCTGTTGGAGCCATGGAAATCGAATACCACCGGCAACGGCTTTTTTCCGTCATAGGCGGAGGGAACGAAATAGACGCCGTCGCGTTTATGCCCGTTAGAGAGAATGGAAAAATCATGCCGGCCTGGCTCCACGCCGGGTCCGGGAAGCTGACCGCAGGTCGATGCCGACGCCGCGGCACCGGCGCTTGCGCACATCGCAATGCCCAGAACGAGGGTGCGGGCGGAGCGGAACAACCGGGCAGCCCGGCCAGTTGCAAAGTCTTGATGCATTGACACGCCTTTATTGGCACTATGTCTCCGACGATACGTCGGAGGTGCATGGAATGTAAGGGATCAACTGTCGCGGCGTGCGAATAGACTTTTCCTGTGTCTCGCATGCAGCATTTGCGCTGCCAATATCACAGGCTTTTATTCAACGAAATGCTAAAATTGCGCATAAAAGCCATGCAGAGGCGCATAGGCTTTCAAAATATTAATCGGCCGTTTGCACGCCGTGATCGGCGCGCAGTATTTTTAGTCTCGATTTATACTGTCAGATGACGCCGAGCTTCCGGCGTATCCAGCGTTTCAGCCGGCCCCTCATGGACGATCTCACCGCGATCCATGATGTAAACGTAATCGGCAAGCTCACGGCAGAAATCCAGATATTGCTCGACCAGCAGGATCGCCATGCCGGTGGAATCCCTGAGATATTTGATCGCCCGGCCGATATCCTTGATGATCGACGGCTGGATACCTTCGGTCGGCTCGTCGAGAACGAGGATCTTCGGCCGCGTCACCAGCGCCCGGCCAATGGCGAGCTGCTGCTGCTGACCACCGGAGAGATCGCCGCCGCGCCTTCCCAGCATGGATTGCAGCACCGGAAACAGGCTGAAAATATCATCCGGGATGAACCGTTCCTTACGCGGCAGCGGCGCATAGCCGCTTTCGAGATTTTCCTGAACGCTGAGCAGCGGAAAGATTTCCCGCCCCTGCGGCACGTAACCGACACCACGCTTGGCCCGATGGTAAGGCGCCATCCCATCCAGCGCCGCCCCTTCAAAGCTGATCGTCCCGGCACTGATGGCGTGCTGGCCGGTAACGGCGCGCAGAAGCGAGCTTTTGCCCACCCCGTTGCGGCCGAGGACACAGGTGATCTTGCCCATCTCCGCCGTCAGCGAAACGCCGCGCAGGGCCTGCGCTGCGCCGTAATGGAGGTTGATGTTGTCGACGTTCAGCATTTCATCCACCTGTTCTAATTCAGCAATGTTCGTCTCAAAGCCTGCAGGGCATTTTCCTGCTCGCTGGTCTTGTCGCCACCGACCTGGCTGACCTCTTCGGCAATATCGATCAACTGTCGTCTTTCATCGAAATCGAGCGCATTCGCCCATAAATCGCGAAATCTGCGGATCGGGTCTTCGGGATTGACGACATTTCTGGATGCCCATTCTCCGAAGACGATAATTTCTTCCATATCCGCCGGCGAAATGATGTCTCTCATCTTTTCACGGACAACTTTTTTTGCCGCGTCGAGATACATCGGCTTTTCGTTGGCAAGGCACATGAAGAATGCCACCGCAGCAATCGCAGGATCACGAATGGACGCGATTGGTGCGACTTCGGCCTTTTTCCGAAATGCCCTGCGCTTATAGGCGCCCCGCATTTTCTCGACGGTGTCGATGATTTCGCTACCGGCCTCACGCACCATCTTCAATCGCCAATACCAGACTGCCGCAGCACCGATTGCCATAACCAGAATTCCAATCAACGCCATTCGATCAACTCCAGATTTTAAATTTTTCAACTTAAATCCGGTTATTATTACAGGCACAAGTAGAGGCCAGCTCTTTCTATCGCCCCAGATAATTCTCGATCACCTTCGGATCGCTGGACACGAAATCGATCGACCCTTCGGCCAGCACCGAGCCTTCGGCAAGGCACGTCACCTTCACCCCCAGCTCGCGGATGAAGCCCATGTCGTGCTCCACCACGACAACAGAGCGGGTCTTGGCGATTTCCTTCAAAAGCACGGCGGTTTCCGCCGTTTCCGCATCCGTCATGCCCGCCACCGGCTCATCCACCAAAAGCAGCTTCGGCTCCTGCGCCAAGAGCATGCCGATTTCCAGCCATTGTTTCTGGCCGTGCGAGAGGTTGGCGGCAAGATCGCCGCGGCGGTGGCCAAGGCGCACGGTGGCGAGGATTTCCTCGATTCGCGCCTTGTCTTCCTCCGTCAGCCGGTAAAACAGCGTTGCGAAGACGCCGCGCCTGCGGTTGAGCGCCAGTTCCAGATTGTCCCAGACGGTATGGCTTTCAAACACCGTCGGCTTCTGGAACTTACGCCCGATGCCGAGCTGGGCGATATCCGCCTCGTCCTTTTTGGTGAGGTCGATACTGTCTTCGAACAGCACCGTGCCGGTATCCGGCCGCGTCTTGCCGGTGATGATATCCATCATCGTCGTCTTGCCAGCACCGTTCGGGCCGATGATGGCGCGAAGCTCCCCCGGCTCCACCACGAAGGAGAGCGAGTTCAGCGCCCTGAAACCGTCGAAGGATACCGAGACGCCATCGAGATAAAGCAGGCTCTTCGTTCTGTTTTCGGAAATCGTGTTCATATCCGCCTCACTCCGCCGCCTGTTGCGCCACTGTTACGGCACCGTCATTGCCCGGCTGGGCATCGCCTGCCGCGAGCGCAACACGCTTTTCGCGCCGCCGGGTCAGATAGTGTTGCAGCGTGCCGACGATGCCCTTGGGGAAGAACAGCGTCACCGCGATGAAGAGCCCGCCCAGCGCAAACAGCCAGAATTCCGGGAAAGCGCCGGTGAAATAGCTCTTGCCGCCATTGACCAGGACAGCGCCGATAATCGGCCCGATCAGCGTGCCGCGCCCGCCCACCGCCGTCCACACCACCACTTCGATGGAGTTGGCGGGAGAGAATTCGCCGGGATTGATGATGCCCACCTGCGGCACGAACAGCGCACCGGCAATGCCCGCCATCATGGCCGAAACGACGAAGGTGAAGAGCTTGATGTTTTCCACCCGGAAACCGAGGAAGCGCACCCGGCTTTCGGCATCGCGCACGCCCACCAGCACCTTGCCGAATTTGGAATTGACGATGCCGGATGCGATCAGCAGCGAAAGCGCCAGCATCACCGCCGTCATGGCAAACAGCACGGCGCGGGTGCCATCCGCCTGCACGGAAAAGCCGAGGATGTCCTTGAAATCGGTGAGGCCATTATTGCCGCCGAAACCCATGTCGTTGCGGAAGAAGGCAAGCAGCAGCGCATAGGTCATGGCCTGGGTGATGATGGAGAGATAAACGCCGTTGACGCGCGAGCGGAAGGCGAACCAGCCGAACACGAAGGCGAGCAGCCCCGGCACGACAAGCACCATCAGCGCCGCAAACCAGAACATGTCGAAGCCCTGCCAGAACCACGGCAGTTCCTTCCAGTTGAGGAAGACCATGAAATCAGGCAGCACCGGATGGCCATAAACCCCGCGCGTGCCGATCTGCCGCATCAGATACATGCCCATGGCGTAACCGCCGAGCGCGAAAAAGGCGGCATGGCCGAGCGAGAGGATGCCGCAATAACCCCAGACGAGATCAAGCGCCAGCGCCAGGAGCGCATAGGCCAGATATTTGCCCAGCATCGACATGATGTAGGTCGGGATGCGGAACGCGCTGTCTTGAGGCAACAGCAGGTTGGAAGCAGGCACAAGCACGGCAATGGCCAGAATGATGCCGATGGCGATGGAAATGCGGCGATCGAGCGCGCGCAGGAGGAAGCCGGTAATCATGCTTCGATCGCCCTTCCCTTGAGTGCGAAGAGACCGCGCGGCCGCTTCTGGATGAACAGGATGATGAGAACGAGCACGAGGATCTTGCCGAGAACGGCGCCCACAGTCGGCTCGAGGAACTTGTTGAGCACGCCGAGAGACAGGGCGCCCACCAGCGTTCCCCAGAGATTGCCGACGCCGCCGAACACCACCACCATGAAACTGTCGATGATGTAGCTCTGGCCGAGATTGGGCGAGACATTGTCGATCTGCGACAGCGCCACACCGGCGAGACCGGCAACGCCCGAACCGAGCGCGAAGGTGAAGGCATCCACCCACGGCGTGCGAATGCCCATGGAAGAGGCCATGCGGCGGTTCTGCGTCACGGCGCGCATCTGCAACCCGAAAGCGGAGCGCTTCAGGAGAACCAGCAGCGCGAAGAACACCGAAAGCGAAAAACAGACGATCCACACCCGGTTCCAGGTGAAATTGAGATAACCGACGCTGAAGGAGCCGGACATCCAGCTCGGGCTGCCAACCTCACGATTGGTAGGCCCGAAGATGGAGCGCACGCCCTGTTGCAGGATGAGCGAAATGCCCCAGGTGGCGAGCAGCGTTTCGAGCGGCCGCCCGTAAAGAAAGCGGATGACGCCGCGCTCCATCACGAGGCCGACGAAGGCCGTCACCAGAAAGGCGGCGGGCAGAGCGATGGCGAGCGACCAGTCAAACAGGCCGGGGAAATGCGTGCGGATCACCTCCTGCACCATGAAGGTGGAGTAAGCGCCGATCATCACCATTTCGCCATGGGCCATGTTGATGATGCCCATGACGCCGAAGGTGATGGCAAGACCGATGGCGGCGAGCAGCAGAACGGAACCGAGTGAAAGGCCATACCAGACATTCTGCACGTAATCCCAGAAGGCAAGCGCGCTTTCGATGCTGGAAATGGCCTCGTCTATATCGGGTTTCAGGCTTTGATCCACGGAGGCCGACGCCGCCATGAGAATGCCGATGGCATCGCGCCCGCCGAGCTTCTTGATGGTCGCGATCGCTTGCCTCTTCTGTTCGAGCGACCGTTCGGAGGAGAGCAGCGAGACAGCCCGCGCCTCCTCCATCCGGGTCCGCACCTCAGTATCGGCCTCCTTGGCGATGGCCGCTTCCAGCAATTCGAGATTTTCGGCGCTCGGCGCTTTCAGAACGGCATCAGCCGCGGAAAGCCGCACGGATTTTTCCGGGCTGAGCAAGGTCAGGCCGCCGAGTGCGGCGCGAATGACGCGTCGCAGATTGTTGTTGACCCTGATCTTGGTAACAGTCGCCTTCGGCGCTTCACCCGCACTTTCGCCCGTCAGCGGGTCGATCAGCGTAAAATTGGAACCTGCCGGTTTCGTCATGAACACCAGATTATCGGCCTTGCGCACGTAAAGATCGCCTGACGCGAAAGCCTCGAGCGCCGGCACGACACGCGCATCGCCGGTGGCAGCGACCTGCCCGATCAGCACTTCGGCCTGCTTGAAATCCGCCGTGCCGAGCTGGTCGATCAGCGCCTTCGGCTCGCTTTGCGCGAAGGATTGGGCTGCGATCCCCAGGGTGAGCCAGAGGAAGATGGCTCCGAGAAAAGATCGGATCGTCATGTCGGGTTCCTTGGGCGGTTTGCGACGGGGCGTTTGTGGGTAATGCCACTTGAGTATGCGGTTTACCCCCCTCTGCCCTGCCGGGCATCTCCCCCACAAGGAGGGAGATCGGCAAGGTGCGCTCGCATCGCTCTATCTCGACCGAAGAGAAATGCGGGGCCTAGCCACGAGTCGATCTCCCCACCTGTGGGGGAGATGCCCGGCAGGGCAGAGGGGGGCACGCTTGTTCAGTTTTCAACTATTGAAGCACCGCCCCCAACGAAGAGGGAGCGGCACCATCCCCCGGGGCTAATCAGCTACCCTTGCCGCCGCACTTACCGCTGGCCACATTGAAGTTGCCGCACGACATCGGCTTCCTCCAGTCAGAGATCAGATCCTTCGAATCCGGCAGATAATCCGACCATTCATCCCCCACGACCTGCGGCGTCTGCTGCACGATCTCGAACTGGCCGTCGGCCTGGATTTCGCCGATCAGCACCGGCTTGGTGATGTGGTGGTTCGGCATGACGGTGGAGTAACCGCCCGAAAGGTTCGGCACGGAAACACCGATAATCGAGTCGAGAACCTTGTCCGTATCCGTCGTACCGGCGGATTCGACAGCCTTTACCCAGGCGTTGAAGCCGATATAGGCGGCTTCCATCGGGTCGTTGGTCACGCGCTTGTCGTTCTTGGTAAAGGCGTGCCAGGTCTTGATGAATTCGGCATTAACAGGCGCATCGACGGACTGGAAGTAGTTCCAGGCGGCAAGGTGGCCGACCAGCGGTGCGGTGTCGAGACCGGCAAGCTCTTCTTCGCCAACGGAGAAGGCGACGACGGGAATGTCTTCAGCCTTGATGCCCTGGTTCGCCAGTTCCTTGTAGAAAGGCACGTTGGCATCGCCGTTGATGGTGGAGACCACGGCGGTCTTCTTGCCGGCCGAGCCGAATTTCTTGATGTCGGAGACGATCGTCTGCCAGTCGGAATGACCGAACGGCGTGTAGTTGATCATGATGTCCTCTTCCTTGACGCCCTTCGACATCAGGTAGGCCTTCAGGATCTTGTTGGTGGTCTGCGGATAGACATAGTCCGTGCCGGCCAGAACCCAGCGCTCCACACCTTCGGTGCTGGCGAGATAATCGACGGCCGGAATGGCCTGCTGGTTCGGCGCCGCACCGGTGTAGAAGATGTTACGCGAGGATTCTTCACCCTCATACTGAACCGGGTAGAACAGGATCGAGTTCAGCTCTTCGAAGACCGGCAACACGGATTTGCGCGACGAAGACGTCCAGCAGCCGAAAACGGCCGCGACCTTGTCCTGCGAAATCAGCTGGCGGGCCTTCTCGGCAAATAGCGGCCAGTCGGAAGCCGGATCGACCACCACGGCTTCGAGTTTCTTGCCGAGCACGCCGCCCTTCTTGTTCTGCTCGTCGATGAGCATCAGCATGGCGTCCTTCAGCGTCGTCTCTGAAATCGCCATGGTGCCGGACAGCGAATGCAGCACGCCGACCTTGATGGTGTCGTCAGCGGCAAAAGCGCCATGGAAGGCGGTGGTGGACAGGATCGCGCCAAGCAGCGCAGCATTAAGCGTCTTGCGGAATATCATCGGAAGAACCCCTCTCCTTGTTTGGCCTCTTATCAAGGCTCAGCGGCATCTGCGGCCGCTGCTGGGAGGGACTATCGATCTCGCGAACGCGAAACCGTATACGTCAATTGACGTAGTCGGGGTGGCGAAAGATGCAGGGGGGAGGTTTTAAGGGCAGATACGAGTAAAGGGGCCCCATGTGGAATGGGCGGCTTAAACTTGTTTCTTCTCCCCGCCGGGGAGAAGTCCGCGGCAGCGGGATGAGGGGGCGAGGGTCGAGATATACGGAGGGGTTGCCCCCTCATCCGACCCTTCGGGCCACCTTCTCCCCCACGGGGAGAAGAAATGCGCCGCACCGTCGTCTCACATCAGGAATGCGGCTTATCGCCCCGCTCTTCATCCCGGATCGCTTCATCATGATACCAGGAACCGAAATCCACATGCGGCTCCCGCGCCTGAAGCTCAAGCTCGCTAAGTCCGCTGTTGCCGAACCTGGAAAGGCCCGCGCGCCCGCCGACCGGGAATTGATAAATCGTTGCCGTCTCGCGATGAATGCCAGTTGCCATTTCGATCATCTCACTTTGTTTGCATCGAGGCACTTTTTGTCTGAAGCAAACCCGCAAAGGCCGGATTCGCTCCGTTTGATTAAAAAAAAATCACGTTGCGAAAAATATAGGCACTAAGCGACCAATCAGCAAGAAAAACCATTCCGGAAGCGCCAGTTTTTGGGGCAAATGCCGATCCGTCGCGCGCAATTGAAATCATTGCACCGCAACAGGGCATTCTCTGCCAGGACGCCGGCTATCTATCAGGATTCAATGACGAAACATGAGGGGTGAATTTGCCTTCTGCGGCGCAGCAGGAACGGGTTCCCGCAATATCGCAGCCCTTGCGCTCCAGAGCCTCTGAAAGATTTTTCGAAGAATCTGCTAAACATCGCCAATCTGGCACGCGGCATGCATCTATGGGGTCAGCCCTTGAACGCGAAAGCGCTTCCGGCGGCGAAAGCCACGGAAGCCTCAAGGCTTCGCATCTTTACCTATGAGAGGTTCGTAATGACTAAGTTCAAACTCGAGTACATCTGGCTGGATGGATACAAGCCGGTCGCCAACCTGCGCGGCAAGACACAGGTCAAGGAATTCGACGAATTCCCGACACTCGAGCAGCTGCCACTTTGGGGTTTCGATGGTTCGTCCACCCAGCAGGCTGAAGGCCATTCGTCGGATTGCGTGCTGAAGCCCGTTGCGATCTACCCCGACCCGGCCCGTACCAACGGTGCGCTCGTCATGTGCGAAGTCATGATGCCCGATGGCGTTACCCCGCACGCCTCCAACAGCCGCGCCACCATCCTCGAGGACGAGGATGCATGGTTCGGTTTCGAACAGGAATATTTCTTCTACCAGGACGGCCGCCCGCTCGGCTTCCCGGAACAGGGTTACCCGGCTCCGCAGGGTCCTTATTACACCGGCGTCGGCTTCAAGAATGTCGGTTCGGTTGCCCGTGAAATCGTTGAAGAGCACCTCGACCTCTGCCTCGAAGCCGGCATCAACCACGAAGGCATCAACGCCGAAGTGGCCAAGGGCCAGTGGGAATTCCAGGTCTTCGGCAAGGGCTCCAAGCGCGCCGCCGACCAGATCTGGATCGCCCGTTACCTGCTGCTGCGCCTTTGCGAACAGTACGGCATCGACGTTGAATTCCATTGCAAGCCGCTCGGCGATACCGACTGGAACGGCTCTGGCATGCATTGCAACTTCTCCACCAAGTTCATGCGCGAAGTTGGCGGCAAGGACTATTTCGAAGCCCTCATGGCCGCTTTTGCCAAGAACTGGCAGGAACACATCGACGTTTACGGCCCGGACAACCATCTGCGCCTGACCGGCAAGCACGAAACCGCTCCGTGGAACAAGTTCTCCTATGGCGTGGCAGACCGTGGCGCCTCGATCCGCGTTCCGCATTCCTTCGTCAACAACGGTTACCGTGGTTACCTCGAAGACCGTCGTCCGAACTCGCAGGGCTGCCCATACCAGATCGCTTCCGTCGTTCTGCAGACGATCGCGGAAGTGCCGCTCGCAAAGTCGGCTGCTGCCTGATAAGCCAAGACATGGCGTCGCCCTGAGCCGGGCGACGCCATTTTTATGTCCACCGAACGGCCAGGCCGGACTGGCGACCTTTCACGGAACGCCGCACACGGCATAGTCTTCCCCTACGCCAGCTCAAAGAAGCTGCGTGGCTTTGACCAACAGCCTCGGATCTTCCGAAAATCGCAACATCGTTTTCGGTCCGATGCTCTGAAGCAAAAAAGGTGAGCGATGGGCATTCTCCAGAAATTCTCTCTCGAAAACCGCACGGCCATCATCACCGGCAGCGGCCGCGGCCTCGGTTTTGAAATTGCCAGCGCCTTCGCCGAAGCGGGCGCCCATGTCTGGCTGAGCGGCCGCAACGCCGAAACGCTGGAGCAGGCGGCAGATGTGCTGCGCAAGGCCGGCGGAAAAGCCGATTACGCCGCCTTCGATATTGCCGACACCGCAGCCGGCAGCGCCCTTGTCCGCCGTATCATGGACGAAACCGGCCATCTCGATATCCTCGTCAACAATGTCGGCGCGCGCGACCGCCGCCCGCTTGCCGAATTCAGCGACGAGGACGTGCTGGAACTCATCCGCACCGACCTCACCTCTTCCGTCTCGCTGTCGCGGGATGCGGCAGAGGCCATGAACATCAATGGTTACGGCCGCATCATCACCATCACCTCCATTCTCGGCCATATCGTCCGGCCGGGGGATGCGATCTATCCCGTCGCCAAACAGGGGCTGACCGGGCTGATGCGCGCGATTGCCGTGGAATATGGCGCGCGCGGCATCACCAGCAACGCGATAGCGCCGGGCATGTTCGCCACCGAAACCAACGCCGCCCTTTCCGAAAATCCTGAGATGGTGGCCTTCGCCAAGCTGCGGGTGCCGCTGGAGCGCTGGGGCCGGCCGGATGAAATCGCCGGTGCGGCGCTGTTTCTGGCCAGCGATGCGGCCTCCTTCGTCAATGGCCATGTGCTGACGGTGGATGGCGGCATGTCGGTGCGGCTGTGAGAGGCCCGTTGCGGAAAGGCGCTCGATAGGCATGGCCGCACGGCAACGCATCATCCCCGTCAGGCGCGAATATAACCGCTGGGTCGCCAACCAGACGCTGGAAGATTATGCGCTGCGCTTCACCGCCAAAAGCGCCCGGCAATTTTCCTCAAACCGCATTTCCCACACCGCCATCGGCGCAATTTCCTTTCTGGCGCTGGAAGCCATCGGCGGGGCGATCACCCTCTCCTACGGCACCACCAACGCCTTTTACGCCATCCTCGTCGCCGCCATCGCCATGCTGGCCGTCGGCCTGCCGATCAGCCGTTACGCCATCCGCCACGGTGTCGACATCGATCTTCTGACGCGCGGCGCGAGCTTCGGTTATATCGGCTCCACCATCACCTCGCTGATCTACTCCGCCTTCACCTTCATGCTCTTCGCCATCGAGGCGTCGATCATGTCCGGCGCGCTGGAACTGGCGCTCGGCATTCCGCTGTGGATCGGCTATATCATCTCGGCCGTCATGGTCATTCCGCTCGTCACCCATGGCGTGCGCCTCATCAGCCGCTTCCAGATCATCACCCAGCCCTTCTGGATCGTGCTGAACGTCCTGCCCTTCATCTTCATCGCCTTGATGGACTGGGAAAAATACGATCTCTGGCGGGCCTTTTCCGGCATTCACCACGCTTCCGGTCCACCGGGCACGGTGGCGGATTTCAACCTCGTGGAATTCGGCGCGGCCTCGGCCGTCATCCTTGCATTGATGTCACAGATCGGCGAGCAGGTGGACTTCCTGCGCTTCCTGCCTGCCGAAGGCCAGAGCCGCCTTCGCCACCGCATTGCCGTTTTCCTGGCCGGTGCCGGCTGGGTCGTCGTCGGCGTGCCGAAGCTGCTCGCCGGTTCCTTTCTCGTGGTGCTCACCTTCAGCTCCGGCGTCTCGGTGGATCGCGCCGCCGATCCGGCCCAGATGTATCTCACCGCCTTCGGTTACATGATCCCCAACGAAACCGCCGCCATGCTGCTGATGGTTGCTTTCGTCGTCGTCTCACAGCTGAAGATCAATGTCATGAATGCCTATGCGGGTTCGCTCGCCTGGTCGAACTTTTTCTCGCGTCTCACCCACAGCCACCCCGGCCGCGTCGTCTGGCTGGTCTTCAACGTGGCGATCGCGCTGCTTCTGATGGAACTCGGCATTTACCGGCTGCTGGAAGAAACGCTCGGCATCTTCTCCATCATCGCCATGGCGTGGCTCTGCACCATCTCAGCCGATCTCTTCATCAACAAACCGCTCGGCCTTGCCCCGCCGGGCATCGAATTCAAGCGCGCCCACCTCTACGACATCAATCCCGTCGGCGTCGGCTCCATGGCGCTTTCGGCCACCATTGCGCTGATGGCGCATTTTGGCGCCTTCGGACCGCTCGCCGCATCGCTCGCGCCCTATCTGACGCTGATCGTCGCTTTCATCGCTTCGCCGCTGATTGCCTGGGGCACGAAGGGCAAATTTTATCTCGCCCGCAAGCCGCGCCAGAAATGGCGCGAAGAAAGCACCATCACCTGCTCCATCTGCGAGCACCCTTTCGAGCCGGAAGACATGGCATGGTGTCCCGCCTATGCCGCACCGATCTGTTCGCTCTGCTGCTCGCTGGACAGCCGCTGCCATGACATGTGCAAGCCGAAGGCGAAGCTCAACTATCAGGTGGCGACCGTCGCGAAATCCTTCCTGCCGGATCAACTGGTGGCGAAGCTCGCCACCCGGCTCGGACGCTATGGCATGGCGGCGGCGATTGCCGTCACCGCCATCGGCGGTATATTGGCGATGATCGCCCATCAGGTCGGCACCGCCTCGCCGGAAACAGCCGATGTGGTGAACCGCACCATCCTCATCGTGTTTTTCGTCTTCGCCGTCATAGCCGGCATCGTCTGCTGGTTCCTCGTTCTCGCCCATGACAGCCGAGTGGTGGCGGAAGAGGAATCCTCCCGCCAGAACACATTGCTGCTAAAGGAAATCGCCGCCCACAAGAAGACCGACGCCGCCCTTCAGGACGCCAAGGAAACGGCCGAGGCCGCCAATCGCGCCAAGAGCCGTTATGTAGTGGGCCTCAGCCATGAATTGCGCACGCCGCTCAACGCCGTCTTGGGTTATGCCCAGATCCTCGAACGCGACGACACCATCCCCCAGCCCCGGCAATCGGCGATCAAGGTCATCCGCCGCTCGGCCGATCACCTGTCCGGCCTGATCGACGGGCTTCTCGATATTTCCAAGATCGAGGCGGGCCGCCTGCAGGTCTATTCCAACGAGATCAATATTCAGGATTTCCTGGACCAGATCGTCGATATGTTCCGCCCGCAGGCGCAGGCCAAGGGGCTGGAATTCCGCCACCACCGCTCCCCCGCTTTGCCGCAATATGTCCGCACCGATGAAAAGCGGCTGCGCCAGATTCTCGTCAACCTGCTCTCCAACGCCATCAAATTCACCGATGAGGGCGCCGTCACCTTCGATGTCGGTTATCGCAGCCAGGTGGCGAGCTTCACGGTCTCCGATACCGGCCGCGGCATCGCACAAAAGGACCTCGCCCGCATCTACGAACCCTTCCAGCGCGGTGAGGCGGAAAGCGTGCGCCCCATGCCCGGCCTCGGCCTCGGCCTCACCATTACGAGGCTTCTCACCAATACGCTGGGCGGCGAAATCTCCGTTTCCAGCGAAAAGGACAATGGCTCCACCTTCCGCGTCCGCCTCATGCTGTCTGCCGTGCACCGGCCAAGCACGGCGCCGGCGCCGGAAAAGACCATCCGCTCCTATTCCGGCCCGCGCCGCACCATCGTCGTGGTTGATGACAATGAGGATCACCGCGAGCTGATGCGGCAGGTGCTCTCACCGCTCGATTTCGTGGTGCTGACGGCGCAAAGCGGGCCGGAATGCCTGACGCTGATCGAAGGCGTGAAGCCCGACCTCTTCCTCATCGATATTTCCATGCCCGGCATGACCGGCTGGCAGCTGGTTACGAAACTGCGGGAAGCCGGGCAGACCGCCCCGCTCATCATGCTCTCGGCCAATATCGGCGACGGAACAGTGGCGGGTGCGGGAGAAGACAATCACAACGACGCCATCGCCAAACCGGTCGATATCCGCCACCTGTGCGACAGGCTCGCCGTGCATCTCGGCCTCAAATGGATCTACGAGGCGGATATGCCGCCATCGCCATCGCCGCCGCCCGTGGCGCAGATCGTCCATCCCGGCGCAATTCACATTCAGGATTTGCAGCGGCTCGGTGAAATAGGCTACATACGCGGCATAGAGGCGAAACTCGCCGATCTTGCCCGCAACACGGATAACCTGCCCTTCACGCAGGAGCTCGGCACCTATGTGCAGGCCTTCGATCTGGCCGGTTACGCGCATTTTCTCAAACGGTTTGCGGATAACGACACGGGGGACGGCACGACATGAGCGGTCAGGCGGCGGCAGCCCCGAGAGACATCGTATTGCTGGTGGATGACAGCCCGGAAGCGCTCGGGTTTCTCACCGACGCGCTGGAACAGTCCGGCTTTTCCGCCCTCATCGCCACCTCCGGCCAGGCAGCCCTCAACATTGCCGAACGCATCACGCCCGATATCATCCTGCTCGACGCCGTCATGCCTGTTATGGACGGTTTCGAGACCTGCCGCCGCCTGAAGGCCAATGCGGCGGTGGCGCAGGTGCCCGTCATCTTCATGACCGGGCTGACCGAGACCGAACATGTGGTGCGGGCGCTCGAATCCGGCGGCGTCGATTATCTGACCAAGCCGATCAATATCGATGAATTGCGCGCCCGCATCCGCGTGCACCTTTCCAATGCCCGCTCGGCCCAAAGCGCCCGCGTCGCGCTCGACGCCGCCGGTCGACACCTGCTCGCCGTGCGCGCCAATGGCGCCATCCACTGGTCGACGCCGCAGGCGACAAGGCTGGTCAACGCCGCCACCGGCCGCGACGACGGGCTGGAGATCGTCGTTGCCCATATTTCCGGCTGGCTTTCGGACAGGGCGACGGTGGATGCCGCCCGCGACACGCCCCTGACGATCACCGAGGCCGGCAGGCCAGCCCTGCAACTCTCCTTCCTCGGCGCGATGGGACCGGACGAATATCTCTTCCGCCTGACCGCCGCCAACGAGAAATCCGACGACCATCTGCTGAAAAACCATTTCGCCCTGACAACACGGGAATCGGAAGTGCTGCTGTGGATCGCCAAGGGCAAATCCAACCGCGATATCGGCGATATTCTCGGCCTTTCCGCGAGAACCGTGAACAAGCATCTGGAACAGATCTATGTGAAGCTCGGCGTGGAAAACCGGGCATCGGCGGCTGTGAAGGCGGCGCATATATTACATCAGGGGTGACGACTGCCGTTAATATGCTAAGGTTCGTCCGGCATATATTTTCCGCTTGAGCGCGCAACGTCCGCTCATTCGTCGAGCGGCGGCCCCTTGTTTCTTCTCCCCGAGGGGGAGAAGTCCGCGGCAGCGGGATGAGGGGGCAAGCTCTCCGCAAATCCGGCAACGTTTCCCCCTCATCCGACCCTTCGGGCCACCTTCTCCCCCTCGGGGAGAAGAAACTCGCGGCGACCCATCACCCAAAATCACAGTCCGATCCGCTGACCCAACAGGAACAAACACCCATGGACCGTTTCATCATCCTTTCCGGCTGCTCCGGCGGCGGAAAATCCACGCTTCTGGCCGAACTTGCCCGACGCGGTTTCGCCACCGTCGAGGAACCGGGCCGCCGCATCGTCATCGAAGAAACCCGCAACAACGGCACCGCCCTGCCATGGATCGACATGGAGGCCTTCGCCCGCCGCGCCATCGCCATGGCGCTCGAAGACCGGCAAAAGGCCCCGCCGGAAGGCCCCATCTTCTTCGATCGCGGCCTCATCGACGCCGCCTCAGCGCTTCGACACATAAATGGCGATGCCTTCATCGAGACGCTGCGGGATGCACACCGGTATAACCGTCTGGTCTTCCTCACCCCGCCATGGCCGGAAATCTACAGGGGCGACAGCGAACGCAAACACGATTTCGATGCGGCGGTCGAGGAATACGAGCGTCTAGTCCGCGACTATGACGAGCTTGGCTACGACACCGTCGTGCTCCCGAAATCAGGCATCGAAGAACGTGCAGACTTTATCTTGACGCGGATCGGTTGAACGGCACCCCGCAGGCAGCTGAACCGGCCTCAGCGACTGTCCAGCAATTGCGAAACGGTGACGAATTCAAACCCGCGTTGACGCAGACCGTCGATGATCAAGGGCAAGGCCTGCCGGGATATCTCGCGGCTTCGATACATGACATGCATGATGATGATCGAGCCGTTTTTCGTTTGCTCGATAACGTGTTTTGCAAAGGCAGCCGTATCCCCGGCGACATCAGGAAACGATTCCGGCTCAACATCCCACATGATGGTTTTCCGCTCATGCCGGGAAAGATACCAGGGCAAGGCCACCAGCTTCTTGCCATAGGGCGGCCGGAACATGATCTCGCCTCCGTAGCCCGCGGCCCGAATGGCCACGTCGGTGCGCTCAATTTCCTCCCTGATCCGCGCCGGTCCCATCAGCATCATGTTCGAATGCGCATAGCTGTGATTGCCGAGCTGATGCCCCGCGCCCACGATCATCCGCGCCTGCGGCAGGTTTTCTTCGGTTTCCTTACCCGTCAGGAAAAAAGTCGCTTTCACCCCGCGCTCCCTGAGGGTCGTCAAGACACTCTCGGTGAAGCGCGCCGAAGGTCCATCGTCGAATGTCAGCGCCACGACGGACTTCTCCGTTTCGACCCTTGCGATGATGGTCCCGAAGAGTTGTGTCGTGCGGGATTTGCTGAAGGCGTGCAGGCCGAGAAGCGCGCCCGCCAGCACGGCAAGAACAAGGAACAGAAACAAGGCCCGCTTTATCGTCATTGCCACCCCCCATTGCAGTTTTCGTGAGAGGCTTTTGTTTCCCGCCTTGTTGTCTCCAGTGTGGCAGGCAGAAGCTGCAAAACAAAAAGCCCGGCATCGCTGCCGGGCTTCGATCATGTATCGCAGAAAGGCTTAGCTGCCCTGCTGGATGTAGGTGAACTTGCCGTCCGGACCCTTCTTCCACTCGTACATGACGTAGCCGGGAAGCTTCGGGTCGCCCTTCTCATCGAAGGAGATGTCGCCGAGTGCAGTCGGGAAGGTACCCTTCTTCAGAGCTTCGGCAACCTTTTCCGGCTCGACGGAACCGGCGGCCTTTGCCGCGCCTGCGATCGACTGCAGGGCTGCATAGGAGTAGAGCGTGTAGGCTTCGGGGTTGAAGCCGGCGGCCTTGAACTTCTCGACCAGCTCCTTGTTTTCCGGGCGCAGCGTCGGATCGGGACCGAAGGTGTTGAGCGTGCCTTCGACAGCGTCACCGGCGATGGACGCCAGTTCGTTCGAAACGATGCCGTCACCCGAAATCAGCTTCGCCTTCAGGCCCTGATCGGCCGCCTGGCGGATGATCAGACCGGCTTCAGTGTGCAGGCCACCCCAGTAGATGACCGTAACGCCGGCTTCCTTCATCTTGGAGATCAGCGCCGAGAAGTCCTTGTCGCCGACATTCACGCCTTCATACATGACTTCCGTCAGGCCGGCCGCATTGGCTGCCTTCTTGGTTTCATCGGCAAGGCCCTGACCATAGGGGGTCTTGTCGTGAATGACGGCGATCTTGGCGTCCTTGAAGTGGTCGGCAAGATATTTGCCGGCAATGCCACCCTGCTGGTCGTCACGACCGCAGGTGCGGAAGGTGTTCCACAGGCCGCGCTCGGTAAAGACCGGGTTGGTTGCAGCCGGCGTCACTTCGAGAATGCCGTTTTCGGCATAAACTTCGGAAGCCGGAATGGAAACGCCGGAGTTGAAGTGACCGATGACGAATTTCACGCCGTCGGCAACGAATTTATTGGCAACCGAAATACCCTGCTTCGGGTCGGATACGTCATCGCCCAGCACGATCTTGATCTGCTCGCCATTGATGCCACCGGCGGCATTGATGTCTTTCGCAGCCTGTTCGGCACCCTTCTGGATCTGAGCGCCAAAAGCAGCGTTCGGGCCGGTCAGCGGTGCGCCGACAGCGATCACGACATCGGCCCAGGCCGAACCGCCGAAGGCGACCATGGCGGTCAGCGCGACAGCGGAAAGAAGAGACTTCTTCATTACTTTACTCCCAGTTCCTTGGATGGGTTGATTGCAAGGACCTGTTCGGTACCCACCTTAACCGAACAGAAACCGTTCCACTCTGACGAGCATTGTGCAGCCGGAAAAATCCGCCTGTCAATCTTTCTTCTTGTAGGAAAATGCCGACGTGCGATCGTAAAGCCAATAGTAGTTATTGACCATCTGGCTTGTCCGGCGCATGCGGAAACCGATGCTGGAAAAGACCAGAAGAAGAACGACGTCAAACACGTAATAAAAGCCGTTGATGAACGGCCCGTTGAAGAGCGCGTGATGCAGGAAGCGCATCACCAGCCCCAATGCCAGCGTATAGATCACCACACGCGTATAATCGCCCCAGCCATCGGCCACGGACTTGCCCGTGCGCCATGCCGTCCAGAAACCCAAGAGGACAACCAGTGCGCGCAGAACATAACGCACGCCGTTATCGGTTTCGAAAAAAAGGCCCTGCATCTCTTTCCCCATCAGTGCCGGACGAAAATGCCCAGACCCTGCCTTATCTGTCGTCCCGCCGTTTTGCCGGTGGGCATTTTATTGTTTTGTGTGCAGCCGTTGCACGAAGGCAGCGGCTGCACACCGTTTGCAGTTTTGCGCCGCAAAATTTGCGGCGCAAGTAAAATCTTTCAGTGCCGTCCGCCTTCCAGATAAGCGGCGCGCACCTGTGGGTCGGCCAGCAGTTCCTTGCCCGAACCGCTCATCGTCACCTTGCCGTTGACCATCACATAAGCGCGGTCGGAAAGCTTCAGCGCGGCAAAGGCGTTCTGCTCCACCAGGAAGACGGTCAACCCTTCCTCCTGGTTGAGTTTCTTGATCGCCTCGAAGATGCCCTTGACGATCAGCGGCGCGAGACCGAGCGACGGTTCATCAAGCAGCAAGAGCTTCGGCCTTGCCATCAACGCGCGGCCGATGGACAGCATCTGCTGCTCGCCGCCGGAAAGCGTGCCGCCCCGCTGGCTCTGGCGTTCCTTCAGGCGCGGGAACATCACGAAGATCTTCTCGACGTCTTCCTTGAAATATTTGAGGTTATCGAGATTGGCGCCCATCTGCAGGTTTTCCAGCACCGTCATGCGCGGGAAAATCCGGCGACCTTCGGGCGACTGGGCAATGCGCTTGCGGGCGATGAGATGCGTCGGCAGCTGGGTAATGTCTTCGCCGTCGAAGATCACCTGGCCGGCACGCGCCTGCGGGCTGCCGCAGATGGTCATCATCAGCGTCGACTTGCCGGCGCCATTGGCGCCGATCAGGCTGACGATTTCACCCTTGTTGACCTCGACATCGACACCGGCCAGAGCGCGGATATTGCCATAATAGGTTTCGACACCCTGGACTTTCAGAAGCGGTTCACCGGACATCAGGCCGCTCCTCCGTCGAGTTCTTCCGCAATCACGTCTTCCACTTCATCATCCTCGACACCCAGATAGGCGGCGATGACCTTCGGGTCGTTCTTCACATGGTCCGGCGTGCCGTCGGAAATCTTCTGGCCATATTCCAGAACCACCACATGGTCGGAAATCTGCATCACAACGGACATGTCATGCTCGATGAGGAGCAGCGACGTGCCTTCATCGCGGATGCCGCGCAGGAGCGCATTGAGCGCCAGCGATTCTTTCGGGTTGAGACCGGCGGCCGGCTCATCGAGGCACAGAAGCTCCGGCCCCGTGCACATGGCGCGGGCGATTTCCAGACGGCGCTGCGCGCCATAGGGCAGATCACCGGCCGGGTCGTCGGCGCGGTCGATCAGATCGGCCTTTTCCAGCCAGTATTTGGCTTTCTCGATCGAGCTTGCAACCGCCCTCTTATAGGCAGGCAGGCCGAGGAGACCGAGAATGGTGTAACCCGAGGCCTTCATCAGCGCATTGTGCTGCGCCACCAGCAGGTTTTCCAGAACCGTGAGGCCGGAAAACAGGCGGATGTTCTGGAAGGTGCGCGCCACCTTCGCCTTCTTGGTGATTTCGAAATCCGGCAGGCGCTCGAGAAGATGCGCCTCGCCACTTTGCTGGCGCATGGTGATCATGCCCATCGTCGGCTTGTAGAAACCGGTGATGCAGTTGAAAACCGTGGTCTTTCCAGCGCCGTTGGGGCCGATCAGCGCGGTGATCTCACCGCGCTTCGCCTCGAAGGAGAAGTCGTTGATGGCCATCAGGCCGCCGAACTTCATCGAGAGATGTTCGACCTTGAGGATCGTGTCGCCAGTCGTATTGCCAGTCGCATTGGATGTCATGTTCATCGTTCCGGAAGCCATCAACCGTGACCTTCCTTGGTAAAGCTGCCGGACACGGCCTTGCGCTCCTTGAGGAAGGCCGTGGGTTCACGCGAGCCGACGAAGCCGCGCGGCTTGAACAGCATGACGATGACCATGGCGAGGCCGAACAGCAGCATACGATAGAGTTCCGGTGTGAAATCAGGCCCGAAGATGTGCTTCAGGAACTCCATTTCACGCAGAAGCTCCGTGCCGCCGACCATGACGAGGGCGGCAATGGCGATACCTGTCAGCGACCCCATGCCGCCAAGCACGACGATGGCGAGGATGACGGCGGATTCGAGGAACACGAAGCTTTCCGGCGACACGAAACCCTGACGCGCCGCGAAGAACGAGCCGGCAAAACCGCCAAACATCGCGCCCGTCGCAAAGGCGGTGAGCTTGGTGATGACGGTATCGATGCCGAGTGAACGGCAGGCGATTTCGTCCTCACGCAGCGCTTCCCAGGCGCGGCCGATCGGCATGCGGCGCAGCTTGATCGTGACGTAGGCCGTCAGCATGCACAGAAGCAGGATCACATAGAACAGGAAGATCTTGTAATAGGCCGATGACATCGACAGGCCAAACGCCTTGGCGAAGTTGTTCGGCGCGCCGACATCGAAGGACCAGATGCCGAAGACGGAAGCCTTGGCGATGCCGGAAATACCGAACGTGCCCTTGGTCACATCTGTCCAGTTCAGCAACACGAGACGGATGATTTCACCAAAGGCGAGCGTGACGATCGCCAGATAGTCGCCGCGAAGTCTCAGAACCGGGAAACCGAGGATGATGCCCCAGAAGCCGGCAAGAATGCCGGCAAGCGGCAGAAGCACCCAGAAGGACAGGCCGAACTGGCTGGACAGCAGCGCATAGGAATAAGCGCCAACCGCATAAAAGGCCACGTAGCCGAGATCGAGCAGGCCGGCCAGCCCAACGACGATGTTGAGACCCCAGGCCAGCATCACATAGATGAGGATCTGGATGCCGAAATTGTCGACGAATTTCAGCGAACCCTGAAAACCGAACAATTGCACGGCGATAACAGGGTAAAGCAGCAGCAGAACCAGCGCCAGCTTGAGGAAGTGCTTATGGAAAAAGCCCTTGTCCTCGGAGATTTCCAGAATGCCGGTTTTTGCCTTGGCAAGCCTGCGGCGATCCATCGACGGCTTGAAGAAGCCAACCACGAGGAAACGGCCAATGGCGGCGACGGCGACGAAGATCGCCAGCAGCCCCCAGCGGGTGCCCCAGATCAGCTGGTTGTTGATATCCTGATAGGTGATGATGCCGATGTAGAGAATGAACATGCCGAACGAGACGACGCCGGCAATCAGCCCCTCCTTCACCGCCGTTGCCATCAGGCTCGGGCTGGAAGCGGCATTTTCGGAAGCGATATTGGTCATGGGATCACACCTTCTCGACTTCCGGACGACCGAGAATACCGGTCGGCTTGAAGATCAGCACGAAAGCCAGGATGCCGAATGCCGCGACATCCTTGTAGGCGATGGAGAAATAGGCCGACCACAGCGATTCGATCAGACCGATCAAAAGGCCGCCGAGAACGGCGCCCGGAAGCGAGCCGATGCCGCCGAGAACGGCCGCGGTGAAGGCCTTGACGCCGGGAACGAAGCCGTCGCTGAACGAAGCCACGCCATAATACATCAGATACATCGTACCGGCGACAGCAGCCAGCGCCGCACCCATGATGAAGGTGATGGAGATCGTCTTGTCGACATCAACGCCGAGCAGGGCAGCCATCTTGCGGTCCTGCTCGGTGGCGCGCTGCGCCCGGCCGAGCGGGGTCTTGTTGACGATGTACCAGAAGGCGAACAGCAGCACCGAGGTAACGACCATGATGATCAGCTGTTTCAGCGATACGGTGATGGCGCCGAAATGATAGCTTTCCGTCACCATGGACGGGATCGGCTTGTTGCGCGGGCCCTGGGTGACCTGGATGAAGTTGGACAGCGCGATCGACATGCCGATGGCGGTGATCAGCGGTGCAAGCCGGAATGAGCCGCGCAGAGGCCGGTAGGCGACGCGCTCGATGACCCAGTTCCACAGGCCGGTCATCAGCATGGCGACGACCATCATCAGAAGCAGAAGAAGCGCCACCGGAATGCCGGCGAAAAACGATGTTGCAATCAAAAAAACGATCAGCGCGGCGAAGCCGCCAAGCATGAAAATATCGCCATGGGCGAAGTTGATCATGCCGATAATGCCGTAAACCATCGTATAGCCGATAGCGATGAGGCCATAGATCGATCCAAGAGTCAGCCCGTTGATGAGCTGCTGGATAAAATACTCCATGTCTTTCCCCCGGGTATGGCCTCAAATGGGCCACGCCTCGTTATGTTAATTATAGGGGGAGCCCCTGCGGGCATCCCCACTCCCAAAATGCATATCGTGTTCGCTAAAAATGTGAAGTCAAAAACAGGCGATCCTGCACAAAATTTGGAATTTCCACACCATGTGCCCGTTTCCCGGTCAAAAGAGCCATGATTTTGGCAGGAAGTGCTGAAAAAATGACGCTGGAATGCTTATTTTAGTCTTGTCTACCGCCATTATTTGACGGGCGACGGGCAAAGGAGTAGCGACATTGGGGATCGAAAGATCCCGGCACGGGATGGCAACGGCAAAGAGATGATCGACATATTGACGAAAGCGGCGCTGGACGCAGGGCAGGCAATCATGGCGGTCCATCGCGCCGGCCCGCATGTGTCTTATAAGGATGACTGCTCGCCGGTGACCGAGGCCGATCAACGCGCCGAAACAATTATTCTTGCGGCGCTGGCCGCTCATTTTCCCGACATTCCCGTGATCGCCGAAGAGGCTGTCTCAAACGGCATTCTGCCGGAAACGGGCAAGGAGTTCTTTTTGGTCGATCCGCTTGACGGAACCAAGGAATTCATTTCCGGCAAGGACGATTTCACCGTCAATATCGCGCTTATCCGCAACGGCGCTCCGGTTGCGGGCGTGGTTTACGCACCCTGTCGCGGGCAGGCATGGACTGGCGAAGGCAACAAGGCCGAAAAGCTCGCCATTTCCGGCGAGGGAGCAATCCTTTCCCGCCACCCCATCCGCGCGCGCCAGCGCGGCGCTTCGCCCGTGGCGCTGATCAGCCGCTCGCATTGCACGGCGAAGACGGAAGCTTTCGTGGCCGAACACGGGCTGAAAGACTGCATTTCCGTCGGCTCCTCACTGAAATTCTGCATGCTGGCGGAAGGGGCCGCCGATATCTATCCCCGCTTCAGCCGCACCATGATATGGGACACGGCCGCCGGCGACGCCGTGCTGCGTGCCGCAGGCGGCCGGACGCTCGATTGCAAAGGCCAGCTGCTCGCTTATGCCGTGAGGGGTGATGGCGAGGATGCGCTGGCCAATCCGGATTTTATTGCCGAAGGGGCGGTGGCGGTGGAAGTCGCGGGGTAACGGGCGCTCGGCGTCTTCTGCGGCCTCCTGTGACGTGCGGCATTGGTGAGCTTCGGTGTGTGCGGTTTACCCCCTCTGCCCTGCCGGGCATCTCCCCCTCAAGGGGGGAGATCGACTCGCGGGCGGGTTTCGCCCATCTCAACGTTTGCGAATGAAGTGGTGGCAGCGCCTCCTGCCGATCTCCCCCCTTGAGGGGGAGATGCCCGGCAGGGCAGAGGGGGGTGAAGCGGCATACGCCGAAGCTCCCAAAATAATCCCATCCCCCCTCATCCCCACCCCATCCCGCCGCCTCACAATGCCCCGCGAACGAACACATCAGCGCGGAAGGCACATCATGACGGAACAGACGGCGAGACTTCGGCTTCCCTATATCCTCCCCTCCCAGGCACAGAAACACGTCACCCACAACGAAGCCCTGCAAAGGCTGGATGCGATCGTGCAGCTCACCATCAAGGCCGCCGTCGCCACACCGCCCGAAAATGCGGCGGAAGGAGACTGCTTCCTCATCTCCGCGGATGCCGCGGGTGACTGGGCCGGCAAAGGCGGCAGGCTCGCCTTCCGGCAGGATGGCGCGTGGCTCTCGATCACGCCACGGCCCGGCTGGACGGCCTGGTTTGTCAGTGAGGATAAATATCGCATCCTGCGCGACGGCGTCTGGCGCGACATGCCGCTGCCTGCCGCTGGCCGGATGGAAAGGGTTGGCATCGGCACGGATGCCGACACGACGAACCGTCTGGCGCTCGCCTCCCCTGCCAGCCTCTTCACCCATGCGCCCGAAGACGGCAGCCATCGCCTGACAGTCAACAAGGCGGGCAAGGCCGATACCGCCTCGCTGCTGTTCCAGTCCGGCTGGAGCGGCCGGGCGGAAATGGGCCTTGCCGGCAATGACGGGTTTTCGATCAAGACCAGCGAGGATGGCGCCGCATGGCACACCGCACTTCTTTGCAGCGGCGACGGCAGGGTCTCGATGCCGAACCGCCCACTCGCCGTCGCCGGCCTGCCGGCGGGCACGACGAAACCTGCCAATGGCACGGCGGCAGGTTTTTCCGTGCTCTCCATCGCCGAGGGCGGCTTTGCGCTCGGTGATGCGGTGAGCGGCGGCGGGCGCGAACTCGTGGTTCCGGCAAAGGGTCTTTATCTGGCGGCCTTGATGCTCGCCGTGGTCTCCTCTTCCGGCCACCGGGTGACGCTTTTCATCAACGGCGCGGCGGCCCCCTTCGGCATCGCCGGCAATGCATCGACTTCAGGCACCTCGCAGTCGGCAACCTCCATCCTTTCCCTCAATGCCGGCGACCGCCTGCGGCTGCAGCATGAGGGGACGGCGGAATTTACCCAGGGTAACGGGAAAACATGCCTCTCGCTTGCAGCACTGTGAGTGCAAACAACCGATGGACGATAAAAATTGCGATTTTTGGAAAAATTTTTTCCCGGCAAAATAAGGCGACTCGAACAGATCAGGCGAAACCGTTCAAATTCTTAATAAATTGTCTAGAGCTGCTTAGGCAATTTTTAAAGGTACGGGGATAGAGTTCCCGTCATATGGTCTTGAGTTTGTATAGAGTGTCCAATGACCGAAATGATACGCCCACGAGTTAAATATGTCATCGGCCCCGATGGCAGCCCTCTGACGATCGCGGATCTTCCGCCTGCAAATACCCGTCGCTGGGTCATTCGCAGAAAGGCGGAGGTGGTTGCAGCGGTACGCGGAGGACTGTTGAGCCTCGAGGAAGCCTGCGAGCGTTATACGCTCACCGTTGAAGAATTCCTGTCCTGGCAGTCCTCGATCTCCGATCATGGCCTTGCCGGCCTGCGCACCACGCGCATTCAGCAATATCGCCACTGATATTGCGCCGGCGCGGCAACGCGCCCAGACCGAATTATCAAAATGCTCCGTCGGACTTTCGACGGAGCATTTGGTTTGATTTCGGATTTCCCCGCACAGCATGCCAGTCTTACGGTAAAATGATTGTCGCCGGTTTGTGTCCGCTGCGTTCGCTTTCCCGCTGTTTCAATTCAGGCGCAAGCCGTTACAGTGGCCAATACGAACAGCAAGGAGGCGCACATCATGGATATCAAGACAACCGAAACCGGATCGCACGGCGAATATTCGGCAACCATCGACGGCCACAAGGCGGAGATGACCTATTCGCGCACCTCCCCTTCCCTTATCATCATCGATCATACCGGCGTGCCCGATGCCCTGCGCGGCAAAGGCGTCGGCCAGGCGCTCGCAGCCCACGCGATTGATGAGGCCCGCAAGGGCGGCTGGAAAATCATTCCGCTCTGCCCGTTTTTCAAGGCCCAGACGCTGCGCCATAAAGAATGGGCGGATGTTATCCAGGGGTAAGGGCGCTTTATCTTCTGTCTGAGGGCAGAATAATCGCAAGCGTCGCCTCATATTTCTTCTCCCCGCCGGGGAGAAGGTGGCCCGAAGGGTCGGATGAGGGGGCACTCTCTCCGAAATCCGGCAAGCTCGCCCCCTCATCCCGCTGCCGCGGACTTCTCCCCGGCGGGGAGAAGAAACAAGCGGCAGACGCTCGATCCTTCACAACCGTTCCCATATTGCGTCATTCATAAATGCGCGTCGGGCCTCCCGTCACGCCACCTTCAGCGGCGGCGTCCCTGCATGCATGCTGTGGCGGACTTCCTCGCGAAATTCAGGCGTATCCTTTGCGCCATGCACGGCAACAGCATGTTGCACGGCCGCTTCCATAAGCTCCTCCGGAGAATCGGCGGAGATGGCGATCGTGCATTTGCTGTCACTGGGGAATTCGCGGCAATCAATATATTGGCGGGCCATTTTTCCCTCCCTGCCATAGCCGTCCGCACCCGCTTGAGGCGCGTACGTAAAAGCCTCCGGCTCACGGTCGGAACCCCCTTAAATTACGCCTTTCCCCACCCCCGGACAATCGAAATCAGCGAGTGGCCGGGCGGCAGGGAGATACGGCGACACGGCAAAACAAAAGGCCGCCCCTGAGAGGCGGCCTTTTAAAAAAATGCATGCCGTCCCGTCATTGAAAGCCGCCTCCTGATCCACCGGCAGCCGTCAATGAGGACGATCATTCGTCCGATGTTGCGCCTGATATCAGGCGCGGGCGCGGATTGCTCCGTCGCGGTTTTCGAGGGCAGCGGCCTTTTCATATTCGGCCTGCACCTCTTCCAGCGAAGCTTCGGCGGCTTCCTGCTGGGCCTTCAACTCCCGGATCGAGACCTGAAGATTATCCGCCCGCTGGCGCGCGGCCTTGGCGAAAGTCGGATAGGCAAAATGTGTCGGATCGGTAATGCCCGACTTGCTCTCTTCCAGCGAGATCTGATGCACCAGTTCCTTTGCCATCCGCTCGAATTCGGACATCATCTGCTGCAGCTGGTTAAGCTGCCGACGTTTTTCATTGACCTGAAATTCCTTCAGGCGAACCAGGCTGTCACGCGACTTCATACGCAATACTCCATGGATAGCGAGACCCGGATCAAAAAGGCACTATGCCCCCCTGATCGGCCCGTTTAACCCGCCCGTCACTCCGCAAAGGTTAACTCCTGTGCCGGAATGATTCCTAAAAGTTACCCGACGTTAATAAAAAACCACCGTCGTTAACCTTTCGTTTACGGGCATCGTTAATGATAAACACGATCATTTAAGGGTCGGTAAATGCCAGGTCCAAAAAAATGGGCCAGACGATGTAAGAGTCGATTGAATCACTTAGCGAGAAATCCTCACGTTAAGCTTCAATTTTGGCGATGGTGGATTCACGTGCAAAAACAGCGAAATGCCTTCTTTGCTTAATAAATTCGATACACCTTGCCAAAGGCAATTAGAATTTGTTAACCATTTGGTGGCAGCCTGCAAATCAGGCAACGTCTGGATCCGCATCGCGCGAGGCAATGTTTTACCGGTTCGCGGGCGGCAAAGGGGATAATTATGCGGGTTCTACTGATTGAAGACGACAGCGCGACAGCGCAGAGCATTGAACTGATGCTCAAGTCGGAAAGCTTTAACGTCTACACGACCGACCTCGGCGAGGAAGGCGTGGACCTTGGCAAGCTCTACGATTACGACATTATTCTTCTCGACCTCAACCTGCCTGACATGTCGGGTTATGAAGTCTTGAGAACCTTGCGCCTTTCCAAGGTCAAGACGCCGATCCTCATCCTCTCCGGCATGGCCGGCATCGAGGACAAGGTGCGCGGCCTCGGCTTCGGCGCCGACGATTACATGACGAAGCCGTTCCACAAGGACGAGCTTGTTGCCCGCATTCACGCCATTGTCCGCCGTTCCAAGGGCCATGCGCAGTCGGTCATTTCCACCGGCGAGCTGATCGTCAATCTCGATGCCAAGACGGTTGAAGTGGGTGGCCAGCGCGTTCACCTGACCGGCAAGGAATATCAGATGCTCGAGCTGCTTTCGCTGCGCAAGGGCACGACGCTGACCAAGGAAATGTTCCTGAACCACCTTTATGGCGGCATGGACGAGCCGGAACTGAAGATCATCGACGTTTTCATCTGCAAGCTGCGCAAGAAACTGGCAAATGCCGCTGGCGGCGCAAACTACATCGAAACCGTCTGGGGCCGCGGCTATGTTCTGCGCGAGCCTGACGGCGCCACGGAATTCCTCGAAACCGCCTGATCCCTTATAAGGACAGGACAGTTTTAAAAGACCCGCTGGCGACAGCGGGTTTTTTGTTGTGCGTCACAGCCAAAACATACCCGCTTCATTCAGACGCAACAGAAAGCGCATATTGGCACTCCCAAAAAGGACCAATGCCATGAACCACCCTATCCCCACTCTCAAAACCCAACGCCTGACATTGCGCCCGCAGACCATGGCGGATTTCCCCGCTTATCTGGCCTTCATGGCCTCACCGCGCTCTCTCGGTGTCGGCGGACCATATGACCTCTGGAAAACTTGGGGCGTTTTTTGCCACGATCTGGCCAACTGGCACTTCTTCGGCCACGGCGCGCTGATGATCGAGCTTGATGAAACGGGGGAATGCATCGGCCAGGTCGGCATCAATCACGGCCCGCTATTTCCCGAAAAGGAACTGGGCTGGCTGCTTTATGACGGCCACGAGGGCAAAGGTTATGCCGCCGAAGCCGCCATGACGCTGCGTGGCTGGGCCTTCGAAACCCTGAAGCTGTCCACGCTGGTGAGCTACGTATCCCCGCAAAACAGCAAATCCGCCGCCGTCGCCAAGCGAATCGGTGGTTCTCCCGACTCCTCCGCGCCGCGCAACGACCCGGAAGATCTCGTTTTCCGATATTACCCTCTCAACGCCGCTTGAAGGAATCGGGACACGGCACAAAACTGAAAGGTTTCAGCGAGGCGTCCCTCCATCTATCAGGCGGATAGGCGTCTCAATGCAGTTTCTCTTTGAGAAAGCCGCCGATTATCTCTGCGATTTGCGCGTGGATCTCAGCGCGGCCCCTGCCCCCGCCATCCCGGCAGACGAAACCTTCGCCCGCTGACATCTCTTCGACGATTTTTTCGCCATCGGGCTTGCACAGCTGCATGAAGCTGAAGTGGCTGGCGTCCGGTATCTCCCGATAGATCGTCGTGGTTTTTGGCAGATGCCGGGCGATATAACCGGAATCGGCCCTGATCGCGGCGATCTCGGGCGTCTCCACACCGGCAGCCAGAACCAGAACCGGCACATCGACGCCTTCAAGCGTTTCCGGCAAAAACCCGGCGGCCGGGCCGAGATCGAGCGCAATGGCCGCGCGGATGCGGATATCCCGCAAATCCATCGAAAGGCGCGGATCGGCCTTGCCACCGCCGATGATGCCGACCTTGGCCAGCAGCCGTGGCGCCTTGCATTGCGGTGGCGTTTTCTCTGCGTTGCAGTCCTTCAAGGCAAGTTCGGCGTTATAACGGCCTCCCACCAGCTCCATCGCGGTCCAGCCGCCAAGGGAATGGCCGATCACGGCGATGCGCGTCTCATCGATCTCGCCGGCCAGCCGATCGTCATCAAGAAGTGCCGTCAGCGTTCTGCCGATATCGCGCGGTCGCTCCCATAGCGGAATGACCTCGACTGCATTCTCTTCGGTAAAGGATTCGCCCTGATGATCCGGCGCGGCCACGACATAACCGTCCTGCGCAAGCTCTCCGGCAAGCCAGTTCAGATTGCGCCAGCTTCCGCCAAACCCGTGCGAGAGCAGAATGAGGGGGCGGGAACCGGGCGGAATGGAAGCACCCGGTTGAACCCCAAGGCCGTAAAAGGCGGCGTTTTCACCCACGACCTCGGTTTTTCCGGACGGAACAGCCGGATACCACAATGATACATTGAGCGCTCTTGCACCGGCATCGTCAAGCAATTTGATCTGCTTGAAACCGATGGCGCTTTCCGCCATCGCGGCGGGAACAAGGGAGAAGATGACAATTGTCGCCAGAAGAAAATTGCGCATGAGATGCTCCAGGAGTTGATATGCACCAACTCCTGGCTCAAACCGCCGCCGCCCGAGACCTCAATCGGGTTTGAGGACGGACTGAAACACGATCAAGGCAGCGCCCTCACCAATCGTCTAAACCCCGGCCACGCGTTCGAAAAGCCGGATCGGGTGTTTCCGGAACGTCGTTTCGCGGAATGGCCGAAAGCCGAATCGGGCGGCGATGGCCAAGGAAGGGCTGTTCAGCGGATCGATCATGCAGACGGTCCGCTGCGAAATTCCGCTGCTGTCGAACCACCCGGTCACGGCCTCCACGGCCTCGGTCGCGACACCCTTGCCGCCCAGTTCGACATCGATTTTCCACATCGCCTCGGGAACACCATCAAAATCGGCCCCGTTTCCACGGCGCATATGGGCAAAGCCCACCTCGCCCACGATACGCCCCGTGGCACGCTCTTCCACCACAAAGGGGCCGAACCCATAAGCGGACCAATGGCCGATAAAGCGCAAAAGCCTTGCGAATGCGAGTTCCGCGTCCAGCGGAGCAATCGCGGTAAGTCCCTCGATCTGTGGAACATCAGCCCCCCAGAACGCGCGATAAAGCGCTTCATCCCCGATGGCGTGTGGCCGAAGGAGAAGGCGAGCGGTGGTCAGACGAACCATGAACGTGCTCCCCAAAACGAAAAAAGGCCGGTACGTCAGCAGACGCAATCCCGGCCCTTTCGCAAAATCATCTCCGCAATCGAATGGTCAATCGGCAACCGTCTTTGCGGTAAAGACGATGCGATCTTCATGCACCTTATATTCCACCGTCATATTGGCCTCTTCCGCCAGAAGCAGCGTGTAATAGGGCTGCACGGAATGAGCATCGACCGCCTCTTCCAGCCGGCCTTCGTAAATCTCCACGAACTTGGCCGGAACGCGCATCATCCGACCCTTGACGGTGATTTCGAACTTGGCGTCGCCATCGGGGCTTTCCAGCAGCACATCCACATTGCCGCCGCGCGGGATTGCGCCGTAAGCGACAAGGAAGAGGTTGAGCAGAAGTTTGACACGATTTTTCGGAACGATGGCCCGCGGACCGTTCCAGCTGACTTCAGCCTTCTTCTCAGCCGCAGCGAAATCCTGCGCGGCCTTTTCGGCCTCGCCGGTGTCGATGGAAGCACCGGCCGAGCCGGAAGCGCCGAAAGCGAGCCGGGCGAACTTCAGCCGCACGGATGCGTTAAGGGCTGACGTGCGGATGAGATCGAGCGCATCGTCATCCGTGCCGCCCTCGTCCAAGAGTTCGAGGCCGTTATTGATGGCGCCGACAGGAGAAATCACATCATGGCACACGCGACTGCACAAAAGAGCCGCCAGATCGGGACCGGACAGCGTGATATTGAGTTTGCTCGTCATAAAATTCTCTCCTGCGCAAGGGAGGCGCGGACGGTGTGGAAATTGTTAAGCCATAATGACACCATATTTGGTAAACCGATTGTTAATAGGATGGTTTCAAAATGCCAAATGCCTTAACAGGCCACATTGGAGCCCCGTGTATCCGCCAGGATGCACGACAGATGCTGTAGAACTTTGACTCTACGCATCGGCCCTTGCGAAAATCGATTCGGTTTTTCGGGCTGATGCGTTAACGAAACAGACGGACGGACATGACGATGCGCCTTACGAAAACCCGCACCATTGCACGCCTCGGACTGGGAAAGATTTTCGCGCTCCTTGCGAGCCTCTTGATGTGGGTCGCACCGGCCTTTGCCCAGACCAGCGATCAATATTCCATCCAGGAAGTCGTGGATGCAGGCCACGGATTCTTCGGTGAAACCACCGGCGGCCTTGCCAAGGTGGTGGAGCGCGCCTTCCAGCAATACGGACTTCCGAACGGTTACATTCTTGGCCAGGAAGGCTCCGGCGCCTTCGTTGCCGGCCTCACCTATGGCGAAGGCACGCTTTATACCAAGAATGCCGGCCAGCACCCGGTGTTCTGGCAGGGCCCGTCGCTCGGGCTGGATTATGGCGGTCAGGGCACCCGCGCCATGATGCTGGTTTATAATCTTCCCTCCGTCGATGCACTTTACCGCCGTTATGGCGGTGTCAGCGGTTCCGCCTTCATCGTCGCCGGCGTCGGCATGACCTATCTGAAGAGCAGCGATGTGACGCTCGCCCCCATCCGCACCGGCATCGGCGCACGCCTCGGCATCAACGTCGGTTACCTGAAGCTTACCCAGCAGCCGACCTGGAACCCGTTCTGATTCGCTGAAATCAAAGTGCAGCGGAGCCAGCGCTGGCATATAGGACGAGAGATTGCGGCAAGTTTCTTCTCCCCGGCGGGGAGAAGGTGGCCCGAAGGGTCGGATGAGGGGCAACGTTGCCGGCACCTCATGACCCGTGCCCCCCTCATCCCGCTGCCGCGGACTTCTCCCCCTCGGGGAGAAGAAACAAGCGGCGCTGACACCGCCTGTGCAATTGCCGGGAGACCCCTCCCCACGGTTGCAATAATAGCGTAACGTGCTTTCGCGCTCCTCTTTCCGAATGCGCGCGTATCTGAGTTTCGGAGACTGTCCCGCGTGATCGAATATGCCATTCTTTTCGGATTGGGTTTTCTCACCGCAACCCTGCTGGCCCTGTTGATTGCACCCGCGATCCACCGCCGCATCGTCGCCTATACGGAAAACCGCCTGCGCGCGACGATGCCCATCAGCCCGCAGGAAGTCCGCGCCCAGAAGGACATGGCGCGCGCGCTTTACGCCGCTGAAAACGCCAAGGTCCGCCAGGAACTGGATACCGAGCGGGAGAAAAACACCTCGCTGCGCCTCGCCAACGAAGCCGCTTCCAGCGATGCCTATCGCCTTGGCGAACAGAACCGCAGCCTTTCGCTGAAAATCGAGGAGCTGACGCTGGAGATCGGCGAATTGCGCGCCGCCCTCGATACCAGCGAAGAACGCGCCGGTGCGATTGCCATGAACCTCACGCAACAGGAACAGGCCGCCAACGAGCGCGCCGCCCAGATGTCTGATCTCACCGCCCGCCTCACCAATCTGACGCGCGAGCTGGATGATTCGAAAATCACCGCCGCCACCCGCGATCTGGAAGCCGAGCAGGCAAAACAAAGCGCCTCGCGCTTCCGCAAGGAAGGCGAAACCGCCACCCGCGAATTGCAGGATGTGGCGGCCCGCAACAAGGAAGCCATGACGGCGGTTGCGCGCGAAAGCCGCAAGGTCACGCGTCTGGAAGACCAGGTCGCCACTGTGATGGCGAAAAATGCCGATCTCGACACCATGCTGACGCTGCGCAATCAGGAAGTCGCCCGCCTGAAGGAACAGCTGGCGGCAACCGGCGGCCGCAGCAACGACATGATCATTCGCCTGCCGAACCCGGCCGTGCCGGTCGAGAAAGCGGCGAGCCAGTTGCAACCGGCGACCCCTGTCCCGGCCCCAGCCGCCGCGCTCGAAACCACACCCGTCGTTGCTGAGGACGTGACACAGGCGGTGACCACGGAGGAGGCCGCGGTCTCCCCCATGGTTGAGCCGACGACACCCTCGCCGGAAGGTCTGGAGCAGGAAATCGAGGATATCCTTAATCAGGGAACGGCGCTCACCGAACGTCTGCTGAATGTGCGCGGCACCGGCAATGACGAACCCATCCGCCGCGAAATCGCGAGGATCGCCGCAAAGATGATTGCGCTGACGGCTGCACAGGAGGGCGAGACGTCGCCTATTCCGGGTCTGCTGGCCAAGGCCTCCGGCTCATCGGGGCGGGAAAGCCTTGCGACGGGGGCGAGTGCGTTGATGAGGAAGCGGGAACAGTAAAGCTGGTGGTGCGGGATAGTCCGCCTCAGTGGGTGCGGTTTACCCCCCTCTGCCCTGCCGGGCATCTCCCCCTCAAGGGGGGAGATCGGCAAGAGGCGCTGCCACCGCTTCATTCGCGAACGTTGAGAGAGGCGAGACATCTCCACGAGTCGATCTCCCCCCTTGAGGGGGAGATGCCCGGCAGGGCAGAGGGGGGTGAAGCCGCATACGCAAAGGCAGCGGTAAGCACTCCTTAAATCCGCCCCATCACCCCTGCCATCTGATAAAGCGCCAGCCCCGAAGCCGTGCCCGCATTCAAGCTATCCAGCTGCGGCGACTGCGCAATCCGCGCGGTATGAAACCGCGACAGCACCGATTGCGGCAACCCCTCGCCTTCCGTGCCGATGACAAGCGCCATGCGCTCTGAACGGGGAATATCACGGATTTCGGTCTCGCCGTTTGGCGAAAGGCTCCAGATGGCAAAACCGGCCTCGGACAGCCGCTCCAGCATCTCCACCGCAGCACCACCGCGATGATAAGGCACCGAAAGGACCGACCCAACGGAAACCCGAAGCGCCTTGCGATAGAGCGGGTCGCATGAGGTCTCGTCCAGCAACACTGCATCGGCATAAAACGCCGCCGCATTGCGGAACATCGCGCCGAGATTATCGTGATTGGAAATACCGCAGCCCACCAGCACCAGCGAGGCGGCCGGAAGCGCTGCCGTCATCTCCTCCAGCCCATCACGATCCACCCGGCGGCCGAGCGCCAGAATGCCGCGATGCAGGTGGAAACCGACGATGCCGTCAAGCACCGGCGCTTCAGCCACATAAACGGGAACTTTGGCCGGAAAATCGGCAAGAATATCGGCGACGCCCGCAAGCCGGTTTTTGAGGATGAGGATGCTTTCCGCCGCGAAGGCGCCACCCGCTTTGTGGGCGGCGGCCAACATGCGCAGCACCACCGTGCCTTCGGCGATGAAGCGGCCCTGACGCCCGGTCAGGTCACGCTCGCGAATATCGCGAAAGGCGGCGATGCGCGGATCGGCCGGGTCATCGACCGGAATCAGCGCCCGCCCATCCAGCAGCACACCCTCGTTGCCCTCACTGGGCATCAACAGTCACATCGGCCAGAAAACGGCCGGCCGCGACGTTGAAGACCAGCGCCTTGCGGGTGCCATTGGCGAGCCGACCATAAAACAGCATGTCGCCGCCGGAATAGCTGACATTGTCGATCACGAAGCCCTGCGGCAGGCTGGCGGTGACAGCCAGCGGGCCGTTACCGGTGGGAACGGCAAGATTTGGCGCAGCACTCTGCGTCTGAACCGTTTTCGACGGCCCCATCGCCTTGTAGACAACCGCACCGAAGACGGCCATAAGGCTGATAAACATCACGGAGCCCGACACGATCTGCAAACGGATCATCTTGCGGCGAACTTTTTCCACGGCCGGATCAAGCGGCTTGTCTTCCTGTTCGTCTGGCTCGATCTGCGTCATCGGGTTCCCTGAAATGCTGATGGATCGGAAAAATAACAATGAACGACCCCTTTAAACAAGGCGGAGACGCAAGGAAAGTCCTGATTGCCGGGGAAGATGCCGAAGGCCGCCTCGATGTGTGGCTGGTGGGCGAAGTTGGCGGCGATCTGTCACGCAGCCGCCTGAAGGCGCTGATCGAACAGGGCGCCGTCCTTCTCAACGGAACGCCCGTAACCGAACCGAAAAAGAAGGTGCATCCGGGCGATCGCATCGAAATCGTCATGCCGGAACCGGAAGACCCCGTGCCGCAGGGCGAGGATATTCCGCTCGACGTGGAATATGAGGACGAGGACCTGATCGTGCTCATCAAGCCCGCCGGTCTCGTCGTGCATCCGGGCGCCGGCAACTGGACCGGGACGCTGGTCAACGCCCTCATTCACCATTGCGGCGACAGCCTTTCCGGCATTGGCGGCGTGAAGCGGCCGGGCATCGTGCACCGGCTGGACAAGGAAACCTCCGGCGTCATGGTCGTGGCGAAAAACGACAATGCCCACCGTCATCTTGCCGCGCAATTTGCCGATCACGGCCGCACCGGGCCGCTGGAGCGGGCCTATAAGGCCGTCGTCTGGGGCCGCCCGCGTACATTGCGCGGCACCATCGATGCTGCCCTTGGCCGCGGCGCCGACCGCACCAAACGCACCGTCAAGCGTGAGGATACCGATGACGCCCGCGAGGCGATCACCCATTACGAGGTAATGGAGCGCTTCCATGAACGGCCTGACGCCTCCTGCCTCGCCTCCATGGTGGAGTGCCGCCTGGAAACCGGCCGCACCCACCAGATCCGCGTGCATATGGCCCATATCGGCCATCCGCTGATCGGCGATCCCGAATATGGCGCGTCCTTCCGCACCAAGGCGAACCTTTTGGAAGAACCGGCCAGAAGCACCGTCAACCGCTTTCCGCGACAGGCGCTGCATGCCTATCTGCTGGCCTTCGAACACCCTCGCACCGGCGAGGTGATGGAGTTCGAAACCGATATGCCTGACGATATGCAAGAACTGCTTGAAGCCCTGCGCAGCTGAAAACTGGTATGGCGCGGTCAAAAAAACCGCGCCACGTATCTCGCCGGAAGTCCCGGATAATAAAAAAAGATTAGCGGATAGCGATATTCCGCAGTCGGTCCTTTTTGTAGACCGCCCCAATTTCGCTTCAATCGTCGCACCTCCTCGGCCCCCGCAAGGCTTGTAATCGTCCCCGCAAACACCGTGGCCGCATGCCGAGCTTGCCGAATAACCGACGCCGCAAGCAACGCCTTCCGTTCGATGCAAAAGCCTGAGCGGAACCGGCATGATGACGGGATCTATCGCGCATGAATATCGAAGACCGCCGGTTCATATTTCAGGATCTACGCAGCATAGAAGGTTATATCGACCCACCCGATGCGCTTGTCTTCAAGGCTTTGCTGCAGGCGCAGACGCGAGACGATCTCAAGGGTGGAATGGCGGAAATCGGTGTCTATTATGGCCGCTCCTATTTCCTGCTGCGCAAATTCGCTGGGACGCAGGAAAAGGTGCTGGGCGTCGATCTGTTCGATCTTGATCCGCCCGAAGATGGCAGCCTCGATCAATATGAGCGGCTGATGGAAAACGGCCGCCGGCTGGGTTTTGCCATGGATGAGGACTTGATCATCAGGGGCGACAGCACCCGGCTGGCCCCCGCCGAGATCACCTCACGCATCGGCCCGGCGCGCTTTTTCAGCATCGATGGCGGCCACCACCTGCATCACGTGCTGGCGGATGCGAAACTGGCGATGGAGGTGATCGCCCCGCACGGCATCATCGTTTTCGACGATACCTTCAACCCGGCCTGGCCGGAGGTGACGGTGGGTGTGGCCGATTTTCTGCGCACCCATGGCCATAGCCTCGTCTGCTTCGGCATGACCAAATATAAAACCTATGTCTGCCGCCGGGAATTTCACGCGACTTATGCGGGCGCAATTGCCACTGACCCCGATCTGCAGGCGCTTGGCCATGTCGAGACGCAGTTCCTCGGTTCCAACGTCGTGCGCCTGCACAATCCCATGCGGCGACGGGTAATGTATGAACTGATGGTACGCTCCGGCCTTGGCGGTTTTTCGGAACGAATCTACCGTTCGAAAGTTAAACAGGTCAGAGACAATGCCGCCGGAACATAACGCATGTGTGAACGCAGCGTTCGCTTGAAACGCGGCGGGCGCATACATATCTGTCACATGGGTTCGTGCGGGGTCGGTAACGACCCGCAGCTTACGGCGTGCCTCGGGCGGGTGATTTTGCCACGCCAGAGAGGGCGCCGTTCCAGACCATAGATAAGGGGGTGCTTTATGGCCCGCAATAGTTTGCCTACGATTACGGCCGGTGAAGCCGGTCTCAATAGATATCTCGACGACATCCGTAAATTTCCGATGCTGGAGCCGCAGGAAGAGTACATGCTTGGCAAGCGTTACGCCGAGCATGGCGACCGCGACGCCGCCCATAAGCTCGTCACCAGCCATCTGCGTCTCGTTGCCAAGATTGCCATGGGTTATCGCGGTTACGGCCTGCCGATAGGCGAAGTTGTGTCCGAAGGCAATGTCGGCCTGATGCAGGCGGTCAAGAAGTTCGATCCGGAACGCGGTTTCCGTCTTGCCACCTATGCCATGTGGTGGATCAAGGCCTCGATCCAGGAATATATCCTGCGTTCGTGGTCGCTGGTGAAGATGGGCACGACGGCCAACCAGAAGCGACTGTTCTTTAACCTGCGCCGGCTGAAGGGCCGTATCCAGGCAATCGACGACGGTGATCTGAAGCCGGAACACGTCAAGGAAATCGCCACCAAGCTGCAGGTTTCCGAAGAAGAAGTCATCTCGATGAACCGCCGCCTGCATGGCGACGCGTCGCTGAATGCGCCGATCAAGGCTTCCGAAGGTGAGTCCGGCCAATGGCAGGACTGGCTGGTGGACGACCATGACAGCCAGGAAGCCGTGTTGATCGAGCAGGACGAACTGGAAACCCGCCGCCGCATGCTGGCAAAGGCCATGGGCGTGCTGAACGACCGTGAACGCCGCATCTTCGAGGCCCGCCGCCTTGCGGAAGATCCGGTGACGCTGGAGGAACTCTCCTCAGAGTTCGACATCAGCCGCGAACGCGTGCGCCAGATCGAGGTTCGCGCCTTCGAGAAGGTGCAGGAAGCGGTGCAGAAGGAAGCCCTCGAGGCTGCGCGCGCATTGCGCGTGGTGGATGCGTAAGCCGTCCTTAAACGTCCAAGTCAATATGAAGCCCGCAGATCGCAAGACCTGCGGGCTTTTTGTTTGCCAGACGCATGGTTGCGGAGAACCGGTGGGCGTTGCCCCCTCATCGCCTCGCTTGCGCTCCGGCACTTCTCCCCGGCGGGGAGAAGAAACCGTGGCGGCGTCTTATTCCGCATCAAATGTCAGGGACTATGTCTTGGGGAGCAATCGGGCGCGGCAAATTCTTCTCCCCGCCGGGGAGAAGTGCCGGAGCGTAGCGAGGCGATGAGGGGGCAAGCTCTCGGCAAGCCCCCAAAATCATCACTGACCGCCGGCAGCAGGTGCCGCCGCCGCCCATTCGCTGAGCGCCTTATCGAAGGCGGCGATGCCGTCATTGCCCTTTTGCAGGGTCAGAAGCGCGCGGCGACCGTTGCGATAGGAGACCGGGATGTCGATCCAGTTGCGGCTCTTCAGCAGCTCCAGATTGGTCTTCATCGCATCCGGGAAGTCGTTAAGCGCGATCATGTGGAAATCGTCGGTGATCTTGGCCGGAACCGCGATCAGGGCATTGCCGCGATCCTGCTCCGTGCTCTTCATCGCGATACGCTGGACGCTGTCGATCGCGCCGCCCTCGAAACCGGGCGAAACCGAGAAGACGATCTCGATCAGGTGGCTGGCCGGCAGCGACGGATCGGTGTTGCGCTTGAAAGTAATGAGCGCACTCAAGCCGCGGCCGGGAACCGTGATCTGGCCCTGAACGGTGGGCGATGGCTTGCCTTCCGCATCATTTTCCTGCTGCAGCGACCACGAAACGCTGCCCTGAATGGCCGTTGGAACGGTCTGGCCCAGCACTTCCTCGTAAAGGAACATGCGATCGCCGGTGGCGGCAGCGGCAGGCTGCTGGGCCGGCGGCGTGCCGGCAGGTGTTCCATTGGGCGTTCCTGCGGGCGCGCCGGCAGTATTGGCCGGAGCCTCACCCGCAGGCGGCGGCGCGACGTTCTGCTCGTAAACCGACTGGCCTTCTGCCGTAACCGGCTGGCCGTTCGCGCCCGGCGCAGGTCCCTCGTCACGCTCGGTCCCGTCGGCCAGAAGCCGCTGGGTAAACTTCGTGCCGGTCACGGAACCATCGTCGCCATGCGTCGGCGTCTGGTGGTTTGCCGGCTGCTGCCCGGTGGCGGGCGGCTGCTGGGTTGCAGGCGGCGTCGATGTCTGCGCCTCACCTGTCGGAGTAGTGGCCGGAGGCGTCTGGGTCTGGCCACCATTCTGTGCCGATTGCACCAGCCCGCCGACCATGTCGTTCAGGGCGTCGCGGTTCATCCACAGCGCATAACCGCCACCTGCCAGAAGCCCGGCTCCGACAAGGGCAAGCACCAGCGACGCATAGTTGCGGCGCGGCTTCTTCTTGACCATGTAGGCGGGCGTCGCGGCACCTGCGCCCACGGCGGGTGTGTCGTCCGCAGTTGCCCGGCTGGAAGAAGACGCGCCGTCATAACCGATCAGCTCGTCCAGATCGTCCCAGGGGGTGCGTTCCTTGTTGTCCTTGGCCGGTGTCTGATCGCCGAAGGGATCATTGTCGGCGCGCGGCAAAGCCGGCGCGTCCTTGGCCGGAATGGCGATCTCGGTGTCCTGGAAATAGGACGAGAAATCCTCAACAACGGCCGACTTTTTCGGCGTCGTATCGTCCGTCTGGCGCGGTTCGGAAAATTCATCCTGCCGGCCGAAGACCGGATCGTGATCCACCGCCGCATGGCCGAAGCGGTCATCCGCATCGCGCTTTTCCGGCTCGAAATTCACCGCCGGGTCCTGATAATGCTGCGCGGCATAACCGGCAACCAGCGGGCGCTCGTCCGTCTCGGCACGCACGTCGGCATAGTCGTCAGCGGCGGGCGCATCGTCGGCCTGCGTTTCTTCAAGCTTGCGCCAGTCGTCCTCATTCACCGGCTTTGCCCAATGGGCGGGAACGGACGTATCATCTTCGCGCGGCGCGGTTTCGAATTCGCGATCGTGCTCGTCAGCCGCGCGATAGGCCGGCTCTTCCTCCGCACGGGTGAAATAGGTTCCGTGCGTTTCATCGGAAACAGCAGGCGTTATCGGAGCGGGCGCTTCATAGAGCTCTTCCGGCTCGCGTTCTTCTTCACGCTGTTCCTCGTAAACCTGCTCATCCTGCTCGGCGGCGGCGGAAACCGGCGCTTCGTGGCGAGGCTCTTCCTCGACGGCGGGTTCTTCATAAGCCGGCTCTGGCTGTGCGGCCTCGGTCGAGGCGGGTTCTTCCGCCTCGACAGGCTCGGCGGCATGGGCCGCGCGATCCTCATCGATATCGTGCTGATGGTAAGGTGCTGCGGCCTCTTCGGCAGCGGAGGAGAATTCTTCATCCTCCTCCAGCGCCGGAAGCGCCTCGGCATATTCGCTGTCCACCTCGGCGATTGCGGCGTCCAGCTTGGCGATCTGCCGGCGCAACAATTCTTCCGGCGGACGTGGCTTCATATTCTCGAGTTGGCGCACAACCGCACTGCGCGCCTTGTCGTAAACCTTCGCCCGGTTTTCGGGAGTATTGTTCGCCAAGCCATCCACGGCCTTGCGAATGACTGCTACAAAATCCGCCATAAGCACTTTCTCGTCGTGACCGGCGACGTACCGGCCCGATATGGTTTATGAATCTAGATCGCCGAGGACATTAATCCTCAAACGGATCAGTCACAAGTATGGTGTCGTCACGCTCCGGACTTGTCGACAGAAGCGCGACAGGCGCCCCGATCAATTCCTCGACCTGACGGACATATTTGATTGCCTGAGCAGGCAAATCCGCCCATTTTCGGGCACCGACGGTAGATTCCTTCCAGCCTTCCAGCGTGATGTAGATCGGCTCGACGCGCGCCTGTGCGCCCTGGCTGGCCGGAAGATGGTCGATTTCCTGCCCGTCAAGCTTGTAGCCGACGCAGATTTTCAGCTCGTCGAGACCGTCAAGCACGTCAAGCTTGGTGAGCGCGATGCCGGTAATACCATTGGTGGCGACCGACTGGCGCACCAGCGCGGCATCGAACCAGCCGCAACGGCGCTTGCGGCCGGTGACGGTGCCGAATTCATGGCCCTTTTCGCCCAGGAACTGGCCGATCTCATCATTCAGCTCGGTCGGGAACGGACCTTCGCCGACGCGCGTGGTGTAAGCCTTGGTGATGCCGAGAATGTACCCCAGCGAACCCGGACCCATGCCCGAACCGGCGGCGGCCTGGCCGGCAACCGTGTTGGAAGAGGTCACATAGGGGTATGTGCCGTGATCGATATCGAGCAGCGAGCCTTGAGCGCCCTCAAACAGGATGCGCGCACCGGCGCGGCGCTTCTTGTCGAGCAGCAGCCACACGGTTTCGCTGAACGGCAGGATGCGCTCGGCAATCGAGCCCAGCTCTTCCATGATCGTCTCGTGCGAAACTTCGGTCGCGCCGAAACCGCGGCGAAGCGCGTTGTGATGCGTGAGGATACGGTCGACCTTGGCGGAAAGCGCCTCCATATCGGCCAGATCCATGACGCGGATGGCGCGGCGACCAACCTTGTCTTCGTAAGCCGGGCCGATGCCGCGACGGGTGGTGCCGATCTTCGTGCCGCTGTTGGAGGCGGCGTCTTCGCGCATGCCGTCCAGCTCGCGGTGCAGCGAAAGAATAAGGGTGGCATTGTCGGCGATACGCAGGTTTTCCGGGGTAACCTTGACGCCCTGCGCTTCCAGACGGCCGATTTCGGCGATCAGCGCATGCGGATCCACCACGACGCCATTGCCGATGACGGCGAGCTTGCCGGGACGCACGACGCCGGACGGCAGAAGCGAAAGCTTGTAGCTGATGCCATCGATGACAAGCGTATGGCCGGCATTATGGCCGCCCTGATACCGCACGACGACATCTGCCCGCTCGGACAGCCAGTCGACAATCTTGCCTTTGCCTTCGTCGCCCCACTGCGAGCCGACCACCACAACATTCGTCATTTCTTGCTTTCCTGCTCATGGCGCTTGCGCGCCCGATAACCCGATGGGAAACCCAAACCCGCGAATGTATACTGTGTTGTTTTACGGAAAGCGACCCTGTTTCTTATGGAGAATTTTGCTTTTTCCGTGACAAGGCGTGGATTTCCCGCATTATCTCGCCCCGTGGGGGCCAAGCGCGGGCGCAAGACCGCCATTCACCCCTTTGCCGTTTTCCCGCCCCGTGAAGAAGCGAAACATCAGCGTGCCCTCCAAAGCCTATATCGCCCTCATCATCGCCACGCTCTGCTGGGGCGGCAACACCGTTGCCGGCAAGCTGGCCGTCGGCCACATCAGCCCCATGGCCTTCACCTTCCTGCGCTGGGTCTTCGCCGTCGCCATCATCTTCGCCATTTCCGTACCGCAGCTCATCAAGGACTGGCCGGTGGTGAAAAAGCGCCTGCCGTATTTCTTCGTGCTCGGCAGCGTCGGTTACACCGCCTTCAACGTGTTTCTCTACACGGCCCTGCAGCACACCTCCGCCATCAATGCCGCCGTTATTCAGGCCGGCATTCCCATGGTCATCTTCGTCCTGAACTTCATCCTGTTCCGCACCCGCGTGCTGTTCGGCCAGATCGTCGGCTTCTGTCTCACCATATCAGGCGTGGCGCTGCTCGCCTCGCATGGCGATCCGGTCTCGCTGCTGCAGCTGGAAATGAATGTCGGCGATGCCGTCATGCTGCTCGCCGTGCTGGTCTATGCCATCTACACCGTCATCCTGCGCTGGAAACCGGCGGTCGACTGGCGCACCCTGATGGCCATTCCCGCCTTCTTCGCCCTCCTCACCTCGGTGCCGCTGGTCTTCTGGGAAATGTCGCGAAACAGCGTTGTCTGGCCAGATCAGAAGGGCTGGGTGCTGGTGGTCTATGCCGCCATTTTTGCGTCCCTCATCGCGCAGATCCTGTACATCAAGGGCGTGGAGCAGATCGGCGCCAACCGCGCCGGCCTCTTCATCAACCTCGTACCCGTCTTCGGCACGCTTCTTTCCGTCGTGGTGCTCAGCGAAACCCTGCACACCTACCAGATTGCGGCACTCGTCATGGCGCTCGCCGGCATTGCCGTCGCGGAACGAAAAAAATCGCCGGCTTCCTGATCCAGATAGGATCAGGAGAAACCGGCGTAGTCTGGCAGGCATGAAGAGATGGGCTTAAAGCGCGGTTTCGCGCTCCGCCGGAGAAAAGACGGCATTGCCGAGAACGATATCGCCCTTGTCGGTGGTAACGATCAGCACTTTTTCGAGCGATCCGTCATTGTTCAGCGAAAAGGCGAGGCGCAGCGCGCTCGAAGACCAGCCGGCACCGGCCAGCGCCGTGCGCTTGATGGCGGCGCAATCACCACAATCGCCAAGGCTTAACGAAGGTGTTGAGGGCACATCGGTTGCGAAGCCGGAAAAATAATCATCGAGCGCACCCATGGTGGCGTTTACATCGCGGTTGACGCGCAACAGTTCCTCACGACGCTCGCCGTTAAGCGGCGCGGCAATCGTCGAAACACATTGGCCGGCGGAAAGAACACAGCCATCAAAACCGCCCGGCGCCGAAACACCGATCTCAGTTACCGCGCTCTTTTCAACAGCGGCAAAACCACGGGCAAAACCGGCAGCACCCGCCGCATCGGCGTGGGTGGACATGGAAGCAACGACAATTCCGCAGATGGCAGCAGCAATAATCTTCTTCAACATTTCATACCCCGTTTGGCGATCCGCCGGCTTGTGCCGGTCTCGATTTCTGTTTTGTGGGAACGTCTCTTTTCAAAGGCGCTCTCCGTCTGTGATCCCACAATGGCACACGACTGTTTTCGAGCGCTTTAAGCCGATTGCTACAATTTTATCGGTTTTCATTTTTGTACAACGACCGCTTTTTATTCAAATATGCGCCGATATCACCGCCCCAATTCGGAAGCAGTGTTGAGAGGCGATAAATGGGCCGCATCGCTGCGGGGTGTTGAAAGGATGGTTGAGGGTTTGCAGGCGATGCGGCCCCGGTCTCAACATATACGCCGCCCGCCAAACGGGTTCCTGTTTGGCGGATGGACATATGCCGGCTGCCTTAACCGTGACATCGGGAAATTCCCCGGTTCGGCCGCCTGCCCCGTCCACCTTGCGCCGCGCGCACGCTCAATGACCGGGATGAGGAGATTATAGCGGGCCGGCCGGACCCGTGGACGCGCGGGGATAAATGTATCCCGAAAAAAGGCGCGCGGCAGAAGCGCAACGCACGTTTTCGCCCCATCCCGGCCACAGGAATTTTCAGCGGGTTAACAGGCCCTTGATCGACGGCATTTGAATTAACCTTGTCTTAAAACCCGACGTTAATGGTTAGCAATTTAAGAATAGCGGAACGAAAGGGTTCCGTTATGCGTGGCGTATTTGCCGTAGTTTTTCTGATGCTCGTTCTGGCCGGCTGCGCCACCGCACCGTCACAGGTCACCAATGCCTGTGCGATTTTCGAACAGCGGAACGGCATTTTCAACAACTGGCGACGTGATGCGAAAGCGGCCGAACGGGAGTTCGGCGTGCCCGTGCCTGTCATGATGGCGACGATCTACACCGAATCCGCCTTCCGTCCCTATGCACGGCCGCCGCGCACCAAGCTGTTGGGCTTCATTCCCTGGACGCGCCAGTCCAGCGCTTATGGTTACGCCCAGGCGCTGGATGGCACCTGGAGTGTTTACCAGCGCGAAACCGGCCGCCGGGGAGCAAGCCGCACGGATTTCACCGATGCCATCCACTTCGTCGGCTGGTATCACGCCAAGAGCCGCCGGGAAAACGGCATTTCGCTGAACGATCCCTACAATCTCTACCTCGCCTATTATTCCGGCCATGCCGGTTATGCCAAGGGCAGCTGGCGCAACAATTCCGCCGTCCAGAAGGCCGCCCGCCGCTCCGCCAACATGGCGCTGCGTTACGAGGCGCAGCTGCAGCAATGTGGATATCGCTGAGGCTCGGCGGGACTAGCTCCGTTGGGATTATATGACGGAGCAGCAAATCCTTCCTCCGTCACCCCGGACTTGATCCGGGGTCCAGTGCGATCAAGTCCTTGATCGCGAAAGACTCTTTCCACGGCGCAGACGCGCCGTGGCTGGATGCCGGCTCAAGGCCGGCATGACGGAAGACAGCATCACTCCCCGTAAATCGAGAGAAATTCCCGCACGGCATCGATTTCGTTCGAGCGAATTTCATGCCCGCCCGGATGCCATACCGTCTCCACGGTTCCACCCTGCGCCTGAAGGCTCTGTTCCAGCGCTGTCGTCAGCGGCACCGGGCAGATCGGATCGCGCTCTCCCGCCGTGATCAACACCCGGCGCGTGGGTTTTGCCGGGGAAATTTTCGGCTCGAACGGGATCAGCGGATGCATCAGCACTGCGGCATCAAAAAGCTCGGGCTGTTCGATCAGCACATTGGCGAGAATATTCGCGCCGTTGGAAAAGCCGAGACCGATGATTGGGCCGGACTGGTAATGTTCGCGGTTTGCCTTGACGAAATCCGCCAGCTTGTCGGTTGCCCGGGCAAGGTCGGCCATGTCGTAAACGCCCTCGCCCGTGCGCCGGAAGAAGCGCGCTGCACCATGTTCGGAAACATCGCCGGCGGGTGAGAGAATGGTGGCCTGCGGCAAAAGACGGGAGCCAAAGTCGAAGAACTGGTTCTCATCGCCACCCGTGCCATGCAGCACGACGAAAAGCGGAGCACCGGCGGCACCGGCGCGGGATTTGTGGAAATAGGTGTCCTTGTTCATCAGATAATCCTTTCTGGAAAGAGAAGGTTCAACAGCTTCCGCACAGCTTCGGCGGCCAAACGGAGCATTCTCATGTGGAACGAGCGGCTTGCGGCTTGCCGCCTGCTTCTTCTCCCCGCCGGGGAGAAGGTCGCGGCAGCGGGATGAGGGGGCAAGGGTCGTGAGATACGGCAACGTTGCCCCGTCATCCGACCCTTCGGGCCACCTTCTCCCCCAACGGGGAGAAGAAAGACGAGGCAACGTCCTGCCAAAACGCAATGGAGGGCTAAGTAAGAGCGGATTAAACCGCCTTCTCGTCCCCAAGCGGTTCCAGCTGCTTTTCCAGCGCGGAGCGCAGATGCGCATGCTGGCTTGGCAGCTTCAGCGCCTCGCCGAGATGGGCGGTATCCTCGTCGCGGTCGAAACCGGGTTCGTTGGTGGCCACCTCAAACAGCACGCCGCCGGGCGTGCGGAAATAGATCGCCCAGAAATAATCGCGGTCGATGACGGGAGTGACCTGATAGCCCGTATCCATCAGCGCCTGGCGTACTTCCAGCTGCTTGGCGCGGTTTTCGACCGCAAAGGCGATGTGGTGCACGGACCCCGCACCCAGCCGCGCGCCGGAGATATTCGGCATGGTTTCGATGTCGATGAAGTCGGCACCATTGCCGCCGGGAATACCGAGGCGCAGCACGCCATCCTGACGATCCACTTCCTGATAGCCCATGAATTTCAACAGCTCGGCAGTTGCCCCTTCATCGCGAAGACGCAAGCTGGCGCCCTGAAAACCATGGATCGCCTGATCTTCGCCGACACCATTGCCGGTCCACTGAGCGCGATTGTCATCCCTGACCTCGACCAGCGCGAAACCGTCTCCGTCAGGTCCGGCAAAATGCAGGCGCTTGTTGCCGAAGGCCTCGTCAGCCTTCAGGCCGTCAACACCGGCCTTTGAAAGCCGCTCCTGCCAGTAGCCGAGCGATCCCTCGGGAACGGAAAACAGCGTCGTGCCCACTTCACCGGTGCCGGGACGGCCCTGGGCAATATGCGGGAACGGGAAATAGGTCATGACGGAGCCGGGCGTGCCGACCTCATCGCCATAATAGAGGTGATAGACGTCAGGCGCGTCGAAATTGACGGTCTTTTTTACCCGGCGCAGGCCGAGCGTATCGGTGAAAAAGCCGTTATTCTGGCGCGCACTGGCCGCCATCGACGTGACGTGGTGCAGGCCCTTGATCTGGTTGAGCATGATAAACCCTTTTCGCCTGGCAGGCCTCGCAATCGGGCCCGCCCTGTTCATGGCGTAAAGATGGGGTAAGAGGCGCAGAAGGCATAGACCGGACAACGGGAACGGATTGTTCCCGATTGGTGAACGATAAAACTCACTGTTCAGCCGAATCCGCCATGCCGCAGACCTCAATGGTCGTCGGCAGCGCCCATGGCCCAGTAACCGACAGCCCGCAGCGACGCCTTGGGGAAGGCTATTTCATCGGTCAGGAAGGATTTTGCCGCCCTCGCCTCGGATTTTTCGCAGGCGACAAAGACATGCAGGCCTTCGTGGTCCGCACTCCAGGCGTGGTCGCGCAGCGCCTTTTCGATGAGGCCGGAGGTGCCGGCAGGCTTGCCGCGACGATAAAGCCATGTCCATTCGACATCGGCCGCGCAGACAATCTCCTGCCGCTCAGCCTCGTCGTCAATTTCAGCGTAGACGCTGAGCTTCTTGCCCACAGGCATTTCGGCTGCCATGCGCAGCATCACCGGCAGCGCCGTTTCGTCACCGGCAAAGACGTAACGCTCCGCCTCCGGGCAGGTGCCGCTTGGGCCGATGATGCCGAGAACATCACCCGGCTTTGCCGTCGCACCGAAGGTCGCGCCCGGCATATCGTCACCCTCATGCATGACGAAATCGATATCCACCTCGCCGCGACCAATATCGCCGGAACGGATGGTATAAACGCGCCGCATCAAAAGATCGTCGCCGGCAGGCCAGACGATGGCGCCGGTGGGTGCCAGGTAGGGCCAGACCGGCGCACGGGCCTGATCCGGCACCAGCAGCAGGCGGACATGCATGCCGCCGGTCACAAGTCTTTCGATGCCGCTTTCGACCGATACCACAAGCCGGCGCATATGCGGCGTGAGGTTATAGGCGCGGGCAACCTTGCCGATGAAGAGATTGGGCAATTCCCGCTGGTAGGCCCCATGGCCGCTCCAGCGGAAATCCAGCCCCGTCTCGCCGGAAAACTCGACAATATGCTCGGCCACCATGGCCTTAACCGACATCAGGATATGTTCGGAAATGCAGTTCACCCGCGCGGCAAAACGGCCGCCTTCGGCGCTGAAGCTGCCATGGCCATATTCGGTCTTGAAGCGCACCGTCGGCCCCTCACGCTCCATCTCCATATGCTCGGAAAAATGATCCTCGAAAGCATCGACGATCGACAGCGGATCGGGCAGCGAGACGGAGGTTTCTGCAGACAGGAGAGACACGGGCATAATCCTTCACTTTATAGTCCGGTTATCTTTAATCCCGGCAGCCGCAAAGCGCAAAGGTATTTATGAGTATCTAAAGAAGGTTTTTGTCGCTTCCCGCCGTTTCCGGCAATTGCCAGTCGATCGGCTGACGGCCGTGGGAGACGAGAAAGGCGTTGGCCTTGGAAAAATGCCCATTGCCGAAAAAGCCGTTATGGGCCGAAAGCGGCGAAGGATGCGGCGAGCGCAGCACCAGATGCTTGCGCTGATCCACAAAGGCCGCCTTTTTCTGGGCGTAGGAGCCCCAGAGCAGAAACACCACGTGATCGCATTCGTCATTGACGGCGCGGATGACGGCATCGGTGAACTTCTCCCAGCCCTGCCCCTGATGTGAGGCCGCGCGGGATTCCTCCACCGTCAGCACGCTGTTGAGCAAAAGCACGCCCTGTTTCGCCCAGCTCTCAAGAAAACCGTGACCGACCGGGCGGATGCCGAGATCGGCCTGCAATTCCTTGTAGATATTGACGAGCGAAGGCGGAATGCGCACGCCGGGCTGGACTGAAAAACACAGACCGTGCGCCTGGCCAAGCCCATGATAGGGGTCCTGTCCCAGAATGACGACCTTGACTTCATCCAGCGGTGTGAGATCCAGCGCCCGGAAATATTCGGCACCCTTGGGAAAGATGCGCTTGCCGGCTGTTTTTTCGGCAAGCAGGAAGTCTTTCAGCTTCAGCATGTAGGGGCTGGCGAATTCGGTGGAAAGAACGCGTTTCCAGCTATCCTCGAGTTTGACGCCTGCCTCTGCCATGATGTGCCTCTACCCTATTTGAACCGGTTGCCGCGCTGCAGTACTTCGATCTTGTAGCCATCAGGATCGCAGATGAAAAAGTATTTCGCGAAAGGCTGGCCCTTATAATCGGCTTCGATGATCTTGCCGGGCGAAAGCCCGATCTCGGTGAAGCGCTGGTGTTCGGCATCCACATCGGCAACGCTGACGGCAAGGTGACCATAGCCGTCACCCAGCGCATAGGGCACTTCGCGACCCCGATTGACGGTCAGCTCCAGCTCGAAATTGCCCTCGGCATTGCTGAGATAGATCAGCGTAAAATTCTCGAACTCGGCGCGTTCCGCAACCTCAAGCCCGAAAGCCTGCGTGTAAAATTCCACCGAACGCTTTTCGTCCAGCACCCGGACCATCGAGTGGATCAGCTTGGCCATGGTGTTTCCTTCTTCTTAACCCTTGGTGGTCCGGTTATGCTCCGGACATCGCGGCCCAAGGGGATAAAGACTGAGCGTCGCGCTTTCAACCCTAAACGCGACCTGCGACAGGAAGTAACGGTCCGATCACGCCAAATGTGATGGCAAAAACCGCCGGTTTTTCCGGTGTGGCTAGGGCCTGCGGCAACAAGGCTCGCGGTTTTCTCGCAGCCGCTCTATCATGAGTAGATAAGTCATGATACCGGCATAGCCATGCGCCTTCTATACCTCTGTCTTGGCTGGCTTATGGTCGCGACCGGCATTGTCGGCGCGTTTCTTCCCGTTTTGCCCACCACGCCGTTTCTTCTTCTGGCGCTCTGGTGCTTCTCCCGCTCTTCGCCCAGGCTCGAGGCATGGCTTCTCAGCCACCCCAGATTCGGCCCTTCGCTTCGGCGTTGGCGCGAACGTGGCGCAATCGCCCGCAAGGCCAAGATCGCAGCCTTGTCGGCCATGACGGTGAGTTACGCTGCCTTCTGGTTCCTCAGCGACCCGCCGCTTATGCGCGCCGCAATTGTTGCCGCCGTCATGCTCGGTTCGGCGCTGTTCATCGCCACCCGCCCGGAAAGCTGAATTTCAGACTTTCGAGCTTTGCCGCATTTCCGGACGGAAAACCGGCTTCCACTTTTCCTTGGAAAGGCCCTAGCGATGCCGCGACTGCGGCAGCACATAAGGAATATGCCGCGCCGGCAACCGGCCGACAACGCCGCCAATGCCGTAAACCCGCGCGATCGTCTCGTCGCTGATGGTTTCCAGCGATGGCCCGCTCGCCGTCACCCGGCCGCCATGCATGACGATAAGTTGATCGGCAAATTCCGCCGCAAGGTTGAGATCATGCAGGATGGCGAGCACGAGACCGCCACCAGCCGCAAAATCGCGCGCGGTTTCCAGGACCGCGATCTGGTGGCCGATATCGAGACTAGCCGTCGGTTCATCAAGAAATAGCGCCCGTACCTCACCATTTTCCACCGGAAAGGGCACCTGCGCCAGCGCCCGGGCAAATTGCACGCGCTGCTGCTCGCCGCCCGACAGCATGTTGTAGGAGCGCTGCTCGAACCCCCGCAAGCCGGCCTTGGCAAGCGCCCGGCGGGCCTGTTCTTCCGGCGCGCGCGATCCCTGCGCCACCGCCCCCATGCGGACGATTTCAAGCGCGGTAAAGGGAAAGGCAAGCTGGGTATTCTGCGGCAGCACGGCCCGCAGGCGGGCAAGCTGGACCGGCTTGAACAGCGGCAGGGCGATATCGTTATAGGTCACCGAACCATGTTCCGGATGCAACTCGCCACACAGAACCTTCATCAGCGTGGATTTACCCGCACCGTTCGGGCCGATGATGACATTGACCTTGCCCGGCTGCAGATCGACGCTGACATCGTCCAGCAGGCGGCGACCGGAGCGGATGAGGGTGATGTTTTCGGCCCGGATCATGATGCGTTCCGCATGGAAAAACCGCCGCGGCCCAGCAGCAGGAACAGGAAGACCGGCGCTCCGATCAGCGCCGTGACCACGCCGATGGGCAGTTCCGCCGGCGCCGCCACCGTGCGGGCGAAACTGTCGGCCAAAAGCAGCAATGCGGCGCCGCCTAGTGCCGATGCCGGCAGCAGGAAACGGTGCGACGGACCGATGGCGAGGCGCAGAAGATGCGGCACGACGATGCCGACGAAACCGATGGAACCGGCCGCCGCCACGCTCGCCCCGCAGGCGGCGGCAACGGCCAGGATGACGATCCGCTTCAGCCGCTGCACCGGAATGCCCATGTGGAAGGCGGCGGCATCGCCCAGAATCAGCGCATCCAGCCCGCGGGCGACGAAGGGGATGATAGCAAGCACGATGATGATGAACGGCAAGGTGGCGAGCACCTTGGCGGGTGTTGCCCCGCCGAGCGAGCCGAGCGACCAGAAGGTGATGTCACGCAGCGCCCGGTCGTCGGCGACGAAGATCATCAGGCCGGTCAGCGCACCGCTGATTGCCGCAACCGCAATACCGGCCAGAATGAGCGTGGTGGTGGAGGTGGCGCCATCCTTTGTCGCGATCAGATAAAGCACCCAAGTGTTCAGGAGCCCGCCGAAAAACGCCATCAGCGGCAGGAAATGCGGGCCGAAAAACACCGCAACCGTGGCAAGCGCGCCTTCACCCAACGAAATGGCGGCAACCGCAAACAGCGCTGCCCCCGAGGTGACACCGACAATGCCGGGGTCCGCCAGCGGATTGCGGAACAGCCCCTGCATCATCGCGCCGGAGACACCAAGCCCCGCGCCGATCAACATGCCGAGCGCCGTGCGTGGCAGGCGCACCGCCTCGAGAATGATTTTATCACGGGCGTCGAGCTCGGCCGCGCCGCCGGTGAGATAAGCCCAGAGTTCGGAGATGCCGACGCCCGTCGGTCCGCTGACCAGCGATACGCCACAGGCAAACAGCAGGATGCCGACAAGCACGGCAAGCGTGACGACCCCCTGCCGGGATCTGTCGCCGGCAACCCTGCCCTCAGCGGAACTCAAGGCAGCAAGGCTCACGGCTTCACCGCCTCCGGGTAAAGCTTCGCTGCCAGCTCACGGCCGGCGGCCGGCGTGCGCGGGCCAAAACCGATGAGATAAAGCCCGTCCATGCTGATCAGCGCCTTTTCAGCCGCGGCCGGCGTGGACTGGAAGGCGGGCAGCGCAAAAATCTCGGCCGCCTTGCCGGCATGGTCACCGCGCGCCATCGTCAGCACGACATCGGGTGCGGCGGCAATGACCGCCTCATCCGTCAGCGGCTTGTAACCACTGATTTCCTGAGCGGCATTAATGCCGCCGGCCATTTCGATGATCGCCGCGGCTTCCGTATCCTTGCCCGCCGCCATGACGCGGCCGCCGGCGCTGGAGAGCACGAAAAGAACGCGCTTCCTGTTCTTTTCAGGGACAGTCGAAACATCCTTGGCAAGCGCATCCAGTCCGGCCCTGGTGTCCGCCGCCAGCGCCTTCGCCTTGTCGGAAAGCCCCACGGCCGCGCCGACATCCTCGATCTTCTTCGGTATCGCATCGCCGCTTGGCGGCGTATCGACCGTGACGAAAGGCACCGCACTGGCCTTGAGAATAGCGACGACATCCGCCGGGCCGGAGCCGTCTTCGGAGAGGATGAGATCCGGTTTCTGCGACAGAATACCTTCCGACGACAGCGCCCGCATATAACCGATGTCAGGCTTGGAAAGCGCATCCGCCGGATAGCTGCTGGTGCTGTCGCGCGCCACGATGCGATCCTGCGCACCCAGCGCATAGAGGATTTCCGTCACCGTTCCGCCAACCGCGACAATACGTTTCGCCTCCGGATTACCCTTGTCCGAAGCCATGGCAGCCGGCGCGGCAAAGGCGATTGCGGCGGGCACGAGTGCGGCGAGAACAAGCGGGCGAAGGCGAAAATTCAACATGGCGTTATCCTGAAACACGACCAAATACGGGCGGGCGCGGCTTTGCCCGCACCATTTAACTTGAGTTATTTGCACATGCTTATGAGCCGCGCAATCAATAAGTGGAGTAAATTTGTTCGCTTTGTCGTGAGCCTCTTCCCAACGTCGCCGCGGCTGGATATCCTGACTGAAACTGGAAACTTAAAGGGAGAATTTCATGTTTATCGCAATGAACCGTTTTCGCGTCGTGCCGGGTTACGAGGAAACCTTCGAATCCATCTGGCGCGAGCGCAAATCGCACCTCAGCGAATTGCAGGGCTATATTGAATTCCACATGCTGAAAGGCCCGAAGGCGGACGACCATACGCTTTATGCCTCGCACACCGTGTGGGCCACCAAGGAAGACTTCCTCGCCTGGACGAAATCCGAACAGTTCCGCGCCGCCCACGCCAAAGCCGGTGATAACCGCGGCAAGGTGGAATATCTCTCCGGCCCGCATTTTGAAGGCTTCGACGTCATCATCCATGAAGACAAGAATGGCGAACGCCGTTCGATTGCCGCCTGAGGCACAGCAGATGAGCATTGCAGCCCAAAAGACCGATGACGACAGACAGGCGCGCGCCGCCGCCGCCCTTGCCGAAAAGCCTGACGGTATCGTGGAAGCCATCGCCGCCAAGGCCGAAGTAACACCGGCCGAAATTCTGGCGATCCTGCCTGAAGGATCCGCCGTGTCCGCTGCCGCCGACCGTTTCGACGCGATCTGGAGCGAGATGCGCAGCTGGGGCGAAGTCCTCATGATCGTGCAGACCGGCGATATCGTGCTGGAAGTGCCCGGCCACCTGCCGGAAGGCAGTGAAAGCCACGGCTGGTTCAACATCCACGGTGACAGCCCGATCGGCGGTCACATCAAGAAGGACAATTGCGCCGGCATCACCTTCGTTGACCGCGGTTTTCACGGCCGCCGCTCCTGTTCCGTCTGGTTCATGAATGCCGCCGGCGGCGCCATGTTCAAGATTTTCGTCCGCCGCGACGAGAACAAGGAATTGCGGGCCGAGCAACTGGCGAAATTCGAAGCGCTGCGGGACGGTTTCCGCGGCTGAGGTGAGCCGGAGGCTGCAGCCCGAGGAACTGCTTTCCGTGGCTGCGGCGACCTCTCCTAGCCCTCATTCCTGTGCTTGTCACAGGAATCTAGTCAGCCCAAGTCCTTGGGCTGAAAAGACTCCTCTGCCGCGTGGACACACGGGGGCTGGATTCCTGTGACAAGCACAGGAATGAGGGTGGCGATGCCTCGGCTCTCGCAATCGAACACGCCATCACCCACCCCGAACCTCTCCTCGAGCATTAAGGGGAACATCCATCGGTTCATCGCCCGTTCAGTGCCGTTTTCTATCATCCGTTGAAATTCGAACGGAAACCGCACGGAGCACGCCCCATGAATGATCGCCAGCCTCTTCTTTCGCGCCGCAGTTTTGCCGGGCTTGTTGCGCTCGCCCCGCTTTTTGCGGCAAGCGGCGCGGCGGCGGCACCGGCAAGCCTGCGCGGCACCGTCTCCTATCGTGAGCGCATCGCTTTGCCGCCGGGCGCGACTGTGACAGTGCGCCTGATCGATGTTTCGCTGGCGGATGCGCCGTCGCAGACCATTGCCGAAACCACCATCCGCCCACGCGGCCAGGTGCCGGTACCCTTCGTGCTGCGTTATGACGACCGCGATATCAGGGGCCGCCGCTCCTATGCGCTGAGCGCCGAAATCCGTGACCGCGACCGGCTGCTCTTCACCACCACGCAGCGCTATTCGGTACTGACAGGTGGCCGAGATAATACCGACCTCGTGCTGGAGCGTGTGGGTGCCGGCCCGGGCAGGCCGGAACCGGAAGCCGGCATTGACGGGCGCTGGCTGGTGCAGGATATCAGAGGCGAGCGGGTTCGTGGCCGCCGCCAGGCGACGCTGGAAATTTCCCGCGAGGGCCGCGTGTCGGCCAATGCCGGCTGCAACGGCATTGGCGGTGAAGTGAAAATCAGCCGCAACCGCGTCGATTTCGGCCGGATGATTTCCACCCAGATGGCCTGCGCCCCTGATATCATGCGCCAGGAACGGCAGTTCATCGATGCGCTGGAGGGCGCGCGCTCCTTCCGGCTGGAGCCGCGCCGCGGCACGCTGGAACTGATCGACGGCCGCGGCCGCACGGCCATGCGCCTGCGCCGCGCCTGAAATTGGGAACGACCCTGTCACGATAGCTCCCGCCGCCGTGCTGGCCGTGGAACATTCCATGTCGCTTCCGGCACGGCGCGGGTGCCTTTCCCGTTTTATGACTTTGGCTGCGTTCGTCTTGGCGCTTTGCTCTGCCGCCAAGCTGCGCTATGGAACGCGCCAAACCGCGCCGGTTCATGCCGGCGCGACGTCTTTGAGGGAAAACGCATGACATCCTATGTTCTGACAGTGGCCTGCAAATCGACCCGCGGCATCGTCGCCGCGATTTCCGGTTATCTGGCGGAAAAAGGTTGCAACATCGTCGACAGTTCGCAGTTCGATGATCTGGAAACCGGCAAGTTCTTCATGCGCGTCTCCTTCATTTCAGAGGAAGGCGCGTCCCTGCAGGCCATCACCGAGGGCTTTCAGCCGGTCGCGGAGAAATTCGGCATGCAGGCGGACATCTATCCGGATGGCCAGCGCATGAAGACATTGCTGATGGTGTCGCGTTTCGGCCATTGCCTCAACGACCTGCTCTATCGCTGGAAGATCGGCGCGCTGCCGATCGACATTGTCGGCGTCGTTTCCAACCATTTCGACTACCAGAAAGTCGTCGTCAATCACGACATCCCCTTCCACCACATCAAGGTGACGAAGGAAAACAAGCCGAAGGCCGAAGGCCAGCTGATGGATCTCATCGAGACCAGCGGCACGGAGCTTGTGGTGCTGGCCCGTTACATGCAGGTGCTGTCCAACGATATGTGCCGCAAGATGTCAGGCAGGATCATCAACATCCACCATTCCTTCCTCCCCTCCTTCAAGGGCGCCAACCCTTACAAGCAGGCCTATGAGCGCGGCGTGAAGCTGATCGGTGCGACAGCCCATTACGTCACCGCCGATCTCGACGAAGGCCCGATCATCGAGCAGGACACCGTGCGCATCACCCACGCCCAGAGCGCCGAAGACTATGTCTCGCTCGGCCGCGACGTGGAAAGCCAGGTTCTGGCCCGCGCCATCCACGCCCATATCCACCACCGCACCTTCATCAACGGCAACCGCACCGTGGTCTTCCCGCCAAGCCCGGGAAGTTATGCTTCCGAGCGGATGGGGTGAAACCTTCGTCATTGACGAAATGACAACCACAGTTTACATTCGGTCATGCTCACGATCCGGGAAACAAGCGAGTTTGCCGACTGGCTGGCGGGTCTGCGCGATGTGCAGGCGCGCGCCCGCATCGCACGCCGCATTTACCGGCTGGCGGACGGTAATCCCGGAGACGTGAAACCGGTTGGCGAAGGCGTCAGCGAACTCAGGATCGACCTTGGACCCGGATATCGGGTCTATTTTGTCCAGCACGGCGATGTCGTCATCATATTGCTGTGTGGCGGCGACAAGGCGTCACAGTCCCGCGACATCGCCAGAGCCAAGAAACTGGCCAGAGCGCTCAAGGAGTGAGACCATGCCACTTGTGACACGCGATTACGATGCTGCCCGTTATCTTGATAGTGACGAAGCGCTTGCCGCTTACATCGCCGACGCCACAGAGAGCGGCGACGCACAGGAACTTGCGCATGCGCTGGGCGTCGTGGCGCGGGCCAAGGGTATGACTGACCTTTCGAGACAAACCGGCCTTCCCCGCCAGACCTTGTACAAGGCGTTGAGCGGCGAGGGAAATCCGGAACTGGCGACGATTGCCAAGGTCGCGGACGCGCTGGGCTACAGGCTCTCGCTGGTGGCGAAATCGCCTGCAGACACGGCCGCCTGATAAACCGACGGGTTATGGCGCCTTTTCCGCTCCACCAAACACCACCCGCGCCCTCAGCCCACGCCCCTCCGCGCCGTCTTCCAGCATCAGCCGCCCGCCGAACAGCCCGGCGATCTCCTCGATGATGGCGAGGCCAAGGCCGGCGCCGGGGGCGGCGTTGGCTTCGCCGCGGGCGAAGCGCTGGCGCACCATGGCGCGTTTTTCAGGCGGAATGCCGGGGCCGTTATCTTCCACTTCCAGCCAGACGGCGCCCGCTTGCTCGCCGACGCGGACGGTGACTTCCGCACCGCGCCCGGCATAATTGATGGCATTGGAAACGAGGTTGCCGATCAGCTCACCGATCAAAAGCGGCTCGGCGAGAATGGTCGCCTCACCCTCGCCTTCGAAACCGAGATCGATGCCGGCATCTGCCGCGCGCGGCACGAAATCGGCAGTCACGTTCTGTGCAACGGCCACGAGGTCTATCGCAGAAAAATCATGCTTTTCGCTGGAGCCGGCAGCATCGATGTTCGCCATGCGTAGCAGCTGGGCGAGGATATGTTCGGCATGCGCCACAGACGCCCCGCCCTTCAGCGCCGCCGCCTGTGCTTCCTCTAAACTTCCCGCGCGGGCGGAAAGGGCTAGCTGGGTGCTGATGATGGCAAGCGGCGTGCGCAGCTGGTGGCTGGCATTGCCGGTGAAATGCCTGAGAGCATCGAGCGCCGATTGCAGCCGCACCATGAAGGAATTGACGGTTTCCACCAGATTTTCCACCTCCACCGGCACGGACTGGCGGATGGGATGCAGGTCGTTCGGGCTGCGCTCGGCAATGGCTTCGCTGAGCCGGTAAAGCGGCCTGAGAGAAATCGTCACCGCGATCCAGACGATGATCGCCGCCCCCACGATCATCAAGAGCAGCCGCAGTGCCGAACGCAGGATGATGGCCTGCGCCAGCTGGCTGCGGGCAATGGTGGTTTCGGCGACCGTCACGGAAAACGGCACGGAATTGATGCCGGTGGAGGCAAAGCGGCGGATCGCGGCGATGCGGATCGGCTCATCGCGAAACACCGCATCACGATAGGCGGGGGTATCACCCTTCGGGTTCTCCACCGTCGGCAGGTTCTGGTAGCCGGTGAGGAATTGCCCGTTCGGCCCATCGACACGGTAGAATACCCGGTCCTGCGCCGCAGATGTCAGCATTTCCAGCGCCACATAGGGGATGTCGACTTCCAGCGAACCATCCTCGGCCACCACCACCCGCTCGGCAATGGCAAGTGCGGAACCGGAAAGCACCCGGTCGGAGACGACATTGGCGGTATTGACCGCCTCGCGCCAGGTATCGGTCAGCGCAACGCAGCCGATGATGGCAGTGGAAATGAGAAGCCAGCCTAAAAGTCGCCGCCTGAGCGAATAGGCGGCCTGTCTCATTCAGCCATCTCCGGCAGCTTTTCGAGATAATAACCGATGCCGCGTGCGGTCTTCACCGTCAGCCCGTGGGGAGCGAGCCGCTTGCGCAGGCGGCTGACATATTGCTCGATGGCATTGGCGGAAATATCGTCGTCGAAGCCTGTCAGCGATTGCACGATCGCTTCCTTGGCGACGACCTTGCCCGCCCGCATGAACAGCACTTCCAGCAGCGCCACTTCGCGCGCCGGAATATCGAGCGGACGCCCATCCGCCGAAAAGGTGCGCGATGTCAGATCGAACAGAACCTTGCCGAAACTGAGCGCGGAAGAGCGCAGCCCGGCATTGCGGCGCAAGAGCACCCGCACCCGCGCCTCGAATTCGGTGATATCGAAGGGCTTGATCATGTAGTCGTCAGCGCCGAGATCCAGCCCCTTGACCTTTTCCTCCGGCGTGCCGCGCGCAGTCAGGATCAGCACCGCCGCCTTGTCTTGGCGCGAACGCATGGAGCGCAGCACCTCGATACCATCCATCTCCGGCAGGTTGAGATCGAGAATGACCAGATCGAAACTTTCAGCCGCAATCGCCGCATCGGCGGAAGCGCCGTCGGAAACCACGTCCACCGCGTAACCGCTGCCCCGCAGCAGCGCCGACAACCCCTCCGACAGCACCTGATTGTCCTCGACCAGCAAAATACGCAAATCTTCCCTCCCGCGATGTCCTAATTTAACCAAGCCCTTGCCGCTTGTGAATGGCAAGCGCCTGCGGCATGATCTTTTCCATGCGTATCTGCCTTCTTCTTTGCCTCTGTCTTTGCATGGCCTCGCCCGGGCTTGCCCAGGTTGCCGTTTTTCCGGCCCCATCTGGCAAGCCGGACGCGCAAACGCTGGTAGTCTATTCCTCTCTGGATGAACCTTTGGCAACGCCGATGATCGAGGGTTTCCAGAAGGCCAATCCCGATATCGCCGTCCATTACGAGGACATGCTGACCGGCGAAATCTACGACCGCATCGTCAAGGAAACCGATGCCGGCAAAAAGACCGCCGATTTCGCCTTCTCCTCCGCCATGGATCTGCAGGTAAAACTGAGCAATGACGGTTACGCCCAGCGTTCGGATCTCGCCATGAGCGCGCGCTGGCCCGCCTGGGCGAATTGGCGCAACACCGCCTATGCGCTGACCTTCGAGCCGGCGGTCTTCGTCTATCACAAGCCGAGCTTCACCACCGAAAAACCGCCCGCCACCCGCGCAGAATTCGTCAATTACCTCGAACACCATGCCAAGGAGGTATATGGCCGCATCGCCACCTACGATATTGAGCGCTCCGGTGTCGGCTTCCTGTTCATGTCGCGGGACCAGGAGCAATTCGGCGATATATGGAACGTCATCAAGGCCATGGGGGCCGCCGGCGTAAAGGTCTATTCCACCTCCTCGGCCATTCTGGAACGCGTTTCCGACGGCCGTTTCGTGCTGGGCTACAATATTCTCGGCTCCTATGCGGCCGACTGGGCCTCGCGCCACCCCGATGTCGGCATCGTTTTGCCCAAGGATTATACCGTGGTCATGTCGCGCATCGGGCTGGTGCCGGAAGCCGCCGCCAATCCCGAACTCGGCCGCCGTTATCTCGAATTCTTCATGTCCAAGGAAGGCCAGACGATCATGGCCCGGCAATTGCAGATCCCCGCCGTCAGTCCGGAAGTGGCCGGCGAAAACACCGCCAACACCATGCAGGCCATCCACGGCGCACAATTGCGTCCCGTGCCCGTCAGCCCCGGCTTGATGGTCTATCTGGATCAGGTGAAACGCAGCCGCCTGATCGAGCGCTGGAACGAGGCGTTGCGCTCGCAGTAGGTTCCCCACCCCTCCCTCATTCCTGTGCTCGTCACAGGAATCCAGCCAGCCCAAGTCTTTGGGCTGACGGGACTCTTCTCGCCGCACAGACGTGCGTCGACTGGATTCCTGTGACAGGCACAGGAATGAGGGTGGAGTGAACATCGACGGCGCAAAACAAAGTCGTCCCACACGCCACAGTAGACGTCCGATACAAATTAATAGAGAGTAAATGCGCAAGGACTTGCGTAGCGTCAGTTAGATGACAGCTTTTTGTGATGCTCTGCAATCCTTCTTCATTCCGTGGAGGCGGAAGAAGATGCGGGAGGAAATCTGAACGATCGCCAAGGCCCTGCGCTTGAGTTTTCAGCGCTGGACAGATGCGCTCTGAAGCCCCCCGCATAAAACGAAAAACGACGCCCAAAAGGGCATCCTGAGGAGGGTTTTCTACGTGAAACATTTTCTTATCGGCACATTTCTGGCGGGCGTGATCGCTCTTCCGGCGGTTGCAGCGGATTACACCATCATTGCCCCGGCCAACCCCGGCGGCGGCTGGGACCAGACCGCGCGTTCCCTGCAGACCGTGCTGCAGGAAGAAGGCATTTCCAAGAGCGTTCAGGTGCAGAACGTACCGGGCGCCGGCGGCACCATCGGTCTTGCGCAGTTCGCCAGCCAGCAGAAGGGCAACCCGAACGCCCTCATCGTCGGCGGTTACGTGATGGTCGGCGCGATCCTCACCAACAAGTCGCCCGTCACCCTCAATGAAGTGACGCCGATCGCCCGCCTGACCGGCGAATATGAAGCCATCGTCGTTCCGGCATCCTCGCCGCTGAAGACCATCGGCGACCTCGTCGACCAGCTGAAGAAGGATCCGGGCAGCGTTTCCTGGGGCGGCGGCTCCGCCGGCGGCACCGACCATATCGCCGTTGGCCTTATCGCCAAGGCGGCCGGTGTCGATCCGACCAAGATCAACTACATCGCTTACTCCGGCGGCGGCGAAGCGCTTGCCTCGATCCTCGGCTCGCAGGTAACCGCCGGCATTTCGAGCTACGGTGAATTCGAAAGCCAGGTCAAGGCCGGCACGCTGCGCCTGCTCGCTGTTTCCAGCGAAGAGAAGCTGGAAGGCGTTGACGCACCGACGCTGAAGGAAAGCGGCCTTGATGTCGTGGTTCAGAACTGGCGCATGGTCGCCGCTGCTCCCGGCCTGACGCCGGAACAGGAAAAGGCCGTTAGTGCAGACGTCGAGAAGCTGGCGAAATCCGCCAAGTGGCAGGAAACCCTGAAGACCAAGAGCTGGATGGACACCTACCTTTCCGGCGACGAGTTCAAGGCACAGCTTGCCAAGGACACTGCCGCCACCGAAACGATCCTCAAAGACATCGGACTGGTAAAATGAGCCAGGGTTCCAACCCTTCACAACATCAAAAGCGCCGCCCTGATTGGGCGGCGCTGGCGATCGCCGTCTTCCTCGTTCTCATCGCCTCAGTGATCTTCTGGGACAGCGCCCGTCTCGCCAGCGTTACCGGTTATTCGCCGGTCGGCCCGGCAACCGTGCCTTACGCCATCGGCTTCTGTCTTGTCGGCCTGGCGCTCTGGACGGCCATTGAAGCCTGGCGCGGTGATTTTCCCGAACGCGACAAACAGGAAATCGCCCCGGTCATCTGGGTCGTCGCCGGCCTTGCCGCGCAGATGCTGCTGCTGAATGTGGCGGGTTTCTCCATTGCCACGGGTCTGCTGTTTGCCTTTACGGCGCGCGCCTTCGGCAAACGCAAGCTCTGGTATTCGATCCCCATCGGCATCGTTTTGAGCTTTGCCATCTGGTTCATCTTCGCGCGCCTGCTGCAGCTTTCGCTGCCCGCCGGACCTCTGGAACGGCTGTTCTTCTAACAGCCATTCCGACCAAAATTCGGGATAACAGGAACCGCCGGCGCGCGATGACGCGAATGCCAGCCGTTCCGCCCGCCCTTCTGCTCGACTTGGGGGACATCTGTCCATGAGTACGTTTGAATTCCTGCTGCACGGTCTTGAGGTTGCTGCCCAGCCCATGAACCTGCTCTATGCGCTGATCGGCGTCACGCTCGGCACCGCCGTCGGCGTTCTGCCCGGCATCGGGCCTGCGCTGACCGTGGCGCTGCTTCTGCCCGTCACCTACCGGCTCGATCCCGCCGGTTCGCTCATCATGTTCGCCGGCATCTATTATGGCGGCATGTATGGCGGATCGACCACCTCGATCCTGCTCAACACGCCGGGCGAAAGCGCCTCGATCGTGACCGCGCTCGAAGGCAACAAGATGGCCCGCAAGGGCAGAGGCGGCCCGGCGCTGGCCACCGCCGCCATCGGCTCCTTCGTCGCCGGCCTCATCGCCACCATCGCGCTTGCCTTCGTTGCACCCTTTATCGTCAAGCTGGCGCTGGTGTTCGGCCCGCGCGAATATTTCGCGCTGATGGTGCTCGCCTTCGTCACCGTTTCCTCCGCTTTCGGAGATTCGGCGCTGCGCGGCCTCACCTCGCTGTTCATCGGTTTTGCACTTGCCATTGTCGGCATCGACCAGCTGACCGGCCAGACCCGCATGAGCTTCGGCATTCCCGACCTGCTCGACGGTGTGGAAGTGACGACGCTTGCGGTGGCCATGTTCGCCATCGGCGAAACACTGTTCATCGTCGCACAGGGCAATAGCGGCGACGAAAAGGTCGAGGCCGTCAAGGGTTCGGTCTGGATGAGTGCACAGGACTGGGCGCGCTCGTGGAAACCCTGGCTGCGCGGCACGTTGATCGGCTTCCCCATCGGCGCAATGCCTGCCGGTGGCGCTGAAATCGGCACCTTCCTTTCCTACGCCACCGAAAAGAAGCTGACCAAATATCCGGAAGAATTCGGCAACGGCGCCATTGAAGGTGTTGCCGGACCAGAGGCCGCCAACAACGCCTCGGCAGCCGGTACGCTCGTGCCGCTGCTGACGCTCGGCCTGCCGACGACGGCAACTGCCGCCATCATGCTCGCCGGTTTCCAGCAGTTCGGCCTGCAGCCCGGCCCGCTGCTGTTCGCTACCAATCCGCAGCTCGTTTGGGGCCTGATCGCCAGCCTGTTCATCGCCAATCTGATGCTTCTGGTGCTCAACCTGCCGCTCGTCGGCCTGTGGGTGAAGCTGCTGACAATTCCGAAGCCCTGGCTCTACGCGGGTATCCTGCTGTTCGCCACGCTCGGCACCATCGGCGCCAACCCCTCAGTGTTCGAACTCGGCATGCTGCTCGCCTTCGGCATCCTCGGCTACATCATGCGTATCTTCGGTTATCCGATTGCGCCGGCTGTCGTCGGCCTGATCCTTGGCCCGCTTGCCGAACAGCAGCTTCGCCGCGCGCTCGCCATCGGCCAGGGCGATCCGATAGTGCTGCTCACCTCGCCCATCGCCGTCGGCCTGTTCGCTGTCGCAGCAGCCGCCTTCATCATCCCGCTGATCATGCGCATCCGCGGCCGTGGCGAGGTACTGTCGCAGCTTGCCGCCAACGAGGACTGATAACAAAGAGCCTCCCAAGGCAACTGGCCCCGTATCCTCGGATGCGGGGCCTTTTTTATTCACGCCAACGGGATGTGTGGCGCGAACGCGGCCATGATATAACTCCTGTCCAAACGCAGGAGAAAAACATGCGCAAGATCGCGATGATGATGGTTCTGGCCCTTGCCGGCTGCTCCACCGCCGCTCCCGATGTGGAACCCATTCCCGGCAGCATCACCTATGGCGGGCAGCCTCGCACCAAACTCACCAAATCCCCCGTCGGCAGCACGCTCAGCAACGAATTCGTCATGGATGACGGGCGGTTTGCAATGGAAACCTACCGCGTGCAGCCCGACCGGTCGCTGAAGCTGGAAAGACGCGAAATCATCGGCGACTGGCCGCCGAATTGAGGCGTGCGGACACGGACCGGGTTAGCGACGCGAGCGAAAACGGTGCTTCCGTCATCCTCGGGCTTGTCCCGAGGATCTGCTAAAGCTTTGATTTTATTCGACGTGGTTAGATCCTCGGCACAGGGCCGAGGATGACGTCGAGTGAATGTTCACCCTTCACCACCGACTTCAAAGAGACTGCAGCCTGTCCGGAAATTTAAACCGGACAGCAGTAGGTTTGTCCCGAGGATGACGTCCGGAGAGATTGCAAGCCATGCTCTCCCGCCCACACATTTCCCGCTCACCGCAATTCAGAACAATTCTAAAACATATTTTTGATTTCCGCCGACCTTGCCAATAAAGCTGATAGCGAACATCAAGTTAACCCGGCGGGCGCACTTCCGCCGGTCCAGAACCATATTGCAAGGGACATATTCGTGGCCATAAACTTCACCTTCCCCGTTCGGCTGCTGGCGGCAGCGGCCTTCAGCCTTGGCGCAATGACCGCAGGTGCTGAGGAAATGACGATAAAGCACGCGCAGGGCGAAACCGTGCTGAAAGCGGCACCGAAGAAGGTTCTGGTTCTGGATATTCCCTCGCTCGACAATCTCGATGCGCTGGGCGTCGAGCCAACAGGCGTCGTTGGCTCCAACCTGCCAGCCTACCTGCAGAAATACGCCGACGGCAAATATCTGAAGGTCGGCACGCTGTTTGAGCCCGATTACGAGGCAATCAATGCAGCCGAGGCTGATCTCGTCATCGTCGGCGGCCGTTCGCGGGCGAAATATCCTGACGTTTCGAAGATCACGCCCGCCATCGACATGTCGATCGATTCCAAGGAATTCATCAACAGCGTCAAAGGCAACATCACCAAGCTCGGCGATATCTTCGGCAAGCAGGAAGAGGCAAAGAAGCTCGACGCCGCCCTCGACGAGAAAGTCGCCAGGCTGAAAGAGATCGCCCCGAATTCCGGCACGGCGATGATCCTCCTGACCAATGCCGGCAAGGTCGGCGTTTATGGCCCGAGCTCGCGCACCGGCTGGCTGCACACCGAAATCGGCTTCAAGCCGGTCGCCGCCGACATCGATGACCGCTTCGACCGCGGCGACGTCGTATCCTTCGAATATCTGGCCGAAGTCAATCCCGAGTGGCTGTTCGTGATCGACCGTGACGCCGGTGTCGGCCGTGCCACCGACCCGGGCAAGGCCGCCGCACAGGTGCTGGATAACGAACTGATCCACCAGACCAACGCCTGGAAGAAAAAGCAGATCGTCTATCTCGATCCGCAGGCGGCCTATATCGTCAGCAGCGGTTACACGGCACTCAACACCCTGCTCGATCAGGTCTACAAGGCCGTCTCAGAGAAGAAATAACCCCTGCCGAACATCATCAGGGCTCCCGATGGCTTGAGGCCGCCGGGAGCTTTCGCCTTTTCCGGAAACTGCCAACGTGAAGTCCCTTTCACTGATATCAGCCCTTCTTCTGGCCTTGACGCTCGCCATCGTCAGCCTGTTCGTCGGCGTGAGCAACGTTTCACTCACAACGCTTTTCGCACCTGATACGAGCGCGGATGCGCTGCGCGTGCTGCTCGTCAGCCGCATTCCGCGCACGCTGGCGCTCATATTGGCCGGCAGCTCGATGGCGATTGCCGGTCTCATCATGCAGATGCTGGTGCGAAACCGTTTCGTGGAACCTTCAACGGCAGGCACGACCGAATCCGCCGGCCTCGGCCTTCTGGTCGTCACCCTACTTGCGCCCGAAACGCCGATCTTCGGCAAGATGCTGGTGGCAGCCGTTTTCGCGCTTGCCGGAACAGCGCTTTTCCTGCGTATCCTGAGACAGGTGCCGCTGCGCGACGTACTCCTGGTGCCGCTGATCGGCATCATGCTGGGCGGCGTCATTTCCGCCGTCACCACATTCTTCGCCTATCGTTTCGACCTCCTGCAATCGCTCGGCGCATGGATGACCGGGGATTTTTCCGGCGTGCTGCGCGGCCGGTATGAATTGCTGTGGGTCGGCTTCATCTTCGCCATCGCCGCCTATCTCGCCGCCGACCGCTTCACCGTGGCCGGCATGGGCCGCGATTTCACCACCAATCTCGGCCTCAACTATCGCCGGGTGATGGCGCTCGGCCTCACCATCGTCTCGCTGGTGAGCGCGGTCGTCGTCGTAACCGTCGGCATGATCCCCTTTCTCGGGCTGATCGTGCCGAATGTCGTCAGCCTGATGATCGGCGACAATATGCGCCGCTCCGTGCCCTGGGTGGCAACACTTGGCGCGGTTTTCGTGCTTTCCTGCGACATCATCGGCCGGACGGTACGCGCGCCATACGAAATACCGATCGGAACCGTGGTCGGCGTCATCGGCAGCGTGCTGTTCCTCTATCTCCTGCTGCGGAAACGCCACCATGCGTGAGAGACATCCCGACCGGCGGGCAAAAACCGTTCTGCTCGTGCTTGCGGCATTCGCACTCATCTCCATGGCCGCCTTCATGACACTCGGCGCGAAGGGCAGCTGGAGTTTCGTGCTGAGCTTTCGCGGCATCAAGCTTCTGTCGCTGCTGCTGGTGGCCTATACCATAGCCGTCTCCACCGTGCTGTTCCAGACGGTCACCAACAACCGCATCCTCACTCCATCAGTGATGGGTTTCGATTCGCTTTACGTGCTGATGCAGACCGGGCTGATCTTCGTCTTCGGTTCGGCAACGGTCGTCATGATCGATCCGCAACTGAAGTTTCTCACTGAGACCGCCCTGCTCGTCGCCTTTTCCGCCCTGCTTTATCGCTGGCTTTTCGTCGGCGCGGAACGCAGCCTGCATCTCCTCGTACTGGTCGGCATCGTCTTCGGCGTCTTTTTCCGCAGCCTTTCGGGCTTCATGCAGCGCGTGCTCGATCCGAACGAATATACGGTGCTGCAGGATGTGCTCTTCGCCAGCTTCAACTCCATCGATCCCACGCTTCTTGCCGTCTCCGCCATCATCATCGGTGTGGTGACAGCGATCGGCCTCAGGCTGATGCACACGCTTGACGTCCTCTCCCTCGGCCGCGCGACAGCCATCAGCCTCGGCGTCGAATACAAGCGAACTGTCACCATCATCCTCGTGCTGGTCTCCGTGCTCGTCGCCGTCTCCACGGCGCTCGTCGGCCCGGTCATGTTCTTCGGCCTGCTGGTCGCGGCGCTGGCCCATTATCTCACCGGCAACGGTAAACACGCCTATGTGCTGCCGGCGGCGATCCTCATCGCCGTGATCTGCCTCGTCGGCGGTCAGGTGGTGCTGGAGCGGGTCTTCGCCTTCGATACGGCGCTTTCCATCATCATCGAATTCCTGGGCGGTATCGTCTTTATCGGTCTTATTTTGAAGCGGGGTGCGCGATGATCATCGCCAGTCAGATCAGCAAATCCTATGGCGATAACCTCGTCGTCGATGGTGTCTCCGTCTCCATTCCGACAGGCGGCGTCACCTCGATCATCGGCCCGAACGGGGCGGGAAAATCAACGCTGCTCTCCATCGTCGCACGGCTTATGTCCATGGACACAGGCACGGTGACGGTCGACGGGCTGGATGTGAGCAAGACCGCTTCCGATACGCTGGCAAAGCGGCTCTCGATCCTGCGACAGGACAACCACATCTCCTCGCGCCTGACGGTGCGCGATCTCGTCGGTTTCGGCCGTTACCCCTATTCCAAGGGCCGCCCCACCATCGAAGACAAGGTCCACATCGACCGGGCGCTGGAATATCTCAATCTCGAACCGCTGGCTGACCGCTTTCTGGACGAACTTTCCGGCGGCCAGCGCCAGCGCGCCTTCGTGGCCATGGTTCTGTGTCAGGACACGGATTATGTGCTGCTCGACGAGCCGCTCAACAATCTCGACATGAAACACGCCTCCAGCATGATGAAGATCATGCGCAAGGCAGCCGACGAATTGAAGAAGACCGTGGTTCTGGTGCTGCACGACATCAACTTCGCCTCCTGGTATTCCGACACCATCATCGCCATGCGCGAGGGCCGCATCTGCCATCAGGGACCGGCGGAAGAGATCATCCGCCCCGACATTCTCAAGGACATCTATGACATGCCGATCCGCGTCAGTGAGATAGACGGCCGGCGCATCTGCCTGTTTTACGAATGACATGATGATTGTGCAGGATTTTTGCTGTCGCGTTCCCTAACATGGAACAGGGCCACAGGCCCGGACGTTAATCGACGGACTTTTCCAAAGCGGCATTCCGTCCGCAACTTCAGGAGACATCGATGAAGACGCACAAGACGAAGAACGACCTGCCTTCCAACGCCAAGTCGACGGTGATCGGCATTCTGAATGAATCGCTGGCCTCGGTGATCGACCTTGCGCTTGTGACCAAGCAGGCGCACTGGAACCTGAAGGGTCCGCAATTCATCGCCGTCCACGAGCTTCTCGACACCTTCCGCACCCAGCTCGACAATCACGGCGATACGATTGCCGAACGCGTCGTGCAGCTTGGCGGCACTGCGCTCGGCAGCCTGCAAGCCGTCTCTTCAACGACGAAGCTCAAGGCCTATCCGACCGATATCTATAAAATCCACGACCATCTCGACGCTCTGATCGAGCGTTATGGCGAGGTGGCGAACATGATCCGCAAGGCAATCGACGATTCCGACGAGGCCGGTGATCCGACGACGGCCGACATCTTCACCGCCGCCTCGCGCGATCTCGACAAATCGTTGTGGTTCCTCGAAGCACACGTACAGGAAAAGAGCTGAGCCAAAGGCATCTGCAGCCGGCCCATCACAGCAAAGCGCCCGAGAGATTCGGGCGCTTTTTTCGTAAAGATGATGCCATCAATGGCGGCGCAGAACCGCAAGCCCTATGTCGCGCAACATTTCATGATCCAGAATGCCGCGCTGGGCGCTACGGATCAAAATTGCTGCACACTCATTGGCAACATGGCTGCTGCGATCTTGAAGGCACTCGAAACAAACACCATCGAAAATATTCTGCAGATCGGTGATTTGTTCTGGCGACAATTGTGCGCCGACTCTTTCAAAAGCTGCGTACGACAAGGCTCATCCTCCCGATGATGATATGCCAAGTATCGTTTCTTTTTTCGTGGGCATCAATTTTGTACACCCGAACGAATCACTTGTCGAATCAGATTTTAACCAAATGTAAACAGGTTATTTTCTGCACTGTCGGTTATCCGCGCGCCCTTTGTCGCTGGAATAAAGGTCAGCCGAAACAACGCTTTCGCCCGGCTATGACCGCGTCTGGCGCAGCCTTCGACGCGTGCTTTCGAATAAAGCCGCGACCGGAAGGATTTCCACCGAAACCGCAAAAGAAACTATTGCATTCTAAAATCGATTGAGCGATATAGCACCCGTCGCCGCACTTCGGCGGTCCGCAGTCCAGCGAACTACCCCGGACCAGCGGTTTTGAGCGGGTGTAGCTCAGGGGTAGAGCACAACCTTGCCAAGGTTGGGGTCGAGGGTTCAAATCCCTTCGCCCGCTCCAGTTTTCCAAGATCAACAAAAAAAGATTTGCGCAGGTTGCTGTGCCAGATGGTCATCTTGGCAAGCCCAACGTGCGACCGTTTTTGGCACCGTGGCCGTTTCCCCGCACATGCATGAAACCGGGAGGAGTTGCCCCTCCCGGCCCTGATAGTTCAGGCAGCTTCATCCCAGACGGGCGCCAGCCCATCCGGCGAAACAATGCGGCCATCCGGCCTGGGGAGAGCGCGGATCGCCGCCATTTCATCAGCCGACAGCGCAAAATCGAAAATCGCGAGGTTTTCATCAACGCGGGCTTCACTGACGGTTTTGGAGAGAGCAACAACGCCCTCCTGCTGTACGAGCCAACGCAACACCACCTGCGCCACCGATTTGCCCCGGCTTGCGGCGATATCCTTCAGCACCGGATCGGCAAAGACCTTGCCGTCAGCCATGCCGTAATAACCGGTGACCGACATGCCCGCAGCTTTGGCAGCAGCCATCACCACGTCCTGATCGATATAGGGATGATATTCGATCTGGTTGGTGACGATCGGCGCTTTTGAGAGCTTCACAGCTTCGGCCATCAGGGCCGTATTGAAGTTGGAAACGCCGATATGGCGGACCTTGCCGGCTTGCCGGACCTCATTCAGCGCGCCGATCTGCTCGGAGAGCGCCACCGCCTCGTTCGGCCAGTGCAGAAGCAGCAGATCGACATAATCGGTCCTCAGCTTTTTCAGGCTCTCATCGACCGAGGCGAGGAAGGCATCGTGCCGATAATTCTCGACCCAGACCTTGGTGGTAAGGAAGATATCACCCCGCGCCACGCCGGAGCCGGCAATGGCCTCACCCACTTCGGCCTCATTGCCGTAAATCTGGGCGGTATCGATATGGCGGAAACCCGCTTTCAGCGCATGCGGAACGATGCGCAGGACATCCGGGCCAGGAATGCGGAAGGTGCCGAAGCCGAGCGCCGGAATGGAAGCACTATTGGCAGCAACATCAAACATATATTTTCTCCTATGATATTGCCCGACCAGCCCAAGGGGAATGGCCGGGAATTGGGTGTGAAAAGCTTAAGCCGTCTTCAGCGTCAGCGCGGCGCGGCGGTCGAGAGCGCTGCTCCAGAGGGTCAGGAGCAGGGCGACGGCAACGAGAATGGCGCCGACCCACGGGGTTGCGGCAAGGCCCATCGGCGATTCCACCACCAGACCGCCGAGCCATGCGCCGATGGCGATACCGAGATTGAAAGCGGCGATGTTGAGCGCCGATGCCACATCGACGGCACCGGGGCGATGTTCCTTGGCGAGCTGCACCACATAAAGCTGCAGGCCGGGAACATTGGCGAAGGACAGGAACCCGAGCGCGGCAAGCGTGATGAGCGTCAGCACCGGCGAGACGGCCGTGAAGGAAAAGACGAGCAACACGATGGACTGCGCCAGGAAGAGGCCGATCAGCGCCTTGACAGGGTTATGGTTAGCGATCTTGCCGCCGCCGATATTGCCGGCCGCAATGGCAATGCCGTAAAGCACCAGAATGAGGCTGACGCTCTTTTCCGAAAAGCCGGTGACATCCTGCAGGATGGGCGCAAGGAAGGTGAAGGCGACAAAGGTGCCGCCGTAACCGAGCGCGGTCATGGCAAAGACGATGAGCAGACGGCCGGAACCGAGAACGCGGACCTGATCGAGCAGGCTGGCAGGGGGCGCCTTTTTGAACGTGTTCGGCAGAAGGGCGGCAATACCGAAGAAGGCGATGACGCCAAGCCCGGCAACGGCCCAGAAGGTCGCGCGCCAACCGAACACCTGGCCGATATAGGTGCCGAGCGGAACGCCGGTAACGATGGCGACCGTCAACCCCATGAACATCATGGCAATCGCCGAGCCACGACGGTTCTCCGGCACGAGATCGGCGGCGATGGTCGCTCCGACCGAGAAGAACACGCCGTGGGCGAAGGCGGCGATGACGCGGGCGACAAGCAGCATCTCATAACTGGGAGAAAGCGCTGCGGCGCTGTTGCCGATGATGAACAGGGCCATCAGGCCGAGCAGCAGCGGTTTCCTTTCAATCTTTCCGGTCAGCGCCGTCAGGATCGGCGCACCGAAGGTGACGCCCAGCGCGTAAACGCTGACGATGAGGCCGGCAAGCGGCAGGGTAATGTTGAGATCATTTGCCACCGTCGGCAGAAGGCCGACGATGACGAACTCCGTGGTGCCGATCGCATAGGCCGCGATCGTCAGGGCAAATATGGCCAATGGCATGACGAATACCTCTTCGCCCAGCGGGATCGCGGGCGTTCTGGACAGCGGTGCCGTCCGGTTGGATCATTTGAACAGCGGTGCCGTCCGGGTTGGATCAAATCTATGGACGCAATATGGGCGAAGGGGACTTGCATGATAATCGGCAAGGCTGGATAAATACTTTTGAATTAATTTCACAGGTGGTGCGGCGATGGACAATCGGGCCGGAGAAATGGAAGTCTTCGTGGCGGCGGCCGAACTCGGCAGCTTTTCCGCCGCCGGACGTCGGCTGAAACTTTCGCCCTCGGCGGTGAGCAAGCTTGTCACCCGTATCGAAGACCGCCTCGGCACCCGGCTGCTTGCCCGCTCCACCCGGCTAGTCACGCTCACACCGGAAGGCGAAGTCTACCTTTTTCGGGCAAGGCGCATTCTGGCCGACATAGCCGAGACGGAGCAGATCGTGGCGAGCGGCGGCAAGGTGGTGCCGCGCGGCCTTTTGCGCGTCAACGCCACGCTGGGTTTCGGCGAACGTTATCTCCTGCCGCTGGCGCCTGAGTTCCTGTCGCTTTATCCCGAAATCGAGCTGGATATTTCGCTGACCGACGGTGTCATCAGTCTCATCGAGGAGCGCACAGATATCGCCATCCGCTCGGGCGCGATGGGAGATTCATCCCTGAAGGCGAGAAAGCTGAAAGAGGTGCGCCGGATCATCGTCGCCTCCCCCGCTTATATCGAAAAACATGGCATGCCGGAAACACCGCAGGATCTGGCGCAGCATAATTGCTTCAGTTTCAATTTCAGCCGCAGCCTCAACGAATGGCCATTTCGTGACCCCGGTTCGGCGGAAGTCTATCGCCTTCCCGTCACGGGCAATGTCGCGGTCAACAGCGGCATGGCGATGCGAAGGCTCTGCCTGACGGGGTTAGGGCTCGGAAGGGTCGGCGAATTTCATATCGAGCCGGATATAGAGGCGGGCCTGCTCGTGCCGGTGCTGGAAGACTATAATGCCGAGGAGATGGAAGTGATCCACGCGGTTTATGCCGGCCACGAACACCTGGCCGCCCGCGTGCGCGCCTTCATCGATTTTGTCGCCGCAAGGGTCGGGCGGTGATTGACCGCCTCAGACCATGCCGTGCACCAGCTTGGCGAGCCAGTCGACAAAAACCCGCACCTTGTTGGTGACGTGCCGGGTCTGCGGATAAACGACATAGATCGGCATGGCTTCGCGCTGCCATTCGGAAAGGACCGGCACCAGTTCGCCACGCGCCAGGTGATCTTTCACCATGAAGATAGGCAATTGCACGATGCCCATGCCCGCCAGCGCGGCATTGAGATAGGTGCGGCTGTCATTCACCGATACCACATAATTCGGGGTCAGCTCGACGCTGCGCACACCATTGTCGAAGGAGGCCGGCATGATCTGGCCGGTGGTGGCATTGAGATAGCCCACCGAATAGTGATCCTTCTCCAGATCCTCCGGTTCGCGCGGCATGCCGAAATTTTCGATGTAGGATGGCGAGGCAAATGTTTCGAACCGGAGTTCGCCCACTTTACGGGCAATCAGCGACTGATCGCGCAGCACGCCGACCCGCAGCGCACAGTCGACATTCTCGGCAATATAGTCGACCAGCCGGTCGCCGACACCGAGATCGAGACGGATTTGCGGATAACGCTGGTAAAATTCGCAAAGATGTGGGATAACCACGAGGTCCGCGAAGACACCGGCCATTTCCACCCGCAACCGGCCGGAAGGCTGCACCTGTGCGCTGGACATGCTACCGTCCAGTTCTTCTATTTCCGATAAAATCTGTGAGGCTCGCTCATAATAGAGAGCGCCGTCCGTCGTCAGCATCACCCGCCGCGTGGTGCGGTTGAGAAGCGTGGTCTGCAGATGCGCCTCCAGCGCCTGCACCATGTTGGTCACGGTAGTTTTGGGCATGTTCAGCGCGGTGGCGGCGCGGCTGAAATTGCCGGTCTCGACGACGCGCGTGAAGACCCGCATGGCGGAAAGCTGATCCATCTAGCTATTATCCATTTTTTTGGAATAGTGTTTTCATTTTGACGTACTTGATCGTTTTCTCTCGAACAATAATATGAATTTCAGATTTTGCAAATATGGTGAACTGCCGATGGCGGTACACGGGACCGGATCAAATGAAGGCGCATTGGGAAAACATCGAATGCTGTGGGGGCCCCGCATCCCAGCTTTCCGTGCGCCGTTATGAGAGCGCCGGCCTGTGCAGCCACCCGCCTGTGATCCTTTATCTGCGCGGCGGTTCGTTTCTGGAAAAGGGCGGCAATTGCCCGGAACTTCCGGTAGCCCAGGCCTTAGCGGAAAGCGGTGCCATCGTTGTCGAGGCTGACTATAGCAAGCCATCCGGCAACGAGTTTCCGATGGCGATGGATTGCGCTTTTGAGGCGCTCGACCATCTGAGCCGGGACCGCAAACATTATGGCAGCGCGAAATCGCTGCTGTTCGTGGCCGGCGAAGAGGCGGGCGGCAATGTGGCGGCGGGACTTGCCCTTAAGGCCCGTGACCGCATGCCCGGCAAACTCGCAGGTCAGATTCTTCTGTCGCCCATGATCGACCCGATGATGACGACGGAATCCTTTCGCGACGCGGACAGGATCGGCATGCGTGAGCGCTGGGCGGATGGCTGGAGCCACTATCTCGCCAAGGCATGCGGGTTTTTCCACCCCTATGCCGCGCCCTGCCAGTGTACGCGGCTGAACCGGGTGGCGCCGGCGCTGATCTTTACCGCCGAGGACGACCCTCTGCGCGACGAAACGGTCGGTTATGCCGACAGGCTCATCGCCTCCGGTGTCAGCGTCCGCCAGCATGTTTTCCCCTCCGGCGTCGGCTGGACGGGGCTTTATCAAGGAGAGGGCGGCGGATGGGTCTCATCCGTCTGTTCGGAATTCAAGACCTTCGTTGACCAGTTGAAACACTGATACCGCATTTATTCAGAAACTGACCGGCTCCTGATCGGGAGCCAAGGAGAAACCCATGACGCTGAACACAAAGCGCCGGGCCCTGACGGGCGCCGGTATCGGACTTGCTATGTCCGTTGCAGCCGCAGCACTGTTTTTCGATCTCCCCACCAGCCGCGATGCCACGGCCGCCTCCACACCTGCCGAGACGCCGGCAATTCCGGTCACCGTCGCCAAGGTGGAAAGCCGTGACGTCATGCGCTGGGAAGAGTTTTCCGGCCGTCTCGAAGCCGTCGAGCGGGTGCAGATCCGCTCCCGCGTCGCAGGCCAGATCAAGGCTGTGCATTTCCGCGAAGGTGCGCTGGTGAAAGAAGGCGATCCCCTCTTCACCATCGACCCCGCCCCCTATCAGGCCGCCGTTGCGGGCGCTGAAGGACAGGTCGCCTCCGCTGAAGCCAAGGTTAGCCTTGCGAAGACGGAACTCGACCGTGGCCGCCGGCTTTCCGATAACCGCACCATCTCCCAGAGCGATCTCGACCAGCGTCAAAGCTCGTTTGCGGATGCGCAAGCCCAGCTTCGCGCTGCCCGCGCAGCCCTGACGACGGCTGAGCTCGATCTCGGTTATACCGAAATCCTCGCACCGGTTTCCGGTCGTGTCGGCCGCATCGAAATCACCGCCGGCAACCTCGTCGCCGCCGGCTCGACTTCGCCTGCACTGACGACGCTGGTTTCGGTCAACCCGATCTATGCCAGCTTCAACGCCAGCGAAGGCGTGGTGGCCAAGGCGCTTGCCGAACTGCCGCAGACGGACGGCGCCCTGCCCGCCCTCGAACAGATCCCGGTGGAAATCGGCACGCTTTCGGATGAGGGCACGCCGATCAAGGGCACGCTGCACCTGATCGACAACCAGGTGGATTCGGCAAGCGGCACCATCGGTGTCCGCGCCGTCTTCGAAAATCCTGATGGCAGGCTCATCCCCGGCCAGTTCGTGCGGGTGCGCATGGGTGAACCGAAACCGGAAAACCGCATCGTCATCAGCGACCGGGCCATCGGCACGGATCAGGACAAGCGTTTCGTCTTCGTGGTCGATGCCGAAAACAAGGTGAGCTACCGCCAGATCAAGCCGGGCGCACCGGCCGATGGCCAGCGCATCATCGAAAGCGGCCTTGCCGCCGGTGATACGATCGTCGTCAATGGCCTGCAGCGTATTCGCCCCGGCGCAACCATCGCACCGCAGACGGAAGACAAGGTTGCTGCCTCGCAGTAACCCGCCTCTTTGATCAGTAAGCGTCCCGCGCTTTCGCGAGACGCCCCTTCAGACAGAACCGGCCTTCACCGGCGGCAGGATTGCCGCCGGAACGGCCTTCGCATTCCCAAAGACCCGGAGAGGGACTGGATATGAATATTTCCAGATTTTTTGTCGACCGGCCGGTATTTGCTGCCGTGCTTTCGGTCCTGATTGTGGTGGCAGGCCTTCTCGGCATGCGCGCCCTGCCGATTTCGGAATATCCCGAAGTCGTTCCGCCATCCGTCGTCGTGCGCGCCACCTATCCCGGCGCGAACCCGACCGTTATCGCCGAAACCGTCGCGACACCGCTGGAAGAACAGATCAACGGCGTCGAGGACATGCTCTACATGGGCAGCCAGGCAACCTCCGACGGCGTGCTGACGCTGACCGTGACCTTCAAGCTCGGCACCGACCCTGACAAGGCGCAGCAGTTGGTGCAGAACCGCGTGTCGCAGGCCGAACCGCGCCTGCCGGCGGAAGTTCGCGCCCTCGGCATCACCACCGTCAAAAGCTCGCCCGACTTCATCATGGTCGTCAACCTCGTCTCGAAGACCGACGCCTATGACATCACCTATCTGCGCAATTATGCGACGCTGAACGTCAAGGACCGGCTCGCCCGCATCGAAGGTGTCGGCCAGGTGCAGGTCTTCGGCGCAGGTGACTATTCCATGCGCGTCTGGCTCGACCCGCAGAAGGTCGCCGAACATGACCTCGCCGCAAGCGACGTCTCCGACGCCATCCGCCAGCAGAACGTTCAGGCCGCAGCCGGCGTCATCGGCGCTTCCCCAAGCCCTAATGGTGTTGATCTTCAGCTCAACGTCAATGCGCAGGGCCGTCTGACGACACCCGAGGAATTCGGCAACATCATCGTCAAGAGCGGCGCGAACGGTGAAATCACCCGCCTGCGTGACGTCGCCCGCATCGAGCTTGGCGCGGCCGATTACACGCTGCGTTCGCTGCTCGACGGTGAACCCGCCGTGGCTGTCGCCGTCCTCCAGGCACCCGGCTCCAACGCCATCGAAATCGCCGACAATGTCCGCGCCACGATGGACAATCTGCAGCTGGCAATGCCTGATGGCGTAAAATACGAGATCGTCTACGACACGACGAAATTCGTACGCTCCTCCATCGAGAAGGTTGTTGACACACTCCTCGAGGCCGTTGGCCTCGTGGTGCTTGTCGTCATCCTCTTCCTGCAGACCTGGCGCGCATCGATCATTCCGCTGATCGCCGTTCCGGTCTCGATCATCGGCACCTTCGCCGTCATGTATGCCTTCGGCTTTTCCATCAACGCGCTGACGCTGTTCGGGCTGGTGCTCGCCATCGGCATCGTGGTGGATGACGCCATCGTGGTTGTGGAAAACGTCGAGCGAAACATTGAAAACGGGCTCTCGCCGCGTGACGCCACCTACAAGGCGATGCGGGAAGTGTCCGGCCCGATCATCGCAATCGCGCTGGTTCTGGTCGCCGTTTTCGTGCCGCTTGCCTTCATCTCCGGCCTGTCGGGCCAGTTCTACCGGCAGTTCGCACTGACCATCGCCATCTCCACCGTCATTTCGGCCATCAACTCGCTGACGCTGTCGCCCGCTCTTGCAGCTCTGCTGCTGAAAGAACATGGCGCACCGAAAGACTGGCTGACCCGCTTCATGGACAAAATCCTTGGCTGGTTCTTCCGCGGCTTCAACCGCGCCTTCGGCGCCGCCTCCAACGGCTACGGCAAGACCGTGGGCGGGCTGGTGACGCGCAAGAGCCTTGTCATGATCGTTTACATGGCGCTGGTGGCCGCCACCTATGGCATGTTCACGACAGTGCCGAGCGGCTTCGTGCCGGCGCAGGACAAGCAATACCTGATCGGTTTTGCCCAGCTTCCTGATGGCGCGACGCTTGACCGCACGGAAAACGTCATCAAGCGCATGAGCGACATCGCCCTGGAAACACCCGGCGTCAGCCACGCCATCGCCTTCCCCGGCCTGTCGATCAATGGCTTCACCATCGGCTCCAATTCCGGCATCGTTTTTGCGGTTCTCGATGACTTCGAAAAGCGCAAGACGCCGGAACTGTCCGGCAATGCCATCGCCATGCAGCTGAACCAGAAATATGCGGGCATTCAGGATGCCTTCATCGCCATGTTCCCGCCGCCGCCGGTCAACGGTCTCGGCCAGACGGGCGGTTTCAAGCTGCAGATCGAAGACCGCGCCGGTTACGGCTACCAGACGCTCGATGAAGCGGCGAAAGCGGTGATCGGCAAGGCCTATCAGACGCCGGAGCTGGCGGGCATCTTCTCCAGCTACCAGATCAACGTGCCGCAGCTCTTCGCCGATCTCGACCGCGCCAAGGCGGAACAGCTGGGCGTTTCCGTCAGCGACGTCTTCCAGACGCTGCAGATTTATCTCGGCTCGCTCTATGTCAACGACTTCAATGCTTTCGGACGGACATACAGCGTTCGAGTGCAGGCAGATTCGCAGTTCCGCGCTCATGCGGAAGATATCGGCCGCCTGAAGGTTCGCTCCGCGACCGGCCAGATGATCCCGCTGTCGACACTGCTGAAGGTGGATGCAACGACAGGACCGGAGCGCACCAACCGTTATAACGGCTTCCTTGCCGCCGATATCAACGGTGGTCCGGCGCCGGGCTTCTCCTCTGGACAGGCACAGGCGGCCATGGAGAAAATCCTTGCCGAAACCCTGCCCGCGGGCGTCGATTACGAGTGGACCGACCTGACCTACCAGCAGATTCTGGCCGGCAATTCCAGCATCGTGGTATTCCCGCTGGCGCTGCTGCTCGTCTATCTCGTGCTCGCCGCGCAATATGAAAGCCTCACCTTGCCGATTGCGATCATCCTGATCGTCCCGCTCGGTGTGCTTGCGGCCCTCACAGGCGTCTGGCTGACGGGAGGGGATAACAACATCTTTACGCAGATCGGCCTTGTCGTCCTTGTCGGTCTCTCGGCGAAGAACGCGATCCTGATCGTGGAATTCGCCCGGGAGCTGGAATTTGAAGGACGAACGCCGCTTCAGGCGGCCATCGAGGCAAGCCGGCTTCGCCTACGCCCGATCCTGATGACCTCACTCGCCTTCATCATGGGCGTGGTGCCGCTGGTCGTCTCCACCGGTGCGGGTGCGGAAATGCGTGCGGCCATGGGTGTCGCGGTGTTCTCCGGCATGATCGGCGTGACATTCTTCGGCATCTTCATGACACCGGTTTTCTATGTGCTGGTGCGCAAGCTGGCGGGCAACCGCCCGCTCATCCAGCACAAGCAGGAAGAACCGGCCAATTCGGACTACAAGCTCGAAAAGGCCGGCTGAAACCTTACCTCCCATCCACCGCCACCTTCGACGCAAGCCCGCCGCGCATCATCAGATGCGCGGCGTTTTTTATGGACGGAAATGTTTATGCAACCCTCCTGAAATGGAATCAGTTTCAAATGCTTAACTGGAATAAGCACCTATATTGCACCGCGTTAGAACTGAGAAAAATCAATATAGCTTCACAAATCGCCGAAAACCCGAAGAAACAATGCTGTTTTATGCTTTGTATTTTGTGGTAATTTCCAAGAACTGGGTGATTCGGACTAAATGATTTAGTTCAGGGGCGACATGATGGAGCAGGACTACGAAAACTGGGCAACAACCGTTGCCTATTCTATAGTGATGCATGAGGGTCTTGATCTCGCGCTTGCCGCGCAGAATCTCGACCGGTGCAAGACCAGAAACAATCGAGAGCGACTGATGGAAGCCATTCGCACGTCATTGCTGGAAGCGCGCTCGCGCAACCACATGGCGGCGGCACAGCGGCTTTAACCCGACCCGGCCTCGGCCTCGGCGAGCGACGTACCATGTCGTGGCGGGATCAGGCCTGAAGCAGGTCTGTCCGGACCGCGGCTTTCAGCGGCAGGTGATCTGAAGCGACACGCGCCAGCGCGCTGTCATGCGCCTCCACCTGCTCGACCAGACCTTCCCGGTTGGCGATGATCCTGTCGAGCGCCAGCACCGGCAGGTTGGAGGGAAAACTCGGCACCGCCGGCGGCAGCGCACCGAAAGCGTCCCGAAACGTGTTGAGCGACGAGCCGTTGCCGAGCCGCCATTCGTTCAGGTCTCCCATGAGGACGGTCGCGCATTCGTTGCGCGCTTCCAGAAGGCCGATCAATGCCTTCGCCTGCTGGGCGCGGGAATGTCGCAGCAGGCCGAAATGGGCGGCGATGACGCGCAGCGTGCCGCCACTTTTCAGATCCAGCTCCACGACAAGCGCGCCGCGTGGCTCCAGCCCCGGCAGTTTCAGCGTATGCACGTCCCTGACGGCACCTTCCCTGAACAGCACGACATTGCCATGCCACCCGTGCGCCTTCACTCCTGCCTGCACCGGCACGGGAATGAGACCGCTTTCCCGCTCCAGCCGGGCAAGATCGAGCAGGCCGGTGCGCTCGCCAAAACGGCTGTCCGCCTCCTGAAGGGCAATGATATCAGCACCAATTTCCTGAATGACGCGGCTGGTGCGATCAGGATCGAACTTGCGGTCGCGGCCGACGCATTTATGCACATTGTAAGAAGCAATGACGGGGAAGGAATGATCTTTCGCCGCCTGCACCGCTTTCTGCCGCTGACGATGGTCGCGCAGCGACTGCATGACGAAGGCGGGCAAACTGCTATTTGCCGCCAGGGCCGTTTTTTCGCTGTTCAGCAAACCGTTTTTCTTCACGCGTCAATGTCTCCGCACATCCAATGCTCTAAAGATAGGGCGAAGCGAGCCAGAGGACACGCTCCACGAAACGAACAACGAATGGCCGCCCATTCAGTTCGCTGAGCCGCACCGGCAAGGCGGTCGCACGCGCATCCCGGATGCGCGCCCCGATCACCCCGGCAAACGCCTCATCCATAACTTCGAGATCGATCTCGAAGTTCAATCGCAGCGAACGTGGATCGAGATTTGAGGAACCGATATAGGTCCAGCGCTCGTCGATCACCAGAAGCTTGGAATGATTGAAAGCCCCCGTCGCCCGCCAGATGCGGCAATAATTCTTCAGCATCTGGTCGAACTGCGCCGTCATCGCCCTGTCCACAAGCACCAGATTGTTGCTTTTGGGCACGATGATATCGACCACCACTCCCCGCCTTGCTGCGGTTATGAGTGCCGAAATAAGCTCCCGATCGGGGAGAAAATAGGGCGACATGATAAGAATGGAGGAACGGGCGACGGAAAACGCACCCATCAGCATCTTGTGACTGGTCTCGATGCTTTTATCCGGCCCCGAGGAGGAAACCCGGGCGACGATCTGCGAACCCGGCACGCCGTCGGGAATGGCGATGTCCCAGACCGGCGTGTCCAGAAGTTCTTTCGTGGTGAAACGCCAGTCCTCCGCCGCAATGGAGAAAAAATCCGAAACCACCGGCCCGGTAATCTTGAAATGGGTATCGTGCGACTGCTTCCCGCCACCGAATTCCAGCGTGAAACCCTCACGGATATTCATGCCGCCGCTAAAGGCGATGCGCCCGTCCACCACCAGGATCTTGCGGTGGGTGCGCAGATTGGCATAGGGCAGCCGAAGCCCCATGATGACATTGCCGTTGAAGACATCGGCGATGATGCCCTTGTCCCGGAGCGTCGGCAGGATGCTCGGCACGGAATATCGCGCCCCCACGGCATCGATGAGCACCCTCACTTCCACGCCGCGCAGTTTTGCCTGCTCGAGCGCCGCGACGAAGCGGGAACCGATCCTGTCATTGTCGAAAATATATGTTTCGAGAATGATCGACCGCTTCGCCTCGCCGATCGCCTCCAGCATGGCGGCATAGGCGACGTCACCCGTCACAAGCGGCTCGATGGCGTTGCCGGTCGTCAGCGCGTGGCGTGTCACCCGGTCGCCCAGCGTCTTCATCGCTTCAAAACGGCGGCCAAACCGCGTGGCGACGAGTTCTGCATCCGCATCGAAACGCGCCACGCGATCCATGATCTCGTCCTGCATGAAGGACCGCTGCTGCGTGATGTTCGACCGGCGAATGCGGTTGATACCGGCAATGGCATAGATGACCGCGCCGACGATGGGCGACAGCACGATGACGCCCACCCAGCCCAGCGCGGAACGGACCTCCTCCTTCGTCATCGTGGCATGTACGGCCGCCACGGTTCCCATCAAAATGGAAAGGACGGCAAGGATATGGGGCCAATAGGCGATGACGAGATCGAGCATATTACAACTATAGGGCATCAGACCGAAAAGTGTAACGCGCTTTTCGGAGGACCCAGTGCGCCAATAAAACGCACCTCGCCCATCGCGCAATAACAGGAAGGCAACCCGGCAGCGCAAGAACGCCCGCCCCCGCCCATCCTTTTGCGGGACAGACCCTTGCGGGATTAACGGTGGAAACCGGCCTTGCGATATGTCATGAGAGCGCATCTTGATCTCTAGGCAGGGGCACTTGCGCGCTTCTGCGACATTTGAAAGCAAGAAGGCCGTGATGCAGGAAAATACACAGGGCGCCGTCATCGTCATTTCCAGCCACGTCATGCGTGGATCGGTCGGCAATCGCGCCGCGGTCTTCGCGCTGGAAACCCTCGGTTATCCGGTATGGGCAGTGCCCACCATCGTCATGCCCTGGCATCCCGGTCATGGCCCATCCACGCGGATGCGCTTTCAGGACGACGACTTCGACAAGGCCATGAGCGACCTTGAGAACGCCAAATGGGTCGGCGAGGTCAAGGCTGTTCTCACCGGTTATTTCGGCAGCGCAGCACAGGTGCGCTCCGTCGCAAGGCTGATCCGCAACCTGAAGGAAAAGAACCCGTCGCTGATTTACGCCTGTGACCCGGTCATGGGCGATCTGGGCGGGCTTTACATTCCCCTTGAGACCGCCGAAGCCATTCGCGACCACCTCATCCCGCTTGCCACCGTCGCGACACCGAACCGCTACGAACTGGCGTGGATGAGCGGCGCCGAACTTGAAACCAACAATGCCATCATGGATGCGGCGCTGGCACTCGGCCCGCCGAAAATGCTGGTCACCTCGGCCGTGCCGATGATGGCGGGTGGCACCGGCAATCTTTATCTCAGCGGCCGGCACGCCCTGCTTGCCGAACATCGCGCCATTGAGAATGCGCCGAACGGGCTTGGCGACCTGATGTCGGCGCTGTTCCTCGCCCGCCTGCTGGAAGGCCTGGATGATGAAAAGGCGCTGCAGCTGGCCACCGCCAGCGTGTTCGAAATTCTGGCCCGCACGAAAAAACGCGAGATGAACGAACTGACGCTTGAGACCGATTCTTCAAGTCTTTCCACACCCATGGCCATGGTGCAGATGCGTCATCTCTTGCATCCTTCACGCAGCAAGCGCAAATAGCGGCTAGAGCATTTCCAGGAAAAGTGGCCCTCGGTTTTCCGTCCGGAAATGCGGCAACAGGAAGTTGGAGCGGTTTCGCGGTTCGAAGAAAAGCGAAAATGCTCTAAAGGATTGGTCTTCAACGCGCCAGGTTCGCCCCGTGATCTTGGTCCAAGCATAACGGTACTGCGATAGATGAAAGATTTTCCGGAAACTCTTCTGAACGGCTACAAGAACTTCATGAGCGGCCGCTATGTCGACGAACGCGAAAGATACCGCGTTCTGGCCGATACCGGACAGAAACCGCAAACCCTGTTCATTGCCTGTTGTGACTCCCGTTCGGCGCCGGAAACCATTTTCGATTGCGGACCGGGAGAGCTTTTCGTTGTCCGCAACGTCGCCAACATGGTGCCGCCTTTCGAGCCGGACGGACAATACCACGCCACCTCGGCAGCCATCGAATATGCCGTGCAGGTTCTGAAGGTGAAGGACATCGTCGTCATGGGCCACGGCCGCTGCGGCGGCATTCAGGCAGCACTCGATCCCAATCTCGAGCCGCTGTCCCCCGGTGACTTCATCGGCAAATGGATGAACATGGTCAAATCAGCGGCCGAGCAGATCCAGAGCAACGATGTCATGACCGCCTCCGAGCGCCAGACCGCGCTGGAACGCGTCTCCATCCGCACGTCCCTCGCCAACCTGCGCGGTTTCCCCTTCGTCAAGGCGCAGGAAACCGCAGGCAAGGTGAAGCTGCACGGCGCGTGGTTCGATATTTCGACCGGCGAATTGTGGGTGATGGACGGCAAAACCGGCGACTTTCGTCGCCCGGATTTGTGATTAACAGTTTTTTGGTTGAAAGAACGACACGGTCATATCAGCCACAAGTCCAATGGCCATCAACCTCTCTGTCGTCATCCTCGGGCTTGACCCGAGGATCCACAACCTGACGCGCGATGGATCCTCGGGTCAAGCCCGAGGATGACGTCGATTATGCGGAAAACCTCTGTCGCCAGCGCCGTGGCTGGATGCCGGATCTAGTCCGGCATGACGAAAGTGGGCCCTTAGTCCTTGGAAAGCGACCTTATTGGCCGTCGATCGCCTTGCCGATGAAGGCAATGGCCTGCTGGTAGACGCTTGCGGCGTTCCAGCCCTGGATGGCGGCATAATTCGCCTGTCCCTGTTGATAACCTGCACCACGCTGCCAGCCATGGCCGACAAGGAAATTGGCGGTGGATGCCAGCGCATCGGCGCGCGAACCGACGAGATCGATGCGGCCGTCGCGGTCGAAATCCACGCCGTAACGCACGACGTTCAGCGGCAGGAACTGCGTCTGGCCGATTTCACCATGGGCGGCACCCTTGGCGTTGACGTTGAGCGAACCGCTGCCGACGAGCTTCAGCGCCGCATAAAGCTGCTCGGTGAAATAATCCGAACGGCGGCAATCGAAGGAGAGCGTCGCCACGGCGGAAAGCGTGTGCTGGTTGCCCATGAAGCCGCCAAAGCCGGTTTCCATGCCCCAGATGGCCAGAAGCGGGCCGGCCGGAACGCCGTAAGCCTTCTCGATCGAAGCGAAGAGAGAAGCGTTGTTCTTCTTCATGGTCTTGCCGCGCGAAATGATCGTCTGGCCGCCGCGCTTTTGCATGAATTGTTCGAAGGACAGCTTGAAGCTGTGCTGGCCGCGATCGGCGCGGATGGTCGCCTGATTGTAGGAGACGCCGGAGAAGGCACGGTCGAGCACCGAAGCGCTGACACCGCGGCCCGCCGCTTCCTGCTTGAAGGCGCCGACCCAGGCATCGAAGCCTGCCGAAGTGTTGCCGCATTGCGCAGCCATAACCGGCGTCGCTGCCAAAACCGAGACCATGGCCACACCAGCCAGAATTGCCTTCATTGCCCGCATCAAAATCTGCCTTCGATATCCTTTGGGGAATTTATCCCGAGAACCAACACGTTGCCGTTGTAGGGGGTCGGGTGCCAAATTGTCTTTTGGCGGCTTAAATTGCCTTTCGGCAGCAAGGCCTGCAAATAAACTGGCCGTGATCGTCACCAATGGAAAACCCGTCTGCCCCACACAGAACAGACGGGTTATACTTAACGAACCTTAAAAAATCGTATCACGCAGCCGCCTTGCGGGGCTTGATGAGACCACGATTGACCAGAAGTTCGGCGATCTGGATGGCATTGAGAGCAGCACCCTTGCGCAGATTGTCCGAAACGACCCAGATGTTGAGGCCGTTTTCAACCGTTGCATCTTCACGGATACGCGAAATATAGGTCGCATCTTCACCGGCGGATTCAACCGGCGTGATGTAGCCGCCATTTTCATGCTTGTCGATGACGAGGCAACCCGGCGCTTCGCGCAGGATGTCACGCGCCTGATCGGCGGTGATCTCGTTTTCAAACTCGATATTGACCGATTCCGAATGGCCGATGAAGACAGGAACGCGCACGGCCGTGCAGGTTACCTTGATCTTCGGGTCGAGCATCTTCTTGGTTTCGGCCAGAACCTTCCACTCTTCCTTGGTGTAGCCGTCTTCCATGAAGACGTCGATATGCGGAATGACGTTGAAGGCGATGCGCTTGGTGAACTTCTTGGTTTCAACCGGATCGGCAACGAAGACGGCGCGGGTCTGCTGGAACAGCTCGTCCATGCCTTCCTTGCCGGCGCCGGAAACCGACTGGTAGGTGGAAACGACGACGCGCTTGATCTTGGCGAAGTCATGCAGCGGCTTCAGCGCGACGACGAGCTGGGCCGTGGAGCAATTGGGGTTGGCGATGATGTTCTTGCGGGTAAAACCCTCAACCGCATCGGCATTGACTTCCGGAACGATCAGCGGAACGTCCTGATCGTAGCGCCATGCGGACGAGTTATCGATGACGACGCAACCCTGCTGGCCGATCTTCGGCGACCACTTCTTGGACACATCGCCGCCGGCCGACATCAGGCAAATATCCGTGTCGGAAAAATCGTAATTCTCGAGGTTGGAAACCTTCAGCGTGCGATCGCCATAAGAGACTTCCGTGCCCTGCGAACGGGCGGAAGCGAGCGGCACGATCTCATCGGCCGGAAAGCCGCGTTCGGCCAGGATATTGAGCATTTCGCGACCGACGTTGCCGGTGGCGCCTGCAATTGCAACTTTGAAACCCATGATCAAGCTCTCTTTCTGTCTCTCCTCTTTTGGGTGAGGTGGGGAAACCGCATCGCATCGCGGCTTCCTCGATCCCCAGCCAAACCGGGGAGAGAGCGGCGGGCCAGAGACGTCAGACGGTTTTAATCGTCGTTTTGGCCGTAATTCGGATGGAATAAGAAAGGCGCGGATCATCGCCGGCGGATTGTGCCGGTCCTTCCATGACAATCATGTCTGCAACATGCCTGCGCAAGGTGATGCTCCTTCTTCGCGAGAAGCTATTAGAAGGTTTCTCAGTTGTGTCAAGAAAAAAGGCATGTTTCGCTCCGCCCGCTCCCGGCCGGCAAAAACCGCTCTGCGACATTTTCGCACGTTATACATTAGACTAAAGTCATAATCCGAAAGCATCGCTCTTATTGGGGTTAATTTTCTGTCACTCTGATGTCATGCGCATTGCACCCGAAAGGGGAGCCCGGAGGAGAGAGACGGGCTCTGCACTGCGCCGATTGGGACATCTGTGGAGGACAGACAATGGCAAATGTTGCAGCCGTGAGCAGCCCCGCCCGTCCAATGACGGGCGAGGAGAAGAAGGTGATTTTCGCCTCTTCTCTCGGAACGGTTTTCGAATGGTACGACTTCTATCTATACGGCTCGCTCGCGATCTATATCGGCGCGAACTTCTTCAGCCAATATCCGGAAACGACGCGCAACATCTTCGCGCTTCTGGCCTTTGCCGCCGGCTTCCTCGTGCGCCCCTTCGGCGCGCTGGTGTTTGGGCGTCTCGGCGATATCGTCGGCCGTAAATACACCTTCCTCATCACCATTCTCATCATGGGTGTTTCCACCTTCCTCGTCGGTGTCCTGCCCAGTGCATCGCAGATCGGTATCGCCGCTCCGATCATCCTCATCATCCTGCGCATGCTGCAGGGTCTGGCGCTCGGCGGTGAATATGGCGGTGCCGCAACTTACGTGGCCGAACACGCCCCGAACGGCCGCAGAGGCTATTACACTTCGTGGATCCAGACGACCGCGACGCTCGGCCTGTTCCTGTCGCTGGTGGTCATTCTCGGCGTACAGTTCGCGCTCGGTAAGGAAGCCTTCGCCGCCTGGGGCTGGCGCATTCCTTTCCTCGTTTCGGTTCTGCTGCTCGGCGTATCAGTCTGGATTCGTCTGAAAATGAACGAATCCCCCGCCTTCAAGAAAATGAAGGATGAGGGCAAGACCTCGAAGGCCCCGCTCAGCGAAGCCTTCGGCCAGTGGAAGAACGCCAAGATCGCCCTGCTTGCCCTCGTCGGCGCCGTCATCGGTCAGGCCGTCGTCTGGTACACCGGCCAGTTCTACGCGCTGTTCTTCCTGCAGAGCATTCTGAAGGTGGACGGCCAGTCAGCCAACATCATGGTTGCGGCCGCCCTCATCCTCGGCACGGGTTTCTTCGTGCTCTTCGGCTGGCTTTCCGACAAGATCGGCCGCAAGCCAATCATCATGGCCGGCCTCGTTCTGGCGATGCTGACCTACTTCCCGCTGTTCAAGGCGCTCACCTGGGCGGGTAACCCGGCACTCGCGGAAGCGCAATCCACCGTCCGCGCCACCGTGACCGCCGCCCCCGGCGACTGCAAATTCCAGTTCAACCCGACGGGTACTGCGAAATTCACCACATCCTGCGATATCGCCACCTCGTTCCTGACCCGCAACTCCGTGCCCTATGACGTGGTTGCCGGAACGGCCGGCCAGCCGGCGAGCGTCAAGCTCGGCGACGCCACCATCGCCAGCTACGACGCGATCGCAGCCGGTGCGGATGCCGCGGCCAAGGACAAGGCCTTCCAGAAGCAGGTCAACATCGCACTGCATGACAGCGGCTACCCGCTGGTGCGCGGCGCAGCGCAGGTTCCGGACGCAAAACTGGACGCCTTCATCGCCGCAAACCCGGAACTCAGCCTCAATGCTGAAGCCGTTCGTGCCACCGACAAGAAGATGGTGGCAACCGACAAGCTGGTGGCGGACAAGCTGCTGACACCGGCCGAGACCGGCGGTGCCGCCGAGATGGCCGTCTACACCATTGCCGGTGGCGGCGCCTTCGCCATGGTGGCCGATCCAGCCGCTGTGAACTGGGTCGTCATCATTGCCGTCCTTACCGTCCTCGTCATCTATGTGACGATGGTCTATGGCCCGATCGCGGCGCTCCTGGTCGAACTGTTCCCGACCCGCATCCGCTACTCCGGCATGTCGCTGCCCTACCACATCGGCAACGGCTGGTTCGGTGGCCTTCTGCCCGCCACCGCCTTCGCGATGAGCGCGGCGAAGGGCGACATCTATTACGGTCTCTGGTACCCGATCGTCTTTGCTGGCATCACGCTGGTCATCGGCCTGCTGTTCCTGCCGGAAACCAAGGATCGCGACATCCACACCATGGATTGATCACCATCCTGATCGACACTTTCGGAACCCGGTGCGCAGGCACCGGGTTTTTTTATTGCGTGACAAGCCGGCATATCGACAGAGCCTGTCGCAGCGGGCTGTCATTCCGTCGCAGGCAAGACAAAATCAATATGGAGACAAAGCCCCCCTGAATAGGCTATGACCCCCCTATATTATCAGGCACAGGGAGAGCCATTTTGAAGATCGGGACGCCCAAGGAATTATATGAAGGCGAGGCGCGCGTCGGCATGACGCCCGACAGCGCCCAGGCATTGCAGAAACTCGGATATGATTGCATTCTCGAAACCGGTGCAGGCAAGGCGGCGGGATTTTCCGACGACGCCTATCGCGCAGCCGGCGTCACCGTCGTCGATAGCGCGGATGCGCTTTACGCCGGATCCGACATCATCGCCAAGGTTCGTCCGCCGGAAACGTCGGAGATTGATCGCCTGTCTTCGGACAAGACGCTGATCTCGTTCTTCTATCCCGCCCAGAACAAGGACCTTCTGGAGCAGGCCAAGGAAAAGGGCGCCAATGTCATCGCCATGGACATGGTGCCGCGCATTTCCCGCGCCCAGAAGATGGACGCGCTATCTTCCATGGCCAATATCGCCGGTTATCGCGCCGTGATCGAAGCCGGCAATAATTTTGGCCGCTTCTTCACCGGTCAGGTCACCGCCGCCGGCAAGGTTCCGCCCGCCAAGGTGCTGGTGATCGGTGCCGGCGTTGCCGGTCTTGCGGCCATCGGCACGGCCACCTCGCTCGGCGCCATCACCTATGCCTTCGACGTTCGCCCCGAGGTGGCCGAGCAGATCGAATCCATGGGCGCGCAATTCGTCTATCTCGATTTCGCCGACCAGCAGCAGGATGGTGCCGCCACCGGCGGTTATGCCGCCCCCTCTTCGCCGGAATTCCGCGAGAAGCAGCTGGAGAAGTTCCGCGAGCTCGCACCGCAGATCGATATCGTCATCACCACGGCGCTCATCCCGGGTCGTGACGCCCCGAAACTGTGGCTCGCCGACATGGTGGCGATGATGAAGCCGGGTTCCGTTATCATCGACCTCGCGGCCGAGCGCGGCGGCAATTGCGATCTGACGGTGCCTGACCAGCGCGTGGTGTCCGACAATGGCGTCATCGTCATCGGCTACACGGATTTTCCAAGCCGCATGGCGGCGCAGGCCTCGACGCTCTATGCCACCAACATCCGCCACATGATGACCGATCTGACGCCCGCCAAGGACGGCAAGCCGGTTCACAACATGGAAGACGACGTCATCCGTGGCGCCACCGTCACCTATCAGGGCGAGATAACATTCCCGCCGCCGCCGCCGAAAATCCAGGCGATTGCCGCGCAGAAACCGAAGGAAAGAGCCAAAGAGCTTTCGCCCGAGGAAAAGCACGCGAAAGAACGGGCCGAGTTCAAGGCCCAGACGAAAAACCAGGTCGGGCTGCTCGTTATCGGCACGGCACTGCTGCTTCTCGTCGGTCTGTTTGCACCGGCAAGCTTCATGAGCCACTTCATCGTCTTCGTGCTCGCCTGCTTCATCGGCTTCCAGGTGATCTGGAATGTCAGCCACTCGCTGCACACGCCGCTGATGGCGGTGACGAATGCCATTTCCGGCATCGTCATTCTGGGCGCGCTGCTGCAGATTGGCTCCGGCAACTGGCTGGTGGTGATCCTTGCCTCGCTTTCCGTCCTGATCGCGACGATCAACATCGTCGGCGGTTTCCTCGTGACACGGCGCATGCTCGCCATGTTCCAGAAGTCCTGAGCGTGCGGGGATCTTTTTAAATGACCATTGGTATCGTTTCCGCGGCCTATGTTGCCGCAGCCGTTCTTTTCATCCTTTCACTTGGCGGCCTTTCCGGCCAGGAAAGCGCCAAACGCGCCGTCTGGTACGGCATAACGGGCATGGGGCTTGCCGCCGCCGCCACGGTCTTCGGACCTGATGTCGGCATAGGCTTCATCGTCCTGTTGATGATCGCGGGTGGCTCCGTCCTCGGTTATTACGTCGCAAGCCGCGTACAGATGACCGAAATGCCGCAGCTTGTGGCAGCCCTTCACTCCTTCGTTGGCCTTGCCGCCGTCTTCATCGGTTTCAACGCCCATATCGAGGAAGCGCATGTCGCCTCGCTCGATGAGGCGGCGCGCTCGCTGCTGACAGGCTTTTCCGCCATCCTCGCCCATAAGACGCCTGTCGAACTGGCGATCATGAAGGTCGAGGTCTTCCTCGGCGTCTTCATCGGCGCGGTCACCTTCACCGGCTCCGTCGTCGCCTTCGGCAAGCTTGCCGGCAAGGTGGACGGCAAGGCGAAGAAACTGCCGGGTGGACATGTTCTTAATGCGGGCGCCGCGATCCTGTCGCTCGTGCTGCTCATCATGTATTGCAACGGCGCGGGCGCATGGTCGCTGGTGCTGATGACGCTGCTGGCCTTCTTCATCGGTTACCACCTGATCATGGGCATCGGCGGTGCCGACATGCCTGTCGTCGTCTCGATGCTGAACAGCTATTCCGGCTGGGCGGCAGCAGCCATCGGCTTCACGCTCGGCAACGATCTGCTGATCGTCACCGGTGCGCTGGTCGGCTCTTCGGGTGCAATTCTGTCCTACATCATGTGCAAGGCCATGAACCGCTCCTTCGTCTCGGTCATCCTCGGCGGCTTCGGCGGCACGACGGGTCCGGCGATGGAAATCGAGGGCGAGCAGGTCGCCATCGACGCCGAAGGTGTCGCAGCGGCATTGAACGATGCCGACAGCGTCATCATCGTGCCCGGTTACGGCATGGCGGTAGCGCAGGCGCAAAGCGCGGTCTCCGAACTCACCCGCAAGCTGCGCGCCGACGGCAAGACCGTACGCTTCGCCATCCACCCGGTGGCGGGCCGCCTTCCCGGTCACATGAACGTGCTGCTCGCCGAAGCCAAGGTGCCTTATGACATCGTGCTGGAAATGGACGAGATCAATGACGATTTCCCCAATACCGACGTCGTCATCGTCATCGGCTCCAACGACATCGTCAATCCGGCAGCGCAGGACGATCCAAACTCACCCATCGCCGGCATGCCGGTTCTGGAAGTGTGGAAGTCCAAACTGGTCATCGTCTCCAAGCGTGGCCAGGGCACGGGTTACTCCGGTATCGAGAACCCGCTGTTCTACAAGGACAATACGCGGATGTTCTACGGCGATGCGAAGAAGTCGATCAACGACCTTCTGCCGCTGATCAAGTAAATGAAAAGGGCGTTTCCGGGAGACCGGAAACGCCCTTTGAATTTCTGAGAAACGACGATACGTTTCGTCCGTCATGCCGGACTTGATCCGGCATCCAGCCACGGCGCGTCTGCGCCGTGAAAAGAGTCTTACGCGCTCAAAGCACCCGGTAACGCCGGTTGAAATACATCAGCGCCTCATCGCCCGCATTAATCTTCATACCGACAACATCGCAGATGAGGATATCGTGCGTGCCGCCGTCATGGGCTTCGCGGATGCGGCAGTCGAAAGAGACGAGCGCGTCTTCCAGAACGGGTGCGCCGGTTTCAAGCACGCCCCAGCTGCCGGCAGCAAAACGTTCATCGGCGGGTGTCTTTCCACCAAAAAGCGTGCTCAGCACCTCGTGATGCGCGGCGAGCGTGTTGACGCAGATGACACCGTTTGTCTTCACCACCTTATAGGCTGAGGCATTGCGGTTGAGGCAGACGAGAAGCGTGGGCGGATTGTCGGAGACGCTGCAAACGGCGGTTGCTGCAAAGCCCGCACGACCAGCGGCACCATTGGTAGTGACGATGTTGACCGCCGCACCGAGCCGCGCCATGGCGTTTCTGTATTCGAGGCTGCGTTGCTCTGCAGTCTTCGTCTCCATTTCCGCTTCCTTTTCAAGAGACATCATCTGCATCTAACCCATCCTTCCTTAACAGGCCATCAAGCCAGCACACAGGTGTCTTCAAAGCCAAGCCGCGGCAGCCGGCCGAAGAGCTTCGACGGATCACCATGACCGAGATTGATCAGGAAATTGGATTTCCACGTCGTGCCGGCGAAAAACGCCGCATCCACCTTGCCCTTGTCGAAACCGGACATGGCCCCGGTATCCAGCCCCAAAGCCCGGGCCGCGAGAATGAGATAACCCGCCTGCAGGGTGCCATTGCGGAAAGCCGTTTCCTCGGCGACAGCAGGGCTGGACGTGAACCACGAACGGGCATCCGCATGCGGAAACAGCATCGGCAGTTTCTCGTAAAATTCACTATCGATGGCGGCGATGACGGTCACGGGTGCCGCCATGGTCTTTTCAAGATTGCCGGAAGACAGCGCCGGCCGAAGCTTTTCCTTCGCTTCCGGGCTGCGCACGAACACGAAACGACCCGGTGAGCAATTGGCCGAAGTCGGCCCCATCTTCGTCAGATCGTACAGCGCGCCTAGCGTCTCGTCGCTGACCGGCTTGTCTGTCCAGCCATTGTGGGTGCGTGCTTCGGTGAAGAGCGTTGCAAGTGCCTTGTCGTCGAGTGCTGTCGTCATTGTCCTAAAAAATCCCGTCAGAATGTTCGTGTTGCCGGTAGCAGAAACTGCAAAAGTCGTGCGTTGAAAAGGTCAGGTTCGGTAATATTGACCGCATGCGCCCCGAAATCGAGAAGGCAGAGTTCGCCCTGCGGCAAACCCTCAACGAGACGCAGGGAGCGGGTATAGGGCACCAGAAGATCGTCTTTCGTGCCCACCACCAGAACCGGATTGCCGACATCGCCAAGTCGACGGTCGACATCAAAAGCCCGAAGCGCCGCAATACGCCGCAGCACATTCGCCCTGCCCTGAAAATGCGCGACGCCATGCACGTCGTCGCGGGCCAGCCGTTCCTGATGTTCCGACATCCAGGCGGCCGGATAAAGAAACAGCGGCTGGGCTTTGACGAATGCCTCGACACCGGATTTCTCCAGAAGCTCGATCCGCACATCAAAGCAGCGCCCGGAATGCGGATCGGCCTTGCTCCACGCATTGATGAGAACCAGCCGGTCGATGATGCCGGGCCTGCGCAGCGCGATATCGAGACCGATCAGTCCGCCAAGCGCATGGCCCATGAAGTGGAATTTTTCGAGGTCCAGTGCAGAGACAATCTCCAGCACGTCATCCGCCATCGCCGATATGCCGCCCTCTGCCGGCACCTCGCCGCCGGTCCTGCCGGTTCCGCGATGGTCGTAGGTGACGATCCGGAAATGATCGGCAAGGGCTTCGATCTGCGGTGCCCAATAGGCGCCCGATCCGCCCAGTCCCGATGACAGCAGGATGGTGGGCGCTTCAGGGTCGGTGCGGCCATGAACCTCGAAATGCATCATCGTGCCGCTTCGCCTTATTTGCCGATATGGGCGACGGTGGCGATTTCCACCAGCGCGTCGGGCTTCACAAGGCCGCACTGAATGCAATACCGCGCCGGCTTGTCGCCGGGGAAATATTCGGCATAGACCGTGTTGACGGCCTGGTAGTTCGCCCAGTCGGTGATGAAGATATGGTTCATCGTCACATCCTCCATCGTGCCGCCGGCGGTTTCGATGACGGACTTGATGGTTTCGAGAACATGGCGGGTCTGCGCACTGGCATCGCCCACATGCACGACATTATTGTCCTTGTCGAAGGGCAGCGTGCCCGAAACGTAGACCACGCCATCGGCAAGGGTTCCCGGCGAAAAGGGAGCGATGGGTTTACTGGTACCGGCAGGCACGATAATCTTTTTCGGCATTTCGTTCTCCTCTTTGTGGTTGGATATCAAGCGCTGACGGGCGCGGCCTGCGAGATGACACCGCAGAAATCATTGACGGTGGCGACCCAGCCGAAAAATTTCTCGACATTGTAGAGCGTCGCCTGCTGGATATAGTCCGGACCCAGATGATGGGTGGCGTCCTCCAGCATCACCCCGAAATATTCGAGATGGAAGGCATCGCGCAGCGAGCTTTCCACGCAGACATTGGTGGCGATGCCGACAAAGACCAGATTGCGGATGCCGCGGGCGCGCAAAACGCTGTCCATATTGGTGTTGAAGAAACCGCTGTAACGCGTCTTCGGCACCAGAATATCGCCGGGCTGCGGCTGCAACTCGTCGACGATGGCATAATCCCACGTGCCCTTGGCCAAAAGCTGGCCCTGCAGTTCCGGCCTCTTGCGCATGGTCTTCAGGGCGTTGGACTTGTGCCAGTTGGGTGAACCCGGCCCGCCCGCCTCAACATAATCCTTGTCCCAGCCATTCTGGAAATAAATGACCTGAACACCTGCTGCGCGCGCCGCATCCAGCGTCTTCTTGATGTTGGCGATGGTGCCCTTGGCCCCTGATATATCGAACCCGGCCAGATCGACATAACCGCCCTCTGTCGAATAGGCGTTCTGCATGTCGACCACGACAACGGCGGTCTCGCTGGGTTTCAGGGTAATCGGCTCCGGCCTTGCGGGAAGCGTCACACTTTCCGAACGGCTTTCCGGTCCCTTGTAGCCCGCCACGACGGCTTCGCTCATTCCGCAGCCTCCAGTCCGGCCTGAACATGCGCGCGGCTCTTCATCAGCGGCTGCACATATTTGCCGAATTTTTCAACGCCTTCGAGGAAGTCGTCGAAGGTCAGCATCACGCCGCCCGTTCCCGGCACTTCGCTCATTTCATCCAGCATGGCCGCCACTTCCTCATAGGAACCGATCAACGTTCCCATGTTGATGTTGACCGCCGAGACCGGGTTGGACATGTGCCGCACATTGGTATCGGAGCCGGATTTGGTGTCGACGGCGCTTTGCAGGCCGAGCCACTTGATGGCATCCTCATCCGCACCCGCCTTGTAGTGCTCCCACTTCGCCCAGGCATCTTCGGATTTTTCCTCGGCAAGCACCATCGTCAGCACGACGGATTTGACCTCGCGGCCGGACTTTTCCGTTGCCGCCAAAAGCCGCTCGTTGGTGGGCGCGAAGGCCTTCGGCGTATTGACGCCGACACCGAAGCAAAAGCTGTAATCGGCGAACTTGGCCGAGAACGCCATGCCGGAATTGGAAGAGCCGGCGCAGATGAGCTTAACATCGCCCTGCGGCACCGGCTTCATGCGGCAATCTTCCATCTTGAAGAACTTGCCGTTGAAATCCGATTGCCCGTCCGTCAGCAACTCTTTCAGAACGGTGGTGTATTCGCCGAGATATTCGTAACGATCACCGAAATAATCATCGCCCGGCCAGAGCCCCATCTGGCTATATTCCGGCCGCTGCCAGCCGGTAATCAGGTTGATGCCGAAACGGCCGCCAGAAATGGAGTCGATCGTCGTCGCCATGCGGGCAACAATGGCCGGCGGCATGACCAGCGTGGCGGCCGTGCCGAAAAGCTTGATCTTGGAGGTGACGGCGGCAAGGCCTGCCATCAGCGTGAAGGATTCCAGATTATAGTCCCAGAATTCGGTCTTGCCGCCAAAGCCGCGCAGCTTGATCATCGACAGCGCAAAGTCGAAACCATATTGCTCCGCCTTCAGCGTGATTGCCTTGTTCAAGTCGAAGCTCGGCTTGTATTGCGGCGCGTTTTCAGAAAGAAGCCACCCATTGTTCCCGATCGGGATAAAAACACCAACTTCCATTTTGCTGTTCCCTTTTTACGTCAGGTGTCTCCTGACTTGACAAAAGAGTAGCAGGTTCCGTGCCAGACCAAATAAAATAATTTTATCAAATGGATAAAATTTTGAGGCGGACGGAGCCTTGACCAAAAGATAAAAAATTTATCATTTGGTCAAAATATTTGCCTGTTTATTCGGCAGAAGTGAATGCAAGAGTCGTATGATTGGAAGTTGTAGAAATGGTCCTGAAAGTGCGGTGAGGCGCGCTTCACACTCCTCGTCATCCTCGGGCTTGTCCCGAGGATCTATCCACGTCAAATAAAATCAATCGGTTGTAGATCCTCGGGACAAGCCCGAGGATGACGGCGTTGGGTTTTCGAAATAGCGATCAATCTTGGATAGCTCTTCAAGAGCTATGCCAAAACCTCAACCCAGCCGCTGCTGCGCATAGGCATGTACGGCCCGGAACGCAGCCTCGGCACCCGCGACAACCCGCTCTTCCTCTTCAACCGTCAGCGCAATTTCATCAAGCGCGGCGGTGAAGGTGCGCCAGTGCAGGCCGCGTCCTTCCGGTGCGCCGGCCAGATGGCGCGCGCCGAATTCTTCCGTCAGGCCAAGCTTGGCCGCATCTTTCAGCAGGAAAGCCGCACCGAGATTGGAGCCTTCGACCACATAAAGCCAGCCCATCGCCTCCGGCAGATCGAACGGCGTTTCGCCGGTGAAACGCGCGGCCTTGGCTTCCGGAATAGCAAGATCGAGATCGGCAAGGTCCTGCTCGATCATGGCGAGACGGCGGCGGCCTTTGAGATCGGGAAGCAGGCCATCAAGCGTGGCATTGGAAAAGAAAACGTCGAGGTCGCGATGGAAAAGATATTGGGTTTCGACGAATTTGCCGAAGTTTTCCCGGCTCTCGAACGGCTTGGATGCCATGATGAAGGTATCGAGATCGCCATGGGCGCCACGCGTCGCCGCCTTCAGGCGCTTGACGCGGCTCTGTTCAATCTCTGCTACAGGCGCTGTCCGCTCCGCAATGGTCATGGTGATGGTCCCTTTATCCCTATATTCAGACTGCCTGATAAAAATCTTTACTCCAACAGTCAAATTTTATTTTCGCATTTTTTCGTGACCCCTGGCAGAGAAAACCTGCGGGCAAAAGTGGCAGCAAACGGCATCCGCGCCAATCATCGGCAATGGCCCCATCCTCGACCACAAACAGACAAGGCACCCGCCGCGTCGAAAAGCGAATTCTTCCCCCCGGACCCGAACGTTACAAATCACGTTACAACTACTGCTTTACAACTAACATGTCAGTATGCCATCAATCTGCGGTCACCTTGGAGGAGCATCTTAATTGACCCAGAAATTCGGCCTTTCAGCAGCCCTGACGACACCGTTCAAAGCGGATGGAAACGTCGATATCGATGCGATGATCGCGCATGCCCGCCGCTGCCTTGCAAATGGCTGCGACAGCGTGACACTGTTCGGCACCACTGGAGAGGGGTGCTCGGTCGGCAGCCGTGAACGGCAGATCATTCTTTCCCGTTTCATTGAAGCCGGCATTGAACCCTCCCGCCTCGTCACCGGCGTTCTGGTGGATTCCATCGAGGATGCGGCCGAACAATCGGCGGAAGCGTTGAGCGCGGGCGCTCGCAATATTCTTCTCGCCCCGCCTTCCTATTTCAAGAATGTCAGCGATGACGGGCTGTTTGCCTGGTTCTCTGCCGTTTTTGCAAAAATCGGCAAGGATGCCCGTGACATTCTCGTCTACAACATTCCGTCCGTGACCATGGTGACATTGTCGGTCGAGCTGGTGGGACGGCTGAGAGAAGCCTTCCCCGGCATCGTCACCGGCGTCAAGGATTCCTCCGGCAACTGGAGCCACACCGAGCGCCTGCTGAAGGAGCACGGCGACCTCGCCATCCTGATCGGCGATGAGCGCGATCTCGCCAGGGGCGTTCGCCGCGGCGGTCAGGGCGCGATATCAGGCGTTGCCAATTTCTTGACACAGGAAGTGCGCGCCATGGCCGTTGACGGCAAGGACGACAAGCGCATCGTCGATCTTGTTGTGGAACTTCTGAAATTTCCGGTTACGCCTGCCGTCAAGGTGCTGGTATCACACACGACAGGCGAAAATATCTGGGCGGATGTGCGCGCACCGCTCGTTACGATTTCAGCTGAAGACCGGCGGCGGATCGAAGGCGCTTTCGATGCGCTGTTTCGCAAACAGGCCGCTTGAACAGGCCTTGAAAGGTTGAGCATGGACGATACCGGCGAACAGACGTTGCGGGAACGGGCGTATGAAAGCTTTACGCATCACCTTCTCTCGCGTGATGTTCGCCCGGGGCAATTCATCTCGCAACGCCGCCTCGTGGAACTGACGGGTCTGCCGCTGGGGGCGATCCGGGAGGCAATTCCGCGGCTGGAAGCGGAAGGGCTGATCAAGACCGTGCCGCAGCGGGGCTTGCAGGTCGCCCATATCGACATCAACCTTATCCGTGAGGCATTCCAGTTCCGTATCTTTCTCGAAAAGGAGGCCGTGGCGCTGTTTACCCGTTCCGCTTCCGACGAAACTATCGCCAAGCTTCTGAAACAGCATCGCGATATCGCCGAAGCGGCTGAAAATAATGGAGAATCGCCGGAGCTCGATCAGCATGCGCAACAGGTGGACTGGGGCATGCACGATGCCTTCATCGATGCGCTCGGCAATTCGATCATCTCGAATGCCTATCGCGTCAACTCCATCAAGATGCGTCTCATCAACCAGGAGCGCTTTCGCATCGCCGGCCATGTGAAGTCGGTGATGAAGGAACATCTCGCCATTCTCGAGGCCATCGAGAGGCGATCCGTCGAAGACGCCGTGGAGCGTCTGACCGCCCATATCCGCAACGCAAGGGACAGGGCGCTGGCGGTATAGGGCAATTCCGGCAGGGACTAAAGAGGATCCTGCGCCGGAATTGCATGAAAATAAGCAACAAGCCGGGGTGAGGAGAATTTCCGGCTAACTGGAGGAGAACTGACATGACGCATTCATTGCTCAACCCCACGCGTCGCGCCTTTCTGGCAGGCACGGCGGCGCTTGGCGGCGGCGCGATGCTCGGCATTCGCCCGGCATCGGCGGCGGTGAACTGGAAAAAACACGCCGGCACCACGCTTGAAGTCAACCTCGTCAAAAGCCCGCGCAGCGAAACGCTGATCAAATATCTCGGCGAATTCGAAGAGCTGACCGGCATCAAGGTCAATGCCGAAGCAACGCCGGAACAGCAGCAGCGCCAGAAGGTCGTCATCGAACTTTCTTCCGGCAAGCCGAGCTTCGATGTGGTGCATCTGAGCTATCACGTGCAGAAACGCCAGTTTGAAAAGGGCAAGTGGCTGGCCGATATCAGCGGTTTCCTGAAGGACCCGTCGCTGACCGATCCGTCGCTGGTCGAGAAGGATTTCGCCGAGGCCGGCATGCTGTTTGCCAAGGATAGCGACGGCGTGCTGCGCTCGCTGCCCTTCTCGGTGGATTACTGGATTGTCTACTGGAACAAGGACCTCTTCGAAGCCAAGGGCCTGAAATACCCCGAGACCTTCGAAGAACTGGTGACGGCGGCGGAAAAGATCACCGACCCCGCAACCAACACCTATGGTTTCGTGGCGCGTGGCCTGAAGAACGCCAACACCCCGGTCTGGACCTCGCTGATGCTGGGTTACGGCGCCAAGCCCATCAGTGCGGACGGAAAGATCGACACCGAATCCAAGGAAGCGGTGGAAGCTGCAAAACTCTATCAGCGCCTGATGACAAAAGCCGCCCCTCCCGGCGTCTCCGGCTTCAACTGGGCGGAAGCGCAGTCGGCCTTCCTGCAGGGCAAGATCGGCATGTGGTTCGATGGCGTCGGCTTTGCGCCGCCGATCGAGAATCCGGAAAAATCCCGCGTGGTCGGCAAGGTCGGTTACGGCGTCATGCCGAAGGGCCCGGCAACCCAGGCCGCCGGCACCTTCGGCGATGGTCTAGGCGTCGTCGAAGCCAGCAGCAAGAAGGAAGCCGCCTATCTCTTCTGCCAATGGGCGATTTCGCATGAAATGGGCGCGCGTCTCCTGCAGGCCGGTGCGGGCGTTCCCTTCCGCCAGTCCATTCTCGAAGACCAGAAGGTGCGCGAAGGCGTGAAGATGCCGGCCGCCTGGCTGGATGCGGTCGTCGGTTCCGGCAAGGTCTCGCAGCTTGCCCTTCCCGTCATCATTCCGGTGACGGAATTCCGCGACATCTACGGGGTCGGCCTCACCAACATGATCGGCGGCGCGGACCCGGCAGCCGAGCTGAAAAAGGCGACGGAACAGTTCGCACCCGTTCTGGCGCGTAGCGAGGGATAATGGCCTCCGTGAGCATCGAAAACACCAAGACAGGCGCAAGCCGGAAAGAAGGGAGCAGGCCGGCAAGGCTTGCTCCCAACTACTGGCCCTTCGTCATACCGGCACTTGTCGTCATTCTGGCGGTGATCGTTTTTCCATGGGTCTTCACACTCTGGATGAGCGCGCATCGCTGGACGCTTGGGCAGGAGCAGAGCTTTATCGGTTTCGAGAATTATATAAGGCTCGCCAGCGATATCAGGTTCTGGGAATCGCTCTGGCACACGCTCATCTATACCGTGCTGTCGGTGGTCGCCCCGCTCATCCTCGGAACATTGGCGGCGCTGGTTTTCGATGCGCAGTTTCCGCTGCGCGGTTTTCTGCGCGGCGTCTTCGTCATGCCGATGATGGCGACCCCGGTCGCCATCGCGCTCGTCTGGACCATGATGTTCCACCCACAGCTCGGCGTTCTGAACTACCTGCTGTCCTTCATCCACATCGGCCCGCTGGAATGGATCTACAACCAGTCCACCGTCATCCCCTCGCTGGTGCTGGTGGAAACCTGGCAATGGACGCCGCTCGTCATGCTGATCGTGCTCGGCGGGTTGGCCGCAGTACCCCGCGAACCCTATGAGAGCGCCGAAATCGACGGCGCCAATGCCTGGCAGAAGTTCCGTTACCTGACGATGCCGATGATCGCGCCGTTCCTGATGATCGCCGTCATCATCCGCTCCATCGACGCCGTCAAAAGCTTCGACATCATCTATGCGATGACGCAAGGCGGACCCGGCACGGCGTCGGAAACCATCAACATCTATCTCTACAATACGGCATTCGCCTATTACGATATCGGTTACGGCTCGGCCATGGCCGTCGTCTTCTTCATCATCATCGTGGCGCTGTCCTTCGTGCTTCTGATGGTGCGCCAGCGCTCGCAATGGAACGAGATGGAGGATCGCTGATGTCCGCTAAAATCCTGAAACGCAAAAACATCGATCGCATCGGCCTGTTCTTCGTGGCGCTGGTGATGATCTCACCGGTCATCCTGTTCTTCATCTGGATGATCTCCCTGTCCTTGAAATACGAGATCGACAACGGCGCCTATCCGCCGATCCTCATTCCCGAACGTTTCGCCTGGTCGAACTATGTGAAGGTGTTCGAGGAGAATAATTTCTTCCTCTATTTCTGGAATTCGGTCCTCGTCACCGGTGCAGCCACCATTCTGGCACTGGTGATCGGCGTGCCCGCCGGTTACGGGATTGCGCGACTGAAGGCGGAAAAATCCGCTGTCGTCATCATGATCGCCCGCATGACGCCCGGCCTCTCCTTCCTCATTCCGCTGTTCCTGCTGTTCCAATGGCTGAACCTCCTGGGCACGCTCTGGCCGCAGATCATCATTCATCTTGTCGTGACCGTGCCGATCGTCGTCTGGATCATGATCGGTTATTTCGAGACCACGCCGAAGGAGCTGGAAGAAGCGGCAAGCATCGACGGCGCGTCCTCCTGGCAGGTGTTCCGGCTGGTGGCGCTGCCGATTGCCAAGCCCGGCATCGTCGTCTCCTTCATTCTGGCGGTCATCTTCTCGTGGAACAACTTCGTCTTCGGCATCGTGCTGGCCAGCCGTGAAACGCGCACCCTGCCGGTCGCGGTCTACAACATGCTGTCCTTCGAGCAGGTCAGCTGGGGACCGCTTGCCGCCGCAGCGCTCATCGTCACGCTGCCGGTGCTGCTGCTCACCATGTTCGCACAGAAACAGATCGTGGCGGGCCTGACCGCCGGCGCCGTCAAGGGCGGCTGAACCAACAATTTAAATACGGGAACCTGTACAATGGCACCGGTCAATATCCTGAACGTCCAGAAGCGCTTCGGCTCGGTCAACGTCATCCACGGCATCGATATCGATATCAAGGATGGCGAATTCGTCGTCCTCGTCGGCCCGTCCGGCTGCGGCAAGTCCACCCTGCTGCGCATGATCGCCGGGCTGGAGGAGCTGAGCGACGGCGAAATCCACATTGGCGCGCGCGAGGTCAGCCACCTGCCCGCCCGCGACCGCGATATCGCCATGGTCTTCCAGAACTACGCGCTTTATCCGCACATGACGGTGAAGGACAATATGGGCTTCGCGCTGAAGCTGAAGAAGGTCAGCGCCGAGGAAACCAAGGCCAAGGTGGACAGGGCCGCCGCCATTCTGGGGCTAGAAAAATTGCTGGACCGTTATCCACGCCAGCTTTCGGGCGGCCAGCGCCAGCGTGTCGCCATGGGCCGCGCGCTGGTGCGCGATCCGCAGGTCTTCCTGTTCGACGAGCCGCTTTCCAACCTCGACGCCAAGCTGCGCGTGCAGATGCGCGGCGAGATCAAGGCCATGCACCAGCGCATCGGCACCACCACCATTTACGTCACCCATGACCAGGTGGAAGCCATGACCATGGCCGACAAGATCGTGGTCCTGCATGACGGCGTCATCGAGCAGATCGGCGCGCCGCTCGAGCTTTACGACAATCCCGCCAATCTCTTCGTTGCCGGTTTCATCGGTTCGCCGGCCATGAATTTTATTCGCGGCCGGGTGGAGGAAGGCGTCTTCCGCACCGCAAAGGGCCTCAGCCTGCCGCTGCCCGCCAATGCCGATATCGGCAAGCTCGGCGGCCGTGACCTCGTCTACGGCGTGCGGCCGGAACATATCCGCGCCGCCGAAACCGGCATCGAAGGCCGGGTCGAACTGGTCGAAGGCACCGGCTCGGAAATCTACACCAAGCTCAATTGCAAGGGTGACGAGATCGCCTGCCTGTTCCGCGAGCGGCTCAATGTCCGCTTCGGCGACACGATCCACATTACCATCGATCCTGCAACGGTGCATCTGTTCGACAAGGATAGCGGCAAGCGTATCTGAACACGGCAGGAGCGAAGAGAATGGTGAAGGAACCGGACGGCAAGCATGTGCTCTGCGTGGGAGCCGCCGTGCTGGACACCCTGTTCCGCGTGCACGACATGCCCAAGGGCGAAGGCAAGGTCCTGCCCTACGAGATGTTGCAGATCGCCGAAGGCATGGCGTCGAGCGCCGCCTATGCCGTGCATCGCATGGGCGGCCGCGCCAGCCTCTGGGGTGCGGTGGGAGATGACGAGACCGGCGCCCGCATCCTGCGCGATCTCGCCGAAAGCGGTATCGATGTTTCAGGCATGACCCTTGCCGCCGGCGCGCGCTCGGCACTGTCGACGATCATCATCGATGACCGCGGCGAGCGGCTGATCGTGCCTTTCTATGATCATCGGCTGCACGAGAAAAAACGCTCCTGCACGCCGGAAGATATTGCTCCTTTCGACGCGGTTCTGGTGGATGTGCGCTGGCCGGAACTGGCGCTTGATGTGCTGACTGTGGCGCGTGCGCTTGGCAAACCCGCCATTCTGGATGGCGACGTTGCACCGGTCGAAACCCTTGAGAAGCTGGCCCCCGCCGCAACCCATATCGTCTTTTCCGAACCCGCCGCCGCCCGGCTGACCGGGCTTGAAACGGTGAAAGACATGCTGCCGGTGCTGCATTCCCGCTATCCGCAGACCTTCATCGCCGTCACCGCCGGTCCGCAAGGCTGCTGGTGGACCGAGGCCGGCGATCCGACGGTGCATTTCCAGACGACGATGCAGGTTAAGGCGGTGGACACGCTGGCGGCGGGCGATATCTTCCACGGCACATTTGCGCTTGCGATGGCGCAAGGCATGGAAAGCCGCGCCGCCATTCGCCTCTCCTCCGTTGCCGCCGCGCTCAAATGCACGGTCTTCGGCGGCCGCATCGGCGCACCGACGCGCGAAGAAACCGAGGAAGCCATGCGGCAATGGCTGGAGCGTGAAGGCGAAGCCGCGCTGCGCGCCTCCTGAGCGCATCCATTGCCCGCATAAAACTATTCCATTTTTGCGATGCCGTTTCCCGGCGAAGTAGTCTAACGTCAAGTCAGAGCAAAGCTTTTCGCAAGCCGCGCCTGTTCCACCTTGAGCCTGCATTCCGCAAAAGTGATCGCCCGATGCATCAGACGACCCGCCCGAGACTGCGCGATATCGGTTTCCGGCCCGGCCATTTCGAGACCGGCCCGCTCAACGCCATCACCGATGTCGAAGGGGTGGCTGTCGGACACTCCACGGTCATCGAGGGCGAGACGATCCGCACCGGCGCAACCGCGATCCTTCCCCATGGCGGCAACCTGTTTCAGGACAAGGTGCCCGCCGCCTTCGCCGTCTATAACGGCTTCGGCAAATTTGCCGGCTCCACCCAGATCGAGGAACTCGGCGAACTCGAAACACCTGTTATTCTCACGAACACGCTGGCAACGGGCCGGGCCATCGAGGCGATCAACCGCCATACGCTGGCGCAGCCGGGCAATGAAAAGGTGGTGTCGATCAACTCGGTCGTCGGCGAGACCAACGACTCCCGCCTGAACGACATCCGCGCCGGACGCCCGACCGTCGAGGAAATCTCGGCCGCGCTGAAAAACGCCGCCACAGGCCCCGTGGCCGAGGGCGGCGTTGGCGCCGGAACCGGCACGGTGGCCTTCGGCATGAAGGGCGGCATCGGCACCGCATCCCGCATCGTCACCATCGCCGGGGCGGCCTATACGCTCGGCGTGCTGGTGCAGTCTAATTATGGCGGCCATCTGCTGGTCTGCGGCCAGCCCTATGTCAGCCCTGATCATAAGGACAAGGACGGCTCCATCGTCATCGTGGTCGCCACCGACGCGCCGCTCTCCTCCCGCAACCTGAAGCGTTTGGCGGCCAGAAGCTTCGGCGGGCTGGCACGCACGGGTGCAGCACTCAGCAATGGCTCCGGTGACTATGCGCTGGCATTTTCCACCGATGAGCGGCTGCGCCGCACGCCCGCGCGCCGCAAGGCCGTCGCAGACTATCCAGAACTTTCCAACGATGCGATTTCGCCGCTCTTCGAAGCAGCGATTGAGGCGACGGAGGAGGCGATCCTCAATTCGCTCTGTGCAGCCAATACGACATCAGGCTTCAATGCCGGCACCGGCAAAGCCGCGACGCTCGAGGCCATTTCCATCGACGCCCTTAAAACCCTTCTTTCAGCCTGACTTTTCCAGACGGAGTTTTCATGACTAGCCCATCCGGTCGCATCGTTTACGTCAACGGCGAATTCCTGCCCGAAGCGGACGCCCGCCTTTCCATCTTCGACCGCGGTTTCCTGTTCGGCGACGGCATTTATGAAGTCACCTCGGTTCTGGAAGGCAAGCTGATCGACAGCGACCTGCACATGGCCCGGCTGGAACGCAGCGCCCGCGAAATCGACGTGCCGCTCCCCGTCACGACCAAGGAAATCGTCGAGGCCGAGCGCCGCCTGATTGCCGACAACAACCTCGTGGAAGGCATGATCTATCTGCAGCTGACACGAGGTGCTGAAGACCGCAACTTCCTGTTCTCCGCCGATCTGAAGCCAACGCTGGTCATGTTCACCCAGGCGAAGAAGCTGATCGGCACCCCCGTCGAGGAAGCCGGCATCGCCGTCAAATCCGTTCCTGACCAGCGCTGGGAACGCCGCGATATCAAGACAGTCTGCCTGCTGCCGCAGGTCATGGCAAAGCGCATCGCCAAGGCCGAAGGCTGTGACGAGGCGTGGATGATCGAGGATGGTTTCGTGACCGAAGGCGCGTCCTCGACCGCCTATATCGTCACCGCCGATAAGAAGATCATCACCCGCGGCAACAGCAACAAGACGCTGCCCGGCTGCACCCGTCTTGCCGCGCTGCAACTGGCCAGGGAAGCCGGCTTCACGCTGGAAGAACGCCCCTTCACGCTGGAAGAGGCGCTGAACGCCGATGAGGCCTGCCTGACCAGCGCCTCCAACTTCGTGGTTTCGGTGACGAAGATCGACGGCAAGCCAGTGGGCAACGGCAAGCCCGGCCCGCTCGTCAGCCGTCTGCGCGCGCTCTATCTGGAAAACGCCCGCCGCACCGCGATTTAAGCAAACATCAGCCTTCGAGAACCGCCCAGATGCGCTCGACTACGGGCCGGCGGTTCTCCTTCGAACGATAAAGCCTGATATCGACGGCAATATCGAAACTGTTATCGGCGGCGCGCACGAGCGCGCCGCTATCCAGTTCGTGCCGCATCAGGCTTTCCGGCACCCAGGCGACACCCCAGCCGGCCATCGCCATGGCTTTCAGCCCCACCGACATGCTGCCCTCATGCACCCGCTCGAATTGCGGCAGGCGCGCGCTTAAGAGATCGCGCAGCAGCGGCCCGAAGAACGAGGCCTTTTCATAGTCCAGATAGGCGAAGGGTTTTCGAGCGTTTTCCACCAGTGCATGCAGCGGTGAACCATCTTTGGCCGGCGCTGAAACGGGAATGATGTTTTCAGCACCCAGCACACGGAACTCGAAGGTCTGCGCATCAAGCAGCATCGGCACTTCGGGGTGGGCATAGGTCAGAAGGAAATCGCTCTGCCCGTCCACCAGCGAATTGAGATTTTCCTCCATGCTGCCGGAATCCGGCCGCAGAACCGAAAACAGCGGTCCCGCCGTCTCGTTCACCCGTTTCAGCCAGTCCGGGAAAAAGGTGAACGATAGCGTGTGCAGCGCCGTCAGCCGCACCGTTTTCGCATCCGCCCCCTCTTCCTGAAGTAGCGTGCGCCGCGCATGGTAAAGCTGCTTCAGCGTCTCCTGCGCCACCGGCACGAATTTCACGCCCGCCTCGGTCAGCCGCGACGGATAGGAGGCACGGTCGACCAGCGTCGCGCCCACCCAGGCTTCCAGCTGCTTGATGCGCCGGCTGAACGCGGATTGCGTCACATGCCGCTCATCCGCCGCCTTCGAGAAATTGAGCGTTCCGGCCAACGCCAGGAAATCCTCGAGCCATTTGACTTCCACGGCCCACACTCCCACCAAAAACACTTATCCGTTTATCCGGAAAGCGTCTTTATTAGGAGCAATGGGACGTGAATGAAACTCTTTTAAACAGCCCTTGAATATTCGATCATTCGCGCCCGACTGGAAACCAGCTCGATCCGATCATCACCCTGACGATTGAGGCAAACGCGCTTCGTCCATGGCCCGTCAATCAGCGTGAAGAGGAAACGGCCATTGCCGAGCGCCTTCAACGGCATGCTGCGGCGCGTGGGGCCGATGCCCATGGTCAGCGACGAGCCGCTGATGATAAATTCCGCTCCCTCATCCGAGCGCCACAACCCCGAAAGATCATTCGGCACGGCATGATCGCCGACCGGCAGGAAGCGGCGGGCGGCGTGGCCGGCCTCGCCGACAATGACGTCACCGTCTAGCCTGAGACGCATCGGAGAGGATGCGGAGCGGGAAGAGACCCAGCCATCGACATCTTCATAAAGCGTGTCGTCACCATCGATGAAGGTGGATGTGCTGCCCTTGATCTCCAGCCACCACGGCCCGCTTTCGGTGACATAGAGGCCTTCCGGCAGGCTGGCGGCGGGTTTGGGCAAAGGCAGGCCGGTGAGGGCCGCCATGCTTTCCAGCGCAATCTTGAAACCGTTGGTATCCTCGCGGTTCGACACCACGACAAAACCCGTGCCGTTTTCCGGATCGAGCAGGAAATAAGTCTTGTAGCCGGGATGCGAACCGCCGTGACCGACGAAGCGCCTGCCGCCGAGATGCGACCAGCGCAGGCCGAGACCATATTCGCTCATCCGCCCATCGGCGAGCGGCCGTTCAGCCGAAAGCCTGTCAAGAACACTCGCAAAACTGCCTTCACCCCGCATCAGCCCCTGCAGCCAGCGGGTCAGCGCTTCGGCGCTGCCGGCGAGACTGCCCGAAGCGGAGATATGCAGACCGGCGGCCGAAAGCTGCCAGTTGTCTTCGGCTTTCCAGTAACCCGGCACGAGGCCATCGACCGGATCGTTCCAGACATCCGGCGCCTTCAGGAACACGCCGAAGGGGCCGGCAATCCGCGTCTGCACGAAATCATCGAAACGGAAACCACGGCGCTCCAGCGCCGCTTCCACCAGACGATAACCCGTATTGGAATAGGACACCTCATTGCCGGCATCGAAATTCAGCCGCGTCAGCCGCGAGAGATAGTCGAGAAGCGGGCCGGCCTTCGTCTCGGTATAGACGGAAAGACCAAGCAGCGAGAGACATTCGCGCGTATCCGGCAAGCCGCCGCTCATATCCAGCGCCTGCCCGACCGTGACCTCGCGGAGCGGCGACTGCAGCTCCGGCAGATGCCTGCCGAGTGGGTCGTCAAGGCCGATCAGATCGGAATGGGCAAGCACCATGGCGCAGAAGGCGTGTTTGGTGACGGAGGCATAACGCACCACGCTCTGCGACGTGAAAGGCGCAAAGGTCGAAAGGCTTTCGACACCGCCCGCATGTGCGAAACGGATGCCGTTGAGATCGAAACCGATGACCGCCCCGCCCGGCTCGTTGCCCGCCCATTGCGAGACGAAGCTTTGCGAAAGGGTTGAAGCGGCGTTCCAGTCGAATTGCTGTGGCATGGTTCGGTCTCGTATCTTCGTTTTTACGCGGCTGGCCTCGACGTCACCGCTTGTTTCTTCTCCCCAAGGGGGAGAAGGTGGCCCGAAGGGTCGGATGAGGGGGCAACCTTGCCGGATTTCGGAGAGCTTGCCCCCTCATCCCGCTGCCGCGACCTTCTCCCCGGCGGGGAGAAGAAGCGAGCGGCACCCGCTCGATCTATGGCAACATGGACTTAGGCCGGCTCTTCCAGCCGGATGCTCAGGCTGCGCAGCTCTTCCGTATGCGGATGTTTGGTGCGGCCCTCGCGCAGATCGCCCGCGCTCAATTGCTCCACCATTTCCCCGTTCAGCATCACGCCAACCTGTGGGCAGAGATGTGCGATGACAGCCAGATTGTGGCTGACGAGAATATAGGTGAGGTTGCGGGCCACGCGCAGGTCCTGCAACAGGTTCAGGATTTCCGCCTGCACCGAAACATCGAGCGCCGAGGTCGGCTCATCGAGCAGCAGCACCTGCGGATCGGCGATCAGCGCGCGCGCAATCGCCACGCGCTGGCGCTGGCCGCCCGAGAGCTGGTGCGGAAAGCGGAAACGCACCGCCTGCGGCAGCGCGACGTCCGACAAAGCCTGCTGGATGCGCTTTTCGATATTGTCCATACCGTGCACCAGCGGCAATTCGCTGAGGATACGGTCGATGGTCTGGCGCGGATGCAGCGACCCGTAAGGGTCCTGAAACACCATCTGAACCTGCCGGAAGAATTCCGGCGTGCGACGCAGCGGCGCATCCTTGCCGGCAAAGGCGATGCGGCCTTCCCAGCTTTCATTGAGGCCGGCCATGGCGCGCAGGATGGTGGACTTGCCCGAGCCGCTTTCGCCGACGATGCCGAAGCTGCCGCCCTTTTCCACCGAAAAGGACACGCCCTTCACCACTTCGCGGTCGCCGAACTTGATACGGAGGTTTTCGACATCGATCATTGACTGGACCACGCTGCATCACGGTTGAGAACGGGAAGACGCTCGCGCGGATGCGTCAGCGAGGGAATGCAGTTCAGAAGACCCTGCGTGTAAGGATGTTGGGCTTTCAGAAGCTCGGAAGCCTTAAGCTCCTCCATCACCCGGCCGGAATACATCACGGCGACGCGGTCGCAGAAATGCGAAACGAGCGGCAGGTCGTGACTGATGAGAATGAGACCCATGCCGCGTTCCGACACCAGCTCCTCGATCAGCCGCAGAATTTCCGCCTGTACCGTCGCATCAAGCGCGCTGGTCGGTTCGTCAGCGATCAGGAGTTCCGGATCGGGCGCCAGCATCATGGCGATCATCACGCGCTGGCCCATGCCGCCGGAAACCTCATGCGCATAAGAGGAAGCGACCTGACGCGGATTGCGGATCTTCACCTGATCGAGCAGGGCGATTGCCGCTTCCATGGCGGCACGCTTGCTGCCGCCCTTATGAGCCCGCCATGCTTCTGCGATCTGCGCACCCATGGTCTTCACCGGGTTCAGCGAATATTTCGGGTCCTGCAGGATAAAGCCCGCACGCTTGCCGCGGATCTGTCGCATCTGCCTTTCGCTGGCGGACAGTATATCGATCCCGTCGAAAGCGAGCTTGTCGGCGCGAATATCCGCATTGGAGGGCAGAAGCTTCATCAGCGCACGCGCCGTCAGGCTCTTGCCGGAACCGGATTCGCCGACGATGCCGAGTTTTTCGGTGCCGAGCTTCATGGAGACACCACGCACCGCCTCGAAACGGCTGGTGCGGGTCTGGAACGCGATCTTCAGATTTTCGATTTCGACCAGCATGGCTCAATGTCCCTTCGGGTCGAGAACGTCGCGCAGGCCATCGCCAAGGAAGTTGAAGGCGAGCGAAACGAGGAAGATGGCGATGCCGGGAATGGTGGCGACCCACCATTGTTCGAAGATGAAGCGCTTGGCGGTGGCGATCATCGCACCCCATTCCGGCGAAGGCGGCTGCGCGCCCATGCCGAGGAAGCCGAGGCTGGCGGCGGTGATGATGATTGAGCTCATGTCGAGCGTGATGCGGACGATAAGGCTCGGCACGCAGAGCGGCGCGATGTGACGCGCAATGATGCGCCAGGCGGAAGCGCCGGTCAGGCGGTAGGCCGCAACGAAATCGCTGCCGCGCACCGTCATGGTTTCGGCGCGAGCAAGACGTGCATAGGGCGGCCATGCGGTAAGCGCGATGGCGAGAACGGCGCTTTCAACGCCGGGCTTCAGTGCCGCAACAAAGGCGAGCGCGAGGATGAGGCGCGGAAAGGCCAGGAACACATCCGTCACCCGCATCAGCACCGTATCGACAATGCCGCCGAAATAACCGGCGATGCAGCCGATGGCGAGACCGATCGGTGCGACGAGAACGACGACGGCGATGACCATGCCGAGCGTGACGCGGCCGCCGTAAAGAATGCGCGAGAGAATATCGCGTCCCAGCTCATCCGTGCCGAACCAGTGCGTGGCATCCGGAAACGCAAGGCGGTTGCCGAGGTTCTGCGCCGCCGGATCGTAAGGCGCGATGAACGGCGCCAGCAGCGACAGCGCGATGAAGAGGACGATGATGGTCAGGCCGATCACCGCCAGCGGGTTGGACTTGAGGTTGAGCCAGATGCGGTACCGGTTTCCCCAGGCAGCCTGTGTGCGGGAGTGCGGCGTCTCATCCAGCGCCCAGTTTCTGAAATTAGCTAACATCATCGAACGCGAGGATCCATAACTCTGTAAAGCACGTCTGCGAGCAGGTTGAGGGCGACATAGATGAAGCCGATCAACAGGGTTGCTCCGACGACCGGGTTCATGTCCGCGTTCATGAGCGAGACGGTGAGGTATTGGCCAAGGCCCGGCCAGCTGAAGACGGTTTCCGTCACCACGGCACCTTCGAGAAGCCCGGCATAGGTGAGTGCGAGAACCGTGACGAGCTGAACGGCGACCGTCGGGAAGGCGTGCCCCCAGATGACGGTCATGGCCGAAAGCCCCTTGGCGCGGGCGGTGATGACATATTCACCCTTCAGCGCATCGATCATGAAGGCGCGCGTCATGCGGGTGATATAGGCCATGCTGAAATAGGCGAGGATGCAGACTGGCTGCACCATATGGGCGATGGCGTCGTAAAAGGCGTCCCAATCGCCGGCAAGCAGCGTGTCGACCGTCATCAGGCCGGTAATCTGCGTGATCATGCCGTCATAGATGATGTCCTGACGCCCCGGTCCGGGTGCGACGCCAAGCGTGGCGTAAAAGACGAGCAGCGAAATCAGCGCCAGCATGAAGACCGGCACGGAGTGACCGGCAAGGCAGACGACGCGGATGACCTGGTCGGTCAGCTTGCCCTGCTTCACGGCGGCCCAGACACCGAGCGGAATGCCGATCAGCGCTGCAAGGATGAGGGCTGCGGTGGCAAGTTCGAAGGTGGCGGGGAAGACGCGCTTGATATCGATCCAGACCGGATTGCGGGTCAGGATCGAATTGCCGAAATCGCCATGCAGAACCTGCGAGACATAATGGAAGAACTGCACGACCAGCGGCTGGTCAAGACCCATTTCGGCCCGCACCCGCACGATGACGTCTTCGGGCGCATTGTCGCCGACCGCCGCGATGACGGGATCGACGGGCATGACGCGCCCGATCATGAAGGTGATGACCATCAAACCGAACAGCGTCAGAATGACGCTGCCCAGTATCGACGATATGCTTTTAACGCGCTTGTTCAATGTCACGCTTTCTTCGCATCGTGGTAGGAATTGCCCTCGGAGAGAACGCCGAGTTCGAAGCCGGAAACGCCCTTGCGGAAGGCCGCCGTCTTCGTGGTCTGGAACATGAACACGAAGGGGCTGTTTTCCATGTGCTCGCGCTGCAGGGCTTCGTAAAGCTCCACGCGCTTTGCCGGGTCCTTCTCGTCACGGGCGGCTTCCGCCTTGGCGGCGAAATCGTCGTTCTTGAAACGCGAACGCCACAGGAAGGGCTTGGACTTGGCGTCGTCGCCATTGTCCTTGTTGATGTTGAAGACATCGGCATTGGAATGCGGATCGAAATAATCCGTGCCCCATGCGGACAGCGCCATCTGGTGTTCGCGGGCGCGCATCTTGGTCAGGACCTGACGGTTCTCGGCCGACTGCAGGCGCACCTTGATGCCGATATCGGCAAGGTTTGCCTGAATGGCCTGCGCCAGATCCGGATAGGGCTGTGCGGAATAGTGGTCCATGCTGATTTCGAAACCGTCGGCAAGGCCGGCCTCGGCCATCAGCGCCTTGGCCTTTTCGACATCGCGCTGGTACGGAATGTCGTTGACGGCGCCCGGGAAGCCTTCCGGCTCGAAGCTCTGGTGCACTTCGTGCGTCAACGGCACGATGTTTTCCTGCATGCCCTTATAGTCCAGCGCCCACTTGATCGCCTGCCAGACCTGCGGCTTGGCGAGGTTCTCATTGCCCTGGTTGAGCGAGATCAGAACCAGCGAAGCGATGCTCTTGCGCTCCAGCTCGATGTTCTCGTCGTTCTTGACGGTACGCAGCTGTTCCGAGGTGAGGTCGCGGGCAATGTCGATATCGCCCTTCTGCAGCATCAGGAGCTGCGAAGACGGATCGGTGACGTGGCGCAGCACGATGCGCTTGATATTGCCCTTGTAAGGACCGTTCGGATTGACGGTGAGCGCGACGCTTTCGCTCGGCTTCCAGGCCTGCAGAACGAAATCGCCCGAACCGGCGCTGTTCTTCTGCAGCCAGCCATTGCCGAGGTCTTCGCCGGAAGCATTGGCGAGAACCGCCTTCTTTTCAACGATGGCGCCGATATTGGCGGAGAGGCAATACAGCAGGAAGGAGATGGCGGTCGGCTTTGCCGTCGTCAGCTTCACCGTCTTGTCGTCGGCGGCAACGATGGTCGTTTCGGCATTCTCAGGCGTGAAGCCGAACTGGCTGATGATGAAGGCCGGGCTCTTGTTCATCTTGATGGCGCGCTGCAGCGAGAAGGCAACGTCTTCCGCGGTCACTTTCGCACCGCTGGAGAAGGTCGCTTCGTCACCGATCACAAAGGTGAAGACCTTGCTGTCCGCATCGGCTTCCCAGGATTTCGCGATGACCGGATCAACCTTGGTGGAATCCTCACGGTTGGCGCGCACCAGCTTCTGATACATGTTGGAGATGATTTCACCGCCGACGGCTTCGAAACCTTCATGCGGGTCAAGGCTCGTCATATTGTCCAGCTGCTGGGCGACAACCAGAATATCCTTGGGCGTCGCGGCAAAGGCCGGAATGCGCGCATAGGACAGGAACGGAACGGCAGCGCCGGCAATCAGCAGGTTGCGTCTTGAAATCATCGAAAATCCCCTTTCGGACCTTATTTTTCGGAAACGGTGTGGGTTTGCCCCAATCCAGTCATTTTTTTTATGTTTTCCCGCGATTACCACGAGCAAACGAGGCCCGACCAATTCCAAATTTGGCAGAGCCTATGCATGGATTGCATTTGCTCCCGCCTTGACCTTTCCTCTACCAATTCCCAAAACTCCCCCGATGGCGCGCCCGCGCCGACCCATTTCCGAAGGTGAATGACCATGACCGATGAAAAAACCGTCCCCGTCTTCGACGGCCACAACGACGTGCTTCTGCGGTTATGGCGATCGGGCAACGCTTCTCCCGAAACGCTTCTCATCGAAGGGGATACGGTCGGCCACATCGACCTGCCGCGCGCCAGGAAGGGCGGGCTGGCCGGCGGCCTCTGCGCCATTTACGTGCCGTCGCCGAGCATGGAGAAAGATGCGAACGGTGATTTTTCGACACCGTCAGAAGCCGACGCGCTGAAGGCGACGCTCGCCATGGCCGGCCTGCTGTTCCGCGCCGAGAAACAGTCCGCCGGCGCGCTCAAGGTTTGCCGCACTGCCGCCGATATCCGCAGCGCCATGGCAGAGGGCGCTTTTGCCTCGGTTTTCCATATCGAGGGCGCGGAAGCGATCGGCGCTGATCTTGATGCGCTGCACGTGCTCTACGAGGCGGGCCTTCGCACGCTCGGACCGGTCTGGAGCCGCCCGAACATCTTCGCTTATGGCGTTCCCTTCCGTTTCCCCTCGACACCGGATATCGGCCCCGGCCTCACCGATGCCGGCAAGCGGCTGGTGAAGACCTGCAACGAACTCAAGATCATGGTCGACCTGTCGCACATGAATGAGCAGGGTTTCTGGGACATCGCCAAGATATCAGACGCGCCGCTGGTGGCGTCGCATTCCAACGCCTATGCAATCTGCAACCACAGCCGCAACCTGACGGACCGCCAGCTGGACGCTATCCGCGACACGGGCGGTCTTGCCGGCATCAATTTCGGCGTTTTGTTCCTGCGCCAGGACGGCGTGAAGAACCCCAATACCGATCTTGGCGAACTTGTCCGCCACGTTGACTATATCGTCAACCGCATCGGCATCGATCACGTAGCGCTCGGTTCGGATTTCGACGGCACCACCATTCCCGCCGCCATGAAGGATGCGGGCGATCTGCAATTGTTGGTCGAAGCCCTGCGCAAGGGCGGTTATGACGACGAGGCGCTTGCCAAGATCTGCCACGGCAACTGGGTCCGCGTACTGGAAAAGACCTGGGGCGCGTAAGGCTCAGCATAAAATCCATCTCCGGCGCACAGCGCCGGAGATATGAAGCGGCAGGCCCTTAAGCCTTTGCCGCTTTTTTCTTGCCGCTCGCACGGAACGCCAGAAGCCCGGCAACGACACCGATCATCGCCCATTTCATCGGCAATACATCCGCCGTCTCGCTGCGGATCGGCAACACAGTCACTGTGCCCGGACGGGATTCATAACCCATCTGCCCTTTTGCCTTGGCCTCGGCAATCTGCTGCGGCGAAACGACCCATTCGGCACCGCGCATCTTGTCGACTGCCATGTATCCGCCGCCCGCCGCGAGGGCGACGACGAGCGAAAGCGCTATTCTTGTGGGCGTGTTCATCTGCATCTCCTTCAATCAAAAGGAGCGTGTAATGGCATCAAACGCAACCACCAAGCAACCGCAGCGGTCAATTTTGTGTCTTTCGGAACAATCCGGCAAATCATGCATTTCATAGTTGCATTTTTGCCCTTGAAATTGGCGAAATTCACCAAGGAGCGGGCCAAACTCTACATCGACACTTCATGCTTTTCTGCTAATCACATTTCCTCAACCGAAACGAATTAGCGACACATTCCTGTGGTTCGCCAAGCTTGGGAACGGGCGCTGGATAAAGCAAATGGCAGACAAGAGCGAAATCACACAAACCGATGTCGCGGAATCCGCGGTTGAAAGCTTTCTTGCCCGAAACCGCCCCTATCTGACCGCGATCGCCATCACGCTCGTCTTCGTGATGATGACCTTCGCCATCTATCACCTGACCTCCGAAGTGCGTTATGACGACGTCATCGACGCACTGACGCAGACCTCCGCCTCTGCGGTTCTGCTTGCCATTTTCTTCACGGCGCTCAGCTTTCTGGCGCTGATATTCTACGACGCCAACGCGATCGAATATATCGGCCGCAAGCTGCCGTTTCCGCCCATGGCGGCGACTGCTTTTGCCGCTTATGCCATTGGCAACACTGCCGGTTTCGGCCCCTTGAGCGGTGGCGCGATCCGCTTTCGCGCCTATTCCCGGATGGGCCTGTCGCCCGGTGAAATCGCCCGCGTCATCGCCTTTGTCACGTTATCCTTCGGGCTTGGGCTGCTTTCGGTCAGCGCCATCTCCACCTTCATCGTCGCACCACGCATCGCCGCCATCATCGGCGTCGACGCCCTGATCCTCAGGGGGGCGGCGCTCGCCGTCATCGCGGTGCTTGTCGTTGCGGCCTATGTCGGACGCAACGGCCACACGATCAAGCTTGGCGCATGGCGTCTGCGCCTCCCGGACAGCCGCACATCGTCGCGCCAGTTCCTCGTCTCGGCTTTCGATATCGCCGCCTCCGCCTCCGTGCTTTATGTGCTGTTGCCCGACACCCATCTCGGCTGGCCGACATTCTTTGCGATCTATGCCACCGCCGTCGGCCTCGGCGTCCTCAGCCATGTGCCGGCCGGTCTCGGCGTCTTTGAAACAGTGATGGTCGCGGGGCTTGGCAACGCCATCAGCGTCGACCAGCTGCTCGGAAGCCTTGTGCTTTATCGCGTGATCTNCTATCACGTCCTGCCGCTGGTGGTCGCCATTCTGGTGATGCTCATCTCGGAGATGAAGCAGTTCGCCGCAAAGCCTGTTGTCTCCGATATCAGCCAGCTTGCCGTGCGCCTTGCCCCGCCGCTGCTGTCGACCTTCGCCATGATCCTCGGCACCATGCTGATCTTTTCGAGCGTGACGCCAACGCCGGACAGCAACCTGGATTTCCTCTCCAATTTCGTGCCGCTGCCGATCATCGAGGCGGCGCATTTTCTCACCAGCATCCTCGGCCTCGTGCTCGTCGTCGCCTCGCGTGGCCTCGGGCAGCGGCTGGACGGCGCCTGGTGGATCGCCCTCGTCGCCGCCTCGCTGGCGCTGGTTCTTTCGCTCCTCAAGGCCATCGCCGTCTTTGAAGCCGCGATCCTCGGCGTCTTCATCATCGCACTCGCCGCCAATATGCGCAGCTTCAACCGCCATGCTTCCCTGGTCAAACAGGCGCTGGGGCCAAGCTGGCTCGCCGCCATGGCCGTCATCGTCGCCGGCGCGGCAACCATTCTGCTCTTTGTCTATCGCGATACGGATTACAGCCAGACCTTGTGGTGGCAGTTCGAATTCTCCGAAGAAGCACCGCGCGGTTTGCGCGCCCTTCTCGGTCTCGTGCTCGCCTCATCCACCATCGCCATCTTCAGCCTCATGCGGCCGGTGGCCTACAGGCCGGATGCGATCGAGGCCGAAGACGTGGTAAACGCAACCGGTATCGTCATGAAACAGGACGCCGCCGACGCCAACCTCGTGCGCATGGGCGACAAACACGTGATGTTCTCCGAGAGCGGCAACGCCTTCATCATGTACGGCATTCAGGGCCGTTCCTGGATCGCCTTTGCCGATCCGGTTGGCGACGAGGAGGATTTCCCCGATCTCGTCTGGCAATTCGTGGAAGCCGCCCGTTCGGCCGGCGCACGCGCCGCCTTTTACCAGATTTCACCTTTCCTGCTCTCCCATTGCGCCGATGCCGGCCTGCGCGCTTTCAAGCTCGGCGAACTGGCGCTCGTCGATCTCACCGCATTCGAACTGAAGGGCGGCAAGCTCGCCACCCTTCGCCAGTCCCTGAGCCGCGGCGCACGCGACGGGCTGACCTTCGAGGTTGTCGAACAAGCCCAGGTGCCGGATATTCTCAATGAGTTGAAACAGGTCTCCGATGGCTGGCTTGCACACCACAACACGCGGGAAAAACGCTTTTCCCTCGGCGCCTTCGAACCGGACTACATCCTCTCCCAGCCCGTTGCCATTCTTCGGAAAGATGGAAAGATCACCGCCTTTGCCAATCTGATGGTGACGGAAACGAAAAAGGAAGCCACCGTCGATCTCATGCGATTTTCGGCGGATGCGCCGCGCGGCGCGATGGATTTCCTCTTCGTCAGTATCATGCAATATCTGCGTGAGGCGGGCTATGAGAGCTTCAATCTCGGCATGGCGCCCATGTCCGGCATGTCGAAGCGCGATGCAGCACCCGTCTGGGATCGCATTGGCAGCACGCTGTTCGAACACGGCGAACGTTTCTACAACTTCAAGGGACTTCGTGCGTTCAAGACGAAGTTCCACCCGAAATGGGAACCGCGTTACCTTGCCGTTCAGAACGGCGCAGACGCCGCACTGGCGCTGATGGACGCAACGGTTCTGATCAGCGGCGGCGTCAGAGGAGTGATCGGAAAATGAGAAAATCCACCATGATGAAGGCGGCCCTTGCCGCTTCCGCCTTGTTCGCCTCCACCTCCGTTTTTGCGCAGGACAAGCCGGCCTATGAGACCGGCATGATCCCGGCCGAGCACATCATGGTGCCCGACAGCGAAATTCTCGCCAGCGTCTTCCTTATTTCCGACGCGGACGGATGGACCAATGCCGACGAAGAGCGCGCCAAGGCGCTGGTTGCAAAGGGTGCCGCCGTGGTCGGCATCGACTTCAAGGAATATCTGAAGGCGCTCGAAGCCGATGACGACGAGTGCATCTATATGATCTCGGACATCGAGTCGCTGTCGCAGCAGATCCAGCGCACCGCCGGCACCAGCAGCTATCGCCAGCCCATTCTCACCGGCATCGGCAAGGGCGGAACGCTGGCACTGGCGATGATCGCGCAAAGCCCGGTCTCCACCATCCGCGACGCCATTGCCGTCGACCCCAAGGCAGGCCTGCCGCTTGAGAAGATACTCTGCACGCCCGCCACCAAGGACAAGGTGGATGGCGAAACGGTCTATGGCCTGACCGATGGTCCGCTGCCAGCGCCCGTCAGCGTGCTGTTCACCCCCGCTGCGGATCAGAAGGGCCGCGACCATATCAACGCGCTCGTCAAGCTGCATCCCGATATCGATGTGACTGACGTAGATGACAAGGCGGACGAAATCCTGACACAAACCCTGTCCGACCAGATCGACGCCGCCGGCGATACCGACAACCCGCTCGGCCTGCCGATCAAGGTTCTGGAAACGAACCCTGTCATGGACACCATGGCGGTGATCTATTCCGGCGACGGCGGCTGGCGCGATCTTGACGAGGAAGTGGGCGGTGCGCTGCAGAAACAGGGCATTCCCGTGATCGGCGTCGATGCGCTGCGTTATTTCTGGAAAGAAAAGCAGCCACAGGAAGTGGCAAGCGACCTTGGCCGCATCATCGACACCTATCGCAAACAATGGAAGGTCCGCAACGTCGTATTGATCGGCTATTCCTTCGGTGCCGACATCATTCCTGCAACCTACAATCTTCTGCCGGAACGCGCGAAATCCCACGTCGTGCAGCTCTCCCTGCTGGGTTTGTCGACGGAAGTGGATTTCGAAATTTCCGTTCAGGGCTGGCTTGGCGTGGCGGGCGAAGGCAAGGGCGGCAAGACGGTGGACGACATCGCCAAGATCGATCCGACGCTGGTACAGTGCGTATACGGTACGGAGGAAGAGGATGAAGACCCCTGCCCCAGCCTGAAGGCGAAGGGTGTGGAAACGATCGCTATTGAAGGCGGTCACCATTTCGACGAAGACTATGAGGCGCTCGCAAAGCGGATTGTGACATCGCTGAAGACCCGGCTGCCTAAATAGCGTATTTTTGACCTTAGGGGGCTTCGGGAGAATTTCCGAAGCTCCGAACGTAAATTGACAGCTTCCCTCCGCAGAAACATCTTCTCCCGCAGCCTTCCGACTCCCCTGAATGACCGGCGGCAGTTCGAAACCCGTCTTCGATCGACACCCGCGCTTGCGGAATCGATTAAATTATTATTCAAAAGAACCCGGCCGGCGGCGAATGTTCATGGCGTTTCCTCAACCATGCTTCTGTTGATTGCCAACCATGGATTTTATATTTTCGGACCGGTTCAGGGAGCCGCCGCATGCCCGCCTTAAAGCGAAAGACAAAAACACCCGTCCTCGTGGAACGCATCGACCAATTCGTCGCTGGCGTCAGAGAAGCGATGAAAAGCAGCGACGCTGTGCGGAACAAGAAAATCCGCGATCTGTGGGATGCCGAAGTCCGCTACCATTTCGACAATGGCCGCACCGAAAAGACGCTCGAACTCTACATCATGAAATATCGGTATGCCCTGAAGGCCGAGTTCGGCCCAAAGAGCACACCGCTTGCCATCTGCAACATGAAAAAACTGCGCGAGCGGCTGAATACCTATATCGAGCGGGCCGACTATCCGAAAACCGGCGTGGCGACATCCATCGTCGAAAAAATCGAACGGGCGGAATTCAACACCGCAGGACGAAAGCCGACGGTTCTTCTGCGCATCGCGGATTTCATTGCAGCAATGAATGGCGTGGCCAAAAAAGAGGAAATGCAGGCCCTCTGGAATGCTGAGCTCAGCATCATGAAGGACAGGGCGCAGACGACGATCATCTCCTACATCACCAAATACCGCAATGCGATCCGCGAAGCCTTCGGCGACGAGCATCCGATGCTGAAGATCGCGACCGGCGATGCCGCGATGTATGACGACGCCCGCCGGGTCAAGATGGAAAAGATCGCCAACAAGCATGGCGCGCTGATTACATTCGAAAACTACCGGCAGGTTCTGAAGATTTGCGCCGATTGCCTGCAGTCGGCCGATCCGCTGATGATCGGCATCGGCCTGATCGGCATGACGGGACGGCGTCCCTACGAGGTCTTTACCCAGGCCGAATTTTCCCCCGCCCCTTATGGCAAGGGCGTTTCCAAATGGAGCATCCTGTTCAACGGCCAGGCCAAGACGAAACAGGGCGAAGGAACGAAATTCGGGATTACCTACGAAATCCCGGTGCTTGCCCGCTCCGCCACCATTCTGTCCGCCTATGAACGCCTGCGCGCAAGCGGGCAGGGAAAACTGTGGCACGGCATGTCGATCGATGATTTTTCATCGGAAACCCGCCTGCTGCTCCGGGACACGGTCTTTAACCTGTTTGAGGATTTCTGGCCGAGGCAAGAACTTCCCAAGCCCTATGGCCTGCGGCACCTCTATGCCGAGGTAGCCTATCACAATTTCGCACCGCCCCATGTCACCAAGAACAGTTATTTCGCCGCCATTTTGGGACACAATAACAACGACCTCGAAACCTCGTTGTCCTACATGACATACACGCTGCCCGAAGATCGCGACGACGCGCTGGCGCGCGCCAAGCGCACGAATGAGCGGACATTGCAGCAAATGGCGAGCGTTGCGCCGGTCTCAGGCAAAAAGCCCTAAGGCAGCCGCAGCCGCTCCCCCCAAAAAACTGGCACACCTTAAAACTGCACAGGAAGTGCGGCCGGCGGGGATTTCCGCCAGCCGCTTTCAGACGCCTGTTGCCTTGTGCAGTTTTTATCTGCGCGAAAATCCACGGGGTGACATCAAGAAAAATTCTCTATATCTGAATATAAATTTTCTAATTTAACAATACATAATACTTATTATGAATATAATTTTATTAAATACAGTCTCGCACAAGAAAATACTGCGATAATTCATTTATAGTATTTGTTCACGCATGGATTTCGACAACAATTTTCCCGGAGGCACATGGTGCTGCCCGCATACACGACTTATGCCCTCTACAATCGTGACCTCGGCCTGTCGCTGAAACGTGTCGCGAACGACTCCGCCGTATCGCGAGACGCCAAATATTATGCGGACAATATCGGCAAGGTTAAAAACCTCGATGAGTTTCTGAAGGACTACAAGCTCTATTCCTACGCCATGAAAGCCTATGGGCTGGAAGACATGACCTACGCCACCGCCTTCATAAAGAAGGTGCTGGAAAGCAACCTCAACGACCCGAACAGTTTCGCCAACAAGATGAAGGATACACGTTACCGCGACTTCGCGGCAGCGTTCGATTTCGGCAGTATCAAAGCGGAAAAATCGGTTCAAACCAAATCCCAGCAGGAACGGCTGGTTGCGGCCTATCACGATACGGTCAAGCAAAGAAATGAGGAACTTAAAGAGGAAACGCGTTATTACAATATCGTCATCGACAAGGTCGGCCACGTGGACGACATCTTCAAAAACACGCGGCTTAGGGATTATGTTTTCAAGTCTTTCGGCATCGACGCCGGGACCTTCAGCTACAAGCATCTCAAGGATGTTCTGACCAGCGATATCAGCAGTGCAGATAGCTACGTCAACAAGACCTACAAGCCAATGATCGCTGACTGGCAGGCAAAAACGGCCGATCTGCGCATCGAGCGTGCGAAAATCCCCTCCACCGACAAAACAGCGCTCGAAAAGAGCGATTATCTGATCAGCCAATACAACAAACGCATCACCGATGCCTACAAGCTGTTCGAAATGGCGGCGGCGTTCAACTTCCGCGACGATGGCGTCGTCGATACCGGCATGCCGGCGCAGACGGCAGCGCAGAAGCGGTTGATCAACGAAACCTACGTTCTCTCAAATCCACGCCTGACGCAGACCGGAGCCGTTCTCAACCGCGACTTCTTCGAACAGAAGATGAAGGGCATCACCGATGCCGAGCAGATGATCACCAATGTCCGCCTGAGGACGATGCTGATCGTCGCCTTCAATCTGCGCGACGACGCCGACACCGACAAGAAAATCCAGTGGGCTCTGCGCGAAAACCCTGATGATCCGCAAAGCGGGCTTCACAAGGAAAGGGACAAGGGTCTTCTCAATCTCGCCAAAGCCTTCAATTTCGGCAAGGACGGCAAGGTTGCGGCGGGAAAGACGGTCCAGACCGATGTTCAACTGAGCACGATGATGAACTTCTATTTCAGCCGTTACGACGACAGGGATGAAGTCGCCGATGAAAAGGCGATCAAGGACTACAGGCGCTATATCGGCCTGACAAAAAATCTGGAGGATTTTTTGTCGAATGCGCAGGCGGCAGTCACTATCCGCAACTTCGCGCTGAAGGCGTTCGGCATCAGTCCCGAGGAGGCCTCCACATTTAAACTGAAAAAAGTTCTTACAAGCGATCTGTCGGATCCGAAAAGCTATGTTCGCAATTTGAAAGACGACAGGTTCGTGCGACTGGCGAAAGCCTATAATTTCAATACCGAAGGCATGATCGGCTCGCCGCGCCTTGCCCAGGCAGAAAACGAGATCACCCGCATTTCGCGAAATTATCTGACGGAAGTCACCCGTTGGGACAAGGACAAGAAAGTCAGAGAGAAGGGAGAGAAGGAAGTCTCCTACTATCGCGAAAAAATGGAGACGCTCGAAACCGTCGATCAATTGCTTGCAGACCGCCGCCTGCTCGATTTCATGCTGGTCGCGGAACGCATCGACCCCAAATCGGTCACCGCCGATTATCTGAAGAAGATTTTCAAGTCCGACCTCAAAGACCCAAAAAGCTTTGCCAATACGGAAAAAGATGCCCGCTTCCGTGCGCTTGCCGGCTCGTTTAATTTCGACGCCAAGGGAAATATCGCCGCGAAAGCCGGCCAGAGCGTTCAAAATGCCCGCAGCCTCATGGAAACACGCGACAAATATGTTCGCCAGACCCTGGAGGAGCGGGTCGGCGAAGAAAATTCCGGCGTTCGCCTTGCCCTCTATTTCAAGCGGATGGCCGGCGGCATTTCCAATCCCTACGACATATTGGCCGACAATGCGCTGGCTGAATTCACCCGTACCGCTCTTGGAATTCCCGCCGAAACCGCAAATTCCAAGGTGGATGTGCAGGCAAAGATGATCGAGAAGAGGCTTAAAATAAAGGACCTGCAGAATCCCAAGGAAGTCGAAAAACTGGTCAGCCGCTTTTTGGTGATGTTTGAAGCGAACAATTCAACCTCCGACCCGCGCATGGCTCTGTTCAGCAACAACACAGGGATCAGCGGCAATACGCTTGCGACCCTGGCGCAACTCCGCAGTGGTCGCAGAGGCTAGAGTTTGTCTCCTCGGGTATGCTGGCCGCAGGTTTTACCCCACGGCCAGCATCGCGTCCGTCAAACCCGCTCGTCGCCCGATGTGCGGTAAAGCAGCGTCAACACCGTCAGCAACAAGCCTACCAGCGCGACCGAGCCGAAAATGTAGAAATTCCACTCTGGAGCCAGCCCCCGTTGCAGGACGAGGCCGCCGATCATGGGGCCGGCAATGCCGCCCAGCCGCCCGACCGCCAGCGAAAAGCCGAGACCGGTGCCGCGAATATGGACGGGATAAAGCCGTCCAACCAGAACATTGGCAAGGATCTGGGTGCCGATCGTTCCGGCACCCGCAAGCGCGACGAAGAGATAGAGCAGCGGCCCCTTGTTCACCGTCAGGGCCCAGATAGAGGCGGCGCCGATGGCAAAGAGCACGGCGACGACCACCTTGACGCTGCCCTTATCGGCAAACCGCCCGCCAATGAGGATGCCGATCGCGGCCCCGACATTGAGCATGATCGAGAAGCTGAGCGCCGAACTGATATCATAACCCATCTTGTTCATGATGGTGGGCAGCCAGTTGACCATACCGAAGGTCAGAAGCAGCGAGCAGAAGTGAATGCCCCAGGCATTCAGCGTCGAAAGCAGCCGGCCTTCCGAAAACAGCGCGCCGACACCACCCTTTTGAATTTTCGCATGCGGTACGATGCGTTGCAGACCGTAGCTGTCGCAAATGCCGTCAGCCTCCGCCTGCCGGCCTTTGCTTGCCAGCCATTCCGGCGATTCGGGCAGAAACCGCATGAACAGCGGCAGAAGAATAAGCGGCAGACCGCCGATCAGCATCAGAGGCCGCCAGCCATAGCTCTCCAGCAGAAGAATACCCATGAGGCCGGAAATGATGCCGCCGAGGAGATAGCCGAGGAAGGATAGGGAATTGGCCTGCGCCCTGCGTTTGGGCGGCGAGAATTCCAGCACCAGCGCCGTGACCGTTGGCAAAAGTGCGCCAAGCCCGAGACCGGCGAAAAAGCGCGTGATTTCGAAAGCGAGAAAATTCGGTGTCATGGCAGAGGCGATCATCATCGCCGAAAATCCGGCAAGGCTGATGAGGACGACCTTGCGGCGGCCGATACGGTCCGCCATGGTGCCGGCAAACAGCGCGCCGAGCAGCATTCCCACCAGCGTCAGCGCCGCAGCGCGACCGACCATGGCAGGATTGAGCGCCCATGCGCCCTCTTTCAGCAGCGCCGGCGCAACCGCGCCGTAAACGACCAGATCGTAGCCGTCAAACATGATCATCAGACCGCATGTCGCGATGACGCCAGCCGGGTTTTTCGTCCGCACTGAGGCGGCGCTCATATAATTCGTGGACATCTTCCTCCCTTTCACGCCTGAACGCGCTATCCGGAATGGATTGCGTCTCCCGTTCTTGGCGATAGCTCCGCGAGTGCCCGGCCTGCTCCACCCTGATATGTGTCCCGCTCCTGTCAAGACACATATCGCCGATATCACCCGTCTTCGATTAAGCATTGCATTTGCAAAAATTGCAAATGCAATATTGATCATTATCAGGTCCCACGACCCGACAGAAATGTCAGCCAGGCTTCAGTCCAGGAAACCTCGACAGTGTCGGTGTCCAGCGCAGAATACGAACGCGCTTATAGACACCGTGAATGACGAATGGATCGGCATCGCTGAAGGCAATCATATCTTCAACGCAACGGGCTTCGGCAATGACGAGTGCGGCGGATGACCCGCCGTTTTCCGCCTGCAAGGGGCCGGATGCCAGAATCCTGAACCCCAAGGGCGCGGTCTCCTCGCTGCGCAAATAGGCCTTGTGAGCGTCCATCTGCATCGTCCGCTGTTCCACGGCGGCGGGGTCGCTTTCGGCAAAACGCACATAGAGTCCTGTCTGGTTGCCGCCGCTCATCGGGCCAGCACGAAGTCGTGGTTCACCGACCAGAACCAGTCGCCGGTGAAACCCAGTTGCCCGGCCTTTTCCGCATCCTCCACCCGCTGGAAATCGGCCAGCAGGCTCTCCTTCACGCCGAACACCGCATCTGAACGGATATAGGGATCATCAGGATCGAAAATATGCGTGACGAGCGTGGTAAACCCTTCTGCCGAAACGATATAATGCAGATGCGCCGGCCGGTAGGGGTGGCGTCCCATGGCCCGCAGCAATCGCCCGACCGGGCCGTCATCCGGGATCGGATAATATTTCGGCTTCGTCGCCCGGAACCAGTAGCGCCCGTCCTCGCCGGTGACGAAAACACCCCGCAGATTGAAATCGGGCTGAATGCCCTTCTGCTGCACGTCGTAAAAACCTTCGTCATTGGCCTGCCAGACATCGATGCGCGCGCCGGCAACCGGTGCACCTTCGGTATCGAGAATACGACCGGTCACGACCATGTCCTCGCCCTTGCCATCGAGGCAGATATTGGCGCCCATCGGCATTTCCGGTGCGTCAGCCACATGGAAAGGCCCGAGAACGGTGGATTCCGACGCGCCGCTCGGCTTGCGATGATTGATCGCGTCAACCAGCATGGAAACGCCGAGGATATCGGAAAACAGGATCCACTCCTGCCGCCATTCATTGCAGATCTGGCCAACCTCGGTGAGAAAATGAATGGCCTTCATCCATTCTTCCTCGGTCGGCTCGATCTCTTTCACCGCCTCGTGCAGCTTGCGGGTAACGACCGCCATGATCTCCTTCAAGCGCGGATCGTCACAGTCGCGCATACGGGCAATCACGGTTTCAGCCGAACGCTCCTCAACGAAATAGCCGTCATCGCTGGTCATCTTCGTATCCGTCATGTCTTCCTCCCATCACTCCGGCCGCGCGCCCTCAAAGGCGCGCTGCAACAGGTCGCGGATCGCGGTTTTTTCGATTGGCCGCGGGCACCAATAGGGATTTGCCGTCGCAAGCTCGGCCATGGGGTCGAGATCGCCCAGCTGCAGCCCAAGAGCGGCGAGGCTCGATGGCGCGCCAAGTCGGGCGGCAAAATCGAAAAGCCCGGCCCCGGCCTTGCCACCGACAAGTGCGGCAAGCGGCGCGAGCAGATCCGGCACCGCCTGTTCCACATAGGCGACGGTGTGCGGCAAAAGCACCGCGTGGGTTTCCGCATGCGGCAGATCGAGACTTCCACCCAGCGTGTGGCAAAGCTTGTGATGCAGCGACATGCCGACGGCGCCTAGCACCGTGCCGCACAGCCATGCGCCATAAAGTGCCGTTTCGCGCGCCGCGATATTCTTTGGCTCGGCCTTCACACGGGCAAGCGCTTCGACCATTGCCCGCAATCCCTCGACTGCCATCAGGCTGGCGATAGGGTTGCGGTCCTGGGCATAAAGCGCCTCGGCCGCATGGGCCATGGCGTTCAGTCCGCTCGTCATGCTGATAGCCACAGGCAGCCCGAGCGTCAGTTCCGCATCGTAGATCACCACTTCAGGCAGGATTTCCGGGCCGCGCATGGTGGTCTTAACCCCATTTTCCGTCTGGCCAAGTATGGGCGTCGCCTCGGAACCGGCATAGGTGGTCGGAATGACGATCTGCGCCGCATCGGTGCGCAACGCAATGGCCTTGCCGAGACCGGTGGTCGAGCCGCCGCCCAGCGCCACGACACAATCCGCATTGGCGGCGCGGTAGTCTTCGACCGCCCTTTTCGTCACCTCAACCGGCGTGTGCATGGCGGCCTCCGAGAAGACACCGACCGCAAGACGACCGAGCCGGGCGGCCAGCACTTCCGCATCACCCTTCTGCTGTGGTGTGGAGAGCACCAGCGCCCGCGACAGGCCAAGGCGGCGGATTTCCTCCGCCACCCCCACTGAGCTGCCCACGCCGAAGACGATGCGGGCAGGAGCTGCCATGTAGACGAAGGGCTGCATGGCTCAGACCCCGTCGAGCTTGAACAGGCGGCGCGCATTGGTGCGGCCGATCTTCACCCGGTCGGCTTCCGCGATGCTCGTGGCGTTGAACCAGTCCGAGGCGTGGTCGATATTTTCAAAGGGCCAGTCGGTGGAGAACAGGATGCGGTCCGCCCCAACCTCAAGAATTGCGTCGATCAAGGTCTGGGTCCGGAAATTACCCGAGGTGGTGATGTGGAAATTCTCGTTGAAATAATCCACGAAACGGCGCTTGGCCGGATAGCGCGGCGGCAGCTTCACCCAGGCATTGCGGTGGTCGATACGCCACATCATGTAGGGCAGCCCCTCGCCCATATGACCGAGAATGATGTTGAGGCGCGGATGTTCGTCAAACAGGCCCGACGCCATGAGGCGCAGCGCGTGTACCGCCGTTTCCTGCGCAAAGGCCCATGTGGGGCCAAGCAGCCAGGGATGGCCGTCATAGATGCGCGAATCCTGCGGCAGCGGATTGCGCGGATGCAGGTAGAACGGCACGTCCAGCTTCTCGACCTCTCCCCAGAAGGGACGATATTGCGGCAGGTCGTAATAAAGCGGCGTCTGGCCATCCCCCTCCTGGCTGAAACCATTGACGAGCGCGCCGACGAAACCGAGGTCGTTGACGCAGCGCCGAAGTTCCTCGGTCGCCGCATCCGGGTCCTGCAAAGGCAGGGCGGCGAAGCCAAGGAAACGATCCGGCCGCTTGGCGCATTCTTCGGCAAGCACGTCATTGGCGCGCCGCGCAATCTCGATCGCCTTCTTTTTATCGGGAATAGCCTGCACAGCCGGCGCATTCAGCGACAGGATCATGGTTTCGATACCATGCGCATCCATCAGCTTCAGGCGCGTATCCTGAATGTCGAGCAGGCGGTGCTGCAGTTCCTTCCAGTAATCGCCGGGTACGAAACCGGCCGAATCCTGAAGTGTTTCAGGAATTGCGAAATGCTCCTCGAGAGCGACCTTGCCTTGCATGTTGTTTCCTCCGAAATCGCTGTTCATGTGCCGCCGGCCAGACGTTCCATACCGGCGGTCAATATTGGCCCTTGGGTTCCAGCCCGAGCATGCTCTGGCCGATCATGGTTCCCACGGCATCCCAGTTCATGCTGATGTGGCGGCCAACCGCATTGGCATCGCGCCAGGCCCGCTGCACGGGATTGGCAAGATCAAGCCCGACGCCGCCGGTGGAGTCGTTCAGCGCCTGCACGGCGCGTAGTGCCAGAGACACCGCAAAGGCCTGCCCACGACGGCTCAAAAGGCGGTCATCCACCGTGAATTCCGCCCGGCCTTCGATCCGGGCCTGTGCCAGCACCTGTGAACGGACAACATCGCGCAGCAGGATTTCGCAGGCGGCATCGACGCTCGCCGCCGCTTCGGCAACGCGCAGCTGAATGGTCGGGAATTCCGCCATACGGTTATTGCCACCGGCCACCGCACCGCGCGTCACCCGGCCGCCGACATGATCGACATAAGCGGCAAGCGCGCCCTTGGCCGCGCCGACGCCGGCCGCCGCAAGACAGGAAGGAATGCCGGTCAGAAGCGGCATGTTGAACAGGCCTTCCTCGGCATAATATTGCCCGCCGGGCGTCTTGCCGCTGGTGGCATCCGGAAAGGTGAGAACCCGATGTTTGGGAACGAAGACATCATCGAGAACCAGTGTCTTGGAGCCCGTGCCGGCCAGCCCCACCACATGCCAGGTATCTTCAATGACATAGTCACTGGCGGGAACGAGAAGGAACGCGGGAACCGGCCTGCCCTCACCCTGCGGCGGCAGAATGGCGGCACAGAGAGACCATTGCGCATTTTCGCAACCCGAGGCGAAGGCCCATTTGCCGCTGAGGCGATAACCGCCCTCAGCCACATCAGCCATTTTCACCGGTGCGTAGGAACCACACAGCAGCGCGTCAGGGTTTTCACCCCAGACATCGGCCTGCGCCTCTTCCGGAAACATCGCCAGCAGCCATTGATGCGCGGAAAGCAGACCGGCAACCCAGCCGGTTGACGCACAGGCGGCCGAAAGCTCGATATTGGCCTCGACCAGCTCAGCGAATTCACCGCCCTTTCCTCCGAAGGCGCTGGGTTTGACGATATCGAAATAACCGATACCACGCAGCGCCTCGATATGGCTGGCGGGCACGCGTCGCGCCTCTTCCGTCTGGCGGGCGCTCGCCCGGAAAAGATCGGCTATCTCGGCAACGCGACCCGTCAGGCGGACACGCGGGGTCGTCTGCGCCGGCTGTGGCGCATGGCTCATATCGTTCATGATTGTCTCCTTCCGGAAGTGACTTGGCCGGGAATTATCTGGCCGGAAATATCAGGCCGGCAAGCCAGCCGGACTTGCGGCGCAATATTGGGCGTTTTCGTAAAGCAGCGGCCGTGTTGTCTCGCTGACGTCAGCCGAAACCACCTGCCCGATGAACACGGTATGCGTTCCATAGGGCATCGCCGCCACCCGGCGGCAGGCGATGGCCGCATGGGCCGTGGGCAAATAAAGGACGCCGTTTTCGTGGCGCTGCCAGTCACCATTACCGAAGCGCTCCTCCGGCGACACCTTGCCGCTGAAAGCATCCGAAAGCGCGGTCTGATCCTGCGTCAGCACGTTGACGATGAAATCCGGTCGGCACAGCAGCAATTCATGCAGCAAGGTGCGGTTGTTCAAGCAAACCAGAAGAGAGGGCGGCTCCATCGAGACCGAAGTGACAGCGGTCACTGTCATGCCGTGCGCTGATCGCCGGAAGCACAGGCAGTAATAACCGTCACGGTTGCCGGAAAACGGCGCATCGTCGTGCGAAAAGTCTGGCCGACGCCTTCCGGTGCAAGGTTGCTCAGGCCGAACAGTGCTGATGTCATGAGATCCTCCCAAATCCTGCATTCCTATTTATTTGCGTTTGCAACATTTGTCAATGCAAATGTTTTTTGTCATTTCAGGCAACGAGACAGCCTCGCATTCCCCGGTCTTCTGGAGCGAAGCTATTGAAACGGATGAATTGTGCCGGTACAGCCGATAGGCACACATCAGCATCTGCGCAGATGGTTCTCAAACGGGGATTTGCTTCGTGTCTTATCAGTTCACCGACTCGGTACCCTACCTGCTCAACTGGGTGGGCGTTCGGCTTGGCGAGCGTTTTTCCCTGCGACTGGCCTCCTATGACATCACTCTGCCGATGTATCGCGTACTGGCGACACTGAGACAGCAGGAGAGCAAGACGCTGACCGAGCTTTCGGACATGGTGTCGGTGGAGATTTCCACGCTGTCCCGGCTGGTGGGACTGATGGTCCGGCGCAACCTCGTCAGCCGCGAGCGACCGGCCGACAATGCCCGCATCGTGCGCATCACGCTGACGGCAAAAGGCAAGGAATTGGCTGACGAACTGATGCCCATCGCCGCCATGTTCGAAAAAACCGCGATCGAGGGTCTCGATCCCAATGAGGTAAAACTTTTCAAAAGCATCCTGCGGCATATCGGCCGCAATATTGCCGGCCTCTGACACCCGCTCCCCGCTCGCCTTACGATCTTTACGTGCAATGTACTTGCAATGACCGGTTCCTATCCCTGCGAAAATCCACCGCAGCTGAAAGGAATTCCCATGTCCGACAGATCGTCATTTGCAGTCCCGGCAGCGATCATCCTCATCGCCGCCGTATCGGCCGTGCTCACCGCCTGCGCCTCGACGGTCATGAAAGGCTATATTGGCGCGCCTATCACCAGCGTTATGCTGGACTACGGACCGCCGGACAATATTTACAGCATGGGTCCTGGCCAGCAGGCTTACCAGTGGCGGAAGAACAAGACACAGGTCGTTGCCGGATCATCCAGCGGTGAAGTGCGGTCGACCCGGCATGGCGAGCGTTACGAAGTGTCGGAGACGCCGGGTTATGTCGAACGCATCAATTGTTTCTATACATTCTACACCCGCAGTTCCGGGAGCGAATGGTATGTGACGAGCTTCCGGCAGCCTTCGCTCGAATGCGAATGATGGTTTCGGGATTTCATATCCCCCGGCCCTGCCCGTTTCGCGCCATGCATTGTTTTACCGCCGCTCCCAAGCTGAAAGCGGCGGTATTCTTTTGAAATCTCCCTGGAATCAGTCATCGGATCGGTCTCAGAAACGATAGTTCAGGCCGGCCTTGATGACATGATCGGTCACATCGGTTTTTGACCGCCCGCTGGAAGTCGTCGTGCTGACATTTCCGGTGCTCACATAATTATACTCAAACTTGGCCGACAGACCGCCGCCAAAGCTCTGTTCCAGACCTGCTCCCAGCAGATAACCCTGTTTCCAGCCATCGGGACCGTTAACGCCATTCGTATCCTTGAATTTCGTCGTGGTCAGGCCGGCTGTGCCGTAAACGAGGGTGCGGTCGAGCGCGACACCGGCCTTCAGCTTGGCTGCACCCCGGAAGCGCTCTCTCAACCGGCCGTTCGGCACGCGTGCTTCATTTCCAAGATAGGAACCTTCCAGTTCCGCACCGACAACACCGGAGCCGAACTGGAAATTATAGCCGGCCTGTACACCACCCGTCAGACCCCGGCCGCTCGCCAGCGGATTGAATTTTGGGGAGGCGATGCCGCCATGGGCACCGACATAAGCCCCGCCCCAGGAAAAGGCCGGCGGATTGGCATAGTCGTATTGCTGCGCGTTATAGTTGGTAAGATCAGCCGAATAGGCACTGGTTGCCACCATGACGGCAGCCGTTACGGTGACAAGCGATTTTGCGATGAACGACATGAATGACTCCAGGTGAAACCGATGCGCCATGCTTTGACGGCTGCAGGGTTTCCGTTCGCGTTGAAGAACCGGAAACCGGCTCCCGTTGATCTCCTGTGCGGATGGGCGCAGCAGATACGGACATTTTCCCCACGAGAATTACGCCTGGATTGCATGAAACGAATTTGTTGAAAAATAATTCAGTAATTTAATATAGTTAAATGAAATTCCTTAACTGAATTGTAAGGAATTTCCCCATGCCGGCGCAGCCTGATGCCTGATATTTTTAGACAGCGGTAACAGCCTTATCTCGCAAAATTATCGATCGAATTTCCAGCCGAACGCCAAAGCCGGGGTCAAGGTCGAGGAACTGAACCCGGCCGCCATGAAGCTCCGCCGCTCTCTGGACCAGGTTGAGACCCAGACCGGCACCGGAAGAGTTCGTATTGATGCGATGGAACGGTTCAAATACCTGCTCCCGTTCCGCAACGGGTATGCCCGGCCCCTCGTCGCAGACATCTATGGTTCCCGCTGCGCCAATCCGGATGACGATTGCACCTTCGCCGCCGCCATGATCGATGGCATTGCGAATGAGGTTGACGACCGCCATCTCGATGATCGAGGTCTGAACCGTGAAGAGAGCCTTTCCTTCGCTTGGTTCGAAATCGAACTCATAACCGGCATCCATCGCAATCGGCGCAAGATCGGTCGCGATACGTTCGACGAGAACGTTCAGATCCTGCTCTTCGGCAGGCAGCTCCACCGCGCCCACCGCCTGCATTTCGAGAAGCTGATGCGCGACGCGGGTAAGCCGGTCGATATCCGCTCGCAGCTGCCGGCTCAGCGCGTCATCGGGCAAAAGATCGGCGCGAATGCGCGCAATCGCGATCGGTGTCCTCAGTTCATGGGCGGCATCGGCCAAAAAGCGGTTGCGGCGATTATAACCCTCGTCCAGTTTCGAGAGCGCAACGTTGAAGGCATCCACCAGCGGAATGATTTCATTGGGCACCTTCGAACGATCGATCCGGGCGGATCGGTTCTCGAAATTGATCGATTGTGCCTGGGCGACCGTTTCCATGAGGCCGCTCAGCGAACGGCCAACCGCACGGGGCGTCACCAGCAATGTCGCAATACCCGTCAGCAGCAGCATGGGCACGACGGCGACAAGGATGATGAAACCGACACCGGGCAGTACTGTCAGCCAGCGAATGGCACCATTGGCATCCTTTTCCAGATCCAGCTGCACATTGATCCAGAGACTGATGCCGTCATTCGGGAAGCCTTTTTCCGTCCCGGCAATGAACTGCAGCCGCCCGGCCGGTGTATCGCGGTTTTCCATGGTGGCCCGGACTGTTTCCCCCGCCTCCAGACGCGCCCTCTCGATGCTCGGGGGAAACACCGCCGCCAGGGCAGGCGCCGGGATATCCCCATATTGCAGGACGATTGCGTCGGCGTCCCGCACCACAAACCAGAGATCAGGATAGCGCTGTTTCAGCGCTTCCAGATCGGGCGTAGCCGACACCTGTGCCCGGCCCTGCCCATCCTTTGTCACGCTTTCCGCAATGATGCGGGCAGCCTCTTCATTGGCACCCTCCAGTCGCGGATCGATGATCCAGATCCAGCCGATGAGAAGGACGACGAAGAGAACGAGAAAAAAAGCCTGCAGGGCGAAAAGGCGCTTCATCAGCCCCCATCGCAGGGATCGGTTGCGCTCTGGCCTCATGTCTTTGCCCGAATGAGATAACCAATGTTGCGCACGGCTCTTATTTCCACCGTCGCTTCGGCCTGCGCCAGCTTCTTGCGAATACGCGAAATATGCGCATCAAGCGCATTGGACTCGATCTCATCGTCGAGCTTATAAACAGACTCGATCAGGCTGGACCGTGTCACGATGCGGTTCGGACGCCGCATCAGGGCTTCCAGTGCCAGATATTCCCGACGCCGCAACTCGAGGATGGAACCGGCAACGCTGACCTCATTGCTCTTCGGATCGATACTGAGATTTCCGAAGCTCGTATATTTGTCTGAAATCGAAGGGCTGCGCCTGTGAAGCGCTCTGAGGCGGGCAAGCAGTTCCTCGATTGCGAAAGGCTTGGCGAGATAATCGTCCGCCCCCGCATCCAGCCCATCGACCCGGTGATCGACGCTTCCAAGCGCCGTCAGAACCAAAATCGGCACGGAATGTTTCCGGCGGCGAAGCGACGATACGAGGCTCAGCCCCTCGCCATCGGGCAGGCGGCGATCCAGAACCAGCACATCGTAGGAGCCATCACGCGCAAGGGCATCGGCATCGCTGATGGTGCTGACATGATCGGCAAGCACATCACGCCGGCGCAGGGCTTCGAGCAGCGCACGCGCCATTTCGGGTTCATCCTCAAGAAGCAGGATTCGCAATGACTTTCCCCCAAAGATGAGCTCTTGCCATCCCCACCACTGTTCGGTGAATGTTGCAGGTAGATTGCAGGCGGCCGACCCTTCTTCTTGTACCACCCCAACCGACATAATCCGACTGGCATCGCAGGTGTTTTGGCGACACCACTTATTGCCGTACCGTGGGTCGTCCGGGCATGCGGTGATCAGCAAACGGGCGTCAGGCCTCGGGGTTTGGCCTGTATCCATGCCTGGCATAAAAGCGGTCAAGCTCACGCTGCTGCGGCACCTCACCGGTGTAGATCGCGATATAGTCCGCAATCCTTCTCATCCGCACTGCCACATCTTCCTCGACCTGCATGGAAATATAACCGATCTGCACGAGATAAGTGGTGCGGGCGCGCACATCCGCCATGTTCTCAGGGTGGCCGAAACGCATGAACATGCGCGAAAGCGCCTCCATTCTCATCTGGTCGGCCTTGCGAACCTCGGCAAGAATATCAGCAGACTGCAACGCCCAGCTTCGCACCGCGAATTCGAATTTGCTGTCGAAAAGCGAGGAATCCAGCCAGCAATCGAAAACATTCAGCATCGCCTCGGCCAGGGTTTCCGCATAGGCCTCCGATTGCCTGAGGATACTTCCCGTATTCTTCTCGCGCCAACGGGATAACAGCGCCGCCAGCAATTCCTCCCGGTCCTTGAAGAACCAGTAGAAGCTGGTGCGTGAGAGATTGAGCTTTTTCGCCAGAGGCAGGATCTTGACGGAATCCACCCCGGATTCCAGCAGTGCCTCGTAGGCGGCCTCAAGCCAACCTTCCTGCGATCCACGCCAACCGGTTTCGTTCAATGTCGCTTCCATGACAATTGCGTAGCAAATCAGTCCCTGCGCGACAAGGCAAAGCGTACACTCTTGTCGAACTCATAAACACTAGTGTTTTCTTAATTGACACATATGTACATTTTCTCTTAGCCTTGTCTCACACCCGTTTTGGAGCAGGCACATGTCGAACGATCCCCTTCTTCAGCCCTATCAGCTCAAGCATCTGACGCTGCGCAACCGCATCATCGTCACCTCCCACGAACCCGCCTACCCTGAAGACGGCATGCCGAAAGGGCGCTACCGCGCCTATACCGTCGAACGGGCCAGGGGCGGCGTGGCGTTGACGATGACGGCGGGCTCTGCCGCCGTGTCGAAAGACAGCCCGCCCGTCTTCAACAATCTCTTGGCCTACAAGGATGAAATCGTTCCGTGGATTCGGGAAATGACCGACGCCGTGCATGAGGCGGGTTCGGCGATCATGATCCAGCTGACGCATCTTGGCCGCCGTACCCGCTGGGACAAGGGCGACTGGCTGCCGGTCCTCGCGCCATCGCATCAACGGGAAGCGGCGCACCGGGCCTTTCCGAAGAAGATCGAGGACTGGGATATTGAGCGCATCATCAAGGATTTTGCCGATGCTGCCGAACGGATGAAAGCGGGCGGCATGGATGGGGTGGAACTGGAAGCCTATGGCCACCTCATCGACCAGTTCGTCTCACCGCTGACCAACGAGCTTGACGGCCCCTATGGCGGCTCGCTTGAAAACCGCATGCGCTTCTGTCTCGACGTCTTCAAGGCGATGCGCCAACGCGTCGGCGACGATTTTATCCTCGGGGTTCGTTATACCGCCGATGAATGTCTCGAGAACGGCACCGGCAAGGCGGAAGGCATCGAAATCTCCAGACGGCTGAAGGAGAGCGGCCTGATCGACTATCTCAACGTCATCAGGGGACATATCGACACCGATCCCGGCCTGACCGACGTCATCCCCATTCAGGGCATGGCGAGCGCACCGCATCTTGATTTCGCAGGCGAAATCCGCACGGCGACCAGCTTCCCCGTCTTCCATGCCGCCAAAATTCAGGATGTCGCCACCGCCCGGCATGCGATTGCCGCCGGCAAGGTCGACATGATCGGCATGACCCGCGCCCACATGACCGATCCGCATATCGTCCGCAAGATCATGGAGAAACGGGAGGAGGACATCCGTCCCTGCGTCGGCGCCAATTATTGTCTTGATCGCATCTATCAGGGCGGCCTCGCCTTCTGCATTCACAATGCGGCAACCGGCCGCGAGGAAACCATGCCGCATGAAATCACCAGGGCTGAGAAAAGCCTGAAGGTGGTGATCGTCGGCGCGGGGCCGGCAGGTCTCGAAGCCGCACGGGTCTGTGCGGAACGTGGCCATACGGTCATGGTCTTCGAGGCCGCCAGCGACGCCGGCGGCCAGGTCCGCCTGACTGCACAGAGCGAACGCCGCCGCGAAATGATCGGCATCATCGACTGGCGCATGAGCCAGTGCGAGAAGCTCGGCGTCATCTTCCATTTCAACAGCTGGGCGGAGGCAGATACGGTTGTCGCCGAAAAACCCGACGTGGTGATTATCGCTACCGGCGGACTGCCACATACCGAGGTGCTTTCGAAGGGCAACGAACTGGTCGTTTCCGCATGGGATATCATTTCCGGAGACGTCAAGCCGGGCGCCAATGTTCTCGTTTATGACGATGCGGGAGACCACAGCGGTCTCCAGGCTGCTGAATTCATCGCCAAGGCGGGCGGCAAGGTCGAGATCATGACCCCGGATCGCTCTTTCGCTCCGGAAGTCATGGCCATGAATCTCGTACCCTATATGCGTTCGCTGCAGAAACACGACACGACATTCACCGTCACCTACCGGCTGGAGGCAGCGGAAAGAAGCGGCAACCAGATCATCGCCCATGTCGGCAGTGATTATGGCGGCGTTTCGAAACAGCGCATCGTCGACCAGATCGTCGTCAATCACGGCACAATCCCGCTGGACGAGCTTTATTTCGAGCTCAAGCCCGGCTCGAAGAACCTCGGCGAAATATCCTATGACGCGCTGATTGCGGGCGCGGCCCAGACCGTCGAGCGTAATCCGGCCGGCACCTACCGGCTGTTCCGGATCGGCGATGCGGTTGCAGCGCGCAACACCCATGCGGCAATCTACGACGCGCTGCGCCTCGCAAAGGACATCTGAGAGAGAGCCGCCCCGTGGCGGCCTCATAACTCAAGCGATACCGCGAACCGCTGACCGAATTGCGAAAACTGCAATCGCCCGCCCAGCCGGTCGATGGCCATCTTGACGATGGCAAGCCCAAGGCCGCTTCCACCGGGTTCCGATCGCGGCGAACGGTAGAAGCGCTGCAGCACCCGTTCCTGTTCGTCCATCGCGATCCCCGCCCCTTCGTCGATGACCACCACGTTGACCTTGCCGTTTGCCAGTTCCGCCCGGCATTCCACCGTTGATCCCTTCGGCGAGTGCTGTACGGCATTTTCCATCACGTTACGGATCGCAAGACGAAGCAGGGACCGATCCGCCTCGATGAGGATCCTATCCGCCTCTTCCGAAAGCTGGCAGGTAATTTCAACCTCGCGTGCTCGCCTGAGCGGCTCCAGCTCCTGTATGACATCGAGGACGAGACGGGGAATGTCGACGCCGGATTTCACCGCCTGCGCTTCGGTGGCGTCGACGGCAGCCAGATCGATAAGCTGTTTTGCCATCCGGCTTGTCCGGTCAACGCTCTGTTCGATGCGCCGCAGCGCCTGTTGCTGCACCTCGGGATCGGTGGAACGCATGGCCACCTGCGCCTGCGTCTTCAGGCCGGCAAGCGGCGTCTTCAATTCATGTGCGGCATAGGTCGTGAACTCGCGTTCCCTTTCCCGCGTCGCCTGAACACGCGCCAGAAGGCTGTTCAGCGCATGGATCATCGGCCGAAGCTCTGATGGCGTTCCCTTGTCGGCAAAGCCGTGGAGTTCAGTCGCGTCGCGCGCTTTCATGCCGTTTGCGAGCTTTTGCAAGGGCGCAAGCCCCCGGGAAACACATAGCCAGATAAGGCCAGCCATCAGCGGCATGATGAAAAGCGCCGGATAAAGAAGCCCCTTGATGACATCGTCAACCAGCCGGTCGCGAACCTCGACACTGTCACCCACCAGAACCCTGACACCGAGGTCGGGCTTCACGACCGCATAAACACGCCATTCGATGCCGTTGATGATCGTATTCTGGAAGCCCGAGGCATGATCCGAAAGGGAAGCATCCGGGGCGCTGTCCGATTTGCTGAGCAGACGGCCGCTGATGGACCAAATCTGGCAGGCGAGCTGGCGTTCGTAGGAGGGTATCGCCGCCGCATCAGCGTCTGCGTCTTCATCATGCGTCGGTGAATGGCCGTCTATCAGGCGGATATCGACCGGGCGATCACCGACGAGGGATCCGACCATTCTTGCCGATTCCACCAGCCGCGCATCGAGAACATGCTCCAGCCGCGCCTTCGTGCTGGTATAGATCCACACGCAGGCCGACAGCCAGACGAGGCCCGTCATCAGCAGGAGGACGGTAAACAATCTTGCCCGGATCGACATCACGCAACCCTCCCGACGCGGTAACCAACGCCGCGCACCGTCTCGATGAAACCGGCGCCCAGTTTGGAACGAAGCTTGTGGATGTGGACCTCAATGGTGTTGCTTTCCACATCTTCCTGCCAGCCATAGAGCTTTTCTTCCAGAACCGGCTTTGAAAAGATCATGCCGGGGTTCTGCATCAGGGCATGGATGATCGCGAATTCACGGCGCGACAGCGCAATGACACTGTCATCCTTCTTCGCCACCATCTTCGCCGGATCGAGCGTCACGCCCAGCGCCGACAGCGTGCCCTCGGAACGGCCCTCGCCGCGGCGGATGATCGCCCGCAGCCGGGCGGCCACCTCATCGAGATCGAAAGGCTTACCCAGATAATCATCTGCGCCGGCATCGAGGCCGCAAATCTTGTCCGTGGTCGCATCCTTGGCGGTGAGCAGGAGGATCGGCACCCGGTTGCGCTCATTGCGGGTGTGGCGCAGAAGATCGAGGCCTGACCCGTCAGGCAACATCACATCAAGGACAACGGCGTCGAAACGGCAATTCTCGAGGGCGATTTTTGCGTCGCCAAGGGTCATGACGGCATCGACGGTGAAGCCGGCAAGCTGCAGTCCGACACGCAGACCATCAAGCAGGACATCATCGTCCTCGACCACCAACAGACGCATTGAGCACTCCATCATTCCGGCACACGGGTATTTTGATGCGCGGAACCTGAAAAACGAACCTTAAGGCTGGCTTAAGCTTCCAGCCGGAAGCCTGCGCCATCCATGGCTTATCCCACAAGGCCTACCCCATAAGGAAAGAGAATGCGTTTCAATTTTTCGTTCGTGCTCCTCGTTGTGCTGTCCATTTGCGGACCGGCGCTCGCGCTCGGTCCACCGATGGACATGGCGGATGCGTTCAAGCTTTCGATAGACCGCACGGGAACAGCGGCCACCTTCCGCTGGCAAGTCGCCGAGGGATATTATCTCTACCGGGAGAGCCTGCAGGCCACCACTGACGACGGAACGAAGCTTGATCTCAGGACGCCGGCCGGCGAGATGAAGGATGATCCCGGCTTCGGCAACACCGAAGTCTATTTCGGGCAAGCCGCCGCCACGCTTGCCGACGCGCCGCAGACGATGAAGCTGACATTTCAGGGATGCCAGGATGGCGGCATCTGCTATCCATTCAGAACGGTCGTCATCGACGGGTTGCGGATCGAAGCGGAGGCGCCATTCGGCATAAGGCCGCAGGATCCACCCGCATTTCAGTCCTTCGCCCTGATCGCGCCGTCCGCGGAACCGGAAAAGGTGGAGCAGTCAGCACCCGCACCCGTACCAGCACCTCTGGCCGAGCCGGGCATGGTGGAGGGTTTCCTTGCCCGGGGCGGCACCGTGCTGCTCCTCGCCTCCTTCATGGGCCTTGGCGTACTCCTCGCATTCACACCCTGCGTGTTTCCCATGTACCCCATCCTCGCGGCCACGCTCGGCCGGCAGGGCGCTTCACTGTCGCCCGGTCGCAGCTTTCTCCTCTCCTCAACCTATGTCGTCGCGCTTGCCGCCGCCTTCAGCCTGTTCGGCATACTGGCCGCATGGCTTGGCCAGAGCTTCCAGATCGCCCTCCAGTCGCCACCGGCCATTCTCATCACCGCCGCCGTCTTTATCATTCTGGCAATCGCCAGTTTCGGCATGGTCGAGGTCCAGCTTCCGGCCGGCCTTCGCGACCGGCTGGCCCGATCGCAGCGTTCGCGCGGCGGATCCTACGGCTCGACTGCCATTCTCGGTTTCAGCTCGGCACTGCTGATCGGCCCCTGCGTAACCGCACCGCTTGCAGGCGCACTTCTCTATATCGCCAAGACCGGCAACCTGCTGCTCGGCGCAGCGGCGCTCTTTGCGCTTGGTATCGGCAAGGGTATTCCGCTCATCCTCATTGGCACCTCCGGCGCGGCATTGCTGCCGCGGGCCGGCGCATGGATGGCACAGATACGCTGGTTGTTCGGCTTCATCTTCCTTGCCACCGCGATCTGGTATATCGACCGGCTCATTCCTCCGCCTGTAACGCTCGCGCTCGCCGCAGCGCTGCTCGTTACCATCGGTGTTTTCTTCGGTGCTCTCGACGCGCTGCCGCAACAGGCCGGCATTGGCCGCCGGCTGATGAAATCGGCCAGCCTTCTTTCCATACTTTATGGGGCGTTTCTCGCTTTCGGCGCGGCAAGCGGCGGCACCAGCATGCTGCAGCCGCTGCAATTCTCCGGCGGCCCGGTCGCCAGCCGCTCCCTGCCCGGCCTGACAAAGGCGAGTTTTGCAACGGTTAGTTCCAATGGGGAACTGAAAGCCGCGGTCGCTGAAGCAGGAAAGCCAAGCCTTGTCTACTTCACCGCGGACTGGTGCGTTTCCTGCCGTGTCATCGAGCGCTCCGTTCTGAGCGATCCGCAGGTCGCAGAAAGCCTCAAGGATACAAACCTCGTCTCCGTCGATCTTTCGGACATGACGCCAGACAAACAGCAATTGATGAAGGACAGCAATGTTATCGGCCCGCCGACCATGCTGTTCTTTGACAGAAAAGGCGCCGAACTCCCCTCCATCCGCATGGTGGGCGAGATTTCGGCCCGTTCACTCATCGATGCGGCAGCGCAAACGCAGCAGGCGCTTGCAAAACCGGCAATCGACAATACCGCAGGAGCCCGCCAATGACCCTTACCCGCCGACAGCTTGTCGCTATGGCCGGCCTTGCCGCCATTGCTCCCCCGTCACTTGTTTTTGCCAGGACAGACCCGACAAGCCAGGAGATGGTGCTGCACGATCCGGAAGCCCCGGTCCTCGGCAATCCGAAAGGCGACGTGACGGTGGTGGAATATTTCGACTACCAGTGCCCCTATTGCAAATCGTCCTACGGCATGGTGCGCGACGTGGTCGAACAGGATGGCAAGGTCAGACTTGTGCTGAAGGACTGGCCGGTCTTCGGCGGCGCATCGGTCATCGCGGCGCAGGCGGTGCTCGCCAGCGCCAAACTCGGCAAATATGAAAAGACGCTCGACGCCATGTTTCACACGCCGAACAAGCTGCAGCAGACCGATGTCGAAAAAGCCCTGAAGAAGGCGGGCCTGACTTTCGACGGTGTCGGCAAGGCCGTTATCGAGCATCAGGCATGGATTTCCGGCCTGCTGGATCGAAACTGGATACAGGCCGCTGCCTTCAAATTCGTCGGCACGCCATCATTTGTGGTGGGAACGACGAGCTTTGCCGGTGTCCTCGACCGCAAAGGCCTGAAGGAAGCAATCGCCAAGGCACGGGGATAGGACGGATACGGCAAAGGGCATCGGCACTGCCACGCCCGGCCAGAATGCTGAAACGATGGTTTCAGTCCGACTGGGGCTGAAACCATCATTATCGGAACGCTACGCCTGTTCACGCGCTCTCTTGAAAAGATCCGTAAAGGCTTCCGCGCTCTGCACCGCGCCGGGAACGAGGAACTTGCCGATGATGAAGGCAGGCGTTCCGGTCAATTGCAGCGACATCGCCTGTTCATGATTGCGCGCAAGCAGATCATCGATCTCCGCCGCTTTCGATTTCATGTCACGCTCGAGACGGGCAAAGTCGATACTCGTCGCACGCACGGTGTCGCGCATCTCGTCGGCCGTCACTTTCGGCGTCTTGATCGCCATCAGTGCATCATGGACGATATGGTAGCCGTCCTGATATTTTGCCGCCAGCGCCAGTCGCGCTCCCTCGACGGAGTCAGGCGTTATGATCGGCCAGTCCTTGTAGACCATCCTGACATCCCCGTCTGCCGAGACCGCGTTGCTCATGGGAACGGCCGTCTTTTTGCACCAGGGGCAATTATAATCAAGAAAGGCGACCATGGTGAGCTTGCCGGCAGGATTACCGGAGACGGGTGCCGCCGGATCACGCAGGATCATCTCGAGCTTCAGACCGTTGGGCGAAGCCGCGGCCGGTGATGCGACGGCCGAGACCACCGAAATCGAGCCGAGGAGAAAGGCACGGCGTCCGAGCCCGGCAAGGGCTGAAACATCCGCACGGTTTCGAACATCATGTGCCATGGTGATGGGCCTTCTTTCTTTTCCGTGTCGATCGTCAGACGCCAAGTTGCTGGCGTTTCGAGGGGTCGGGAATAACCACGATGGTGCTGCCATCCCTCACATTGTTGAAGAGGTCGATGACATCCTGGTTCAGCAGCCGGATGCAGCCGGAGGAAACCGCCTTGCCGATAGAAAAGGCCTCCGGTGTTCCGTGCAGGCGGTAAAGCGTGTCCCTGCCGCCCTGATGAATGTAGAGCGCCCGCGCGCCAAGCGGGTTCTTGAGGCCGGGCGGCATTCCGCCATTGGCGATACTGTAGGGCTGAAGACTGGGCTGCCGCGCCACCATCTCATCCGGCGGCGTCCATTTTGGCCATGCCCGCTTGTAGGCAACCGTCGCCCGGCCGGCCCAGGAGAAGCCATCACGGCCGACGCCAATCCCGTAACGGGTCGCCTTGCCGCCCGGCAGAATGTGATAGAGAAATTTGTTCGGCGTATCGACGATCAGCGTACCCGGCTTTTCGTCGGACGGATAATCGACGACCTGCCGCCAGTAGCGTGGATCCACCTGCTTGATGTTGACCGCCGGGATCGGAAATGTCTCATCGGGAAGCGCCGCATACATTGCCGGCGTGGCCGGCGCAGGCGTCTCGGGCAAGGGTTCGTCGTTCCTCGACAGCGTCGCCGGCTTTGGCGGCTGACCGGACGTGGCGCAACCCGCCAGCAGCCCCGCAAACCCAAGGGCAAGGAGGTTTCTGCGGGTGGTAAATATCGGGATGTCGTGCATTCTGGGCTGTGTCTCCTATTCGGCGACACATAGCCGGCCCGCACCTTAAGCCAGTCTTAAGGGCATCGCCGGCATGGCAATTCGTCCAGATCAGCCGCACCGCGGATCGCCGGCCGGATAAAATGACCACCCCTTGGGGCGGCCATTTCTTCCATGTGTTTGATGCAGTTCACCAGCGGGTCAGGCCAAGCAGCTTTTCACCGCCGAACTGGCGACAGCAGGCCTTTTGCTGGTTCCAAGGTTGGTGCCGCAATCAGCGGATTGGGTATTCCAGATCACTCGGTGCCGCCCCGGCAACATTCAAATGTCGAGATCGACCCAGAGCGCGGCATGGTCGGACGCGGCGTCCTCCTGGCGCTTCACCTCATCATAGCTTTCCCACTTCTTCGGCCGAACACCCGGCCACATGCCCTTGCGGAACACGCCACCGTCCTTGACCTTTGCAAAAAGGGCGGGAGACAGCAGGATATAATCGATCTTGTTGGAGGCCGTGCACCCGCCATAGGTGCCGGGGTAACCGCCATCATCGAAAGCGTCATGCTTGAAGATGTCTTTTAACGAAGTGCCGCCAAGAAGTGGCTCCAGCGGGTCACTTTCGGGGGTATCGTTGAAGTCACCGATAACAGCGACATATTCAACGCCCCGTTCGATCAGTTTCTCGTAGATTTCGGCAATACGTTTTGCTTGGGCCTTCCGCTTGGCATCCGACTTGGCTTTCCCGCCATACCCCTTGCTCTTGAGGTGATTGACCATGACGATAAGCCGTGCGCCGGCGGGCGTGGCAATTTCATATTCCGGGCAATCGCGCGAAAAAATCGCCTCACCGTTCGGTGTGCAATCATCCACATGGCTGTGCATGGCACCGATGGGATAACCCTTGCGGGTCATCATGCCGACATCGATCCCGCGCTCGTCATTGCCGTCGATCACCATCACGTGCCGAAACGGTGTGCCGCCGATCGCCGGCAGTATCTCCCGGTTGAAGGCGGAAAGCACCGGGCGGCTCTCGACTTCAACGATACCGAGCACGTCGGCCTCAAGATCGACCATCGCCCGTGCGGTATTGCGCATGGCGTGCTCATTGACCGGCTCGTCACGCAGTTCCAGCGACCCGACCCAGTCAGCCCGGCCATCGGCAACGACCACCACACCGCCCGTCGTCGGCCGCTTGAGCAGACCGCCACGGTTTCGGCGAAGGATGACGAAAGGCCCCGTATCGGACTGCTCCATACCCAGCTCGACGACGAGCCGGGCGATCGCGACCTTGTCTGCATCACTATATTCGACCTGACCAAGCAATTGGTTCAGTGCGGCGAAACGCTCCAGAACGGGCTTTCCCTCTTCCCAGCTGCCAAGGTTCATCGCTTTGGCACGATCAAAGAGATTCTCAACGTTGTAGACAGCAAGACGCATCTGATCCTCCCCAGGTTGCAAGGATGATGCCAGTTTTACATTTCAAAGACACGACAGTTCGGTCTGACAGAGGAAATTCACGACAGGCACGCCGATGGACAAGATCGTCCTGACATCGGCGGACGGCAAGATGGAAATCAGGTTTCAGCTCGATCCCGCTGAAATCTTTACGATTCCCGCACCACGAAAACCCCGCGGAAGCTTAGGCGTTTCGCCAAGTCCGCGCATTGTCCACGGCACGTGCGAAACGATCATGATCTGCGGCATCAACCGACCCATCGGGCGTGAATATCTCGGTATCGTTTCGCATGGCGGCGACATCGATACCGCACAGCTCCGCCAGACCGAGCGCCGTCAACTCCCGCATGGCCGGCACGCAGATGGTCCGGCCGCTGGCGGCGGCCAGAAAACGAGCGAAATAGCGACTATTCGACAGGCCGCCGTCGATGGAGATCGTGTTATCGATGGGAGTTGCAGGCGGCATCGCATCGATCAATCGAACCGTCAGCATGGCAATACCTTCCAGCAGCGCGCGCACCATGTCGCGCCGCTCAGTGGCATGTTCCATACCGATGAACAGCGGCGCGGCCTGTCTGTCCCAATAGGGTGCCGCAAGGCCCGAAAATGCGGGCACGCATACAAGGCCGCGCCGAATGGCCGATGATCCCTCGAAACCGTCGAGTTCGTCATTATCAGCATATAAGCCGATCTTTCGCGCCCATTCCAGCGCCGCACCGGCATCGTAGACCCCTCCCTCGATGGCGAAAACGGCCGGCGCACCTTGCCTGTGCCAGCCAATAGTTGGCAAAAGTTCCCCCGTCAGCGGGCGCTCGTTACCAGCAACAGCCAGCAGGAAGGCTCCCGTGCCAAAGGTTATCTTGCAATCACCGGGTTTGCGGCAACCATGCCCGTAAAGCGCCGCCTGCTGATCAACGATGGAAACGCGCACGGGCGTTGTCTCGATTGCACCGAAACCGCCATCGACAGGGCCGATGGCGGGCAGGCAATCCAGCGGCACACCGTGAAGCATGCAGAGTTCCGGGCTCCAGCCTCCCTTTGCCAGATCAAGCAGCCCGGTGCGCGACGCCGTCGCAAGATCGGTGCGGAAACAGCCGGCCAGCCGATCCAGAAAAAACGCATCGGTGGTGCCCAGCCGCAACCGCCCGGCCGCCCTTGCCTGCGCCACCGCTGGATTATGCTCGACCAGCCAGGACAGTTTGCTTGCCGAAAAATAGGGATCGAGCGGCAACCCGCAAATCTCTTTCGAACGATCCGCCGCCGATGGCGGCAGAGCGGCAAGAGCATCGGCGGTGCGGGCATCCTGCCAGACGATAACCGGCGACAGCGCCTCACCGCTCTTAGCGTCCCACGCCAGGCAACTCTCGCCCTGATTGGCGATGGCTATGGCATCCACCGGCCCGGCGGCGGCAAGCACCGCGCGGATATTGCGCAACAGTTCTTCGGGGTCATGCTCCACATGACCGGGCGCCGGATAGAACTGCGCATGGCGCAGGCTGGAGACGACCTGTGCCATGCCATCGCCGACCACAAGGCATCGGGTCGATGTCGTTCCCTGATCGATCGCTGCAATGCGCATCAATTTGTCTCTCCAACGTGAAAGGCAATCTGGCTTGCTTCAAACGCAGCGCGGGGAATGGGCACGAGCACACGGCGCTCCGGCAGCCACAGGCCGATCTTGCTCCACACTTCCGCTCCATCGAGATGAAGCGAAAGCCGGCCTTGAACACGTTTGGTAAAGCGCAGCTGAAAGTCGCGAAAAGCTGGTCGGTCAAGCCCTCCCGGACGCACCATGGTCGGTACCACGAGTTTGAGCGGGTCGGCGAAAGTGACGGGTACCACCCGGTCGTTGCGGGGTTCGCGGGCGAGATCGTCGGCAACGGCGGCACCCACGCGGCGGCCTTCGCGAAACGACCAGCCACCCGTTTCCACGGCCCGCAACAGGTTTCCGCTGGCGAAAAAGATGGGGTTGGCCATCCGGCCGTCCTGATCGATCATCGGCCCGGCGCTGCCTGCCGCCACATCGACCGCGGATGCATTCAAAAGCGCCGCCTCCGGCGTGAACCGCCCGGTCAGAAGAACACCATCGCACTTGACAGTAAGGAGACGGCCATCCGCCAGTCGGATGTCAACCTCCTCGACACGGCCGCGCCCGCGAATGTCCATAAGCACGGCACCACAATGAAACGGCACCCCGACCAGTCGCGGAAACCATTGGAAAGGCGACCGCGCCAGCGGTTCCGGCTCAGGCTCGATCATCGCCACCGGCCGCGCGCGATGCGCCAGACAGGTCAGAAGCGCAGAGAACGAAACCAGTTCAGAACCAATGATAAGCGGCCGACGAAAAGGCATGATGCCATGAAAGGCAACATAGGATTGCAGCGCGCCGGTGGTGATCACACCCACCGGCCGGTCGCCCGGCAGAAGCAGCGCCGAGCGTGGTTTTTCCCGTGCGCCGGTGGCCAGCACGATGCGCCGGGCCTTCAAGCTCTCGACACCGCGCGCCGAGGTGACCAGCAATGCGCCATCCTGTCCGAGTTCGACAACGGAATGACCGATGCGGATATCGACACCGGCATCCTGCGCTTCCCTCTCAAGGCGTCTCGCATAGGCCGGGCCGAAATAGATGCGCCCGAATTCGCGCATGCCGAAAGGCGAGTGCGAGCAATGCCGGGGCGCCCCGCCAAGGGTCTGCTCGCGCTCGAGGATCATCACACGCGCGATGCCACGGGCTTTCAGCTCCAGAGCTGCCGCCACGCCCGCCGGGCCGCCGCCAACCACGATGACATCGGCATATGAAGCGTCTTCGCGCTCTTGCTGAAGAAGCTGCGCGGTACTCATCGCTCGTCTCCCGCGCCGGCCGCGAGCGGTACGGCCAGACGGTCGCCCGTCATCGCCGCAAGTCTGGCATTGCAATAAAACCCCTGGCAGCGCCCCATGCCCGCGCGGGTGCGCCGCCGCAGCCCGCCGAAATCGCCCGGAGGCACCGGGCTGGAAAATGTCGCATCGATCTCACGCCGGGTGACGAGTTCGCAATGGCAGATAATTTCGCCATGATCAGCACGCTGCCAGTCCCGCTCGCAGGTTTCAGTCAGGTTGGGCATCGTCACGTCAGGCACCGAGAGAGGCAGGTCAAAGCGGGTACCGAAACCTGCGTGAAGCGTCAACGCATGCTGCGCCAACCCTAGCGCAGCGCTGAGGCCCGTGGAACGCACACCGCCGAGCGTGATCGCCCGGCGGTCCGGCCGCACGGAAATCCGGTAATGTTTCTTTTCAGACGCCGGGCGCAGGCCGGCATAGACGGCGGTCACGGAAATGGAGGCCAGCGCCGGAACGATCTCCGCGCCGCGCTTCAGCAGCGCTTCCAGCGTCGCCGTCTCCACGGTCGCACGCTCGCGATCATCCTGCTCTTCCGCCGTCGGGCCGACAAGAACATTGCCGAAGGCGGTGGGACAGACCACGATGCCCTTGGTTATCTCGGTGGGAACGGGCAGGACGATGCGCGGCACATGCCGGCGGGCGGCCTTATCGAGAACGACGAATTGTCCCTTGCGCGGCATGATGGTGAATTCGGAGACAAGACCCAGCCGCGCATCGACGATATCGCCAAACAACCCTGCGGCATTGACAATGCTTGCGGCTAGGATCGGACCCGCCGTTGTCTCGATCCGCCACGCGCCATCGAACGAACCGGAGAGGACTTCGGCATTGCGCACCAGTTGCGCCCCCAAACCCACCGCCTGCGTGAGATAGCCAAGCGGAGCGGACCACGGATCGATGATGTGTTCACCCGAAACTTCGAGCGCGGCGGTGAGATGGCCGGACAGGCCGGGCATGGTTTCGCGGGCCTGCCGGGCCGTGAGCAGGCCGAGTTCGGCAATACCGTTGCGCCGCCCCTGCTCGGCAATCGCCCCCAGTCTCTCCGCCTCATCCGGATTCCAGGCGCAGACAAGTGCACCGGTCTCGACAAGGCTGAGGCCCATCCGCCCGTGGATAGACAGATATTCCGCCCGACCCGCCTTTACCAGCTCCAGCTCCAGACTGCCTTCCGGCGCATCGAAGCCGGTATGGAGAATGGCGCTGTTGGCCTTCGAAGCCCCGGAGAGAATATCAGCGCCCTTCTCGATGACGACCACCTTCGCACCAGCCAGAGCGAAACGACGGGCGACCGCACAGCCGACAACTCCGGCACCGATGACGGCAACGTCGAATTCCGTGGAGAGGCTCTGGACCATTGGCTTCCCTTACCTTCGTGGTTCAAAAACGAAATCAACAGACGTGACGCGTCGCGCCGATGCAGCAGGCGTTCATCAACGGGAATGAAATTAGCGCTGGTGCCAGTCAGACAGAGCTGACGCCGACCCTTCGAATTTAATCGGCCTTACGAGGCATATTTCTCGATATGTCTGCCGCCCTTATTTTACGAAAGTCTTCGTCAGGCCCGCCGTTCGGTCGACGATCAGGACGACGGCAAGCGTCAGCACGATCAGAAGAACGGAAATGGCCGCAACGAGCGGATCAGCCTGGGTCTCGACATGCTGATACATGGCGACCGGGAGTGTTGTGATACGCGGACCGGTGAGAAACAGCGAAATCACGGCCTCATCGAACGAGACGAGAAAGGAAAGCGCCGCCGTTGCGACAACGCCCGGCGCGATCATCGGCATGGTGATGCGGCTAAAGACGGTGAACGGCGATGCCCCGAGCGTCGAGGCGGCCTCTTCGAAGATCAGCGGCAGGCCGGCGAGCGACGTGGTGAGCACACGCAGGGCATAGGGCAGCACGATGATGAGATGCGCGATCACCAGGCCGGTGAACGTGCCGAGCAGACCTGCACCGGCGAAAACGATCAGGATCGCAAGACCGAGAACGATGGTCGGCAGAAGCAGGGGCGCAGTGAAGAAGGCAAGCAATGCGTCAGCACCGATCACCCGCATGCGAACGATGGCGTAGGAGGCGGGCAACGCTATCAGCATCGACAGCACCGTGACGATGACGGCGAGGAGCGTACTGGTGCCCAGCGCGCCAATCATCTTGGAATTGTGCATGAGGTCAATATACCAGCGCAGGCTCCAGCCGGAAGGCGGAAAGGTCATGTAGCTGTCGGCTGAAAAAGAGATCGGCACGACGAGCACCACGGGCGCAAGCAGAAAGAGGAACATGACAAAGGCGACAATTTTCAGCGCCAGCGGAACGGGACGTTCTTCCATCGTCGATCTCCTTTAAAGAACAGCCCGTAGAAGCCGGGAATAGAGCACCAGGGCGGCACCGAAAATCACAAGGATGATCATCGAAAGCGTCGCGGCGAGAGGCCAGTTGAGCGTCACAATGGCCTGATCGTAGATTTCCGTCGCCAGAAGGAAGACGCGCCCGCCGCCGAGCAGCTTGGGGGTGATGAACGAGCTGACGGCGAGAACGAAGGAGAGCAGGCAACCGAGCGCCACGCCGGGCATGGTGAGCGGCACGATAATCCGCCAGAAGACTTTCCAAGGCGATGCGCCGAGCGTTTCGGCAGCCTCCTCGACCCGCGGATCAAGCCTGCCGAAACCGGCAAGCAATGCCAGGATCATGTAGGGCATCAGGATTTCGGTGAGGCCGATGACCACGCCGATCTTGTTAAACAACAGGCGCACGCCGCTTTCAACACCCAGTGCAAAGAGGATGTTGTTGATGAGCCCGTCATCCGCAAGGATCGCGATCCAGCCATAGGTGCGCACCACGGCCGAGGTGAGCAGCGGCGAAATGACCAGCACCAGTAGCAGCGTCTTCCAGCGGCCCTGCGCCCGGTGGAGGTAAAGCGCAATCGGATAGGAGGCGATGAGCGTCAGAACAGTGATCATAAGGCTGGTCAGGATGCTCTGGCCGATCAACTCGATATAAAAACCGTCGGTAAGCGTGGATGACCAGTTTTCAAGTGTGTGGGCCTCCCCGAGACCGCCGCCACCAAGGCTTTCACGGAAGGAAAGCAGCAACAGGTTGAAGACCGGCATCACGAAGGCCAGACCGTTGACTGCGATGATCGGTCCAAGCAGGAGGGTTGCAAGAAATACGATGGACGAGGTGCGGCTGCCGGGAGCCGTGATCATGACTGACGCTGTCATGGATTCGCTCCGAAAACCAGCGTATCTTCCACGCGCCAGACGAGGCTGACCGCGCTGCCCGCCGCCACCGGCGTTTCGCCGCCGGATGTCGCGCGCTCCACGGACAATGTCTGCCCGCCCGCGGCGATCTCGTAGTGCAGGATGTCACCCGCATAATAGACATCGCGCACCTCGCCGGCGATGCGGTTGACCGGCGCGCCATCGAAATCAGGCAAAGCGTCACCGGCAACTGTCATGGCCATGCGATGCGGCCGCACCATCAGGTCGATCTTGCCGGCATGTGAGCCGGGCGCACGCAAAACCGCATCGCCGACCGTGATGCGATCGCCGGCCGCGTTGCCGACCAGCCTGTTGGTGCGGCCAACGAAGGAAGCGACGAAAGCCGTCGCCGGGCGCTCATAGAGATCGTGCGGTGTGCCGAGCTGTTCCAGACGCCCGCCATTGAGCACGGCGACCTTGTCGCACATGCTGAGCGCTTCGACCTGATCATGCGTGACGAAGATGGAGGTGATGCCGAGCTGTTTCTGGATACGGCGGATTTCGGCCCGCATCTCATCGCGCAGCTTGGCGTCGAGATTGGAGAGCGGTTCGTCAAACAGAAGGATGGAGGGCTGGATGACGAGGGCGCGCGCCAGTGCGACCCGCTGCTGCTGGCCGCCGGAAAGCTGGGCGGGACGGCGGTCCTCGCGCCCTTCCAGATGCACCATGGCAATGGCTTCACGCGCGCGGCGCTCGGCCTCTGCAGCAGGCACCTTGCGCATCTCAAGACCGAACATGACGTTCTTGAGAACCGTCATGTGAGGGAAAAGCGCATAGCTCTGGAAAACGAGGCCGATGTCGCGCTTGTAAGGCGCAAGCTGCGTCACGTCCTTGCCGCCAATCAAGATCGAACCTGAGGAGACGGGAGAGAGACCCGCAATCATGCGCAGCGATGTCGACTTGCCGCAGCCGGAAGGACCCAAGAAGGCAACCAGTTCGCCCTTGGGAATCTCGAGGTTGAGATCATCTACGGCGACCATGGTCTCGTAGCGCTTGGTCAGTGAACGAATCGAGAGGAATCCTGGCTGCATGGTGTCTGAAGTTCCCATTCTGGCTTTTTGCCTTTCTCCAGGACATGTCCGGCCGGTTAGGCCTGTCCCTTGATCTATACAGTTGCAGCAGAACTTCGCTGCGCTGTTTCACGGCGTTTCCCGTATCGCAGACATGTCAGAGGCCAAAGGAAATGCATGTCCGTCTTACCCACCCCCTCCGCCGACCAGAGCGTCGACAGAGGGATGCAATGTTTTTGTCCTTCCGCAGCCGCATGGGTGATGCGAAAGATCTGCCATTCTGCATGAGCCTTAGCGGCTGAGCGGGATGACCTTGCGACGCCAGTCCTGCGTGATCTGGTCGCGGACCTTTGAAAGGCCGATCCAGTCAACCGGGATAACCTTGTCCATCGCCTTGATGACCGTGCGCTCGCTGACATCATCGGCAACAGTGGCCTTGGTGTTGGTCGGTGCATAATACATGGCGGCGGTGAAGGCAGCCTGGGCTTCAGGGCTCAGCGCATAATCGACGAATTTGCGCGCGCCCTCCGACGATGGGCCGCCCTTGACGAGATTGAGCGTATTGATCTGGAGGATCGTGCCTTCCTTGGGAAGCGCAACCTTCATCTTGCCCTTGGAGCCATCGGCATTCACCTGGCTGCGGGCATTCCAGCCCACGCCCAGTGAAACCTGGCCGTTGACGACATTCGGATAGACTTCCGGCTTCGGCTCCCAGGTCTGAATGTTTGGCGCGACTTCAGCCATCGCATTGATGCCGGCGTCGATATTCTTGATGAAGTCAGTGCCGCCATTCATGTGGTCCATGATGATGGTCGTGCCGATACCGACAATATCGGGCGCGCTCAACATGGCGACTTTCCCCTTGAGGGCACTGTCCTTCAGAGCGTTCCAGCTGTCCGGAGCAGTCTTGATCGCATCGGTATTATAGATGAGCACAAGATTGTCGAACGTCACCCCAACGCCGGCCACACCTTCGAAACGGGCGTTAGGATAGAGGTCGGCGGCGTTCTTGGTCACGCTTTCATCGATCTTGTCGAACAGACCTTCATCCGTCCCGGTTTTGGCAACGGAGACGTCCATCAGCGCGACGTCGGCCTGCGGCGCAGCCTTCTGGGCGCGCAGCGAACCGAGCATGGCGGCGGAACCCTGCTGCGGGAAATATTCAACCTTGATGTCAGGGTTGGCGGCCATGAAAGGCTCGATGACGGCCTTGGTGTAACGCTCCTGGAAAAGGCCGCTATAGCCGAGGAACGTTACGGTCTGCTGGGCGTGCGCCGGCAGAGCAGCCGCGCTAAGCATGAGAATCCCGCTCAGAAGTATAGATTTCTTCATTGTCCTGTTCTCCTCTATTATTGTTGGGAGTGGCGGACTGGTCCGCCACCCGTAAGGCGGTGTCAGGCGCTCAGCTTGGCCTGAACGAGCTTGTTGGCGCCGGAAATATCCGGCAACTTCTCGCCGTTGCGCAGACGCTCCAGAAGCACGAGTTCAGCTTCCTGCATGCCGATGGCGCGCTCGGCCATGGCACGGGCCTGGCTCGGACGAAGGGCGACAACGCCGCTTTCATCGCAAAGGATCGCATCGCCCGGATTGATCATCTGGCCACCGACGCTGATCGGAACATTGATCGCGCCTTCAAGGCCAAGGATCTTGGTGGTGATCGGCGAAGGGCCGCGGCACCACATGGGCATATCGACCTTGACGAACTCCGAAAAGTCGGTCGCCGGGCCATCGACCACACCAGCCTTGACGCCGGCCATTTTCATCGTGTTGGTGATGACGCCGCCCCAGCAGGCGTGGCGGGTATCACCGCAGCGATCGATGAGCACGATATCGCCCGGGCGCACAATCTGCGTCAGGTAGTGAAGCATGGTCGAATCGGCGTTCGGGATGCGCAGCGTGACGGCGGTGCCGGCCACCCGCTTGCCCGGAAGGACCGCGCGGATTTCCGGATCGACGAAACCGGAATGAAGCACATGGCCGATCGTTGCGACCTCGACCTTTTCAAGAAGCTCGACGATATCGGCGTCGATCTGCTCCGGCATGGGATTGACGATAAACATAAGTCTTTCTCCGATCAGAGCACGTGGTGGTTTGCCACCGGCACGTTGGCGCGCACCTTGGCCGAATAGTCGAAATCGAGGGCAGCGCCGGCGGTCCCGACCGTGTCGGAGCACTGGGCGACGATGTGGCCCCAGGGATCGATGACCATGGAATGCCCCCAGCAGGCCTTTTTGCCACCCGCATGGGTGCCGATCTGGCCGACAGCCAGGAAGTAGGTCTGGGTTTCGACGGCGCGGGCGCGGGCCAGCACTTCCCAATGGTCCTTGCCTGTCATAAGGGTGAAGGCGGCTGGCAGAACGATCACGTCCGCCCCCCTGTCCCGCAGGGCGCGGAACAGTTCCGGGAAGCGGATATCGTAGCAGATGCCGCAACCAACCGTCTTGTCGCCAACCTTATAGGTCACAACGTCTTCACCGCGGGCGACGGAGTCGGACTCACGGTAGCTGATGCCGTTCGGCGTATCGACGTCGAACAGGTGCATCTTGCGATAACGGGCAATCTGCTTACCGTCAGGACCAAAAACGAGCGTCGAATTGTAGAAACGGTTGCCTTCCTTCTCGACGATGGAACCGGCATGCAGCGTGATCGCGTGCTTTTTGGCGAGGCCCGAAAGCAGCGTATAGATTTCGCCATCGGGAAATTCTTCCCCGCTTTCATGCATCTCCTGAGGATTATCGCCAAGAAATGCAAAGTATTCCGGAAGAACAACAAGGTCAGGATTATCTGCCTTGACTGCCTTTTCGATAAGATCGGCAGCAACCTTAAGATTTTCTGCCTTGTCGTTCTGGGTATTCATTTGAACAAGTGAGACTTTCACGTTGCTCTCCTCTCATGTTGCGAGGAGAATTAAGAACGGGAACGGTTTTCATGACAAACGGAAAAACTCTATCGGAACCCATAAGGTAAGCTTATAGATTAATCATTTCGTGTTGCAGCGCAAAATTTAGGCGGGAACGGTCATCCATTGTGTTGTGGTTTCACTGACGATTTCCGTCGCCATGTCGGCAATGGCCCGGGCGAGCGCGTTGTCGCCACGTTCCTGATAAACAGTGTGGAATGTCAGAGGCGGTACCGAAGGCGCGATATCGAGGATACGTGCTTCGCCGGACTTGATGATGCCGTCCACCAGCACGCGGGGCAAAGCGCCAACACCGACGGCCGCTGCCACGAGGCGGGTCATGATCGACAGGGAATTGGAATTATAAATACGGCTGTCAGACAGTCCGTGGGCATCGAGCAGCGCACGCAATGCCTGATGCGGCTGGGAGCCGGTCGAGAAGGTAAGTAATGGAAAATGCGCGATATCTTCGAGCGTGACACCTGTTTCCGGCAATGGCAGATCAACCGCGCCAACCCAACAGGACTCGAACGTGCAGAGCGGCGAATTATAGATGTTCGCAGCCATGACCGGTCCCATGATGAAACCGACATCCACTTCACCGTTCTGAATGCGCTGGGATAATTTCAGGCTGGTATCGATGGTCAGATCGAGGCTGACACCGGGATATTGTTCGTTCATCCGACGAATAAGAAGCGGCAACCAGGCATAGACAATAGTATCCGCGGCGCCGATACGCACGGTGCCTCTCAGCGCCTCGCGACTGCTCACGATCTGTCGGAATTCCCCGGTCAGGTTGACGATCTTTTCGGCATGCTGCAGCGCCAGACGACCGGCCGGCGTCAGGTTGACGCAGCGCACATCGCGGGTGAACAACACGACGCCAAGCTCTCTTTCCAGAGCGGCAATCCGGTTGGACACCGACGCCTGAGTGGTGTGCAGACGTTCCGCCGCTGCCGAAAAGCTGTTCAACCGTGCAGCCCAGAGGAAGGTTTCGAGAAATCGCGTATTCATGAGGTAAAATCTTCTCGCATGGCTCCGCGATCCAGCAATGCATTGCCGGCTTCGTCTTGCCCTTGGCCCTTGTGGTTCGAGTGCCAGTATGTCCGATGCAGACGCCCATAAGCAAGGGATCGGCGTCGAGTCACTAGGCACGGTGCGCGACACACTCATCGAGCCGCCGATCCCGGTGGCTTTCGCGAGCATTCAGACCGGGTCGGCTCAATGATTTCTCCGCTCTTTTCCGCCTCCCGAAACGTCAGACGTAAGCCGCCCTGAGCAGCTTCATGACTGAAGCTTTATCAGGCCCGATGGCTCCAACGGAACGGATGTGGATTAAACAGCTTCCTGCAGTGTTCTCTTGGGTATGACTACGCGCGTACAAAGGAGCTTGCGCCGTGAAATCCCCCTATTCCGCCACCTTCTTGCTTGTGACATTGGCTTGCACGCCCGTGTCTGCCAATCCGTTCTCGTCCGCCGCCGGACATTATCGAATTGATTCCGCGTCTCACATCGGGTTTTCAATTGCGCAAGTTGCCGGCCCGGGAATCAAGGGCACCATTCCCGACATATCCGGTCGCTTCGACATCGACCCGGACCAACCTTCCAGGTCCTTCGTGGAAATCAAACTGAACCCTTCCAGCGTCCAGACGGGGCAGGCACGCGTGGAAAATTTCCTGCGATCCAGTGCGGTTTTTAATATCGCCGCCTATCCGCAAATCATGTTCCGCTCCAGCCGCATTACCCAGGACGGACCGCGCAGCGCGGTGATCGAAGGTGTCCTGACGGCGAGAGGTGTATCCAGGCCCGAAACGTTTCATGCAACATTCGTTGAACAGCAAAAGGGATCCGTCACCTTCCACGTCACCGGAAATGTCCCCCGGATGCCCTATGGCATGGGTGTCGGCGTACCGCTCTATTCGAATACCGTCACGTTCGACATAGATTTGAAGGGCGTCAGATAAAACGAAAAGCCAAAAAAAACGTGGCGTGGGATTAAGCGCAGCTGGCTGGTGTTCTGTTTAATATCGGACATGTTGTCCGATCCGTTCCTCTCAAAGGACTGACTTATGCGTGTACATCATCTCGTCGATGGATCGTCGGCCGGCTATGATGATTGCGCGAAGAAATGGCTGCCACGCGCCGCCTCTAAAACCCACGCGGCGGATGATGACGACAAACCGATCGCCCGCAAGAATAGGACGATGCAGTGGTTATATGGCGGAAAGCCGCCGTATCGCTGGGAGAGGAACGAGAAGCCCGGCAACGTCACAGATGATGGCGTCGGCAATATCTGGCACATTATCAAGGAATAGCACCCATGCCGGATTTTCTGGACGAGATTACAGGTTGCATACCAGCGCTTCGACGCTACGCGAATGCGCTCACGCACGACCGCGACACAGCTGACGATCTGGTTCAGGACTGCCTGGAAAGGGCCATCCGTAAAAAGGCATTGTGGCGACCGCAGGGTCCGTTGCGCCCCTGGTTGTACCGGGTGCTTATCAACATCTACCGCAACAATCTGCGCGGTCGAAATCGGCGGCCGTCGCAAATCCCGATTGATGACGTTGCGGAACAGCTGTTCGTGCCGGCGGCGCAGACAAGCCGGATAGCACTTACCGAAATGGCCCGCGCTATTGACAAACTCTCCGGCGAACAGCGGGAGGCGCTCCTCCTCGTCGTCGTCGAAGGTCTAAGTTACGCGGAAGCGGCAAAGATTCTTGAAATTCCGTTGGGCACTTTGATGTCCCGTTTGGGGCGAGCCCGAACAGCCTTGACCCGAATGACCCAGGAAGACCAGCCAAACCTCAAGGTGATAAAATGACTGGCAGCCAGCCGCAGATAACAGAAGCCGATCTTATCTCTTATGTCGACGGGCAGCTTGAGGACCAGCGGCGTGACGCCGTTCGTACCCATCTCGCCGCCAATCCCGCTGACGCACGCAAGGTTGAGCTATGGCAGCAGCAAAATGCCACGTTGACGGCTCTCTATCCTCCTCTTGATACAGGCGTTCTACCCGAACGCCTTGATGTTTATGGCATGGAGCGGCGATTGCGCTCAGAGCGCGCCGATTGGCGCAATATGGCCGCGGCATCCATCCTTGTTCTGGCTGTTGGACTGACAGGCGGCTGGTTCGGGCGCGGGCTTGTATCACAGGTCGCGGAGCCTGCCCGTTCCATCGTGGCGGATGCAGCGCAGGCACATCAATTGTTCGCGAGCGACGTTCTCCATCCCGTGGAGGTTCGCGCCGATGGCGAGGACGCTGCCAATCTGCCGAAATGGCTGTCGAAACGGCTCGATCGCAAACTGAATATCCCGGACCTTACGCGCCATGGTCTGTCCCTTGTCGGCGGCCGGTTGCTACCGAGTTCCGAAGGCGCCGCAGCCCAGCTTATGTACGAAGACAAAAGTGGACAGCGCGTCACTCTTTATATCGTGGCTGCGGCCAACTCGAGCGACACCGCCATGCGGCGCTCCAATGTCGGCTCGCTGGAAACCGTATCCTGGGACGACGAGACGATCCGCTGCGCCCTGGTTGGCAACCTGCCATCCGACCGCATGGATGCCATTGCCAAAGACACCTATCAACAGCTGAGTTAGCCGATGACACATTTCGAGGATCATCGCGATAGCGCACCGACGGATAAACCACTGTGGCGCAATTCGCCTACGTCCTTCGGGCTGGTGGCGATCGCCTTCCATTGGACGATCGCGATCCTATTCTTCGCGCAGCTTGCGCTGGGATATCTGATGAGCCGCGACAACATCGACCCGGCGCTTCAGTTTGATCTTTTTCAGTACCATAAGTCGATTGGATTTCTGGTGCTGGCCCTGGCCGTGCCGCGTTTCATTTGGTCAGTTTTCAGCAGAAAGCCACGGCCACCTGATAGCGACGGTCCAGTTTCCCGGTTGGGCGCCCGGGCCGCTCACGCTGCATTGCTGTTCCTCACCTTGGCTGTTCCCCTCGCCGGCTGGGCGGTCGCGTCGACATCTCCTCTGCAAATCCCCAGCTATGTATTCGATCTCATCGTCGTGCCGGGGTTGCCCATGGCAATCTCCGACCAATCCGAAGCCTTCTGGACTGATGTTCACGCTACTCTGGCGTATCTCGCAGCAGGAATTGTACTTCTTCATGTGGCAGCGGCGCTATGGCACCATTTCATCCGAAAAGATCCGACCCTTCTGCGCATGGTCTCTTATCCCGCAGGCTCGAATAAAAAGAACAGGGCAGCATGATTTCTGCACAAACGCAAAAGCCCTCCGCGAAGGGAGGGCTTTTTTGTTGAATTTCTTGGTAAATTTTGGTTGCGGGGCAGGATTTCATCTTAACTTGCGATCGTCGCAACCGTCTCACGCCCTTCTAAAATCACTTCCTACCAGCAACCATAGCGGACTATTTCGTACAGTTGCGTGACTGCGAAGTGCTAGCGCTCGGTGGTCGTTGGATCTGCGACCTGTTGGACCAGTCGGGCGTCGAGCGTTTCGAACTTGTTAGCGACATCAAGCTCGTAGACGCCCGGACCGATGTCGGAAGCAACCCTCCCGTCCGAGCTCTGCGGAAGGCGGCCATAGATAGAGGCAAAGGCCGCGAACCTATCGTGGCCGGCTCCCACCCGCGTGGCCAGATTGGTTATATCGATCACGCGGAGGTTTGAATTCCGCACCTCGACGAGAGCTTGGGGGTCATCGATATTGGCTGCGCCGGCACGGAATTGCCCGCCGGCGATAAACCTGGATATCGACAGCGCCTGATCGTCACCCTCTCCGCTCCTCATCACACGGATCAGCTTGCTTCCGACACCCTGATCGTAGACTGATTTCCGGTCACGCAACCCTAAGTAATAATTGAAAGATTTTGCCGGCTTCGACGAAGAAGTGACTTCAGATCATCGCGGAACGCCGTTTTCAACCTTTCTACTGAGGTCATCGGTAGCGCGTGCGAAGTGCAGCAATCCCGAGCATATAACCCTCTTCTAACGTTCGATCGGGGGTCACTGTAGTCTCGCCGCGCGCGAAACTGTGTCCTGCAACGAGGAACGCGAGCGAGAGGATCGACGATTTGCAAAGCCTCGTTGAGATCGCGAATGCCGGTGCCAAATAATACTATTCTCACTTAGCTGGATAAGGCTCGATGTCCGCCGACCAATAGTGTTTAGCAATATTCTGGCTGTTGCGGATAACGTGGTAGGCGATATGCGGGTCGCCTCCTTGAAGAGTGTTCGGGTCAGCACCACACATCAAACAATACATTTGCTGATGAACGACGCTTGCAAAATATTGCAGAACCGGCGTGGCGTCCTCCTGGCCGATTGCTCGCAGGTCATGGGCAGCCTGTTCGATTGCCTTTTCCAAAACCTCCGAAACGGCAGCAGCCAACATCCTGTCCGCACGGCTGATGACGACAGCGATTTGGCGCTCAGCCGGGGTAAAATCAGATCCAGTATCTTTCATTGTTCACCTCACATATTGTCAGTGTACGTCACATGCTCTGCCACAGCGCTTACTCTGGCGGGGTGCTGAGAATCGACGGATAGCTTTTGCCGTCTGCGTGAACTCGCGGTCGTTGATGTGCCGAGCGAGTGCCTGTTGCTGCTGTTCACTCTCATCCTTGGAAACAGCCTCCTGACGTTCCCTTTCCTTCCGAAGTGCTCCCTCGTCGCTCGCCTTCCGGGCGACGACCCGAGAGGGCTCCCAACTTGCCGAGCAACCTTTCACCACGGTTGATATCGTTGGCGTCATAGGTTCGGTAGTCCTGCTATTTGCAATACTCCGTCCCCAAACGCGGAACGCGTACCGCCCGGTTGCTTGCAATGGGAAACACCACGCCTTACGAGGCCGATGCCCGGAGCACGGTATCCCGCTTGAAGTCATCAAAGAAGAAAACTGATTCTTCCGCCTCTCTCGATATGGTGACCGCATCCTCCATCTCATCGAGACCGAGGAGCTTCGGGTCGTGCCGGCTCACCGGCGAAACGAGATACTTGCCTTGCTGCGGTGGGGACTCGAGGACATCAGTGTGTCGCGCAGTGCCGAACGGGCACGCGGCTGGGGAGTACCCGTGCCCGGCAGCGATGAGGTCGTCTATGTCTGGTTCGATGCCTTGGCGAACTACCTAACGGGGCTCGGCTACGGCTCCGACGAAACCCTGTTCGGGCGATATTGGGCGCAGCAAGGCGAGCGCATTCACTTCGTCGGAAAGGGGATATCCAGGTTCCACGCGATCTGCTGGCCGGCGATACTCCTTTCCGCTGGCCTACCGCTGCCATCGTCGATCTACCTTCATGGCTACCTGACCGCCAACGGGCGGAAGATCGGGAAATCGGCCGGCAACGGCATCGATCCCGATGGTCTCGTTCAAAACTATCAGACTCCGGACGCACTTCGGTATTACCTGCTCCGCCATATCCGTTCGGCCGATGATGGGGATTTCTCCGAAGAACGGCTCGAGGCCGCGTGGTCGGGAGAACTCGGCGGGCAGCTTGGAAATCTCCTCAATCGGGTTCTCACATTGCTGTCTCTCCACTCGTTGTCAGCGGAGTGAAGACCTCCTCTGGAGGGATTCTCTTGCCGCGGCAGACGGTAGTCATGATTCCGCGCTGGTGTTTCCGGCAGGTCTCCACACCAAACGGGACCACTATGCAATATCTTTGCTGCAGCGGTTTTGTCGTCTTCGCTTCAGTCGGCTCTGACGGCTTCAGTACAGGGAATGTCACTACCCTGCGCCGATCGTTAAAATACCTTGTCGGCAGCCGACTTCCCCTCACTAACAGAGGGCGTTCCAAATCGTTCGATAAGCATCTCGGTGAGGGTTCGCACTTTTCGAGAAGGGTACTGCCCAGGCGGCCTCACCACGAAGATGCCGGCCGGCGGAATCGGATGACGCGTCATGATCGGCACCAGCGCACACGAGCGAATATGATCCGCGACCAACGGCTCTGGCAAGTACGCGACCCCGACTCCGTCCAGAGCGGCCGCTACGAGAGACATTGCGTTATCAGCTATGAAGCGTCCCTGGGGCCGCACCGTGACGATTTCGTCGCCATCCATGAATTGCCACTTCTCCGCGTCCCGCATTACGACCTGATGCTTCACAATCTCATCCGGTGTCTCGGGGGCACCGTGAGCCTCGATATAGGCAGGACTTGCAACCAGCTTGCCAAAGATCGGTCCGATACGTCTTGCGACGAGGTTCGAGTCCGACAGATGCCCTAGCCGGATTGCGCAATCAAAACCCTCCCCCACAAGATCCACGAAGCGATCAGTATAGGAAGAAAGGATTTGTAGCTGTGGGTGTTGGCTGGCCATCCGGGAGAGGACGGGAGCAAAACAGGTCGGACCAAATGACAATGGGGCGGCTACGCGCATTCGGCCTCGAAGCTTGCCGGCGGGCAGGATCGTTTCCCGTACCAGATCCAATTCAGCTGAGGTTCTGGCTGCGTAATCGCGGAATGTGGCCCCTGCTTCCGTGAGCGCTATGCCACGGGTCGTCCTTGCAAATAGCTGTGCGCCGAGTTGTTCTTCTAGCCTGGTGATCCGCCGGCTGACCATCGACTTGGAGATGCCCAGTCGCAGCGCTGCAGATGATATTCCGCCTGCATCAGCAACTTCGACGAATATTCTCAGATCCTCAATTTCCACAAAGCGTTCCTTATTTTGCGACACGGCTTCACACGACCGGGGGCTACCAAGGCGAAGAAGCAAATGACAACGTCGGCGACGGTGTCTTTCCCGGGAGGGCATCTTCGCAACGTACCGCACCAACCGCGAATATAGGATTTATTCCATATTCTTTCGTAGCCGCTTCAACTCATTTCTCCGTCCATCGCACGCCGTGCCAGCGACGGAGGGCGGCGACCACTCATGAAAATAATACAGGATGTGTCCATGCTTCGGTCCGTATCCAGGGCGCGATTACCGTTTCTCTCTCTTGCTGCCCTCGCCTTTACTCAATGGGACTACCGCTCCGCCTTGGCAGATGATTCTGACCTGAAGCAGGAGAGGCCCTCGATAAAAGCCGACAGGTCGCGAGAGGACTGGTCGCTTCTCGTAGATCCGAAACTGCGGACTGAACCGCTCGACAGTCTCAAATACATTCCGTTGTTTCATTCCAATCCTGACAGCTACATCTCGCTCGGGCTCAATCTGCGCGAAATCTTCGAAGTCAGTGATGCGCCGGCTTTGGGAACCGTGCGTGCGAATCCCGGAGACTCCTATTGGCTGCAGCGCGCGCAGTTCCATATTGATGTTCACCTGAATGAAAACTGGCAATTGTTCACACAGTTCGAGGATGTACGTGCGTTCAACAAAACGGTAGTCGGTCCCAACGACGCAAACCGATTTGACCTTCGGCAAGCATTCATCGGCTATACGCAAGAGACCGACAGCGGAACGTTCAGGGCAAGGGTTGGCCGTCAAGACTTTGCGTTCGACCTGGAGCGGTTCGTTTCGACGCGCGATGGGCCGAATGTCCGTCAGTCGTTCGATGCTGTCTGGGCGGGGTGGGAGACGGATGCGTGGCGCTTCTATGGTCTTGTCAGCCGACCTGTCCAGTATCGCGATGACCGCCCTTTCGATGATCGATCGAGTGGCGATGCGATGTTTAGCGGAGCTCGTGTGGAATGGCAGCTGTCGCCGGATATCGAGGCCTCCGCATATTATGCGCTTTATCAGCGCAAGGACGCCACCTTTCTCAGCGCGTCAGGTGAGGAGGACAGGCATATCCTCAATATCCGGACGGCCGGCAAATATGCCGGTTTCGACTGGGACGCGGAAGCTATGGGCCAGGTCGGCAAGGTCGGCTCGGCCGACATTCTGGCCTGGGCCGTGGGGGCGAGGACCGGATATACGTTCGAGGATATCACCTGGTCGCCGCGGATCGGTCTGCAGTTCGACGTGGCGTCGGGTGACGGTGATGCGGGCGACGGCACGCTCGGCACTTTCAATCCGCTGTTTCCGAACGGCTTTTATTTCTCGCTCGGCGGTCATACCGGATACGCCAACCTCATCCACTTGAAGCCCTCACTCACCGTCCAGCCCCTGGAGGATCTGACCGTAATGGCTGGGGCCGGACTGCTCTGGCGACAGACGACACAGGACGCCGTCTATACCCTGCCAAGCGTCCCCGTGGCTGGCACGGCGGGTCAGGGGCCGGCGTGGACCGGAGCCTATTTGCAGGTCAGGGCGGACTACCGCTTTACTCCCGCTCTCACGGGGTCGCTGGAGGCCGTCCATTATCAGGTCGGGTCGGCACTTCGCGACGCCGGAGGCAGCGACAGCAACTATGTTCGAGCGGAATTGAAATACTCATGGTAGCGAATGCACAGCCGTGCCGAACATTTAGGGACGACGGATCGCTCGTCAGATATGCAAAACGCGGTGCTGTACGATGAGGAAAGCCGCGCATGCATTCTGGTGCCGATATCGCAGCACCCATTCTCAGGACGCCGGTTGAAACAACTCGATCAGCATCCTGTCATTGTCTCGGATGTAAGCGAAACGATCGCCGGAATGGTTGGGGACGGAGGACGGCGGTATGACGATTTCGACACCCTTAGCCGCCAGCGCGGCTATGGTCTCTTCCAGCTCATCGACATTGAGCGCGAAATGGTTGATGCCACCGCGTTTCAGGAGTGTTTCGATGTCTTCTCGCTCGCTTGCTGCCGGGGCAGCACCTTCGACTTGAAAGATTTCGAGCCGAGCCTCATCGCGAACGAGCATGGCCACCTGCGCGCCAGGCAAGGTGAAACTGTACTGGTGCTCGAACCCAAGCTTATCCCGATACCAGTCAAGGCTAGTCTGCAGGTCGTTGACGACGACACCGACATGATGAAGGCGATGGACGAAATCTTCCATGTGATTTCCCGGGTTTTATTTTTCTCGTTCCAGATCCGGTTCGAACCACCGTTATTATGGATGCGGCAGTAAGTGCCCCGCCAAAAAATGGCCGCCTTCATCAGAATTTCGTGGCGTGGAGGTTAGTCCTGCATCGGCGAGCAGCATAGTCTCCCCAAATGTGAAACGTTGTTGCAAAACGTCGAACGGCAGGCCCATCAAGGATGTCATGCTCCATTCTGGGAAGCACTCCCAATCAAGCGTTGCCCTGCAGACGACTATGCATGGCGACTCTGCGATTCCCTTTATCTGAGGGGCTTTGAACGCCAACGAGTCCGGCGTCTTGCCATCGGATCGAATTTTCAAAAAAGGAATGTTAGGCGCAGCCTCGGTCAGCCGCTTGCTTATGCGCCGGGCGAAGCAGCTTCCGTCGACCCCTTGACCAAAATGTCACTTAGTGCCAAATATTCAGCTGTCACTAAGTGACAGGAGGATATCGGAATTTGGCGAAGATTGAGAAGGGGCGAATTGAAGTCGCGCGCCACGCGGCCGATCTGTTCTGGAAATACGGCGTCGAGAAAACGAGCGGCGATGCGATTGCTGCCGCATCAGGGCTCTCCAAGCGAACGGTCTGGCGCTATTTCCGCTCGAAGGAAGCCTGCATCGAGCCGCTTTTCATGGCTACGGGTCTGCGCTTCGTTGAGCTGTTGCGCGCCTGGCCGCGTGACGTCTCGATAGAGGCCTATTTGCACGATACACTTGGCTCGATGCTGAAGACAGAGCAGGAAATCAGCGACGGCGTAGCCGTGGCGCGCCTGATCTCCCGCCTGAAAACCGAACCGGCGATCCGCACCGCCTATCTGATGGCGAGCGCGCAAGCAGAAGACGAACTCGTTGCGATCGTTGCCGAGCGCGCCGGGCGCGCGCCCGAAGACTTCGACGTCAAGCTCTGCGCTGCAGCTGCAATGGCCGCCGTGCGCGTTGTAGATGAAGACATATGCACCGCCACATTCATCCATGGCCGTCACTTCGAACACCATGAAGTCTGCGACCGGTTGGCCGCTGCCATTCGCGCAGCAAGCAGCCTGCCGATCTGCGATCCGGTCGCTTGCTAAACCCATTGGCCATCCCTTCGCTGCAAAGGAACCGAAAATGATCTATCCCGAAACCCGACGCACCGACGCGATGGAAGAGCATTTTGGCACCATGATTGCCGATCCATACCGGTGGCTGGAAGGCGATGCACGCAGTCACCCCGAGGTCGCGGAGTGGGTGCAGGCGCAAGACGAACTGGCGCGAACACATCTGGCCGGGCTGCCGGGCCGAGAAGCCTTCCGGCAGCGGCTGGCGGCGCTCTTTGATCATGCCCGCCTGACCGCCCCGATAAAGCGCGGAGACCGCTATTTCTTTACCCGCAATCCCGGCCTTGACGACCAGGCGGTTCTCGTCATGCGCGAAGGGGCGTACGGCCCGGAGCATATCCTCATAGATCCGAACACATGGGCCGAGGATGGCGCGGCGGCCCTGGCAGAATGGGCCGCCAGCGAAGACGGGCGGCATGTTGCCTTTGCCCGCCAGGAAGGTGGAACTGACTGGCGTACCATCCGGGTTCTCGATGTCGAGAGTGGAAACACCCTTGCCGACGAAATCGCATGGGCGCGCTTCACCGCCATCGCTTGGGCACATGACGGATCCGGGTTCTTCTACTCCCGTTTTCCGGAGCCGCCCGCGGCGAACGGATTCGAAGCGCCAGTCACCGGGCACGCCATCTATTTCCACGTGCTCGGCACAGCGCAGGCTGACGACCGGCTCGTTCACGCGACAGCGGAAGGTCAGCTCCTCATACAGACCGTCGGCGTGACAGCGGACGGGCGTTATGGCGTGATCTATTCTACTCCCGGCGCGGGCAGCAACACACTGTCAATCATCGACCTACGCGACCCGACGTGGACGCCGCGCCCTGTCATCGAGACTCAAGGGCATAACTGGTTCGTGGCCGGCAATCAGGAGACCCGGTTCTTCCTGATGACGGACCATGGGGCCGAGCGTGGCAAGATCGTCACTTTCGACCTCGCCGCGACCGAGCTGCGCATCGTCGATCTCGTCGAGGAGCGAGACGACGCTACGCTGAACGATGCCGCCCTCCTCGGTGGACGGCTTGTCATCACCTATCTCGTCCATGCCAAGACCGAGATCCACCAATACATGCCCGACGGCAAACCCGATGGAACAGTCGAACTTCCGGGCATTGGCAGCGCGGGCGGTTTTCACGGACGTCCAGACGACGACGAGGCCTTCTTCGTCTTCACCGGTTACGACGCGCCAATGACGATCTACCGCTACGATGTTGCCAGCCGACAGCTCGAAGTCTGGGCCCAACCCGAGGTCGCGATTGATCTCGGCCGCATCGCCGTCGAACAGCACTTCTACCAATCGAAAGACGGCACGCGCATTCCGATGTTCGTCGTGCGCCTCGCAGATGTTCAGGCGTCGGTACCGACGATCCTTTACGGCTATGGCGGCTACGGCATCAGCATGGTCCCTTATTATTCGCCTCCCGTCCTCGCATGGGTGGAAGCAGGCGGGGCCTACGCCGTCGCCAATTTGCGCGGCGGCGGGGAATATGGCAAAGCGTGGCACGATGCCGGGCGGCTCGCGAACAAGCAGAACGTCTTCGACGACTTCGTCGCCGCCGCCGAATATCTGAAGCGCGAAGGCATCGCCGCTGCCCACGGCATCGCAATCCAGGGGGAATCCAATGGCGGGCTATTGGTCGCGGCCGTGACCAACCAGCGCCCAGACCTTTTCGCCGCGGCCCTTCCAGGCGTCGGCGTGATGGACATGCTGCGCTTCGCCCGTTTCACGGGCGGACAGTTCTGGATCGGGGACTACGGCGATCCAGGGAAGGAAGCCGACTTTCGCAACCTCCTGTCCTATTCGCCCTATCACACGATCCGCTCGGAGATGCCCTATCCGGCGATCCTGGTCACGACGGCGGATACCGACGACCGCGTCGTGCCGGCCCACAGCTTCAAATATGTCGCGGCGCTTCAGGCAGCGAACCTCGGCGACAAACCGCGGATCCTGCGGGTCGACAGGCGGGCCGGCCACGGTGCCGGGAAACCCACCGGTAAGGCAATCGACGAAATCACCGACCTCTGGGCATTCGCCGCGCATTGGACCGGCCTCGACGCTACGAAGATGGATTGACCACTTGGCGGAACATCCCTTCACTGTCAGCGCGGCAGTGCAGGGCCGGGAGATACGGGATCATCTGGTGCGGGAGTGTGCACTGTCCCGATCTGCTGTTCCGGATGGCTATCCACACACTGATCATCCGCGGGTGGAGCCACGGTTCGCCCGCGGCATACGGAAGATCGAGCACAGTCAGGCTACCGCACCCCGATCGGCGGTCAGGATGGCGCCCGTAATCAGGCTCGCGGCAGGACTTGCAAGAAAGACCACAAGGTTCGCGATTTCGCGTGGCTCGCCGAAACATCCCAGCGACGTAAGGTTGCGCTGGAAGTTGGCGGCCGCACCGTCTGACGGATTTGCGTCGGTATTCACCGACCCGGGTTGCACTAGGTTTACGGTAATGCCGTTCGGACCAAGTTAGCGCGACAGCCCGCGGGTGAAAGAGGTGAGTGCCGCCTCGGACATCGTATAAGTGCGGCCCGTCTGGCGAAGCCGTGGCGTTAAGCCCGCAGCGCACGGAGCAGACCTTCCAGGTTTCGCTCGCCGTCCTTGGTCTGCGCCCCTGCCTTAAGCCCACCCCGGATGAGCTTCTCGGCCGCAGGACGTGCGAACAGCCCCGCCCAGGCGTCGTGCTCGCGACTGAAGCCTTCCCGCAGGTTTACGGGCGGCACCGCTTTTTTTGCGGCGGCGATGACGCCTTCGGGTAAAGCGGCGATATTGCGCGCCAACCGGTCGACGAAGCCATCAAGCTCCGAGGCAGGCAGTGCCCGGTTGATCCAGCCATAGCGTTCCGCCGTCGCCGCGTCGATGAGATCGGCGCCAAGGATCACTTCTAGTGCACGGCCGCGCGTCATCCGGCTGGACAGATATTGCGTGGCCCCGCCGCCCGGTGTGATGCCCATCAACGCTTCGCATTGGCCAAGTCCGGCTCGACCCTCGGCGGCAAATGTCATGTCTGCCGCCGCGACAAACTCGGCACCGCCCCCACGTGCCAGTCCGGCGAGTTTTACGATCGTTACCTGCGGCTGTTCGCGCAGAAGTTCGCCGAACGCCTGGAACGGGTTAAGGCCTTCAGGAGCCTCGCGAACCAAATCGTCGAAGGCGTGCGGTTCATCGATCAATGTCATGTCGACATGGGCAATGAAAAAATCCGGGTCTGCGCTCTGGAAAACCAGCGCGCGCGTGTCAGGGTCATCGCGAATGGCGAGAAGAAAACACCGCATCTCGCTCATCAAGGAGACATCGAGAACGTTTACCGGCGGATTGTCGATGGTGATCGTCGCAACACCGTCTGCCCGGGAAATCCGGAGGCGGCGGAAATCTGTATCTGTCATATGTAAGGTCTCTGTTCTTCGGGAAATTCTGGTGCTGGTGTTTCGCGCCATTGATCCTAAAGTATTCATCAGATACCTAGCGTCAATTACACACCTGAAGCATCCCAGGGATGCCGGAGGATACCGATGGATGAACCAAGAAGTGAAAATGACCCGGTTTACCGTGCCGACTGCCCGAGCCGGGTGATCCTCGACCAGATCGCCGACAAGTGGTCGATGATGGTGCTGGCGGTGCTCAGCGAGCCGCGTCGCTTCAATGCGATCAAACGCCGTCTCGATGGCGTCACCCAGCGTGTGCTGACCCAGACGCTGCGCAAACTGGAACGCAACGGCATGGTGACGCGCAGGGTTCTGGATGGACGCGTGCTCGGCGTCGAATATGCGCTGACGCCGCTTGGCAGGTCACTGCAAGAGCCGTTCTCGATCCTGTTCGAATGGACCATTGAGAACATCGATGTGATACAGGACTGTCAGCGTAGCTTTGACGCACGCCAAGACCAGCCTGCGGTCTGAACGGTGGGCGGTGCGAACAGGAAGGTCACCTGGTCTCGAGCGCGGTTATTCGTCATTTTGACAACATACGGACGATCCACGTTGAAGGAAGGACAGAAGCGCCGATTTCTCCCAGCCGTTGCCTCGGATGGGACTTCCGTCCATATCTCTCCAAGCCTGATAATTTATGGTGCAACCATTCCACCACCAATCAGCGATGCGAAGACCTCGACGGCTTCCCTCTGATGCAAAGTCTGACGCACTACAGCCGACGAAAGCGCTTCTCCCGCGCCGACGAAGCCGATGCAACGCTTCTCTAATTCTTCTGCCGGGAGAATGTCGAAGGGCATAAGGACTGCAGTGAACATCTGGACCGAGTTGTCGAGCAATTCCTTAAATACGACGGCTTTTTCCTCGCTCCCGGTTAAAGCTGCGCCGATGGTATGGAATTCATCCGTTATGTCAGCTGCGCAACGGATATAGGCTTCAGCCAGTAGACGAATGGTTTCCTCCAGACTCCGCGCACCGGCTGCCATCGCGGTTCGAAAGGCCTTCACCCGCTCCTCATCAATCCACCGGTAAAGCTCGATGAGCAGACCTGAACGGGTACCGAAATGTTCGTATGCCACTGGTTTCGAAATTCCGGCACGGGAGGCGAGATTACCCAGCGTCAGACGGTCTGCACCTTCATCGCGGACGATCAACAATGCAGTATCGAGCAGTTGCCGTCGTCTTTCTCCTTTCGAAAGCCTACGTGATGAGGTCCGTATGCCGACATGATTGGAAGTGCCTGTCACTGTGGGGTCCTTGCGTAACCTACTTTTAGTAGGTACAACAGCCTACCATTTGTAGGTTATCCCAGGTGAGGACATACGACAATGATTTCCCATCCTATTCTCCTGATGGGTGGCACGGGCGCGATCGGGCGTCTGACTGCCCGCGCGCTTCGCTCCGTTTACCCGGATGTTCCTTTATTGATCGGTGGGCGCGATCTGCTCAAAAGCCGCAGCGCCGCTGGTGAGATCGGGCGAGCAGAGGGCGTCTTGATCGACACGCATGCTGACGATCTCGGTCTCGGTGATCGCCAGATAAGTGCCGTTGCGATTTTTTACACTGACGAACGATTGGCTAGCCTGCGCTTCGCTCAAAGCCGCAGGGTACCACATCTGGGGATTTCTTCAGGCGTCTATGAAATTGCTCCCGAAGTTGCGACCTATATGCACGCGCCAGACGCCGCGGCAGTCGTCCTTGGCTATGAATGGCTGGTCGGCGCCACAACCGTTGCTACCCTCACATGCGCCAAACCATTTGCCCGACTTCACGAAATCAGGATCGGTGCCCTTGTCGATGAGCAGGATGGTGGCGGTCCAGCCGTCGCCGAGGATTTTGAGCGGCTGAACCGGATGATGCCCGCCGCCCTCACCCGTCGTGACGGCAGCTATATCTGGCGTAGTGAAGAAGACGCCAAGGCCGAGTTCCATGCAATCGATGGTACCAGAACAACTGCGACAGGCTTTTCGTCTATCGATGTTGCCGGCCTGGCGGCAGCAACCGGGGCGCCGAATGTACAGTTCAACATCGCGACCGGCGTGAGTACGTCCCGTCGCCGCGGCGAACCCAAGTCGACGGAGATCATCATCGAACTGGCTGGCGAGGGTCACGACGGACAGCCGCTTTACAACCGCTATGCAGTGTTTCACCCGGGCGGCGCTGCGCCCTTGACTGCACTAGGCGTCAGCATGATCCTTGAACGACTGATCGGGCTAGACGGTAATAGGCCGACCCCGGCAGGGCTGTATTTTCCTTTTCAGGTTCTCGATCACGCCACCTATCTCTCCCGGTTGCACGCGGAAGGCGGCAGCATTGTCCCTCTTGACGCTAATTGACATAATTGGCGGACCGGTGAGAAATCGTGTGTAGACGCCGGCTCACGTCAGGCCCGGGACATAGAGATTGAACGTGGTGGACGACATTCAGCCGTTCAATTATGAGACGTTTCCAACACGCGCTCCACGATTGTCATGAATCCGCACGCGGCTCCGCGTCATTCGGGCCTTAGTTTTCAAGGTGTGTCGAAAAGTCTTCAAAACACTCGACCAGCATCTCGGTGAGCATCCGTATCTTGCGTGCGGGGTGCTGCCCCGGCGGCCGGATCACATAGATGCCCAATTTGGGCGGCGGATAGTGCGTCATGACCGGGACCAACGCGCCAGAAGCCAGATGCTCCTTAATTAATTCGTCAGGGACACCGGCAAGACCAATTCCCGCAAGTGCTGCAGCCACAAGAGCCACGGCATTGTCGGCTTTGAATCGGCCCTGCGGCTTCAGCGTAATGATCTTATCCCCATCCATCGCCAGCCAGGTTTCAGTTCCCTGCATGACGACCTCATGCGTGAGGAATTCCTCTGGCGTTTCGGGTGAACCGTGCTTTTTGATGTAATCCGGTGTTGCAACATATTTGGCCGTCGTCCAGCCGACGCGTCTTGCAAGCATATTCGAGTCGGCAAGATGGCCAACTCTTATCGCGCAGTCGAACCCTTCTGCAATCAGGTCAACGAACCGATCGGTATAGCTGGCGTGAACCTGTAACTCCGGATGGCGCTGCGCCAGAGATGCGAGCACAGGGGCGAAGTGCGTTGGACCGAATGTGAGCGGAGCTGCTATTCTTAGTCGACCGCGAAGGTCGCCGGCGGGCAATATCGTCTCCTTGGCAATGTCAATCTCGGCGCAGGCTTTTGCAGCGTGTTCCCGGAAGGTGATCCCAGCCTCCGTAAGGGCGGCGCCGCGCGTCGTGCGAGCGAGCAACTGCACACCCAAATCCTTTTCAAGCCGAATAAGTCGCCGGCTGACCATCGACTTGGAAATGCCGAGCCGCCGCGCGGCTGGAGAAACCCCGCCAGTATCGGCAACTTCCACGAAGGTCCGCAGGTCTTCGATGTCCAAATCAACGTTCCTGTATTCACGAAAGATGAGTGCTCGAATCGCTCCGACCGTATCACAAATAGAAGGAACGGGGCCGGCCCTGGCGTTCCTCGTTTCGCGACACAGCTTCACGGGATCGGGCGCTACCGCATCATAAATGAAAATGACACTGTCCATCAAGGCGCCCTCAGAGGCAGTGCGCGCCTGCCGACTTCCCCACGCCTCAACATCAGCAAAGGATGCTTCCATGACCTTTCGTAACGGCCTTGATTCGCTTCTACGACCCGAAGATTCCGTTCTCGTTCTGATCGATCACCAGCCCTATCAGCTCGCAAATCTCAACAGCCACGACCCGCAAGCTGTGGTCAACAGCACGACCGCGCTGGCGAAGCTGGCAAAAGCCTTCGATGTTCCAACCATTCTGACCAGCGTGATCGCGGGGCGCGGCGGACTTCTCTTCAAGCAGATCACCGACGTGTTTCCCGGCCAGGAAGTCATCGATCGCACCTGGGTGAACACCTGGCAGGACGAGAATGTGGTGAACGTCGTCAAGGCGACGGGCCGCAAGCAGCTGATCATCGCCGGCCTGTGGACCGAGGTCTGTGTGGCGATGCCCGTCATCCAGGCAGCCGGCGAAGGCTGGGACGTGACCGTGATCACCGATGCATCGGGTGGGATTTCGAAGGAGTCTCACGAAGTTGCCATCCAGCGCATGATCGCCGCCGGCGCGAACCCGATGACCGTGATGGCGCTCGCTGGCGAATGGCAACGCGATTGGGCGCGCACCGGGCATGTCGAGCAGCTGACCGAGATACTCATCCAGCACTTCGCCGGCAGCGGCATCGCCTACCTCTGGGAGCAGCAGCTTCTCAATACGCCTGTGCCGGGCAAAACCGCCTGATCCGAACCGGCTATCGGGAAGGGGAAGGGCGCGTAACCGCAAGCGCCCTCCCCGTTGCATTCATCAACGCCGGTTGACAGCGAGGCGGAGTTTACATCGATGCCGCAGGCCATTGTGAAACGGCACTGACGGTCGCAAAGGCGACGGCTATTCCGGTGAGAGATATTGGGTGCCGGAGCGGTTTAGCAGCGCCCTTCCCTCGCGGCCACCCCATCAACCAAAGAGTTTCGAAGGAGCCTTCATGGAAATTGGTATCGACAGTTTTGCCGCGATCCTTCCTGATCCGACGACGGGAAAGCTCCCTTCGGCGACCGACCGCATGGCCGATCTTCTTGAGGAAGTAGAGGTCGCCGACAGGGTCGGGCTCGACGTATTCGGCATCGGCGAACATCATCGCGCCGAATTCCTCGATTCCGCACCGGCGATCATACTTGCGGCAGCAGCGGCGCGCACCAGCCAGATTCGATTGACGAGCGCGGTAACGGTATTGAGCGCCGCCGACCCTGTAAGACTCTTCCAGGAGTTCGCGACCCTCGACCTGATTTCCAGAGGGCGCACCGAGCTTGTCGTCGGCCGTGGTTCGTTCGGCGAGGCCTTTCCGCTCTTCGGCCTGGACACACGGGCATATGACGAACTCTTCGCCGAGAAGCTCGACCTGTTCCTGAAGCTTGGTGAGACAAGCAATCCCGTCTGGGAAGGCCAATTCCGCCCGGCGTTGAACGGCCATGGGGTCTTTCCGAGACCACACCAGCCGCGACTGCCATTATGGGTCGGCGTTGGCGGCACACCGCAGTCCTTCGCGCGCGCCGGTGCGCTCGGCCTCCCGCTGATGGTGGCGATCATTGGAGGAACGTTTGAACGGTTTCGCCCGCTCGTCGATCTCTATCGCGAGGCCGGCATACGCGCCGGACACGATCCCGAGAAGCTCAAGGTGGGTGTTCATGCCATGGGCTTCGTCGGCGATACCGACGCGGCGGCAAGGGACGCCTTCTTCCCGGGCTGGGCGCATCTGACGACCAAGGTCGGACGCGAACGCGGCTGGTCGCCCCCGACGCGTCAGCAGTTCGAAGACATGGCGGCCCCCCAAGGCGCCTTCCTGATCGGCGCCCCGGCGACGGTTGCCGAGAAGATGATCAAGGCCAGCAAGGCGCTGGGCGGTCTATCGCGCATCACCTTTCAGATGAGCACCGCCTCTCTGGAAACGGCGGCAATGAAACGCTCGATCGAGCTTCTCGGCACCGAGGTCGCGCCAATTGTGAGGGCTGCGGGAAAGATCTGATCGGGAAACGGAATCGAAGCGGGGTGACCATATGGATATCGAGGATCTGCGGACATTTGTCGAAGTCGCCGATGCCTGCGGCGTTTCTCCCGCGGCCCGGCGGCTCGGGATATCGAAATCAATGGTCAGTCGCCGCCTTTTCCGGCTTGAGGACGCCCTGGGTATCCAGCTTCTTGCGCGAACGACCCGCGGTGCCGCACTGACGGAGGCCGGGGTTGTATTTCGGGAACATGCGGCGAAGGTTTGCGCCGAAATCGATGCGGCGAAAGACGAGATATTGCCAGTCGGTGATCTTCGCGGGCGCTTGCGGGTCGCCGTGCCACTGACATCGGGGCCGGTGCATTTTGCGCCCGTGCTTTCCCGGATGGCATGGCTTTATCCAAAGCTGCAAATACAGGCCGACTACAGTGATCGCTTCGTGGATTTGATCGCAGAGGGATTTGACTGTGCGATCCGGGTCGGCGCACTGCGTGATTCAAACCTGATCGCGAGGCGAGTTGGTCATATCTATGGGCAGTTGGTCGCAAGCCCTGACTATATCAAGATGCACGGCTCACCGGAAAAACCGGATGAGATCAGCTCTCATCAGGCTTTGGTGGGAGCTGAAGCGTGGCGGTTCATGGATGGAGACAAAATCGTCACCGTGCAGCCACAGGGACGGTTCAAAACCGAAAACGGAATGGCACTTGCCAATGCAGCCGCGGCCGGGCTTGGCCTCGCATGGCTCCCAGACTGTGTCACGCGACATTATCTTGCTTCCGGCGCGCTCGTACCGGTCATGACCGCATATCCACTGCCCGTCGGCAATGTCCACGTCGTGCGCCCGCCCAGTCCGCATCCGGTACAAAAGGTGCGCGTCCTTTCAGAGTTGCTGATCGAAGCCTTCGAGCGAAATGCGCCTGTTTGGAGTGCAGGGACATGACGGCCTTCACTCGCACGCTGCTCATGTTTCGAATTGGCCTGTCGCGACAAACGACGGCTTACAGCCTGCAACTGAACGACGGGCTTATGCCACGACACCGAGGAGATGCTCTACCGGTCCGGACGCTGCGCCTGCAGCTCGTCGGCCTGGGTTGATCCAATGAAGCGACAAGAACATCCGCGTGCCGATGATCAACCAGAGAAGGCTTCAACGACGATTACTCACCATCGGGATGTGACAACCCGGTCTTCCCATCCGAAAACCTAAGGAAAGCAAAGAAACCATGACGACGATTACAATGCAGGACGGCACCCGGATCTTCTACAAGGACTGGGGTTCGAAAGACGCGCAGCCCATCATGTTCCATCATGGCTGGCCGCTCAGCGCGGACGACTGGGACAACCAGATGCTGTTCTTCCTCGGCAAGGGCTACCGCGTCATCGCGCATGACCGGCGCGGCCATGGTCGCTCCGACCAGACCGATACAGGAAACAAGATGGACACATACGCGTCCGACGTCGCGGAGCTCGTCCAGGAGCTCGATCTGAAAGAAGCGGTTCACGTCGGCCACTCGACCGGCGGCGGCGAGGTGATCCGTTATGTCGCTCGCAGCGAGCCGGGTCGTGTGTCGAAGGCCGTTCTGATCGGCGCGGTGCCGCCGATCATGCTGGCGACGCCGCGTTATCCCGGTGGCCTGCCGATGCAGGTGTTCGATGGATTTCGCGAAGCGCTACTGCGCAATCGCGCGCAGTTCTTCCTCGATGTCCCAACCGGCCCCTTCTACGGCTTCAACCGCGAAGGCGCCGAAGTTAGCGAAGGACTGATCCGCAACTGGTGGCGGCAGGGCATGATGGGCGGCGCAAAGGCCCACTACGACTGCATCGCCGCCTTCTCGGAGACGGACTTCACCGAAGACCTGAAGGCCGTTTCGCAGCCGGTTTTGCTGATGCACGGCGAAGACGATCAGGTGGTCCCGATCGACGCTTCGGCTCGCAAGGCGATCGACCTGCTGCCGAACGGTACGCTGAAGACCTATCCCGGCCTGTCCCACGGGCTGTTCGCCACGCATCCCGAGCTGATCAATGCCGATCTGCTGGCGTTTATCGAAGGCCGTGAAAAGGCATGAGCAATGGGGGGCAGGCACCCTGCCGGGTGCCGCTTCCCAATATAAATCACGGGCGACGGCTTATCGTCGGCCGCCCCGTCGCCCTTCGATCATGAACAACGCAAAGCAGGAAAGGCACATAGATGGCTGAGGTAAGCCTGGGGCAAACGATTGGACCGGCAGTTGTCCTGATGGGAGCAGCTGTCATCGCTGTGCCGTTGTTCCGCCGGCTGGGGCTGGGATCGGTACTCGGCTACTTCGCCGCTGGCGTTCTTGTCGGGCCATCGGTTTTGGGCCTCTTCACAGACGCCCAGTCCATCCTCCACTTTTCAGAGCTTGGAGTGGTCATGTTCCTGTTCGTGATAGGACTGGAACTGCGCCCGAAGAAGTTATGGGCGATGCGGACCCAGATTTTCGGGCTGGGCCTCGCTCAGGTTTTCGCAGCCACAGCCGTCCTTACGCTGACAGGTGCGTTGCTCCTTGGCCTTTCCGCGACCGTCGCTTTCATCGCAGGAGCGGGCTTTGTCTTATCCTCAACTGCCGTCATCATATCGGTACTGCAGGATCGGGGGGAAATTTCGAGCGCAGAGGGACAGAAGTCGGTCGCTATCCTGTTGTTTGAGGATCTGATGATCGTACCGCTGCTGGCGGTGGTCGCGTTTCTCTCACCACTCTCACATGGAGAGGCAGAATGGACTGATGCCTTCGTGGCCGTTGCGGCGCTGCTCGCGCTTCTCGGCGTATCCCGCTGGGGTCTTAATCCGTTCTTCGCATTGCTGGCCCGCACACACACCCGCGAAGTACTGACGGCAGGCGCGCTGCTCGTCGTACTCGGTGCAGCATTGCTGATGGATGCGGCCGGATTGTCGATGGCGATGGGTGCGTTCATTGCCGGAGTGATGCTCTCGAGTTCGAGCTACCGGCACCAGATCGAAAGCGATATCGAGCCGTTTCGCGGCTTGCTGATGGGACTTTTCTTTCTTGCGGTCGGCATGTCGCTGAACCTTTCGATCGTCGCGGACGAATGGCCGCTGCTGCTGGCCCTTCTGGGCACGTTCACGGTCGCGAAGGGCGCCGTGGTCTATGCGGTCGCGCGTCTGTTCGGTGGCTCAAACCACCAGGCCCTGCATCGCACATCCATGTTCCTTCAGGGTGGCGAATTTGCCTTCGTCCTTTATGCGGCAGCAAGCTCAGGCGGTGTGATCGACACTCGGGAAAACGCGTTGTTTGCCACTGTCGTGATCCTGTCCATGGTGCTGACCCCGCTGCTCACAATAGCGACCGACCTTCTGCTTCGTACGGAAGAGTCGATGGATGGCGTCGATTACGCTCGTGATCTCAAGGGGCGGGTCCTTGTCATCGGGTTCGGACGCTTCGGTCAGATCGCGTCACAAATACCTCTATCGCAGGGCGTCGAGCTTTCTGTCATCGACAGGGACCCTGACCGCATCCGCGATGCCGGACGGTATGGGTTCAAAGTCTTCTTCGGCGACGGAACCCGGCTCGACACACTGCGACACTCCGGTGCGGGGGAAGCCGACGCAATCATGATCTGCGTAGACGATCCGAAGGCCGCGCTGAAGATCGTGGAACTGGCGCAACACGAGTTCACCCAAGCGAAGCTTCTTGTCCGCAGCTACGATCGTGACCACGCAATAGATCTGATCCGCGCCGGCGTCGATTACCAGATACGCGAAACGGTCGAATCCGCTTACCTATTGGGAGCCGAAGGTTTGCGGGCGTTGGGCTACGGGGAAGCCGATATTGAAGATGCCATAATCGACATTCGTCGGCGAGATGCCGAGCGCCTGTCTGAGCAGGTTCATGGGGACATCATGTCGGGCAGCAACCGGCTGCTCCTTCAACCCGTGCAAAAGCCGCTCTGATGATTCGGATTTCTGCGAATGCTCCTGTGAGATTTCAGACATGAACCCGCAAGGGAAAATGAGGCGTTCCGGTATTGGGGCATTACAGCTCGCCGGCAAGAGGTTCCACGTCACTGATTCAGGCGCGCCTTCCCGCGTTGCGGGAGCGCCATCGTGAGAATACTTCTCATTGAAGACGAGGTCGAGTTCGCCAAAGCCTTACGTAGCGCGCTCGAACGCGACCGTTTCGTGGTTGATTGGGTAACGAGCCTGTCGCTCGCCAGTGAAGCATCGCGGTCGCGCGTGCACGAACTCGTTCTGCTCGATCGCACGCTGCCCGATGGCGACGGCCTGAGCCTCATTCCGCAACTGCGGGTCAACACTCCGGGCGTCCCGATCATCGTGTTAAGCGCCCGCGGCGAACTGACCGACCGGGTGGCCGGGCTCGATGACGGCGCCGACGACTATCTGGTCAAACCTTTCGATCTGGAGGAAATGCTTGCCCGTATTCGCGCGGTTCAGCGCCGTCCGAACGACCTTGCGCCAGACGAGATCGTCATCGGCGACCTCGCGTTCGACATGGCTTATGGCGAGGCCAGGGTGCGCGGCGCGCGTCTGGATTTGCAGCGACGGGAAGTAAGGGTGCTCACCACACTGTTGCGCCGGCGTGGGCGCATCGTCGTGCGCGAGTCCCTTGAGGAAGCGGTCTACGGCTTCGACGACATGATCCAGTCGAATACACTCGATTCCCATATCTCACGGCTGCGTCGGAAACTCAGCGGTGCGGGCGCCGGTGTCGAAATCCATACGGTCAGAGGAGTGGGCTATCTGCTCAGGGAAAAGGATTGAAGCGCCGCCCGTCATCATTGAAGACACGCCTTGTTACCGGATACCTCGTCCTTCAATTTCTGGCGATCGCCGCTACCGCCGTCGGTTTCATCGTCTTTTTCGTCAATTCCTCGCTCGACGGGATGTATGTCGAGGAGATCATCGTAAAAGTGGCCGCAGATTCGATCGTTCGTGATGCGACCGGAACCGCGGTTGTGGAAGTGACGCCGGAGCTGGCTAAACTTCGAAACGAAGCGCCGGCCATCTGGTTCGCGGCCCGGCTTGGCGACGGCAATACGGTTACCTTTGGCCGCGTGCCAGCGGAGTTCGCCTCCCTTGTTGACCACCTCGACAAACTGGCTTCCGCGGACATGCGCGGGCAGTTCGCACCATTCACCCTTTCCACCATCGTGCGACAGGCATCCGGTCCCATAGGTGACATGAAGATCATCGCGCACGGTCGGGTCAGACCTTTCACAGCGCTGATCACGTTGGCGTCGAATATCGTCGCCATCACCATTTTCCTGACCCTGGCGCTCGTCTCCATCGTCGCGACGCCAATGATCGTCAAGTGCGCCCTGGCCGGCGTCATCAAGACCGCGGAGGAAGCGCAGGGGATCAATGCCGAACGTCGCGGTCTTCGCCTTTCCGAAGACAAGGTGCCGCGTGAAGTCGGCCCGTTGGTTCGCGCCTTCAATGAAGCTCTAGGTCGCCTTGATGAAGGCTATGATCGTCAGCACCGCTTCATCGCATCGGCAGCCCATGAGTTGAGGACGCCGATCGCAATATTGCGGATGAAGATCGACGCAGCGAAAGACAAAGGCATGCGTTCGCTTTTGCCGGATGTGTCTCGACTTGCGAACCTCTCGGAGCAACTGCTCGATCTTCATAGATTGGACAATGGCACGCCGAGCGACCGGACCGACCTCGTCGTCCTCGCGCGCAGCGTCGCTGGAGACCTGGCGCCGATGCTGATCGCGTCGGGGAAAACAATCGAAGTTGTTGTCGTGCAACCCGGTTCTATCATGGGCAACGCCGGATCGATCGAACGTGTGCTCACCAATCTCATACAAAACGCGGTGGAGCACGGCGGCGACAAGGTCATTGTGCGGATCGGCGGACCCGTGTTGGAGGTCGAGGATAATGGTCCTGGCATTCCGGGGGAGGAACATGAGCGTGTATTCGAGCCATTTCATCGGCTTCGACCGCGCTCATCCGGCACCGGCCTGGGTCTCGATCTGGTGAAGCAGGTCGTAATCCATCACCGCGGCAGCGTCACCATAGCAACGGCGTCCAGCGGGGGAACAATTATGCGGTTGAAATTTCCCGCGGTTCGGGACTGCCCCCCAGCCAATGCTAAGGCAATGTTTCCATGCACAGCTAACCGGACGAAGCGATAAATCCGGCTGATGGTTGTTACATGGTCCACACCACGATTCGCATCTGCCGTGCGCGGCACCCCGACAGGCGCCCTCTGCGATAGGTGAGGTTAATGATGACTGTAGATGATCGATGGGCAAGACCCGGCTGGCCGGAAATACTCATTGGACTCGTAACATACGTGCTTCTTCTTCTTTCTTTCGGCGTGCTGATGGGATTTCTCCCGGGAAACGACCCTGTTCTTATGGGAATTATCGGCTCGACAGCAGGGGGAGTCGTCGGCCTCGGCGCCTTCGCCGCAGCATATAGCCTCCGAATACGGAATCTACGCCCATTCGGCTTCAAATCAGTCTCGCCTCGCTGGCTGATGATCGCGGCAGGAACGGGCATCGTCGGCTATGGCCTCAACCTGATCATACAGTTCGCGTATCTGGCCCTGTTCGGAACCGGCGATCCTCAGGGCATCCTGCATGCGGCCGCACGGGGTGGCCCGCTTCCGTTTTTCTTGTCCTTGCTGGGCGGCGCCATCTTCACACCCTTCGGCGAGGAAATCCTGTTCAGAGGTGTCGTTGCGAATGCACTCAACCGCTACGGCGCGTTTGCGGGCGTCGTTCTAAGCGCGATCATATTCGGACTGGCGCATGGCGTCAGCGTGATCATGCCCCTTGCGGTCATGGTCGGCCTTCTGGCAGCTATCCTTTTGCGGGCAACCGGATCGATCTGGCCCTGCGTCATCCTGCACTGCGTTTATAACGGGATGAACAGCCTCGCGTCGGCATTCGGCTTCGCACCGATGCAGTAATAACACGCCGCTATGGCTGAGAACCGCAGCCGGGCCGCTCAGTGATCCCTTTTCGAACTCGGACAATGTTGCCGCAACGTTGGCCTGTTTTTTGAGGCCACGGGGCCGTGATGACGGGCTTGCGGGGTACCGCTCCGCCTTGCTCGTGTCGCCGAAGACGCATCCAACGCTCATTTTTCAAGGAGATCAACAGAATGCTGCAACGTCCTTCCGTCGAACATCGTCGGTCTACGATAATCATATTCTCCATAGCCCTGATCGGCCTCGCTGCAACAGGGTGTGTCTCCGCCGAAGAACGGCAGTACAGGGACGCGAATACCTGCCAGAGCTTTGGGGCACCCTACGGGTCCCGCGCTTATGCGAACTGCATGCTGGAACAACAGGCGCGGCGCGACAACGTGCAACGGGAATCACTCGAGCGGACCCGCTTGACCCAAGAAATCGCAAGAAACGCTCAGGATATGGCCGATCGCGCCCGCTGGGACCGCTGCAGACGCGATTCCGACCGGCGCGAGTGCCGTCGCTAGGAGCAAACCTCAGCAGTTGCAGTGATGCGCCAGCGTCGCATACCGAGGCTCAATAACTGTGCTCGCTGCCATAGGTGCTGACGAATGCATAGTGCAGCGTTCCGGTTTCAGCGACACAGCTCCTCATAAAAAAGGACTACAGAAACTCGCGCGGAAACAATAAAAATCATGCCACCACGGCAGCAAAGGATCTGACGATGACTGCTTGCAGCAGCTCTGGTCTGCCGCGCTCGTCGACATCGGTCAGTCTTATCTGTCCGCAGATGTCCACTAAACGAGAGCCGGACCGCCTCCGACGCCCAGCTTCGTCCGCACCTCGGATTCTCCGTCCGAGAATTCATAAAACCAGATATGAGTAGGAAGTGATTATGCTCAAGCTTGCTGCAACGGTTGTTATTGCGACCGCCCTTCTGTCCGATACGGCTATCGCCCAACCGGTCAAGCCCACTATCGTCCTTGTTCATGGCGCGTTTGCTGACTCGTCAAGCTGGAATGGCGTCATCATCAACCTCCAAAAGGACGGCTATAAGACGGTCGCTGTCGCCAATCCGTTGCGGAGTGTCTCGAATGATGCACGCCTCGTCTCCGACGTTGTCGGAAGCATCGAGGGCCCGGTGGTGCTCGTTGGTCATTCTTACGGAGGCCAGATTATCTCCAACGCTGCGAATGGGCACAACAACGTCAGATCACTCGTCTATGTGGCTGCCTTCGCACCGGATTCTGGCGAATCTGCATCCGATCTCGCGGGCAAGTTCCCCGGCGGCACGCTTGGGGAGGCGCTCGCGGCCCCCGTCAAGCTCACTGACGGCGGCGTCGATCTCTACATCGACCAGACCAAGTTCCGCAACCAGTTCGCACACGACGTTGCGCCAGAGGCCTCGGCACTAATGGCCGTTGGCCAGCGGCCAATCACTGAAGCCGCCCTGACGGACAAGTCCGGCGAACCGGCCTGGAAAACGCTGCCGTCCTACTTCGTCTATGGCGACAGCGACAAGAACATTCCGGCCAAGGCGCTTGCCTTTATGGCAGAGCGTGCAGGCTCCAGGCGGACGGTCGTAGTCGAGGGGGCATCGCATGTCGTGATGGTCTCGCATTCGAAGGTTGTGACAGATCTGATCGAAGAGGCTACGAAATAAGCCTGCTTTCGGTCGATATCCGACCACCGTTGCGCGTATTTCCACCCGTGGCACGATACGCAACCAGCTTCAAAATCTGATCGAATGCTGAATTGGGGAGTATCACATTGAAAGCTGTTACAGTTTCGAAGACAGGTGCAGAAACTCACCTCGTTCTTGCCGAACACACAGAACCTGGGGCCACGCCGGACGAGGCAATCGTCGCGGTACGAGCGTTCTCGCTGAACAACGGCGAGGTTCGCGGTGCACTCTATGACGGTAACGATGGCGATCGACCCGGATGGGATTTATCCGGCGTGGTCCAGACGGCCCCGGAAGGATCGGGTTTCCAACCGGGTGATCGCGTGGTGGGCTTGGTATGGAGCGGTGGCTGGGCAGAACGTGTCACCGTGCCGACAAGCCGGCTTGCCAGAATTCCCGACGACGTCAGCTTTGAAGCGGCCTCGACCCTCCCTGTCGCAGGTCTGACCGCAGCCGTAGCGCTGCAGAAGAAGGCGATTGGTCCGGGAAGCCGTGTTCTCGTCACGGCGGCGACGGGTGGTGTCGGAATTTATGCGATCCAGCTCGCAGCGGCTGCAGGCGCCCACGTGACGGCCTTTACGCGGGATGGCTCGACAGCGGAATTCCTGCGCAGCCTTGGCGCGAACGATATCGCGATCGGCGTCGAGGCCGGCGAGAAGGGTGGGCCATACGACCTCATTCTGGAGGGTGTCGGAGGCTCGCTTCTGGGCGAGGCGCTGATGTGGCTGGCATCGCGCGGTGTCTGCGTTCTTTTCGGCGATGCTTCGGAGGAAACACTCACGACCTTTGACGCCCGTCGCTTCCGCCTTCAATCCGGTGGAGCATATGGCGGAACGGTTCTCTACGGCTTCTTCCTCCTCGAGGAGCTGACCCGGCCGGAGCACGCCGCCGATGCGTCGGCCATTCTTGCCGATCTTGCGCGGCAGCTGTCCGATGGAAGTCTCCGTCCGGTCATCGGAAAGACTGTACCTTGGGCCGACATCGACGCGACGGCCCGCGAACTTCTGAAAAGAAAGTTCGCGGGAAAGGCTGTCCTTACAGTGGGCGGATGAGGAAAAGCCTCGGGACTTAATTGCTCTCCGGTATGCGTGCAATCACCTTGATCTCGAAATCGAACCCAGCCAGCCAGTTTACTCCGACGGCAGTCCAGTTGGGATAAGGCGGCTTGGTGAAATTCCTCTGCCTGACGTCCATGATCGTTGCGAACTGGCTGTCCGGGTCCGTGTGGAACGTTGTGACGTCCACGAGATCGTCGAACGTGCAGCCTGCAGCATCGAGTGCAGCCTTCAGGTTGTCGAAGGCCAGTTGAACCTGGCATTCGAAATCAGGTTCGGGTGTTCCATCGCCGCGGCTGCCGACTTGCCCCGAAACGAAAAGAAGATCGCCCGATCGGATCGCTGCCGAGTAGCGATGTTCTTCGTAAAGAGCGTGTCTGTTGACCGGAAAGATGGCCTGAGGTTTTGTCACTTCTTGTTCTCTCTTAATTGTTGTCGATGGGTATGTTAGCCAATCTGGTATCACATTCGATCACTTCAGCTGTTTGGGCAGTGGGATGAACTCGGCCTCATCGCCGGGTGGTAGACGGAAGCGACCATGCTCCCAGTCGCCCTTGCGCCAGGCCTCTTTCGCGGCGTCGATTTTTTCCTGCGACGAGGCGACGAAGTTCCACGAAATATAGCGTGGTCCATTCATTGTCTCCCCGCCGAGCACCATTAGGCGCGCGCCTGCCTCGCCCGCGGTCAGGCTGATCCGATCCCCCGGACGGAACACCATCATCTGTCCAGCGGCAAACGGAGTTCCGGCAATCAGGATGCTGCCCTCGACGACATAAACACCGCGATCTTCGTGATCGTCGGGCAGCGGCAGCTTTGCGCCGGCGGATAGAATGACATCGGCATAGAAGGTCTCAGTGAAGGTTTTGACCGGGGCCTGCGCGCCCCAAGCCGAGCCGAGGATCAGCCGGACCTGCTTGCCTTCATCCTCGATGAACGGCAGCGCCTCGCGGCCGTGATGCTCGAAACTGGCCGCAGTGTCTTCCGCGTGATCCGGCAGCGCAACCCAGGTCTGGATTCCGAAGGCGGTGCCAGGACGGCTGCGCATCTCTTCGGTGGTGCGTTCGGAATGGGTGACGCCATTACCGGCGATCATCCAGTTCACCTCCCCGGGGTAGACCATCTGGTCGGCCCCGGTGCTGTCGCGATGGTGAAATGCGCCCTCATAAAGATAGGTCACGGTCGCCAGCCCGATATGCGGATGCGGGCGTACGTCGATGCCACCGCCAGTGAGGAACTCCGCCGGTCCCACCTGATCGAAAAAGATGAAGGGACCAACCATCTGCCGTTTCGGAGCGGGCAATGCACGGCGCACTTCGAACCCACCCAGATCGCGGGTGCGCGGGATGATGAGGGTCTCGATTGCATCGAGACTGCCAGTCTCAGGGCATTCGGGGTTCTGTGTGGGATTCCAGCTCATGTCATGTTCCTTCGCTCAAACTGGCAATAGAGGCCGCCACAGGTGGCGGACGATTTGGGGGTTGCTCACCGATATTGAAGTCATTCAGCAGTCCCCGATCCAGCGCGCCTGCGTTTGTGACAGGTACGTGCCCGCACTGGCGCTCGATCCAGCTATCGATGACAAAGCCTCCCACGACCCGGCCAGGATCGGCCACGTTTTTCCAGACGCCCCAACGGATTGCCGCGCCACGCCGATTGGAAGCGCCAGATCCCGGCGGCGAACTCGGTGACCACATCTTTTGGCAGGCACAAACCGCTTACGACAGTGCTTCAAAGGACAGTGCTTCAAAGGACAGTGCCATTTACATTTATGTTGCGGTAGCGCCCGTTCACGCGAAGCTGTGTCGCGCTAAGGGGAACGGCAAGTTCCGCAAGTCGACCTTGGGAGCGTTCGAGGTACACCTCGATTGGCGGAGTTACTTTCTCGCCGCGTTTGTTCGTCGATTACGTGTGAAATGCTTGGGCGGTTCGGCGATCCTTAAAAAGACAGCAATGGGGTGGAAACCAGCAAGGCTTCTCTTGGAGGGTGAGCACCGAAAGCATCCATCGGCGAGAGTCGTTTCCCCCGAGAGGCGATGGAGTACCGGTATCGGCCCTATCGAGCGTCTTCTTGGCAGTCGCGGCTATTTTGCCTTCGCCGCGCCATAACGCAGGCCATCCAGCAGCAGCATAAGCATTCGTTGGGTGTGCGCCGGCCCATCCTCCCCCGAGGCCACGGCAAGGTTTCCGATCGCGCGTAGCAGATCGTAGGGCGCAATGTCAGCTCGGACTTCTCCCGCAGCGGCAGCAGCATTCAGCAGCATCGACAGAGCCGGTTCAAATCGGCTTCGGAAATAGTCCGGCAAGGTGGCGAATGCCGGATCGCCGGAATGGAGCGCCGCGGCCAATCCCTGTTTGGTGGCGAGGAAGTGCGTGTAACGCTTCAGCCAGGCTGCCAGCGCATCGGCTGGCCCCTGCTCACCGGCAAGCAGCGCTGCCGCATCGGCGCAGGCATCAACCTCCCGGCGAAACACCGCGGCCACCAGGTCAGCACGCGTCGGGAAACGGCGGTAGAGCGTACCCAGCCCAACGCCCGCCTGCGTCGCAATCTCCCGGATGGGAGCATCCACCCCCGAACGAGCGAACACGATTTTGGCGGCTTCCAGAACTGCTTCCTCGTTTCTGCGAGCATCAGCACGCATTCGCGGTGCGGGTACTTCGGCATCGCCAGGAGCCGATGATGGGGCCTCGCCTGCATTGCGGAGTTTGGTCGACAACATTTTTGCGATCACCTCTTGATAAACGGATCAATGATCCGTATTTATAGTATAGCGGATCATTGATCCGGTTTCCAGCTCGGAGGTTAGCAGTCCCATGTCCAGCCCGTGCGCAGAAACCCGCGCGCCCACTGCCGGATTACCCGCCATTGTTTCGATCTCTCCCATTACTTTACCGTCGCCGGGACGAGGCGTTGACCTGCACGTTCGGGTTTCCTTACCGATCTCAGGCCACACGTTGCCCATCATCATCTTCTCGCACGGCAATGGCCAGTCGTTTCATGCCTATGGCCCCCTTGCTGATTATTGGGCAGCACATGGCTTCGCCGTAATCCAGCCGACACATCTGGATTCGCGGATGCTCGGCCTTGCCGCGAACGATCCTCGCCGCCCCCAACTCTGGCGCTTCCGTGAGCAAGACCTAGCCACCGTTCTCGGCGGGCTTGATCGCATAGAGAACGAAGCATCGCTGATCCGGGGGCGGCTCGACCACTCGCGTATCGCGGTTGCCGGCCATTCATGGGGCGCCCAGACCGCCAGTACCTTGCTTGGCACCACCCATCCCGATCCCGACGACGGATCGGTAGTCGACAGGAAGGACCACCGCGTGAAAGCGGGCGTGCTGCTGGCGCCGCCAGGCAGAGGCGATGGCCTGACCGAATATGCAGCCCGTACCTACCCATTCATGTATCCAGATTTCTCGACCATGACGGCGCCGACCCTGGTCATCATCGGCGACCGTGATGTCGGCAGGCTTTCGACACGTGGCGCCGAGTGGTGGCGTGATGCCTACGATTTGAGCCCCTCACCCAAGGTATTATTTACGGCCTTTGGCGGCGAGCATGCTCTTGGCGGCATCCCCGGTTACGAGGCGCGCGAGACAACAGACGAACGGCCCCAGCGGGTCGCCGCAATCCAGCGCCTTTCAAGCTCCTTCCTCCGCAGCACGCTCTATCCTGGCGACCCCGCATTTTCGGAGACGGTAGCGGCGTTGGCAGCGGATTCTGCGCCGGAAGGCAGCGTCGAGACGAAATAAGACGCCGGACACGCCTTCTCCGCCCCCCATAACACGTATCCACCCCTTACACGGTCGCCCTATAGCATCGCCACAAACAGGAGTTTCAGATGAACACCATCCTCATCACCGGCAGTTCGTCCGGCTTCGGACTTGAGACTGCCCGCTATTTCCTTGATCGCGACTGGACTGTCATTGCTACGATGCGCACGCCTCGTGGGGATCTATTGCCCGCATCCGAACGGCTGCGTGTCGTTGCACTCGATGTGACCGACGCTGCCAACATCGCTCGTGCTCTGGATGAAGCAGGGCCAATCGACGCCCTCGTCAACAATGCCGGCGCCGGTCTGATGGGTGCGCTGGAAGGCGTGTCGATAGACGCAACACGCCAGCTTTTCGAGCTGAACACGTTCGGCACCATGGCGATGTCGCAGGCAGCAATGCCCGGCTTCCGGGCGCAAGGGGCGGGCGTGATCGTCAATGTATCGTCCGCCGTGACGCTCAAGCCGTTGCCAATGTTGTCCGCTTATACGGCAAGCAAGGCAGCCGTGGAGGCATTCAGCGAAAACCTTGCCTTGGAAATTGAACCGTTCGGGGTGCGCGTGCGGCTCGTCACTCCCGGTCGGGCGCCAGAAACCTCCTTCAGCGCGACCGCCCGCGATCGCTCGCAGAACGGCATACCGGAAGCCTATGCCGGCTGGGCGAAACAGGTGTTCTCGGCAACGCCACCGCAGCCGACCGAAATCACCACTGCGAGCGACGTGGCAAGAGCGGTCTGGCAGGCCGTGACCGATGCCTCCTCGCCGTTTCGCATCCCAGCGGGCGCAGATGCCGTAAAGCTTGCCGCACAGGTCGTATGACGGCGTACTTCTGCCCTTTCACCGGCCGGGCCCTTCGATGATATCCGGCCGTCCCGCTCGGAAGAATCCAATGGACCAATGCGCTCCGTCATCCCAACTTCATTCGCGCCTATCCTGGCAAAAAGCTGGATCTTACGGCGTTACTCGTGATTGTGCCATCGCTTCTCGCAGAATCCGAAACCGAGACCATTCTTTCGGACAAAGCTTACATCATAAAGCTTCAGTCGAAGCTCGTTACGCAGGTCAGAAATGTCGTTGCGCACACCTCGGCGACCTTCGAGAAAAAAGACGCTCTTTATCTTACGGAAGTCACGGAGCAGTTACTCCAGGCCTGGCAGCAGACTATGAACGCAGCTACAACACAGTGGTCGTCTTGGGATAACGGCCCAACTCACGCAAATTTAAACAATCTGCTGTATGGTGACTACGAGACGTAGTATTATCACCGAATACAGCCCTCGAGCGTCAGCTACGCCCGCTGTCCCAACACACCCAAAATCCATCCTTCGACGCCGGCAATCACCCGTTCAGGCTCGGAAAGCGCTGGCTGCAGCATGTGTTCAAGCGTTCCGTCTCTGTCAGCCTTAGAAAGCTTGGCCGCAATTGAATAGGCATCGTGTTGATCACCGGTTCGGTCACTCATCGAAAATTCGCGGGACCAAAGCACGGGGTAGACTTCCACGATCGCCGATCGACCAGCGGGGATGGCCCAGCCGTCGAAGGGCCAGAAATGCACCCGCTCGCCCAGCTGCTTACGGATGAACAACAGCCAGGGGATGCCGGAATGCGTGGACTTGGCGACCGATCCCTGAACGTCAAAGTGGAACACAGACTTGGCTCCCCGCGCTCGCTCTTCGGTCAACCGCCGCCACTTAGCATTTCCGCTGCGGGCCGCGCCATTGCCGAGCGCGCCTTCGCGGACGAAGTCTACATAGGCGTGATCTTCATCGGTTGGCCAATGGCACCGGAAGTCTTCGAGAAATCTCGGCCAGTCCGGCAAAAGGCCATGCGTTTCGAAGTAGCGAAGCGGGAATGAGAAGGCATGATCGATCCCGACGATGGTGGGAATATCGTCCGAGAGTGTCTCAACCAGCCACTCGGCAAGTCCGCGTCTCGTCCAGTATTTCTTGTTTGAAGGAGGCGGGAGCACCTCCAACGGAGGCTGCCCCCCGGATGCGATGTAGACGCGCAACCCCTTGAGGCTGGACGTCGGCGTCGCTGCGCCGGAATAGTCGATGCCGATAGTGCGGGAGAACTGGGCCACCATCAATTCCGATTCAGGCCATAATCGCCGCGCGTAAGGAGAATCTGCTTCCAGAATGTCTCCCGTTCGATAATCGCTAAGTCTGGAGTCATAACCGGGCGATGCTCAAGCAAAGAGAATCTGAACGCCCTCCGACAATATTCAAGCGTTGGGTCGCTGACCAAGTTTCGAAGCTCGACGTTGCCCCCGTGGCCCGAAGCGGCGTAACCGACCCAACGTGACCAGATGCCATACTCGCCATAGGCTGAGCCTACGTAACGCTTGCCGGTGTTAACATCAGAAATCAGATAGATGCCTTTGACGCTCGATAGCGCTGCCTTCCAATCCGGGCGGGCGTTGCGCGCCAGAGCTTCGAGTTCGCCGAAAGAGAGGTCGATGTTCTCAAACCCTGGGAAAGTCCGACCAGAATAGGGTTCCCGTAAAATTTCCTGAACCACAAATCCAGAATAGTGCTGTTCCAACTTTACGCGCGTCGAACGCTCCCGGTAGGGCGAGCCGATCTTCAAACGCCCTATGAAACCTTCCCCTAATTGCGTCAGTTTCACCTCGTAGCGATCTTGATGTCTTTGCAGAACCTCAAAGACACCTCCGAACAGCCACGCATCCGGCTGGTGGTAGAATTGCATCAATGAAAAAATGAAAGGGCGATTGAAATCATCCCGTCCTGGTCTGTATTCCTGCCACTGCTGCCACTCGTCTCTATCTCTCACCCACGCGTCGAGAGGCTGGGTCGCCTGATTCCAACGGGCAAAGTGAAGCTTGTAATCCTCGGGTCTTGAGAGGTTCCATATGTCGCTAAGCAATATTGTCATGATCAATCGTCGATCCCGCGTACCACGTTCAGCAATCTCCGGAATTCCTCGTTATCCGCATCACCCTTCCAGAAATTTATGAACTGGCAAACGACCTGGAGGTTACCCTCCTCGTAGTGGCCGTTACTGTCTTTCCGGTCGAGGGACGGCAGGAGGTTGTTGTCATCGTGCTGCCCTTGAAACTGGAAAGGGATGCCTGTCAGCGCACACTTGTTTTCCTGTTGCACCAGCAGCTGGCGGATCAGGACCTCAAGCTGCTGCGCTGTCATACGCAGTTCCTTGTTTTTCAGGGTACGCTGAACGAGCTGGCCATTGGCGTTCTTGACAGTATTCTCCACGGACAGTCGCACCCCATCCATCTCGGGCGGTGCCGGAGGCTCAAACCATAAGGTCGTCTCCGCAAGGGTACGATGAAGGGCCAGAACCCGACCTTCCGTGGTCTTGAAACCGATCACGTATTCGGTCGCCGTCTTTGCAGGAGTTCCAAATCTGGTACGGAGGACTTGTTCGGCGGCGGATGTCGGCACGCTATTCGGCCGCCTCCCGAAGTGTCGCGGCCTGCATCGGCACAAGCGCTTCGGCCAATAGAGCGTCGAGCAGTTTTTTCCGTGTCGCGTTAGCACTCGTCAGACTTACTTCCAGTTGGTCGCAGAGCGCCATGAGATGTTCGACCTTCGCAACGATGCGGCGTTGCTCGGCGAGCGGTGGAAGTGCAATGGGCAACGATAGAAGCGTGGTCTGATTGATCTTCGGCATCGTAGCCTGTGCGCCAGACGCGTTCTCTGTCAAATATTGACGACTGGAAGGAGATACTGAAGCAAGGTGCACATAGGAAAGATCAACATCGTCAGACACACGAACCTTGATAATCAAATCCGGAAACAAGAATGTTTGAGGCGGGCCATGATAGACTGCGGCCATTCCCACGTATTCCGGAGTGTTTCCGCGCTGAAAAAGAAGATCGCCTTCAGATAACCAAAAATCCGATTCTGGCGGAAATTTCCCGTCTACCCGCTTAAAGTATGCGGGGTTGAATGTTCCGCTCGTAGTAGCAGTAAGCGTGATCGCCTTCGGTGCGTCTTCACGGTCTGTCGGTCGTGGCGATATGCCGTTTTGTGGCCCAAAAACGAGAATCTGCTCGAGCGTCACCCAGTTCCAAGTCTTCGGTATGTCGTACGGGATGTTCCTCCCGTCGATTTCGGCTGTTGGCTTCCGGCTTCTCGCCTTGCTCAATTGGATACGCTTCAAGAAATTATTTGACGGCTCATCCGCCGGGTCTTGGGCTACCAACTTGCCGCGGACGGCGAGGTTGAGGATGGTTTGGCGCAGCTGCTTGATCTGGTCCGGCCGGGCGGTGAGCGCCGGCAGGGCATCGAGTGCGAAGCGGGCGTCGTCGCGGAAGGTTTCCGGGTCGGGAGTATTGAGGCGGGCAAGGCTTGCCGCCGCCAGCCGGTCCCGCTTCGTCTCCCGCTCCGTTCGCGCCGCCTCCAACTGGTCGCACAACGCCATCAGTTCATCGACCTTCGCGACAATACGGTGTTGTTCGGCGAGAGGTGGCAAAGGAACTGACAGCTGCTCCATCTTCTCTTTGGTCATATGAATCATGGAGATACCGTGCCCGGCATTCTTGATCTCACGGGTCTTTTGCAGGAGGAAATTGTACAAGTAGAGCTTGCTTAGATCAGCTTCACTGTGAAGGACCAGCTTCCAAATATGATAGTGGTAGACCACCCTCTCGCCGCTCCAAATGAAAGGACCGAAGGAGGCAGACCACGCAAAAATCAAATCCCCATTGTCGCAGTACTTATCCTCGGGAAGGTGAAGGTCAGAGTAGTACCATTTGTCAGAAGTGAAGAGATTTCCAACTCTCAATACAGGCACCCCTGCGCTGAGGAGCTCCTGCTGCTTGTAGGCACGTCCATTAAGCACAGCGACCAAGTCGGAAAACGGAGCTGATGCCCAGCCTACCGGGAGTGGAAAATCTGTCCCACCTTTCGACAGGCCCTCTTCTCGCCCCTTAGCTCGCTCTTTTCGGGGCGACAGTGACTTCACCACCGCGATCCGCCTTAACAACTCCGACGCCGGCTCATCCTTAGGGTCCTGTAGCACGAGCTTGCCCCGCACCGCCAGATCGAGAACAAACCGCCGCAGACGGGCAATCGCATCCGGGGCATCGGCAATCTGTTCGTAGTGCTGCAACAGGCGATCGGCGTTCATCGGGCCAGCGCCTCGGCCAGGATGTTCTTCAACTGGTCGCGCAGACGGGCCGCACTGGTTTCGGCAGCTGTCAGCTCTTCCAGCAGGGTCTCCGGGTCCCCATGGTCATCGTCCACCGTGTGCGGGTTCTTGAAGTCCAGATTGTAGCCCCGCGCCTTCACCTCTTCCAGGCTCACGCGCCATGCCTGCGGGCCGTCCTCGCGGCCCTTGCGCTCCTTGCCACCCCACCAATCGACACAATCTTGCAGATGCTCCTGCCTGATAGGCTTGGTCATGGAATAGGCCTTCTGGCCCTCAGGCACCCGGTGTTCCCAATACCAGATGTACTTGGTCGACGTGCCCTTTTCAAAAAACAGCAGGTTAGTGCCGATCGAGGCATAGGGTTTGAAGACGGAATTGGGCAGTCGCACGATGGTGTGGAGATTGCACTCCTCCAGGAGATGCTCCTTCAGCCGCGTCTTGATGCCTTCGCCAAACAGCGATCCATCCGGCAGGACGACGGCGGCACGCCCGCCATCCTTCAGCAGGCGCACGATCAGCGCCAAAAACAGGTCAGCGGTTTCCTTGGTGCGGAAGGTCGGGAAGTTGTTCTCGATACCGTCTTCCTCACGCCCGCCAAAGGGCGGGTTGGTGAGCACGATATCGACGCGCTCATCCTTGCCCCAGGAAATCAGCGGGCGGGCGAGCGTATTGTCATGGCGTACGAAGCTCGGGTCCTCGATGCCATGCAGCAACATGTTGGTGACGCAGAGCATATGCGGCAGCGGCTTCTTTTCCACGGCACGCAGACCGGCCTGCATCTTCTCGCGCTGGTCCGGGGTGCGAACGTGATGTTTTTCCATGTGGCGTATGGCGCAGGTTAAGAAACCGCCCGTGCCGCAGGCCGGATCGAACAGCGTTTCTCCCGGTGTGGGATCAATGCGGTCGACCATGAAGGATGTAAGCGCGCGCGGGGTGTAATATTCGCCTGCATTGCCGGCCGATTGCAGGTCGTTCAAAATCTGTTCGTAGATTTCGCCGAAATGCTGGCGCTCCGCCAGGCTGTTGAAATCGACGTCGCTGATCTTGTTGACCACCTGTCGGATTAGTTGACCGGACTTCATGTAGTTATAGGCATCTTCAAACAGATCGCGCACGACACGGCGACGATCACCGGGTTTCGTCGAGATAGGGAGTCCTTTCAGCGCCGGGAAGAGTTCGCCATTGACGAAATTCAGCAGTGCCTCTCCCGTGATGCCTTCCGGGTCTGACGCCCAGTTGCGCCACTGGAACCTCTCCGGGATCGGCGAGACATAGCTGTCGTGAGTCAGCTCCAGTTCCTGGTCCTGATCGTCCATGATCTTCAAGAAGAACATCCAGCATAGCTGGCTGATGCGCTGGGCATCGCCATCGACGCCCGCATCCTGGCGCATGATATCCTGGATGGATTTGACGGTGTTACGGACTGACATTTCTATTCTCTTTGATTACTTTGGATACCGGCAGCGACAAATACACACTCGACGCGGGGGCCGCAGCCTTTTTTACGATTGCAGCAGGAAATCTTCCCGCCCAGGACACTGTCGTGCTCCTATGTAACGATGAAATCAGCATAGACCGGAATATGGTCGCTCGGTCGATCATCAGCCTTCGCACCAGTGCCCGAGGTATGAGCTTTCGAGATTTCGTGGGCAATCGTTGCCGCGCCCGGCTGCAACGTCAGCCAGAATTCAGGGTCTCTAAGCGCTGGTGTTACCAGAATGTGGTCAATCAGTTCGCGCGTAATGCCGCGCTTTTCGGGACTTCTGAACTCGACGGTGTAGGCCTCTGTGCTGCGGAGCTGCGCCTCATCGAGCACATGATCGAGCAAAGCACTCTGCCGACGAAAGCTGCCACGCAGCTCGTCGACCAGGCTCTGCATCAGAAACTCCTTCTCGAAGACGCTCCGAGTGAAGCCGTCGTTTAAGTCCCCCATGACGATCACGCCGCTGGCATTCTGCCGCTCCAGGATCACGTTTGTTATGTGGCGTCGCAGTGCTGCGACATCAGCGCTGAGCTTTTGACGTGATAGGATCGCCTCACGCATTGCTGCTGGCTCTCGCGCAGCAAACTTCGCCTTGCTAAAGCCGCTGGTGAACTGGCTCTTGGTGTGGGCGACGACAAGGTGTATCGGCTTGTTGTCGTCTTCGCCTGCCAACCTGATCAGCGCTGGAGGACGCGCCATCTTGTATTTCTTGGCGTTGTTCATTTCGCCCCACGGCTGGAACTGAACCGGTTTCAAGAGCCTCTTGTAGTAGACACTACTTGAATCGTATGGCGTTGCTTTTATGGGGCAATCATTTCGAACCAGCGCATAGATGCTTTGCGAACCGGATTCGATTCCCGACGCTGTGTAGCGGCCGTCCAGGAACTCGTCCGAAAAGAACTGCATCTGGCTGAGTTTCGAAGGCCCTTCCTGCACGCCAATGATGTGGGCATCTAAACCCTTTATTACACCGGCGATCCGTTCGGCGACACCGCGCGGATCAGTCGGGAAGCGTCCCATACCTTTCGCGGGCTCAGTTCGAAGCTTAGCTTCACCTTTCAAGAAGAGGTTATTCATCCATTCGATGTTGTATGTAGCAATTCTCAGTGTAGACATCACGGCTCCTCCCTCTAAGCGGTTTCATGATAAAGCGCGGCCTGCATGGCATGGACCGCCTGTTCAAATGCGGCTTTGCCGCCAAAGGCGCGGACAAGTTCGATAGCGGTGCCGAGCGTGTTGGCTGGCGGTATCTTCAGCACGTTCGTGTCGTCGAGGTTCATAACGCCTTCATCGGCATACTTGGACAAGAGCACATCAAGCACGGCGCGCGCCTTGCCTTCATAGCGGGCAAAGACGTCGCGCTTCTTCACATTGTCGGCACGCTCCTGCCGCGTCAGCGGTTTGCGATCAAAGGCGATGTGGCAGACGAGGTCGAAGGGATCGAGGTCGATGCCAAGCTCTTTGGCGATCATGTCTAGTGGCAGTCCTTCGGCCGCCAGTTCCTTCACCAGCGCATCCTTACGCTCTTCCGACTTCCACCGACGCAGGAAATCATCAAGGCTTGCAAAATGCCGAAGAAGGGCCGCCTTGGTGAAATCGCGCAGGCTTTCGGTGACGAGCTTGCCATTGGCATCGAGATATTCGACCCGCTCGGCGATGACCTTTGCGCTGATACCGTCGACATAGACCTTCTTCTGGCGTTCACCGCCTCCGCCCGGGAACGTCACGTCCTCGTCACCGGTGGTCGGCGGCTCGGTGGTGTAGCCGTCCTGGTCGTTGTCTTCGAAGCCGGGAGGCTCCGCATCCGGCGGAGTAATGGGATCGTTCTCGCCCGCCACATAAATCTGCACCGGATCGCCATCAAATTCGGGATCGGCGAAGTGGTTCGTAGCCCCGCGAAAATCCATGAGGGTGAAGTAAAATTTCTGCGTATCCTTATGCACGCGCGTGCCGCGGCCAACGATCTGCTTGAACTCCGTCATCGAGCCGACGGGGCGGTCCAGCACGATGAGACGGCAGGTCTGGGCGTCGACGCCGGTAGACAGGAGGCGCGACGTGGTGACGATCACCGGGTAGCGCGATTCCGGATCGATGAAGTTGCCGATCTGCGCCTGGCCGAGCATGTCACTTCCGGTGATGCGCATGACATAGCGGCCGTTTTCGTCGCAGAGGTCCTTGTTGTCGTTGATCAGCGCCTGGCGCATGCGGGCGGCATGCTCCTCGTCGACGCAGAAGACAATCGTCTTCTGGTATCGGTCGCCGCTCTCCTTCAGGAATTCTGTCACCTTGGCAGAAACCAGGTTGGTGCGGTCGTCCAGCACCAGCGTGCGGTCGAAATCCTTGGCATTGTAGATGCGGTCCTCGACTTCCTCGCCGTCACGGTCAAGTTGGCCCTTTTCCGGCCGATACCCTTCAACGTCGCGGTCGATATGGACCTTGATCACCTTGTAGGGTGCGAGAAAGCCGTCGCTGATGCCCTGCTTCAGGGAGTACGTGAACACCGGTTTGCCGAAATAGGCGGTGTTGGACACATATTCCGTCTCCTTCGGCGTCGCCGTCAAACCGATCTGGCTGGCAGCGGAGAAATACTCCAGGATTTCCCGCCAGGCGGAATCTTCGGCAGCACTGCCGCGGTGGCACTCGTCGATGACGATCAGGTCGAAAAAATCCGACGAGAATTCGCGGAACAGTTTTTGCCGCTCCTCGGGGCCGGTGATCGCCTGGTAGATACCGAGGTAGATTTCGAAAGAGGTGTCTATACGACGCTTGCGATCCAACGCCAGCGGCACATCCACTTCAGTTCCGTCCGAGCGCTCGATCGTCTTCGACTTGGTGGAGAGCTTGGCCATCGCGCCACCAAAGGGGCGAAAGTCGTTGACCATGGTCTGATCGATGAGCACGTTGCGATCTGCCAGAAACAGGATGCGCTTCTTGCGGCCGGCCTTCCACACACGCCAGATGATCTGGAAGGCGGTGTAGGTCTTGCCGGTCCCGGTTGCCATGACCAACAGGACTCGATCCTGCCCTTTAGCGATGGCCTCGATCGCGGCATTGACGGCATTTACCTGATAGTAGCGCGGAGCCTTGCCGCTGCCGTCATCATAGTAGTCTTGAAGCACCAGTGCTTCGGCGGACGTGTCCAGACCTTTCCATCGGCGGTAGAGCCGCCAAAGCTCATCCGGCGTCGGGAACTGGTCGAGATGGAGATTTTCTTCCTTCAGGTCCCGCAGGCCAGTGCGATCATGAAACACGAAGCCGTCGCCATTCGAGGCAAACACGAAGGGGATAGCGAGCGTCTCGGCGTATTCCAGCCCCTGTTGCAGGCCGTCGCCCACCGCATGATTGTTGTCCTTCGCCTCAATCAGAGCGATCGGGATGTTCGGCTTGTAGTAGAGAACGACATCTGCCTTCTTGGCGTTGCCGCGAGCGACGAGCTTACCACGCACGGTGATCCGGCCCTTGGTGAAGAAGACCTCTTCGCGGACCTGCAGCATCATATCCCAGCCGGCCTGCTTTACGGCCGGCAAGATGAATTTCGTGCAGATATCGCGTTCTGTCAAAGAGCGCTTGTCCATCCGGTTGCCGTTCCCCCGCATTCCCATTGATTACGAATATGAATAGTGTTCGCAGCGCGATTGCAACCCAGAGAACAGGCAATCATGAATTGCTGAGTATTATCGATTCCTCTGCAAACGGCGTGATCAGGAGTAATGGAGGGAAGACGTTGGGAAATAATGGAACGCCGTTCGCGGAATGATGCTGCACGCCTGCAAAGGAAATGTGAGCTGACACCGCTGCACTGTGCCATCAACATCATGGTTGAGAGACCATAGGTCGAGACTTGAGATGCCATTTGGGCCGGAACGGAAACAGTCCATCCGAGTACCTATCGGTAAGCGCTTCGAAGACGTCCTCGCTCTCTCGGACATCGAATCCCTGGCGCTCCAAGTCAGCGACGATGGCTTCGGACAGCTTGTCCAGAGCGAGCCGTGCATCTTTCCGACCCTGAGCCGCCACGATCATTTGCCACAAAAGCACTCGCGCGAGATCGTCCCGCGATGGCCGGCGTCGAGCCTTGGCCTCGTCTCTGACACTCTGCTGACGTGCCGCCTGCTCGGCATTGCGCTGCTTCTTCGATTTCCTGGTCATTGCGTTGTCTCCTTGTTGTGGAGCCTCAGCGTCATTGTCGGCGATGCAAGGAACAAGCGCGGCTGCCTGTGTTGACATTTCGGAGGAGGAATCTGGATCGCCGGTCGAGCAACCGTTGTTCCGCAAACGTGGTTTGCATCGGAATCGGCATTCGGGACATTGGCAACGACAGAATTGGATCAGGAATCGCGGAAGGGTAAATTGAGACAATGTGTTTCGAATTGCCGGGAACGTAGGACAGGGTATGCCTACCTTGATCCGACGTGAGCTGACATGCAGATGACGTCATCCAATGTAAAGCCGGTTGCCGTCAGATCAGGATGACGCACACCGACGACGGGTCACCCGACCACGCCCGAACGACGTCGGGACCGGCGCCAGAATCGCATTTCCGTAAATCGGAATCGATGTCCGCGATTTTGGAATCGGCGTTCGGGAATTCGGAATCGGAGTGGCGCCGGTCGGAATCGCGGTTTCGGAGCCACTCCGCTCATTTTCGTCAGGTTTCAGGCTCGTTCGAGGTCCTGAGCAGCGCCCTGACCTCCTCACCGGTCATGGCCCCGACCTCCTTCAGCCGTTTGGCGATGGTAATGAGTTCGTCCCGTCTGTTCTCAAGCAGGTTTCGCGCTGTCGCTTCGGCGGTCACCAGGCGAGCATTGACTAGCTCAGCAAGATGCCGATCAAAGCTGAGCTCATTGATCGAGCTAGCCACGGATCGATAAAGCAGCGGCTGATGATCGGAGAACCCGAGGCGGGTCTCGGCGGCAACGGCATGGTCGGTCGCCCGTGCGAGATCGCTATCGTCGTAGCCACCCGCGCCGGCAACTGTATCGCCAAATACAAGCAGCTCTGCCGTTCGGCCTGCCAGCATGCAGGCGATGCTGCGCATCAACCAGTCCTGGTTTTGAACGAGATGCCGATGCTGCCGGCTGACCACTTGCCCCATACCACCGATCCCAATACTGACGGTCATGACCTCGGCAATCCCGGTGTCACAGAACGCGATCGCATGACCGACCTCATGAATGGCATTGCGCCAGCGCACCTCGTCCGAGAGTTTCAGCTGATCGGCCAGCAGGGCTTGCTCAAGATCGCTCCAAGTGAGCGACCTCTGCTGCCGTCTGGTTTGCCGTCTGACGTCACGAACAAGCCGCTCGATGTCGGCTCCGGTGCTGCCAGACGCCAGCAAGGCGAGCCGTTGAAGATCGGCATTCTGGTTTGGTGTGGTCATGGAACTGGCTTCAGACATTTTGGGATACTCCGCGATTGGATTGGTCGATGACATCGGCCTCATCACTGGTGGCAAGGGCTCGACGCTGGCGGTCGGCCTTGATCGCTCTGGAGCCGCCCGACGGTGCAGTTGCCAAGACGTCGGCGAGATCAGCTCCGAGATGGTACGCAAGAATGCCGACCAACCCCTCAGTGTCCGGCATGGGGATCGCCACATGTTTCTCCAACCGCCCCGACCGCAACAATGCCGGATCGATCTTTTCCGGCAGGTTGGTCGCCGCAACAACGATCACGCCCTCGGTCTTCGATGCGCCATCGAGAAGCTCAAGCAGCCGATTGATCAGCGAGTGCCAATAGTCATCATTTGGGCCCCGTCGGTCTCCAAAACGGCTGTTGATGTTGTCGATCTCATCGATGAACAAGATGACCGGCGCATTCTCCCGCGCCAGTTCAAATGCCCTGGACATGCGCTTTAGGACATCACCGAGATAACCGGGCTCAAGCCACGAGGCGACGGACGTTACCAGCAAAGGAACCTGTAACGTATTGCAAAGAGCGCGGGCATAGGTCGTCTTTCCTGTGCCTGGTGGCCCTGACAGCATCAGCTTCGTACTCATCTCGCTCCAGGCCAGCCCGCCATCGCGCCATAGCTGAAGGTCGGTCTTGAGATCGAGCGCCCAATCGCGCGCCTCGCCATAGCCCGACAGTGTTTCGACCCGCAGCGCACGCAGACGGCTGTGTTCCGGATTGACAGGATCGACGGATGCGCTGCCGCTGCCTTCATTCTCTGATGCCTCAGCAGGCTTCACAGGCCGAACAACGTCGATCCCATCCAAGGACTTTGGTTCATCATCACCGTCCTCGATCAAGAAACGGCTTTTGACCTTCGGTCGGCCTGATCGGTCACTGCCACGCCCCGAACCACGATCGTCGTCATCATCGTCAGACGTTTTGGAACGTGCCCGCTCACCGAGAGCCTTGAGGACCGACAGGATGTGTTCGAGACCGTGGCCTGAACGAATGGCCAGTGCCAGCGTGTCGATCGACAAACCTTCCAGGTCAAGCGCCATCTTTTCCATCAGTCGCAGCGACTGCGTTGGCGCGATGCCGAGACAAATATGCAGAAGTTCGGCAATCAGCTCATGGTCGAGCCCACCAGTCTCAAGCACGATGTCGGCCGTCATCGACACAAATGGCGGAAGCGCTGACTCCGTTTCATCGGCAAGGACGACGGGTGCCGAGCGCTCAAGCAGGACATCCACAAGAAACCGGCTGAGCGAACGTTCGACTGCTTTCGGCACATCTGTTCCGGCCAATGTCTTGATCGTCTTGCGGGTCTTTCCGCGGCGGCGATCACCATATCCGTCCGAAAGCGGGCTGCTTCGATGGACATCTTCGAGTTTCGTCCAGTAGGGCAGGATCAAGCCATCTTCAAGCATCAGGCCGAAACGCCGTTCGAAACGGCCAACCGGTGCCTTGATCAGCACGAAGGCTCCTGGCTGCCGAAGAACGGCTGACAGCGCCGACAGGTCAGGGACGCTTGTACCAACCGCGCGGGCAACCAACAGAGCCACCGCGACATGGGCAACGCTTGGCGGCGCAATGTGCTGACGAAGCAGCGCCAGGAATTGCCTGGACGTCGATGACGACTTTTCCGGAACCGACATTGCATCGCCCGAGGTCGGCTTCAGGCGGGCAGCAGCGGTCGAGGTATTCCGTTTGCTTTTGACATTCCCGCCCGAGCGAGCCTTTTCACGAGGCGGCTCCCCTGGAAGGTCCTGAAGCAGCATGTCGAGTGTTGTCGTCTTGTATGGCGCTTTTCCGAGACGTCGCTCGAGTTCGGCCCGCACTCTGCTAGGTTCAGCGTCGAGCAGGCGCAAGCACTGTTCAGGGACGCGCCAGATCGTGCCTGACGTTTCATCGCCTTCAATGATGAAGTCCGCCTCCAGCAATCCGACAACGGCGGCCCGCTCGTAGAGATCGAGGATGGACAGCCGCCGAATGCGGGCCAGCAGATAACGGGTGATACGATCCGTCAGCGTTTCCATCATGCGCCCTCCCCGTTTCCACGGGCCTTACCAAGGTCCGGCACCCCATCGATGGCGAGCAGCTGTCGATTGCCCTCCAGCCAGTCACGCAACATCAGCGCCGTTGGATCGCCAGCGGCACACAATGCCAGCAGTTGCTCTCGGAAGATTTTGGGGACGCTGCTCATCGCAATGCCCTTGCGTCGGGCAAAACCGATCACGACCTGCGCGACGATGGCCGGATCGGGCAAAGATGTTGGCGTTGCCGCACACATTGCGATCGCCCGAGGAATGGCCTGCGACCTGGATGTCGCACTCTGGCTGGTCGCGCCTTGCAACTTCGCCAGTCGCTTCGACCGGCTGGATGCCACGGGTGTCGAGGATAGCTGTTCTGAAGGGGTATTGGGGAAAGCGATGACATTGGATGTGGGTCGGCGCATGGCAGACGTCTCCTGCCGCCGAACCTGACTGTCCGGCGTGAATGATGAAACGGAAAGTGGAAAGACGGTCGGTGGGGCCGCTCAGCCCGTGCCGGTCTTCGGACTGCGGGCAAAACCGACGCGAATTTGGCCACGATCAGCAGCCCTTTCGTTCTCGGTGACCGCTTGTTCTGCTACGACCAGCGACGCGTTTCCCTCGCCCTCGGCGACATCGGCTATGGCACCGCGGTGATCCGGTTGCTTTCCTGGGGCCAAGGCATGCCTTGCCAGTGTCCAGTTCTCGTCGATCCTGGCATGGAAGCATTCACGCAGCATGCCAAGCGCCTGACCGGCCCCGCCAACCTCGACGAGATGATCGAGATCACTCAGCGGCCACACACCACCGTCGATGTCGGAGCGCTGGTTTTCTGCGTTCAGAATGACGACGCGGACTTCTTCGGCCACGAGCCGATGATGCTCGCGGTACAGAAGATCGGGAACAACGAGCGCCGCCGCCAGCATCCGAGATTTGAGGTCGTTGATGCGGGAGAGTTCGTACGAGCCAAGGCTGCGTTTTACGTCGATGACATGCGCGAGCTTCGTCTTCCTGTTCACAAGGATCAGATCAGGCGTATAGGTTTTGCGCCCGCCGGTATCTGCATCGAGTGTGAGGGAACGAAAGTGCTTTGGGTCGTTTTTCTCGACGAGCTCAAGCGCCGTCTTCGTGACCGGCAGCCGCAGGTTTTGCGTCAGTACCACGAGGTCGGGGTTGAGGCCGGCGATGATGCCGATACCGCGCTCAAGCAGCCGACCTTCCTGGATCGGGATGGCACGCAGGATTGCGGCGGCTTCATTGACGCCTCCGGCAAGTGCGTTGGAAAGTGCGCCTGCCGAGAACGGCTGCGCAGACAATTCGCCAATGAGAATGTCGAAGCGAAGCTTCAGGGCGTCGAGATCGACGGCATGCGGATAGGCTGGCGCGCTAGGCGCGCCCGAAAGAATGGTCGTCATGATAGTACTCCTGCTGACGATGACGATCAGCCCGCAGACTTCAGGCGCGCGGCTTCCGACGCGGAAATGATTTCCGTATCCGGCAGCCAGCAAGCTTCAATCGAAGCCGTGTCGAAGTCAGGGATGATCAGTTGAGTGGGTCAAGCGATTGCCGGTGCAGAGGCACGCCCAAAAACACGAGAAGCCAACCACCGCTGCGGCGACAGGCGTTCATCAACAGGATCAGGAGACGGAGAAGCTTCCCGTTCGGAAGCAAAGCAGGTAAGGGTCGACATAGCCCAAGGCCTTTCCAAAGAAGGTTACGGGTCAGGCCCTCGTTCGATGTTGGCGCATCGGCGGGGGCCGCTAAGTGTCTGCAGACATTCAGTTTCTGCTGACACCATCGACATAGCCCGGAGATTCGTGTCCGGCAAGCCGGTTAGAACACACCCGGAACAAAGAGCTCCGGTATGGTTAACGAAACCGCAGGCCATTCTTAACCAAGCGATCAGATTGGTCGGCATCAACCGTCCGAAACGGCTTGCAACTTCAGCAATGACCGCTATGTAAGCAATCACGACAGTGTCGTCCCAAGCGGTTGTGAGCGTGAGAGAGAACCGATCCTGCGTCAGAGAGCTCTCGACGGTAAATACCGGCTCACACGGTCCCGTCATCGTTTTTTTCCGACAATTCCGAAGATCAAACGATGCGCTATGCGCAGGGAGACGACGATGGCTGACACCTTATACCCCAACCACCAAATTGACACGACGTCCGATCCCTATCTCGAACACCTCCTTACGTTCATCCAGATGAACGCCGAGATGGAGCGAGGCTTCGGACCGGCAACCGCCTTGCTGCAACACGCAAAGACCTTCGAGCCGGCGGACACCAATCCCAGCTGGTTTACACTTGGGCCTGCGAAGCAATGCTTCGATAACGTCACGCGGATTGTCATCGAACGACTGGATGCTGGCGATACCAGCATCCACTACGCCGAAGGCTATGCGATGGACGAATTGGGGATTCCGATGCAACACGCCTGGCTTGTCGACGCCGATGGAAAGGTGATCGATCCCACATGGCGCGACGTGGCCGACAATCTGTATTTCGGGGTCGTGTTCGAGACGGACTTCGTCATCAACCTGCTACGGAACAAAAAGAGCGCCGGTATCCTCGTAGATGTGGCGGGCATGCGCCGACACTACGGAACGCCGGAGCTTTTCGAACAGGGCATCTTTCGTAACGTGGCCCCCTGATCAATAGACCTCTCCGAGCCGGTGCGTCACAAATTTCGTGCGCCGGCTTGGAACGGCAAAATTTCCCACTAGGTTTCGTCCACAATTGTCTTTCGTAGAGCCTTCATGACCAAGAACGTCCTTTTTTATGCTCGCTACTCGACCGAACGTCAGAACGAGGTGTCGATCGAAACCCAGATCGAACTCGGCCGCGCTTTCATCCAGAGCCGCGGATGGAAGCTGATCGAAGTCTTCACCGACCACGCGGTGAGCGGTACGAGCTATACAAAGCGCCGCGGCATTCAGGCTCTACTGGCAAGAGCCAAAAAACGAGATATCGATATTGTCCTGTGCGTCACGGTGGACCGCATCTCGCGCGACGCCGAACACGGGAACGGCTTCCTCAAGCGATTAAAGTTCGAGGATATCGAACTATGGACGGTCCACGGGGGGACAGCGGTAACGGACATTGAGATGGGCCTGCGCGTCACCCTGAGCCAGGAACTGATCGAGCAGATCAGGTACCGTACCCGGGAAGGCATGAAGACCGCCGTTCGTAAGGGCAAGGCGACAACCTGTCTGGCCTACGGCTATCGAGTAAAGCTTGAATATGACGGTAATGGCGACCGCATTCCCGGGCTCCGCGAGGTTAACGAAGAGCAAGCCGAGATCGTCCGATGGATTTTTGAGCAGTACGCACTTGGGAGGTCGCCGAAGGAACTCGCCTTCGATCTGAACAACCGCGCACCCGTGCTTCCAGGCCCACGAGGGCTAAAGTGGCGGGACACAGCAATCCGCGGTCACCGAGACCGAGGTGCCGGCATCCTAAACAACGAGACCTATGTCGGTAGGCTCGTCTTCAACCGGCGCAATTTTCGGAAGAACCCGGAAACAGAGAACCGCGAAGCACGGATGAATGACAAGAGCGAGTGGGTTGTCGGTGAAGTACCGGCACTCAGGATCGTGTCCGACGAACTGTGGGCGAAGGTCAAGAAGCGCCAATTGGAAGTCGAGGCAAGTTTCAGCCACACGACGACCAACCGCCTAAACCGAACCCACCGCCCATCTTACCTGCTCAGTGGATTGCTTGAGTGCCAGCATTGCAGCGGACCCTACGCTATCATGGCGAAGGACCGCTATGGCTGTACCAATCGTCAGAAGAAACTACCGATCGAGCATCAGGGCAACATCGTCTGCACCAACTCCAAAACGATCAGCCGGCACGAGTTGGAAAGCCGAATCCTCGACGCTATTCCCGCGCGTCTGCTTTCAGTCGAGAGCACGGCATCGATCCAGGACGAGATTAATAGGCAGCTGTCAGCTACCAGTAAGGGCGGCGAACGTAATGAGGCAAAGCTGCGCGCCAATCTACGAGAGATTTCTCACAAACAGGATGTCGTCGCAGGGCAGATTACCCAGCGCATCATGAATGGCCAACCGCAGATCGAAGCCTTCAACAAGATGCTCGATGACCTCCAGAAACAGCGTGAAGAGCTTGAGGCCAGCCTTGCAAAAACGACCCGAAAGAGAAAAGGGCCGCCGAAGACTTTTGTCGTGAACCCATCCATGTATTCCGCAGCCATCGACGCCCTAACGGCAATGGTGCGCACCGGTGTAAGCGAACACGATGACGTTCAGCGACATTTCAACTTCGTGAGGCAATTGGTTCAGAAGGTCGTCATCGCGCCATCGGCGGACGGCAAATCGGCCGACCTGACCATTCACGGCCATCTGGCCGCCGTCCTGGCGTCGATGCAGGCGTTCCAGGAATATAGTGCCGGTTTGACTGAGCGTCATAGAAACGATTTCGCCCGCCGGGTTAGGGCGGGTGAGTTCAATGATCAGTCGGAGAAGCTGGCGTATCTTGAACGCTTCCGTGCTGTTCTCGCAGAGGCGGAAGCTGACTGGAAGCTGTTACAAGTTTCAGTGGTTGCGGGGGCAGGATTTGAACCTGCGGCCTTCAGGTTATGAGCCTGACGAGCTACCGGGCTGCTCCACCCCGCG